>NZ_POXP01000001.1:0-600000 GCF_003044935.1 Neisseria subflava | reverse complement strand
ACATACGCGCCATTTAAGGTGCGGCCGCGCATATAGGCCAGCGGCGCAATTTCAATCAAACCTTTTTCCATCAGTTTGGTGACGCGGTCGAAACCCATCAAATCATACAGTGCATCGTAAAGCGGTCGCAGGTAGGGATCGACTTTTTGCGCCAAATCGCCCGGCAGGAAGCCTAATTTTTCGCCTGCTTCGACTGCGGGGCGAACCAAAACGATGCGTTCGATTTGATGTTTTTCCATGGCATCGACTGCTGCGGCAACGGCAAGATAGGTCTTACCCGTACCGGCAGGGCCTAAGCCGAACACGACATCGTGGTTGAGCAAGGCACGGATATAGCCATTTTGGCGCGGGGTACGGCCGCCGATGCTGCCGCGTTTGGTGCGGAAATAGTATTGTTGGTCGTGGTGTTTTTCTTCGTGTTTTTCATCTGCGGTTTTTGCTTCAACGGCTGCGAGGCTGATGGCGTTGTCGTCCAAGTCGCCTTTTTCTGCGGCTTCGGCGAGCGACAGCAAGGCACGGCGGCCGGCGTGTGCCAGTTCTCCCATGAAGGTGAAATGTTCGAAGCGGCGGCTGATTTGGATATCAAGGGCTTTGCCTAAGGCTTCGAGATTGCTGTCGAGCGCGCCGCACAGGCGTTGCAACACGGTATTGTCAATTTCTTCAAACTGCAGATGGACGGTGTGGGTCATATCGGTTTCCGTAAATAAATCTAATTTTTCCGTATTATACCCTTGTTCAGACGGCCTGATTTATAATACGTCGCTTCTTTTTAATAAACCGTTTCAATCAAAATGAATCACACTGCTTCTCCTCAATCGGAATTTCTGCGCGGTATCAAAGAATGTTCCCCCATGCTGATCGGCTTGTTGCCGTGGGCGCTGATTTTGGGCATGCAGGGCGGGCAGAAAGGCATGAGCTGGCTGGAAATGCTGTTGATGACGGGCATGAACTTTGCCGGAGGTTCGGAATTTGCCGCAGTCAATTTGTGGGCAAATCCTTTGCCGATTCTGCTGATTGCAACGGTAACGTTTATGATTAATTCGCGCCATATTCTGATGGGTGCGGCGATTGCACCGTATATGAGGGATATGCCGCTGAAAAAGGCGATGCCCGCGCTGTTTTTTATGTGTGATGAAAGCTGGGCGATGGCGTTTGCTGAAATTCAAAAACGTAAGGTGGCAGGTTTGCCTGCATTCAATATGCCGTTTTATGCCGGCGTGTGTTTTATTTTGTATGTAACTTGGATTGGTTTTGCGGCGTTTGGCGCGGCAGTTGGCCCGATGTTCGGCGATGTCGCGGCTTGGGGCTTTGGTATGGCGTTTCCTGCGGTGTTTTTAGTGTTGCTGCGCGGTATGTGGAAGAGCTTTACGGCTTCACGCCCTTGGTTTGTCAGTCTGATTGTGGCATGCGCAACCTATTTGACCGTGGATGGCGCATGGTATGTTCCGGCCGGAACATTGTCGGGCTTGTTGGCGGCGTATTTGTGGGGAGAGCAAAAATGAAGGATTTGTTGTCGCTGCAAACGTTTTTGCTGTTTTTAAGCATGTTGGCCGTTACTTATTCAACCCGATTAATCGGCTTTTTTGCATTGCGCAACCGTACATTGAGCCGTCGCGCGCAAGTGGTTATGGAGGCTGCGCCGGGTTGCGTGTTGATTTCTGTAATTGCGCCTTATTTTGTGTCGGACAAACCGCATGAGCTGATTGCCATTGCTTTGACGGTATTGGCGGCCAGCCGGTTTTCGATGTTGGTGACGGTATTAATCGGTGTTGGCACTTCGGGCATACTCGGTTATTTGATGAAATAAAAAATTTTCAGACGGCCTTACTTGTTATAATGGCCGTCTGAATTTTTTGATAAAGCAAAAACATGGCAAACCAACGACTCATCTATGGCTTTCACGCCGTTAATGCCCGTTTGTGGCAAAACCCGAAATCGATTACCGAACTCTATATCCAAGAGGGAAAATCCGATGCGCGCACCCGCGATGTATTGGATAAAGCGGCCTCTGAAAACGTACGCGTGCATTTTGCCGATGCCGATCGCCTGAATGCCATCAGCAAAGGGGCGCGCCATCAGGGCGTGGTCGGGTTTATCGACGCTTCCAAAAACCATGTTCACTTGGAAGATGTGTTGGAAAACCTGAGCGAACCTCCGTTTTTGCTGGTATTGGACGGCATTACTGACCCGCACAACCTCGGCGCGTGCCTGCGTACTGCCGATGCGATGGGCGTGCATGCTGTGATTGCACCCAAAGACAAAAGTGCCGGCCTGAATGCGACCGTCAGCAAAGTTGCCTGTGGCGCGGCGGAAACCGTGCCGTATATTACCGTAACCAATCTTGCCCGTACTTTGCGTGAATTGAAAGAATACGGCATTTGGATTGTCGGCACAGACATGGGCGGCGACTCCGACCTTTACCACTGCGACCTGCCTGACAGCGTGGCTTGGGTAATGGGCAATGAAGGCGAAGGCATGCGCCGCTTGACACGCGAACATTGCGATATGCTGGTATCGATTCCGATGTTTGGTACGGTAGAAAGCATGAACGTTTCCGTCAGCGCAGGCATGGTATTGAGCGAAACCCGCCGTCAACGGGTGTTGAAATCGGAAAAATAAAAAGTTTAATTAAAAGGCCGTCTGAATGTTTTTCAGACGGCCTTTTTCAGGTTTTATTCTTTAACCAAAGGACCTGATTTCTTTTCGCTACCGGCGGCAATGCGAACCAATTGGAGAAATTCCGATTTCAGTTCAAACGGATCGTCGCCTTGGACTTTCTGTACCATTTTTTCAATGTCGCTCCAGCCAAGTTTGCCGTTGTATTCGCCGCCGCGCAGGGCTTGGGCATAGGAAGCTGCGGCAAGAGCGAGCAGGGTGTCTTTATCGGCTTGCTCCAGCGGTTTGCTGCCAACGGGAATTGCTTGTTCCATCAGCTTGCTGTCTTTTTCCCCAGGTAGTTTGTAGCGTACTTTGACAAAGGCGTATTCGTTTTTACTGCCTTTGACGGCAGGGGCTTTTTGATAGCGTGATTCGTTCAGCCAGCCATTTTTGCCTGCCGGAATGATTTCATAGATGGCGGTCACGCTGTGGCCTGAGCCGATATCGCCCGCATCTACTTTGTCATTGTTGAAGTCTTCATTGCGCAGGGTGCGGTTGGTGTAGCCGACCAAGCGGTATTCTTTGACTGTGGCAGGATTGAATTCAACCTGGATTTTGACATCTTGCGCAACAGTGGCCAGCGTGGAAGTCAGTTGCTGCTGCAGAACTTTTTTCGCTTCTTTTTCGTTGTCGATATAGCTGTAATTGCCGTCGCCTGCATCGGCAATTTGTTCCATCATGTCTTCGTTGTAATTGTCTGTACCGAATCCTAGCGTGCTGAGTGAAACACCGGTTTTACGTTTTTCGGCAACCATGGATTTGAGCGTTTCGGTATCAGATACGCCAACGTTAAAGTCGCCATCGGTCGCCAGCAGGATACGGTTGATGCCGTTGGGTACAAAGGCTTTTTGTGCTTGCTCGTAGGCCATGCGTAAAGCGGATTCGCCTGAAGTCGAGCCTTCGGCCTCCAGTTTGTCGATGGCCTTCAGGATAGTTTCTTTATCAGCACCTGATGTGGGTGGAAGTACCAGCTCTTCGCCTGATGAATAGGTAATCAGGGTAACCTTGTCCTGAGGACGTAATTGTTGGGTCAAGATACGCAGCGTTTTTTGAACCAACGGAAGTTTATTTTCTTCATCCATGCTGCCGGATACGTCCACGAGGAACACAAGATTGGCAGGCGGCAGGTCTTTCTTTGCCGTGTCTTGTGCTTGGATACCGATTTTGATCAGCTTGGCTTCCGGTTGCCATGGAGAATCAATGGTTTCAGTATGAACGGCAAATGGACGGCCGTCAGTAGGCAGTGGATAGTTATAAGGGAAGTAATTGACGATTTCCTCAACCCGTACAGCATCTTTAGGCGGCTGTTCGCCGTTGTTCAGAAATCGGCGGACGTTGGCGTAGCTGCCGGTATCGACATCGATGCTAAATGTGGAAACAGGCTCTTGGGCAACGGATTTGACTGGTTGGTCAGGTTGTTCTTGGTAGCGTTCAGTGTTTTCTGTAAGAGACAGATTTTCTTCAGCAACGGCAGCAGCAGGCAATGCTGAGTCCGGTGCGCCCTGAAGATTTTCGGTTGACGAGTCTGATCGGTCGAGAGGACCGGAACACGCAGTCAAAGCTGCCAAAGTGAGTATAGAAACGGTTTTCAGGAAGAAACGGGGCATGATTTAAACTCCTGGGAAATATCACATGCTGATTATTAAAAGTGTTGATGGCAGTGTATTGGCAGAGTTAACGCTGGTGCTGAGTCACTTTTTTTGAATTTTAATGTGTGAATAGTGGGTTAAGTTTAAATCAGGACAAGGCGGAGCAATGCGGTACTGGTTTAAACTTAACCCACTATGTTTATGACTTGTGCAAGATTTTGTCGGGCTGAGACGATTTTGTAAAGGCCTCAGCTCTGATTTATCTTACATTAACTTTTCTTCCGACGACGCTCGCCCGGCAGCAGCATATCCGCCCATTTGATGATGTTGGCGACTTCTGCCGGATTAAGTTCGTAGAACTGGCCGCGTTTGAGGCGGTTTGGCAGGCCGATGGGGCCGAAGCCTACGCGGACAAGGCGGCTGACGGTCAGGCCTTGGCTTTCAAAAATACGGCGTACTTCGCGGTTCCGGCCTTCTTTGATGACGACGTTGTACCATTTGTTTGCGCCTTCGCCGCCTTGTTCGTAGATGCGTTCTACTTTAGCCAAACCATCTTCGAGCATCACGCCTTCTTCGGTCAGGACGCGCATTTGTTCGGTGGTCAACTCGCCCAATACGCGTACGGCGTATTCGCGTTCGACTTCAAAGCTGGGGTGGGCAAAGCGTTGAACCAGCTCGCCGGAAGTGGTCAGGATCAAAAGGCCGCTGGTATTGATGTCCAAACGGCCGATGGCTACCCAGCGGCTGCTGGCTGCTTGTGGCAGGCGGTCGAAAATGCTGACGCGTCCTTGCGGGTCGTCGCGGGAAACGATTTCGCCTTCTTGTTTGTAGTAGAGGATGATGCGTGGCAGGCGGTCTGCCCATTTGAGTTTGATGATACTGCCTTTGACGGTAACGTGGTCGTCGGGTGTGACTTTTTCGCCCAATTGGGCTACGCGGCCGTTGACCGTTACCCAGCCGTTGCTGATCCATTCTTCCATTTCTCGACGTGAGCCGACACCGGAAGCAGCCAGGACTTTTTGCAGGCGCTCGGGTTCAAAGCGTGAAAGGTCGCTGCGGCGTTCTTTCAAATCGCGGGCGTGCTCCATGATTTTTTGGTTGGGATTGCGGACAACCAGTTTTTTGGCTTTGGCAGCACGTTGTTTAGGCGCGGTATTTTGAGCTTTGGGGCCGTCTGAAACTTTTTGGCCGTAAGGTTTGCCTGATGTTTTGCGTTCGTCGTCGGGACGTTTTTTATTGGCAAAGGATTTGGCCGGTTTGGAAGGTTTTTTGGCGGTAGATGATACGCCGTCGCGCCATTGGCGTTTGCTGGAAGGCTGTTTGGACATGATTTTTCCTAACTCGCTTGAAAAAGCGGTTCTTCTGCGGCGGTTGCGGCAGGGGTTGGATTGGGGGAAAAGGCCGTCTGAAAATCAGATTCAGACGGCCTGCCGATGAAAGACTGTATTGTAACTCAACCAGTAAATTTTTGTTTGAAAATCCGAAAATTATGGTGAAAGGCGTTCGCGTATCCAGTTGCCGTCAACTAGGCGGTATTGGATGCGGTCGTGCAGGCGGCTGGGGCGGCCTTGCCAGAATTCGATGCGGTCGGGAATAACGAGGTATCCACCCCAATGCGGCGGGCGGGGAACATGTAGGGGGTGTTTGACACCGACGGCCGCGGCCTTGGCCACCAATACGGCTTTGCTGGAAATCACTTCGCTTTGCGCGCTTGCCCATGCGCCGATACGGCTGGTATATGGGCGGCTTTCAAAATATTCGTCCGAAGCGGCGGCGTCGAGTTTTTCAATGCGTCCTTCAACGCGCACTTGGCGTTCGAGTTCCGGCCAGAAAAAAGTCATGGCGGCAAAAGGGTGCGCTGTATAGGAACGGCCTTTTCGGCTATGGTAATTGGTAAAGAAAACAAAGCCTTTTGGGTTGACTTCTTTTAGCAGTACCATGCGGCTGTTGGGCCTGCCGTCTTCGCCCACGGCGGCAACGTTGACCGCGGTCGGTTCGTTGACTTCGGCGTGAATGGCTTCGTTCAGCCATTGCTCGAATTGGATAATCGGGTCGGCGTGGCATTCGGCTTCCGACAGCTCGCGTTTGCTGTAATCTTCGCGGATATTGTGCAGATCCATGATTTTTCTCCTTAGGTCTGACTGAATCATACTCCGTTTTTTCAGACGGCCTCAAGGGCATTTGTGTATAATCGTAGCCCTTTCCAATATAGAACAATACGGAGTCCTGTCATGCAAACCGAAGTCGAACTGAAAATCTTAAATCCGAAAATGGCCGATTCCCTGCCTGCTTATGCAACGCCCGGTTCTGCCGGTTTGGATTTGCGTGCCTGCTTGGATGAAGCTGTTGTATTGCAGCCGGGCGATGTATATCTCGTTCCTACCGGTTTGGCGGTGTATTTGGCCAACCCTGCGTATGCAGCCGTTTTGTTGCCGCGTTCCGGCTTGGGTCATAAGCACGGTATTGTTTTGGGCAATTTGGTCGGTTTGATTGACTCGGATTATCAAGGCGAATTGAAGGTTTCTCTGTGGAACCGTGGTAAAGAAGCGTTTACCATCGAGCCGATGGAGCGCATCGCGCAAATGGTGATTGTACCGGTTGTCCAAGCTGCGTTTAAGGTTGTGGACGAGTTTGCTGCCAGCGAGCGGGGTGAAGGCGGATTCGGCAGCACCGGCAAAGCCTGATAATTTAAAAGGCCGTCTGGAATGGGATAAATTGAAATATTTGATTTCGGTTTGCCGCTGTTCAGACGGCCTTTTTGTTGTGCCAACCTTTGCATAATTACACACAAGATTGCATTTTTATATCTTGTCTGTATGACCAACGCACCCAATAATACAGGCCGTCTGAAACCTTTACGGAGCGTTGTTATGTCCCGCCCCTCACTTTTTCTGCCTTTGTTTTTGATTATCTTTGGCGCGATTTGGTTTTTACGTGCTACGGATATTTTGCCTGCGACATCGACCATGATTGCCGGCGCATTAATTATTTTGGGCTTTGCCGTGTTGATGATGGACGGCATCAACAAACAGTCTATCGTTTCCGGCCCGATGCTGGTTTATATCGGTACAGCCATTTATCTGCACATGAGCTACTGGATTTACCTCTCGCCGTTGCTGGCCATCGGCATGGTTGTGTTGGGTTGCCTGCTGTTGCTCTCGCGCAGCGACATGATTCCTGAGAAACACACAAAATAGAAAGATGAGAGATTTGGGTTTTGCCCTATAAAGGCCGTCTGAACAATGGTATAATCCGCCGATTCAGACGGCCTTTTTTATTGTGGTTTAAATTTGAAATTTACCCTCCCGGCCGCACCGTTTTCTTACATTTTGCAAAGTTTCCGCCATGACCCAAGACAAAATCCTTATTCTCGACTTCGGCTCGCAAGTTACCCAGCTGATCGCCCGCCGCGTGCGCGAAGCCCATGTTTACTGCGAACTGCATTCTTTTGACATGCCTTTGGAAGAAATCAAAGCCTTCAACCCGAAAGGCATCATCCTCTCCGGCGGCCCTAATTCCGTTTACGAATCCGATTATCAAGCCGATACCGGTATTTTTGATTTGGGCATTCCGGTTTTGGGTATCTGCTATGGCATGCAATTTATGGCGCACCACTTGGGCGGCGAAGTTAGCCCGGGCAACCAACGCGAATTCGGTTATGCGCAAGTTAAAACCATCGACAGCGAGCTGACACGCGGCATTCAAGACGATGCGCCTAATGCGCTCGACGTCTGGATGAGCCATGGCGATAAAGTTTCCAAACTGCCTACCGGCTTCTCTGTCATCGGCGACACCCCGTCTTGCCCGATTGCCATGATGGAAAATGCTGAGAAACAATTCTACGGTATCCAATTCCACCCTGAAGTGACCCACACCAAACAAGGCCGCGCGTTGTTGAACCGCTTTGTCTTGGATATTTGCGGCGCACAACCAAGCTGGACCATGCCGAACTACATCGAAGAAGCCGTTGCCAAAATCCGCGAACAAGTCGGCAGCGACGAAGTGATTTTAGGTTTGTCCGGCGGCGTGGACTCTTCCGTAGCGGCCGCGCTGATTCACCGCGCCATCGGCGACCAACTGACCTGCGTGTTTGTTGACCACGGTTTGTTGCGTTTGAACGAAGGTAAAATGGTGATGGACATGTTTGCCCGCAACTTGGGCGTACGCGTGATTCACGTTGATGCCGAAGAGCAGTTTTTGGCGAAACTTACCGGTGTGACCGATCCAGAGAAAAAACGCAAAATCATCGGTGCGGAATTTATCGAAGTATTTGACGCTGAAGAGAAAAAACTCACCAACGCCAAATGGTTGGCGCAAGGTACGATTTACCCTGACGTAATCGAATCCGCAGGCGCAAAAACCAAAAAAGCCCACGCCATCAAATCCCACCACAACGTCGGCGGCCTGCCTGAAAACATGAAGCTCAAGCTGCTTGAGCCTTTGCGTGACTTGTTCAAAGACGAAGTACGCGAATTGGGCGTGGCTTTGGGTCTGCCGCGCGAAATGGTGTACCGTCATCCGTTCCCGGGCCCGGGTTTGGGCGTGCGTATCTTAGGTGAAGTGAAAAAAGAATACGCCGACTTGCTCCGTCAAGCAGACGATATTTTCATTCAAGAATTGCGCAATACTACCGATGAAAACGGTACATCTTGGTACGACCTGACCAGCCAAACCTTTGCCGTATTCCTGCCCGTGAAATCCGTCGGCGTAATGGGCGACGGCCGTACTTACGATTACGTCGTTGCTTTGCGTGCCGTGATTACCAGCGACTTTATGACTGCGCACTGGGCTGAATTGCCATACTCGCTGCTTGGCCGCGTGTCCAACCGCATCATCAACGAAGTCAAAGGTATCAACCGTGTGGTTTATGATGTCAGCGGCAAACCGCCTGCCACAATTGAATGGGAATAATCCCTAAATAAATAAAGGCCGTCTGAACAGATATTGTTCAGACGGCCTTTATTTATTTAGGGATTAAGCCCAATTAAAATTGATTTTTCAATTCACGCAAAGCGGCAAAGACTTCGAGTTCGCTGTTTAATTTTCGTCCGCTCAATTCTTCGGCGC
The DNA here is from genome assembly GCF_003044935.1 of Neisseria subflava. Classification (NCBI taxonomy): domain Bacteria; kingdom Pseudomonadati; phylum Pseudomonadota; class Betaproteobacteria; order Neisseriales; family Neisseriaceae; genus Neisseria; species Neisseria subflava. The sequence goes on along the minus strand of NZ_POXP01000001.1, from coordinate 590,686 downwards.
GTGCCTGAACTTGGGGCAGGTGTACGCGGAAAAACGGATTGACTTTACGTTCGTGCGCCAGGCTGACAGGTAGTGTCGGCGTGTGTTCGGCTGCGGCCAAGGCCGTCTGAATGTCGGCATTATCCGGCTCGATATGCAGGGCAAAGCGCAGATTTGGGGCGGTATATTCGTGCGCCGGATAAAACAGCGTTTCTTCGGGCAGCTGGTTGAATCGATGGAAGCTGTCGTAAAGCTGCTCGATTGTGCCGGTAAATACGCGGCCGCAACCGGCGGAAAACAAGGTATCGCCACAGAAAACGTGCAGGCCGTCTGAATTTTCCAACAGATAGCTGATGTGGCGGTCGGTATGGCCGGGGGTTGCCCAAACGGTAACCAAGCCTTCGCCAAACGGGAACTGCGTACCTGCGGTGACGGTATGCGTTGCTACGTCGATATCGCTTTCGCCATAGATCGGGGATTCTAAAAAGCCGTGGAACAAGCTTTTTGCGCCGCCGGTATGGTCGGGGTGCGGATGGGTAATCCATGTTTGCGCCAGCATCAGGCGGTTGTGGACGAGGAATTTCAAAACGGGCGTAGCATCGGACGGATCGACGCAGGCGGCATGGTTTCCTTCTTGAATCATCCAGATGTAGTTGTCGTTTAGGGCTTGGATTGGCGTGATTTTCATATGCTTTCTTCTGGTTGGGGGTTTCAGACGGCCTCTAAATAATCTTTGATATTCGGGCTTTGGCCGAACACGGCTTCATGGGCTTGATGGATGCACAGTCGGTTGAACAGCAATCTTTGGGTTTGGTCGCCGTCGATAATCCGCACTTGACCTTGCAGTTTGGGCGCGTCGTGATGAAAGGTATTCTTAAACACGTGCCAACGGTCGGTTTGCAGGTGGACGACGGCAAACATATCGTGCGAGATATTAACGCCGACGCTGAATAGCTTGGCCGAGGCTTGCAGGCAGAAACTGCTGTCGCCAAACAGGCACAGCCCTGTGTTTTCCGGATAGCGGAACAATTCGATTTTCACGGCTTCGGGTTCGGTAAAGATGTTGCAAAACAGCCGTTCAAACAACGACGGCTGCGCCACGCCTTCGCTCAACATGCCGTAAAGCCCACCCAGCCAATCGACATAGCCGAGAAAAGTGAAACGGTAGTCCTGCATAATGGCTTCGATACGCTTGGGGTCGCGTTTGCTGATCAAGCGGACAAATTCAAAACCGACTTCCGGCAGCCGCGCCCGAAGCGTTTGATGCAGGCGGTGGGCAAACAGGTTTTTATGGTTGTGCGGATTGCGCAGGATACCGAGGAATTTCAGCCGCAATATCCGCCACAACGTATCCGGTACTTTGACGGTATCGGCATTTGCCGTAGTTGTTTTCAGACGGCCTGCAGGTAAAGTGCGCAGATGATTGCAGGCTTCTTCGTAGCCGCTTTCATGACGGTTGAACCAGCTTTCCAGATTATATTGGTTGGAGGAGTCTTCGACAAAGGTCAGCGTATAGAGGTTTTTCGCCGCCAAGTTTCCGATGATGTTGACGCTTATCGCTTCGCTGCGGTTTTGTTCTTTGCCGCGGGCTTTTTCGCCAGTATGGAACATTGACAAGGGCAGCTTGTAAACATTCTGATTCTGCGGGCTGACCTGCGGATTATGCGCATGTTGCCGCTGCTCGGTTTGAGCGATGAAGTGGTGTTCCTTCGTCGGATTCGCGGTCAACAGGGCGTAAGGCTTTTCTCCGCATTCGGAAAATTCGCAATCGCTGAGGATAAAGGCTTGTCGAGTCATAATGTCGGGAAAGGCCGTCTGAATATGTCGATTATAGCTGATGGGGAGCTAAGGGGGATTATGATTATACGGAATGATGCTTCTGCTTGCAGAACACGCTAATGGAATGCCGATAATGGGAATCCAAAAAAACACTTCGCCACCGTCATTCCCGCCTACGCGGGAATGACGATGGTCGGTTTGGTCTTTATATGCAAAAGGACGCAAAAAGGTCGTCTGAAAACAGGTATAGAGTGGTTCGCTAAATCGTTTTCAGACGACCTTAAATCAACAGACTGTTCAACCCATCTATTCTTCTTTTTGGAAGACATGGTTGCGGTGATACTCGAAATATTTTTCGCTTTCCGGTCGAATTTTTAATTTCATATCGGGAGAAATTCCCAACCGCTTTTGATTTTCCGAATCGATTGTCGGGCTGATTTTTATCGTACCGTCGGTATCAAACGTAATCAGTCCATTATCGAATAATCTGTCGATATTGGGTGCGAGCATCAGACCATTGAAGCGACATAAACGCTCGTTATCATCGCACACGCTCCAAGGTTTAATATGGCTGGCAATGAGTAAAGGCTCGATATCTAGACCGGTCAGCGGGCAGCTTGGATACAGTTTGAGTAGTTTTTGTCGGAAACTGCCTTGCCCTTGACGGGCTTTTATCAAAGTCTCAATTTCGGTTCGTTTTGCTGAATTGGTCTCAGATACTAAACATTCTTTGAGTTCGTCTATATCAGATTTTAAGGACAGGGCAGAAGCCGCCTGAAGATTTTTTATTTCTGCGTACCATGCCACTAATAATCCTCTTTTCTTACAGGTTCTGCATGGAGTTAGTTCTTTGTTGTATGTGTTCAAGCTCCATCGTTCAAGTTCTTCGATTGAGTTTGAGCAAACTTTGAAATATTTTTTAGTTGTGCGCCCCGGCCTTTTATTTAGTTGGCCACAATTAGCAAAATGTATTTTGGGATAATCTTTATAAATCTTAGAAGGGTCTTTAGTTTGATCTATATTTAATACAAATCCATTTGAGTTTTCTTCAATCCATTTAATATATTCATCATCATTCGGCTTGTTTTTAAAAATTACTTTGTCAGACATAAGCTTCTCCAAATCTTTCTATAAATTCAATTAAGTTTTTTTGTATATAGGTTCGGGATAAAAAATCTAGGCCGTCTGAAACAGGTTGGAGCGAAGTCCGATGTGCCTATTTCAGACGACCTTTTCTTTAAAGCCGAATCAAATCAGCCTGGTTAACCCAAAGCTTTTCTTGCGCCGGCAAAGAGGCGGTACCAGCCGGACAATTCCGTCCAGTCTTCCGGTTTCCAGCTCATTTGTGCGGCGCGGTACACGCGTTCCGGATGCGGCATCATGATGGTAACGCGGCCGTCGGCGTTGGTCACACCGGCAATACCTTGAGGCGAGCCGTTAGGGTTGAGCGGATAAGTTTGGGTCACTTGGTTTTGACCGTCTACATATTGTAGCGCAATGCCCAAATCGGCAGAAATGTTGCCGCCGTGAAGTGCGAAGTCGGCGCGGCCTTCGCCGTGGCTGACCACGACAGGCAGGCTGGAGCCTTGCATTTCGTTCAGAATCAGCGACGCGGATTTCGGAACATGAACCATACTCAGGCGCGCTTCAAACTGTTCGCTCAAGTTGCGTTTGAACTTCGGCCATGTTTCTGCGCCCGGGATAATTTCGGCAAGGTTGCTGACCATTTGACAGCCGTTGCACACGCCCAATGTCAGCGTGTTCGGATCGGCAAAGAAGGCGGCAAATTGATCGCGCAGAGCAGGGTGGAACAGAATCGATTTCGCCCAGCCTTCGCCTGCACCGAGTACATCGCCGTAGCTGAAGCCGCCGCACGCCGCCAGCATTTTGAAGTCGGCAAGGTGGACGCGGCCTGCCATCAGGTCGGACATATGCACGTCGTAAGCATCGAAACCGGCGCGGGTGAAGGCGGCGGCCATTTCAATTTGCCCGTTTACGCCCTGTTCGCGCAGGATGGCGATTTTGGGTTTCGCGCCGCTGTTGATGAATGGCGCGGCGATATCTTCGTTTACATCAAACTTCACGTCGGCAAACAATGCGCTGCGTTCGTTGTCGTCAATCAGGGCAAACTCGCTGTCGGCGCAGGCAGGGTTGTCGCGCAGGCGTTGGATGGCGTGGCTGGTTTCCTGCCATGCGCGTTGTAGGTCGGCGCGGTTTTGTTCCAATACGATGCCTGCTTGGTTACGGATAACGATTTTCTCGTCAGTACCGATGGTCGCAACGGTATGCAGTGCCAAATCAGCTTCTTTAAACAAGGCTTCTACGGCCGCTACATCTTGTTTGGCAATTTGAATCACTGCGCCCAGCTCTTCATTGAATAATGCGCAAATGCTGGCTTCGTTGGCATCGGCTTGGTTGGTAACCAGCGAGGTCAAATCCACATTGACGCCGATGCGGCCTGCAAACGCCATTTCTACCAAAGCGGCAAACAAGCCGCCGTCGCTGCGGTCATGGTACGCCAAGAGTTTGTCTTCGGCGACAAGCTGTTGAATCACGTTGTAAAACGCTTTCAGACGGCCTGTATCGTCTAAATCAGGCGCGTCGCCGGTCATATTGTTGTAAACCTGACCGAATGCAGAGCCGCCCATGCGCGCTTTGCCGTTGCCCAAGTCAACCAGCAGCAATACGCTGTCTTCGACGTTTTTTAATTCAGGCGTAACAGTCTTGCGTACGTCTTCCACCGGCGCAAACGCCGAAATAATCAGGCTTAAAGGCGAAACCACGGATTTTTGTGCGCCGTTATCCTGCCATACGGTTTTCATCGACAGGCTGTCTTTACCCACCGGAATGCTCAAATCCAATGCCTGACAGGCTTTGGAAACGGCTTCGACGGTGCGGTAGAGTTTTTCGTCTTCGCCTTCGTTACCGCACGCAGCCATCCAGTTGGCGGAGAGTTTGATGTTGCCGATGTCGCCGATATTGACCGCAGCGATGTTGGTGATGGCTTCGCCGACGCACATTCTGCCCGAAGCAGGCGCGTCAAACAGGGCGACGGTTGGTTTTTCGCCCATAGACATCGCTTCGCCGCGATAGGTATTGAAGCCCATCATGGTTACGGCGCAGTCGGCTACGGGGGTTTGGTATTTGCCGACCATTTGGTCGCGGTGGGTCATGCCGCCGACGCTGCGGTCGCCGATGGTAATCAGGAAGTTTTTGGCGGCTACGGTAGGCAGGCGCAAAACGCGGTAGGCGGCTTCGGTAATGTCAATATCGCCGGCGTTAAACGGTTTTTCAGACGGCGTAACTGTTTTGTCGGTACGCGTGGTTTTGGGCGGTTTGCCGAGCAAAACGTTCAACGGCAAATCGACAGGATTGTTGGAGAACAAGTCGTCGCGCACTTTCAAATGGCCGTCGTCGGTCGCCGTGCCGATTACGGCAAACGGGCAGCGTTCGCGTTCGCAGATGGCGCGGAAGGTCTCCAAATCTTTTTCCAAAATCGATAACACATAACGTTCTTGCGATTCGTTACACCAAATCTGCAACGGATTGAGGCCATGTTCTTCCAGCGGTACTTCACGCAGCTTGAATACCGCGCCGCGTCCGGCATCGTTGACGAGCTCGGGGAAGGCGTTGGACAAGCCGCCTGCGCCGACGTCGTGAATGGAGATAATCGGGTTCTTATCGCCGAGCTGCCAGCAGCGGTCGATCACTTCTTGCGCGCGACGTTCGATTTCGGGATTGCCGCGTTGGACGGAGTTGAAGTCCAAAGACGCATCGTTCGTGCCGGTATTCATGGAAGAAGCCGCGCCACCGCCTAAACCGATAAGCATACCCGGGCCGCCCAGTTGGATCAGCAATGCGCCTTCGGGGATTTCGTCTTTGTGTGTTTGCTGCGCCTGAATGCTGCCCAAGCCGCCGGCAATCATAATCGGTTTGTGATAGCCGCGAACCTGACCGTCGAACTTCTCTTCAAAAGTGCGGAAGTAGCCCAAGAGGTTCGGGCGGCCGAATTCGTTGTTGAATGCCGCGCCGCCGATCGGGCCTTCAATCATGATGTCTAAAGGAGAAGCAATATGGCCGGGTTTGCCGTAGGCTTGTTCCCAAGGCTGCTCCAGGCCCGGAATATTCAGGTTGGAGACGGTAAAGCCGGTCAAGCCTGCTTTCGGACGTGAGCCTTTGCCTGTTGCGCCTTCGTCGCGGATTTCGCCGCCCGCGCCCGTCGCCGCACCCGCAAACGGCGCGATGGCGGTCGGGTGGTTGTGTGTTTCCACCTTCATGATGATATGGGTGTCTTCTTCGTGGAAACGGTAGCCTTGGTTTTCCGCCGCATTCGGATAGAAACGCTCGACTTTTGCGCCTTCGATCACGGACGAATTGTCTTTATAGGCAACGACTGTGCCTTCGGGATGCGCATTGTGCGTATCGCGTATCATGCCGAAAAGGGATTTCGGCTGTTTTTCGCCGTTGAGGATGAAGTCGGCGTTGAAGATTTTGTGGCGGCAGTGTTCGCTGTTTGCCTGAGCGAACATCATCAATTCAACATCGGACGGATTGCGGTTTAAAACTTGGTAGTTTTCGACCAGATAATCGATTTCGTCGGCTGAAAGTGCCAAACCCATTTCGGTATTGGCTTTGACCAATGCCTCTTTACCGCCGCCCAATACATCTACGCTGGAGAAGGTTTCCGATTGGATGTGGTGGAACAGTTGCGCCGCTGCATCGATGTCGGTCAACACGCTTTCGGTCATGCGGTCGTGCAATAGGGCTGCCCATTGTTGTTTTTGCCCGTCGGTAAGCGCACCTTCCAACCATACGGCCATGCCGCGTTCAATACGCTCAATGCCTTCCAAACCGCAGTTTTCGGCGATATTGGTCGCCTTGGAAGCCCACGGCGAAATCGTACCCAAACGGGGCGTTACCAAAAATAAATGCAAGCCCTCGCGCGCTTTGGGCGTTTGTTCAACGCTTTGCGCTGCCAGTAAGGCTTGCAGTTTTTCGACTGTCGCGGCATCAAGTGCTTTTTCGCTACCGACAAAATACCAAAATTCGCTGCTTAATTTGACTTCGGGCAGGCCGAGTGCGGCTGCTTTTTGAAAGAGTTTTTCAACACGGAAATCGGAAAGGGCGGTTACACCGCGCAAGGGCAGAACAACAGACATGGATTCAGCTCACAAAATGCAGTTGGGGAATCCATTATTATACCTGAAAAATGCGATTTTGCTTGTGAATTTATACTTCAAGTGTTGACAATTTTTGCTTATAAATTGAAGGGAAATGGAGCAATCGTGTCGCTTGATTTTTTTATTTTGTACCTGATTATTCGATTATTTTTGTTTATTTTTGAAGAATCGGGAGGAATGGGAATAGATGGGCATAAAGGTATAAAGTAAAAAATTATTTTATTGTTGACTTTGACATTTTGCTGACAATAAGGCCGTCTGAAAGGTTGCTTTCAGATGGCCTTGCTTTATCCTTTTCTTTTGTTTCCCAGCATATCCAGCAAACCCGCCAGATTGCTTTTCCCTTCTTCCTTGCTCACAATCGGCTCGCCGCCTTTGCGGCCTAAAATCTTGATGTCTTCCTGCGGCATTTCGTCTATGAAGCGGCTCGGCTCGGGGAACTGCCATGTGCCTTGCTTTTTGCGTTTGAGGCAGTGGGTCAGTGTAAGCTGGCGTTTGGCGCGGGTAATGCCGACGTACATCAGGCGGCGTTCTTCTTCGACATTGTCTTCTTCTATGCTGTCATTATGCGGCAAGATACCTTCTTCGCAACCGACAAGGAAAACGTAGGGGTATTCCAAACCTTTGGAAGCGTGCAGGGTGGAAAGTTTGACGGCATCGACTTCTTCTTCACTTTTGCCTTCCAAAAGCGTCATCAGGGCGATGGTTTGGGCAAGCTCGATGATGTTTTTGCCGTCTTGCTCGCCTTTGCGTTCCAGCCAGCCAGTCAGGTCGGTAACGTTGCGCCATTTGATTTCGCCTGCTTTGCCTTCTTCGTTTGCCAACAGGTGGTTTTCGTAGTCGATTTCTCTCAGCAGGTTATGGATAAGCTCGCCTGCTTCGCTGATTTCGGCTTTGGCGCGGTAGTTTTCAATCATATCCATGAAGGCTTGCAGGTGTTGGCGGTTGGTATTGTTCAACAGGGCAAGCGCTTCTTCGGTCTGCGCGGCTTCATATAGGCTGCATTCGTGTTCGTGCGCGTAGGTGTTGAGTTTGCCCAGCGTGACGTCGCCGATACCGCGTTTGGGCGTGGTCACGGCGCGCAGGAAGGCGGGATCGTCGTTGGGATTGGCAAGCAGGCGCAAATAGGACAAAACGTCTTTGATTTCGGCTTTGTCGAAAAAACTCTGCCCGCCGGAGAGTTGATAAGGAACGCGCGCGCTGCGCAAGGCTTCTTCAAAAATTCGCGCTTGATGGTTGCCACGGTATAACACGGCGAAATCGGCGTATTGGGTTTTGTCGCCGCCGACCAGCTTCTGCTTGACGATTTGGCTGACAACCCAGTCGGCTTCGTGCTGCTCGCTTTGACAGGCAACGACCTTGACGATTTCGCCTTCGCCGAACTGCGACCAAAGTTTTTTGGTGAACAGCTTGGGGTTGTTTTCAATCACTTTGTTGGCGATTTTAAGAATCCGCGCGGTGGAGCGGTAGTTTTGCTCCAGCTTGATGACTTTCATCTGTGGATAGTCTTCCTGCATTTTACGCAGGTTTTCCATGTTTGCGCCGCGCCATGCGTAGATGGACTGGTCGTCATCGCCGACAGCGGTAAACATGCCTTCCGCGCCGGTCAGAAGCTTCATCAGGGTGAATTGGCAGGTGTTAGTGTCTTGGCATTCATCAACCAGCAGATAACGCAGCCGCCGCTGCCATTTATTGCGCACTTCGCTGTTTTGCTGCAACAGCACGGCAGGCAGGCGGATTAAGTCGTCGAAGTCTACTGCCTGATAGCTTTGCAGGGTTTCCTGATAACTTGCATAGACGCGCGCTGTTTGTTGTTCCCACACATTAGAGGCCGTCTGAACGACATCTTCAGGCGTTTTTAGATCGTTTTTCCACAGGGAAATTTGGTGTTGCGCTTTGAATATGGCTTCTTTGCCCGTACCGCCCAAGAGCTCGCTGATGATTTTGGCGCTGTCGGTAGAGTCGAGGATGGAAAAGTTTTTTTTGTAACCGATTTGATTGGCTTCTTCGCGCAAAATCTTCATACCCAAAGAGTGGAAGGTGCAAATCGTCAGCCCGCGCGTTTGCGACTTGGGCAGCATTTTGGCGACGCGCTCCTGCATTTCCGTGGCGGCTTTATTGGTAAAGGTAATCGCGGCGACGGTATGCGGCAGATAGCCGACATTGACAATCAAATGCTTGATTTTTTGCGTAATCACGCCGGTTTTGCCGCTGCCTGCGCCGGCAAGGACGAGCAGGGGGCCGCCTAGATATTTGACTGCGGCTTGCTGTTGGGGGTTGAGTTTCATTGAAGGGGAAGACGGGTAATGTGGGGAGCAATTATACAACAAGGCCGTCTGAAATTTTCAGACGGCCTTGGGCGTTTTTTAGAGTAAACCTTATGTAAAATATTTCAATTTGCCTTTGAAGTCTTCTATTTTTTCATAGCCTTTTTGCGCCATGATGGCTTTTAATTCAAGGGAAACCCGTTCAAAAATGTCTACGCCTTGCTGGTGTAGCGCCGTGCCGATCTGCACCATGCTTGCGCCGCACAAGATGTGTTCAAATGCATCACGGCCGCTGTAAACGCCGCCTGTTCCGATGACTTGGATAGACGGCTCCAGTCTTTGATAGAACGCGTGGACATTGGCGAGCGCAGTTGGTTTGATGTATTGGCCGCCTATGCCGCCGAAGCCGTTTTTCGGGCGGATGACGACGGATTCGTCTTCGATATACATGCCGTTGCCGATGGAGTTGACGCAGTTGACGAATTTTAGGGGATAGCGGTTGAACACTTTCGCCGCTTGATCAAAATGGGCTATATCGAAATACGGCGGCAATTTGATGCCCAAGGGCTTGTCGAAGTAGGTAAACGTATTATCCAAAATCATCTCGGTTGTTTCAAAGTCATAGGCGATTTGCGGTTTGCCGGCGACGTTTGGGCAGGATAGGTTGAGTTCGGTAATGCCGTTAAACCCGCTATTTTGCACTTTTTCCAACAGGATATGTGTTTCGCCGGGCGATAGACCGACCAATGATAGGAAAAATGTCCGTTCCGGCTCAGATTCTTGAAGGGTAAGCAGGTAATCCAGATAGTAATCAATGCCTTGATTCGGCAAACCCATCGAATTGATGCTGCCGAGAGGCACGTCCCGATAACGCGGCTCGGGGTTGCCTTGACGCGGGGTAAGCGTTGCGGTCTTGGTAATGAAAGTGCCTGCCGAAGACTGTCTGACCGCTTCCAATTCCTCAACAGTCATACATGACACACCTGCCGCGTTCATCAGGCAGTTGTCAAAAGAAAAACCGGCAATTTGGGTTTTCAACGATACCATCTCCTGCTCCTTTTCTTCGTAAAATCAAATTGTTTGCCAAGCGTAACACGAAGAGGCAGTACGATTTTTAACAAACATCAAATGACAAAGCATGTAGGCGGATGTTGTTTTCAATATTGAAAAAAGGCCGTCTGAAAAACTCAAACAGTCTTTCAGACGGCCTTTACTATATGGCATCAATTAGGGAATAAAAGCTGTCGGCTGATTTGGATATTGGGTTTTAAAAATCAGGCCAACCATTCGGCCAAGGCTGCTTCAAAACGTTTCAAGCCTTCAGCCATGTCTTCATCGTTCAGCAGCAGGCTGGGGGCGAAGCGCACGACATTGGCGCCGGCAACCAGTACCATCAGGCCGTGTTTTAAAGCGGCGGCGGTAATTTCTGATGCCTTGCCTGCGTATTCGTCTGCCAATACGCAGCCGAGCAGCAAGCCCATGCCGCGGACTTCTTTAAATACGCCGGTCTTTTCGCCTATTTCACGCAAGGCCGTCTGAAGTTTTTGGCCTTGTTGTTTAACGTGTGCCAATGTTTCGGTCGCATTGATGATGTCAAACGCACGGCTGCCGACCGCACACGCCATCGGATTGCCGCCAAAGGTCGAGCCATGCGTTCCAGGGCCGAAGGTTGGGGCGATTTTATCGGTGGTCAGAATCGCGCCAATCGGGAAGCCGCCGCCCAAGGCTTTGGCGGAGCTGAGGATATCGGGTGTTACGCCGTAATGCTCGTAGGCAAACAGTTTGCCTGTATGCCCCATGCCGGTTTGCACTTCGTCCAAAATCAGCAAGGTGCCGTGTTTGTCGCATAAACGGCGTGCGGCTTGCAGATATTCTTGAGTGGCAGGCAGAATGCCGCTTTCGCCTTGAATCGGCTCGATAATCACGGCGCAGGTTTTGTCGCTGACGGCTGCTTCCAATGCGGCAACATCATTGAAGGGAACGTGGGTAATGCCGGCCGGCAGCGGCGCGTAGTCTTTGCTGTATTTGGGCTGGCCGCCGACGGATACGGTAAACAGGGTGCGGCCGTGGAAGCTGTTGAGGCAGGAGATGATTTCGGTTTTGTGTTCGCCAAAATGATCGCGGCCGTATTTGCGCGCCAGTTTCAGCGCGGCTTCATTGGCCTCTGCGCCGGAGTTGCAGAAAAATACTTTGTCGGCGAAGGTGTTTTCGACCAATTTTTTGGCCAATTCTTGCGCCGGTTGGGTAGTGTAGATATTAGAAATGTGCCAAAGTTTTTGCGACTGTTCGGTCAAGGCTGCGACCAAATCAGGATGGCAATGGCCCAGCGCGTTCACAGCAATACCGCCTGACAGGTCAATGTATTCTCGTCTTTCGGTATCCCAAACCCGGCTGCCGAGCGCGCGTTCTGGAATCATGGGGGCGAATGAGAAATTGGGCGTCAGGTAGTTTTGCATGTTATTTTCCTTTTGATATTGTCAACAATTTCTTCAATTATGCGCCTATTGATTGAGAGATTCAATATGGTAATCAGGCCGTCTGAAAACTGGCTTTCAGACGGCCTGATGCTTATTTATGCTTGATTTCCCAGCATTGATGAATTTTTTTGTTGCGGAAATCGTCGGGAACGGACTGCTTGGAAATGTCTTTGACCGCATATTGTTCCGCGACCGAATCGTCCAACACAAAGCTGCGTAGGTTGTTGGAGAAGTACAAAATACCGTCTGAAGCGAGCAGGTTCATTGCGCCGTCAATCAGCTTTTTATGGTCGCGCTGGATGTCGAGAATGTCGAGCATCTTTTTGCTGTTGGAGAAGCTGGGCGGATCCATGACGATAAGGTCGAACTGTTTGCCTTCGGCAGCGGCGTTTTGCAGGTATTGGAACACGTCGGCGCGGACGATTTTGTGTTGTTCGGTGTCGATGCCGTTGAGTTCGAAATTGCGTTTCGCCCAATCGAGATATGTGTTGGACAAATCGACAGTTTCACTGGATAACGCGCCGCCGGTTGCGGCATAGACGGTAAAGCTGCCTGTGTAGGAAAACAGGTTGAGGAAGCGTTTGCCCTCTGCGGTTTCGCCTACTTTTTTGCGCGTGTTGCGGTGGTCAAGGAAGAGGCCGGTGTCGAGGTATTTGTCGAGGTTGACCCAAAACTTGCGGCCGTTTTCAGTGATGACGAAATCGTCGCCGGTTTTGCCGGTTTTCTCGTATTGTTGTAAACCTTTTTGACGTTCTCGGCGTTTGAGGTGGATTTGTTCGGGTGCAAAACCGGTCACAAAACCGACGGCCTCCAATACATCCGCAAGCCATGTTTCGTATTCTTCGAGCTGCATCAGCCAGCCGGTATCGTATTCCTGAAGATGGATTTGGTCGCCGTAAACATCGACGGCAAAGGGAAATTGGGGAATATCGCGGTCATAAATGCGCCAGGCTTCGATATTATTGCGTTTGGCCCATTTCATAAGATGTTTGATGTTTTTGCCCAAGCGGTTGGCAAAGGGGGTAATGTCGGTCATGGTTTTCAGACGGCCTGAATAAGTATTGGGAAGGGGTTGGATTTTAACGCACTTGATGCCTTTTTGCTTGACTGTTATCCATAAAATCTATATTATCCGCCGTTCGCCTTTTGATACGAAGCCATCGTCATCCAACCTAAACCGCCGTTTCGGGCGCGTTTCTTTTATTGCTTGCATATTTGCAAAGCCTTTTCTGTGCAGGTTGTCGTCGATGTTAACCACAAGCAAGATGCTTGCGACAACCCTGTAACTTCACATTTCCCGTATCGTTACTTTCCTTTGCTTCAGGTCGTCTGAAATTGTTCAGGCGTGCGCGTTGTTGTCTCTTAGGATAGATATGTCTATTAAATTTGCCGATTTGAACCTTGATAAAAACATTTTGTCTGCCGTAAGCAGCGAGGGTTATGAAAGCCCGACCCCGATTCAGGCGCAAGCGATTCCGTTTGCTTTGGACGGCCGCGATATTATGGCTTCGGCACAAACCGGTTCAGGCAAAACCGCAGCCTTCCTGCTGCCGACTTTGCAAAAACTGACCAAGCGCAGCGAAAAACCGGGCAAAGGCCCACGCGCTTTGGTCTTGACCCCGACCCGCGAACTGGCGGCTCAGGTGGAAAAAAACGCGCTGGCGTATGCTAAAAATATGCGTTGGTTCCGTACTGTCAGCATTGTCGGCGGCGCATCTTTCGGCTACCAAACCCGCGCCCTGAGCAAACCGGTTGACCTGATTGTCGCCACTCCGGGCCGTCTGATGGACTTGATGCAAAGCGGCAAGGTTGATTTTGAACGTTTGGAAGTTCTGATTTTGGACGAAGCCGACCGTATGTTGGACATGGGTTTTATCGACGACATCGAAACCATCGTAGAAGCAACGCCGACTGACCGTCAGACTTTGTTGTTCTCTGCCACTTGGGACGGAGCAGTGGGCAAACTGGCGCGCAAACTAACCAAAGACCCTGAAGTCGTCGAAGTCGAGCGCGTGGACGACCAAGGCAAAATCGAAGAGCAGCTGCTGTACTGCGACGATATGCGCCATAAAAACCGCCTGCTCGACCATATCTTGCGCGATGCCAATATCGATCAATGCGTGATTTTCACGTCCACCAAAGCCATGACCGAAGTCATCGCGGATGAATTGTACGAAAAAGGTTTTGCCGCCAACTGCCTGCACGGCGATATGCCGCAAGGCTGGCGTAACCGCACGCTGATGGACTTGCGCAAAGGCCGCTGCAAAATTTTGGTTGCCACCGACGTTGCCGCACGCGGTATCGACGTACCAACCATTACCCACGTTATCAACTACGACTTGCCCAAACAGGCTGAAGATTACGTTCACCGCATCGGCCGTACCGGCCGTGCAGGCCGTACCGGTATTGCGATTACTTTTGCCGAAGTGAACGAATACGTCAAAGTACACAAAATTGAAAAATACATCGGCCGTAAATTGCCTGAGCTGACCATCGAAGGCATGGAGCCGACACGCAAACGCAAATCTACCGGCGGTAAACCGAAAGGCAAAGGCGGCTGGGGCGATCGTAAATCCGGCGGTTGGCGCGGCGATAAGAAACCGGCTAAAGAAGGTTTCGGCGGTAAAACTCGCGGCGAAAGCCATAAAAAAGACGGTTTCAAGAAAGATGGCTTTAAGAAAGATGGTTTCAAAAAAGCTGACGGTTTCAAAAAAGGCGGCGAAGGCTTTAAAGGCAAGCGCAAGTCTAACGACAGCTTTGGTGGCAAACACAAAAGAGGTTGATTGCTTCAATCTTAAGGCCGTCTGAAATAAGACGATAAAACGAAAGGGCGTGTGAAGACACGCCCTTTTTTATGGTTTCGAGTTTTCGCATATAAAAAAGCGTGGAATTGATCCCACGCTTTTTCAGACGGCCTCTTACAAAGCGGCCAATACGGCATCGCCCATTTCGGAGCAGGAAACCAGTTTGGTACCTTCTTCGTAAATGTCGCCGGTACGCAAGCCTTGTTGCAGTACTTTTTGTACGGCGTTTTCAACTTGTTGCGCGCGTGCTTCGTCGTTCAGGCTGTAACGCAGCAGCATGGCAAGAGACAATACGGTCGCCAGCGGATTGGCTTTGTTTTGACCGGCAATGTCGGGAGCTGAGCCGTGAGACGGTTCGTACAGGCCTTTGCCGTTTTCGTCCAAAGAAGCGGAAGGCAGCATACCGATAGAACCGGTCAGCATGGAGGCTTCGTCGGAGAGGATATCGCCGAAGATGTTGCCGGTGGCAATCACGTCAAACTGTTTAGGTGCGCGTACTAACTGCATGGCTGCGTTATCAACGTACATATGGGAAAGCTCGACATCAGGGTATTCTTTGCCGATTTCTTCAAAGATTTCGCGCCACAGTTCGGTGGTTTCCAAAACGTTGGCTTTGCCTACGGAGCAGACTTTTTTGCTGCGTTTTTGGGCGGATTGGAAGGCAACGTGGGCAATACGGCGGATTTCGCTTTCACTGTATTTCATGGTGTTGTAGCCTTCGCGTTCGCCGTTTTCTAACACACGGATGCCGCGCGGTTCGCCGAAGTAAATATCGCCGGTCAGTTCGCGTACGATAAGGATGTCGAGGCCGGCTACGATTTCCGGTTTCAGAGTGGAAGCATTGGCCAGCTCTTTATACAAAATGGCAGGGCGCAGGTTGGCAAACAGATTCAAGTCTTTACGGATGGCCAACAAGCCGCGTTCAGGGCGCAGCGGACGGTCGAGATTGTCGTATTGAGGAGAACCGACTGCACCAAGCAGAACCGCATCAGCTTTACGGCAAAGGTTTTGCGTGAATTCTGGATAAGGATGGCCGTATTCGTCATAGGCTTCGCCGCCCAAAGGTGCGTATTCGTAGCTGACATCCAAACCTTGTTCGATAAGTTTGTCGAGTACACGGACGGTTTCTGCAACGATTTCAGGGCCGATGCCGTCGCCGCGCAAGATAGCGATATGTTTGGTCATTTCGGGTTTCCTTATGGGAAGGTTTTAGGTAAAGGGCAGGTCGTCTGTTTTTCAGACGGCCTTAAATCAATTTGCTCTGAAAACGCTGATTGTACCATTATGGTACTGGTAAAGCTGGGTAGAAATCGCGTAGGCAGAGTCTTCAAATGCCTGCAGGGCGATATTTGCCATTGCCTGCAAAGCCTCTTCATCGGACGGGCTGCAAACGAGCAGAGCGTTGCGTGCCGGGACTGCAAAAACAGGATTGGCCGGCAGCATAAGATCGTCTTTAAGTACTTCGTCCAAAAGCAAAATCAGGGAAGTATCATAGTCGTTGTCCAAATGGATTTGGGTCAATGACCAACCTTCGGCATGATGAATTTGGACATGTCCATTCATCCGTTGGCGCAAATTATCCATGGCGGTACGATACAAGGCGTCCTCATCTTCAATACCGGCCTCTTTCATATGCTCACGATTGAGCGTATGCATGGATTCTTCCGTATCCACCATATAAAGCAACATGATATCGCCGGCAATCGGTTTGTATACCAGGTAATCGGCAGGTTCGGCTTCGTCCGTATTTGTAATCAGTCTGGCGTTTTCCAGATAAATCGTATTTTTAATTGTCGGAAGAATTTGTTGTGCTGAAACACTGGCATCAGTGTCTTGAATCTTATAGATAACCGCTAAATTGGCTGCAACAATCGCCTCCAAGGCCTCGGGATTTTGCAGATAACTTGTGTAATGGTTGCTCAAATATGTGCTGAATGATGCTTCATCGTCTTCGGAAAAATGGACAATAATCGGCGAAGACGCAATATTTTCGCCTCAGTCGATTTTTGCCTCAAGATCCAATTCTTCTTGGATGCGGCGGGCAAAGTATTCGACAAATTCCTGCCAAGTCATTAATTTAGGTTTGGAGCGGAACAACCTGCTGAAAAAAGACATATTGTGTCCTGAATAAGGGGATAAGGCCGTCTGAAAAATTATAGACGTTCGGTTTCAACACGGATTTTAAAAACAACTTTGCGTATGTTTGCCCTGTCGCCGACCAAAGGGGCATGCGCATCATTCGGGAAGAATAGCGCAAATTCGCCGGGCTCCAAGGTCAGCCAAGTTTCCGGCTCGCAGTCGAAAAACTCGATATCGCGCTTTTCGTTGTAGCCTAAACCGTTTTTCAGACGGCCTCTGTCTATCCAGCCATATGTTTCGCTGCCATCAATCGGCGTTTGAATATCAATGTGTTTTAAGTGCGCTTCAGGCTGAGCTTCGCCTTTAGTCCTCATCGGCTCGCTGCTGATAAAAATACGGATATTGGGGTTCTCGCACGGCACTTGGCCGTCCGGCAGCTTGGTAAAATCTAGGGTTTGCAACAGATGGAAGGCCTCAGCAAAGTCGGGATGCAAGGCAGCGTAGCGGGTGGCATTGCTTATGGTGTCGGTAATCATGGTGTGGTTAGGTAGAAATTAAACTTCAGGATGTAGAGAAGCCAATACGGTTTTCAGGATGCCTTATTTGGATTCTGACAATAAGGCTGTCTGAAAAGGCTTTTTATAGAGTTATGTTTTGCAGATCCAAAGTGGAAGCATAATGTTCAGCGATAGGAATACGCTTGCGGCTGACTTGGTTTATATCGCTGCCTTCTTCAGTCCATAAAAACGGAAAGAACGTGTAAACGCTGTCGCCATTCAAATCACGGATTTCTTCGTGCCAATTTTTCCAACGCAGGTTTTCGTAAAACAACTGTAAATCGCCGTTCAATGCCCAATTTAAGAAGTCGCCATAACCTTTACCGCAATCTTCCCATTCCAGTGTATCCGGTGGTAGGTAGAAAACATTACCTACTTTGCCATTCAATCCTCCGCCATTAATCGCAAAATAGCCTCCAGCAACATCATCGGCAAACAGATAATAGGGAGCAGGGCCTGCTGGCTCGGATTGTGTACGGCTTAGATTCCAACTTCCCAAACCACGAGGTAGCTTCGCGCTGCCAGAACCAAGTATCCGTAACCAGCCGTCATCGATAAGAATACCGCCGGTTTCATAAACGACAGCGCCCATAAACGAACGTATCGTTACTTGGGTTTTGACAAGTTCTTCCTTTGCCTTTTCAAGCGTACGTGGCAGAACTTCAACGCTGTTTACCGCTTCTGTAAGCCACTCTTGAATCAATGGCCACGCAGGGTCTTGGGTTTGGATTAATTCGTCGAATGATCTCATGGTCTATCCCAAAACATTCAGTAAAGGCCGTCTGAAACACTTAAATTTTTCAGACGGCCTTTTGTATGTCAACCGTTAAACAGCCAAGGCTGGCTTTGGCGGCGTTTTTCTTCAAAGGCGTGAATTTCGTCAGCGTGTTGCAGGGTCAGGCCGATTTCGTCCAAGCCGTTTAAGAGACAGTGTTTGCGGTGTTCGGTAATGTCGAATGTGAATGTTTCGCCGCTAGGGGTGGTCAGGGTTTGCTCGGCAAGGTCGATGGAGAGCTGATAGCCTTCGTTGGCTTCAACTTCTTTGAAAAGCTGGTCAACCTGTTCTTCTGTCAAAACGATAGGCAAAAGGCCGTTTTTGTAGCAGTTGTTGAAGAAGATGTCGGCGAAGTTGGGGGCGATGACGGCGCGGAAGCCGTAGTCGTCCAATGCCCAAGGGGCGTGTTCGCGTGAAGAGCCGCAACCGAAGTTTTTACGCGTCAACAGGATTTGTGCGCCTTGATAGCGTGGCTGGTTCAGGGAGAAATCCGGATTCAACGGGCGTTTGCTGTTGTCCATGCCCGGTTCGCCGTGGTCGAGGTAACGCCATTCATCAAAAGCATTGGGGCCGAAGCCGCTGCGTTTGATGGATTTCAGAAATTGTTTGGGGATGATGGCATCGGTGTCGACGTTGCTGCGGTCGAGCGGGGCGACGATGGCGGTAATTTTGGTAAAGGCTTTCATGTCAGATTCTTATAATAATAATAGGAAATTTTATGGCTATTCGGGTCAGCGTGTGCTGTGCAAACCGATTCGGTTGCCTTCTGTGTCTTCGATAAAGGCTGCAAATCCGTTGGCAATGCGGAATTTCTCTTGTAACAGTTTGCCGCCTGCTACAACGGCTTTTTCTGCTGTTTCGGCACAATCCGGGCAATTAAAGAAAATGGTTGTACCGCCGTGGCCGGGCTGGGCGTTGCTGTCGTGCCAAATCATGCCGGCCGTACCGTGTTGGGTGTAATCGGCTGGGAAAATGATGAAACGGAATCCGTTACCGCCAACGTCTTGCAGAGGTTTGCCGAATACGGATTCGTAAAAGGCTTTGGCGCGATCCAGATCATGAGCGTGAATACCAAACCAGCTTGACGGATTGCTCATTGTTTCTTCCTTTGCTTGGAATCGTGAAAATGTCTGAAAAATTAATAATGTATCAGGCCGTCTGAAACGGAGTTAGGAGCTTCAGACGGCCTGATTTACCGAATTATTCGGTAGCGGCTTCGATTTTTTCTCCAACATGGCTCATGCCGCGGCCTACTGCATTGCCGCCTTTTTTAACGGCTTCGCCAGTTTTGTCGGCAACGTGTTCTGCGGTTTCTTTGGTTTTGTCCCAATTGCGGCTGGTATCGTCTTTTGCGCCGGACCAAGTGCTGGAACAAGCTGACAGAATAAGGGCTGCGGCAGCCAATGCAAACAGTTTTTTCATACTAGATTCCTTTCAAGTTATCAATGATTAAGAAGGTTTTCGGACGTTTTGCGCAATATAATAAGAAAACTTGTTTGAGCAAGGTATTGTTTCAGTCGGCCTGATGAATAAAGGCCGTCTGAAAATATTTTAAGCCATAGTGCGGATATCGGTAAAGTGGCCGGTCACCGCGGCTGCGGCTGCCATGGCAGGGCTGACGAGGTGGGTGCGTCCGCCGTTGCCTTGACGGCCTTCAAAGTTCCGGTTGGAAGTAGAGGCGCAACGTTGTCCCGAGGTCAGGCGGTCGGCATTCATGGCGAGGCACATAGAGCAACCCGGCTCGCGCCATTCAAAACCGGCTTCTATAAACACTTCGTGCAAGCCTTCTTTTTCGGCCTGTTCTTTAACCAAACCGGATCCGGGAACAATCAATACGCGTTGTACATTGTCCGCTTTTTTACGGCCTTTGGCGATGGCGGCGGCTTCGCGCAAGTCTTCGATACGGCTGTTGGTGCAAGAACCGATAAAGACGATATCGACAGGGATTTCGTTTAATGGTGTACCGGCTTCCAAGCCCATGTATTCAAGGGCGCGTTCCATGCCGCTGCGTTTGACCGGATCGGTTTCTTCGGCAGGATTAGGCACTTTGCTGCTGATGTCTAAAACCATTTCAGGCGAGGTGCCCCAAGTTACTTGAGGTTCGATGTCTTCGGCTTTGAAGTGGTATTCTTTATCGAATACGGCGCCTTCGTCAGACACCAGCGTGCGCCAGTACTCGACGGCTTTATCCCACGCTTCGCCTTTAGGTGCGAAAGGTTTGCCTTTTACATAGTCGATGGTGGTTTGGTCGACGGCAACCATGCCTGAGCGCGCACCGGCTTCAATCGCCATATTGCACAAGGTCATGCGGCCTTCCATGGAAAGGCTGCGGATGGCTTCGCCGCCAAATTCAATGGCGTAGCCTGTACCGCCTGCCGTACCGATTTGGCCGATGATATAAAGCGCCACGTCTTTGGCGGTAACGCCGGGTTTCAGACGGCCTTCAACGGAAATCAGCATGGATTTGGATTTTTTAGCGGTAATACATTGGGTCGCCATGGTGTGCTCGACTTCGGAAGTGCCGATACCGTGCGCCAATGCGCCGAATGCGCCGTGAGTAGAAGTGTGCGAGTCGCCGCAGACAACGGTCATGCCGGGCAGGGTAGCACCTTGCTCCGGGCCCATAACGTGCACAATGCCTTGACCTTTATCCATGAACGGGAAGTAGGCGAGTGCGCCAAACTCTTTAATGTTTTTGTCCAAAGTGTCGACTTGCAGTTTGGAAATCGGATCTTGGATACCTTTGTCCCAGTCGCCTGTCGGGGTGTTGTGGTCGGCTGTGGAGACTACGCTGTCAATACGCCAGAGTTTGCGGCCGGCCATTTTCAAGCCTTCAAATGCTTGCGGGCTGGTTACTTCGTGAACCAGGTGTCGGTCGATGTAAAGCAGGACAGTGCCGTCTTCTTCTTCGCGGACGACGTGGCTGTTCCAAAGTTTATCGTAAAGGGTTTGTGCGCTCATGATGAGTATTCTTTGCTATTGGTAGGTATGAATGATGGTTTGCGTTTATGGGCGGATTTTAGGCTTTTTATAGGGGCTGCGCAATAGGAATTTGTCCAATTTTTAAAATTTGTTGCAAAGTTTCAAAAACACTTGTCAAAAATTAGACAAATTGTAGAATTGTTGACAAAAAGATGCATCTTATCTGAAAGAATACTTGTCGAAATGCACTAAAAAGTTCTATCATTCTCACTCAACATCCACACTTACCAAGAGGTATAAAGAATGAAATTACCGGTAATGGCTCCTGAGCATCTGACTCAATTACGGGAATTTGAGAAAAAAGTCCTTGCCAATCATGCCAAAATCGAAGCATGGTTCCGTTCGCATTGGAACGAACACCGTCCACCATTTTATGGTTCGGTTGACATCCGTAATGCCGGTTACAAAATTTCATCTATCGATATGAACCTGTTTCCGGGCGGCTTCAATAATTTGAATCCCAACTTTATCCCGCTGGCGGCGGTTGCCGCGCAAGATGCGGTACAGCGTGCATGTGAAACGGCAAAATCCGTATTGATTATTCCTGAAAACCACACGCGCAACACATTCTATCTGCAAAACGTTTACGCACTCAGCGAGATTTTGCGTTCGGCAGGATACGAAGTGCGCTTGGGCAGCCTGAATCCGGAAGTGACTGAGCCAACCGAGTTTGAAACCGCATTAGGCGACAAAATTTTACTTGAGCCTTTATTGCGTACCCGTGAGCGTGTACATCTCGCAGACGGTTTCTCGCCTTGCGTTGTTTTGTTGAACAATGACTTGTCAGCGGGTGTTCCTGAAATCCTTAAAGGCATCAGTCAAACCGTATTGCCTCCATTGCACGGCGGCTGGACGACTCGCCGTAAGACCGAACACTTCGGTGCGTACAACCAAGTTGCAGCCGACTTTGCCAAGTTGATTGACATCGACGAATGGCAAATCAATCCTTATTTTGAAAAAATCAGCGGTCTGGATTTCCAAG
Source organism: Neisseria subflava (assembly GCF_003044935.1). NCBI lineage: Bacteria > Pseudomonadati > Pseudomonadota > Betaproteobacteria > Neisseriales > Neisseriaceae > Neisseria > Neisseria subflava. The sequence goes on along the minus strand of NZ_POXP01000001.1, from coordinate 568,825 downwards.
AGCGTGAAGGGGAGGATGCGCTAGCAGGCGCGGTAGAGCGTGTATTGGCGAAAATTCAAGCCAAATACGACGAATTGGGTATTGCCGACCAGCCTTTCGTTATTGTGAAAGCCGACGCAGGTACTTACGGTATGGGCGTGATGAGCGTTAAATCTGCGGATGAAGTGCGCGGCTTGAACCGTAAAAACCGCAACAAAATGGCGAAAGTCAAAGAAGGCTTGGAAGTTAGCGAAGTTATTGTCCAAGAAGGTATTTATACTTACGAAACTATGAACGGCGCCGTGTGCGAACCTGTCGTGTATATGATGGACCGTTTCGTAATCGGCGGCTTCTTCCGCGTACACGAAGGGCGCGGCGCAGACGAAAACCTCAATGCCGGCGGTATGGTATTTGTGCCACTGTCCAACAGCATTCCCACCGGCAGTGGCGACAATTCCCAAGAAGCGCCTGAAGCCTGCAAACGCGTATTTGAACAATGGGACTCGCTCGGTATGCCGCGCTCCGAAAAAGACTGCGACGTGGACAACGAACACAACCGCCTCTATGTTTACGGCGTAATGGCGCGCCTGTCCTTACTCGCCGCGGCATTAGAGTTGGAATAAACAGCGCCTCAAGCCTAATAAAACATTAATCAATGTCATCAGGCCGTCTGAAAATCAGTTTTCAGACGGCCTTTTCTGTCTGTACAATTCATTCTAACTAAAAAACATGATTTATTTTTATGAGCAAACCAGCCAATCCAATTGAGATAACCGACAATCTGCAAGACCAAACCATGCAGCGCAGCAATACCGACAATGCCCCGCGTTCTGCCATCCACCAAACCTTATATTCCGCCGATACCTTTGCTCAGCATGATTATCTTGCCGGAAAAAACTTGCCCGATATTGCCTGCCCGCAAGAAGGTCAAATCAACTGGCTGCATTTTGTCGGTATCAATGATGTTGTCTTGCTCAAACACGCGCTTGAGCCTTACGGCATCCATGAGCTGGTTATTGAAGACATTCTCAGCCGCAAGCAGCGTCCGAAAATTGAAGACTACGGCAGCTATGTTTTTACTGCCGCACAGGTTTACCACTATACCTCCACAGGCAAGCTCCATTCCGACCAAGTGTATGTGATTATCGGCAAAGATTTTGTGTTGTCTTTCCAACAAAAACCGTTGGGCTTGTTCAGCCATCTTCGCCGGCAGATGCACGAAAATCCGCACAATATTTTGAACAAAAATACAGCGTTTCTTGCTTATTGCCTGCTTGACCGTATTGTGGACGACTATTTCATCGTTTTGGAATCGTACAACAACCGTGTCGAAGCAATAGACAAGTCACTGTTTAAAAACGAAAACAGCGATATTCTCAGTAAGATTCATCGCCTCAAGCGAGATGCCGTCCGTCTGCGGCGCACGCTCTTACCATTGCGCGATGTGTTCTACCAACTGGCCGTACGCGGCGATTTTGCCATTTTCAAAGGCGAATCGACCGTCTATCTGCGCGACGTGTACGACCACAATATGCAGCTTATCGAGTCGCTTGATGCCTCGCGTGATATGGTGTTGAGCATGATGGATATTTATCTTTCCTTCCAATCCAACCGCATGAACCAGCAAATGCGCGTGTTGACGGTTATTACCATTATCTTTATGCCGCTGACCGTCATCACCGGCATCTATGGCATGAACTTCGACAATATGCCCGAGCTGCATTGGCATTACGGCTATTTCATGGTTTTGGGTGTGATGCTGTGCATTATTATCGGACTGCTGATTTTCTTCTCACGTAGAAAATGGCTGTAAACAGGAAGGCAATGGGTTGAAATTCAACGATTAAAAACGGTAGAATGATTTTGCACATGTGCAGTCTGAAGTTTTCAGACAATTTTAAAATAAATATCAAAAGGAGAATAAACGATGAAACCGGAACGCCAACTACCTTCCCATGAACTGATCATGTCCGAACTGATGATGCCTTATACGGCAAACTTCAGCGGCAATGTTCACGGCGGCGATCTTCTGCGCCTGCTCGACCAAGTGGCATATTCCTGCGCCTGCCGTTACAGCGGAACCTATTGCGTTACTCTGTCTGTTGATAAAGTATTGTTTAAAGAGCCTATTCATGTCGGCGAACTGGTAACCTTTTACGCTAGTATCAACTACACCGGCCGTACTTCTATGGAAGTCGGTATCCGTGTGGAGGCGCAAAACATCCACACTGGCGAAGTGCGTCATACCAACAGCTGCTACTTCACCATGGTTGCTGTTGAAGACGGTAAGCCGGTTCCTGTCCCACCTTTGGAAATCAATACACCGCGCCAACGCTGCCGTTATGAAAGGGCTAAAAAGCGTAAAGAGTTGAGTCTGCAGGCTGCGAACGAAGATTCTGGCTGCAACTAAATTCAATTTATTAAATAATGAAGGCCGTCTGAAATCCTGTTTCAGACGGCCTTCACGCAAAAGCCATAAACCGCTTGTTTTGTGGTAGAATCAACAAGATTTTTGCCATACGAAATTACAGATAATCATGACCGACGCAACCATCCGCAACGACCATAAATTTGCACTTGAAACCCTGCCTGTCAGCCTTGAAGACGAAATGCGCAAGAGCTACCTCGATTACGCCATGAGCGTAATTGTGGGACGAGCCCTGCCGGATGTCCGCGACGGTCTCAAGCCGGTACACCGCCGCGTGTTGTACGCGATGCACGAGTTGAAAAACAACTGGAATTCCGCCTATAAAAAATCGGCGCGTATCGTCGGCGACGTTATCGGTAAATACCACCCCCACGGCGATATAGCCGTTTACGACACCATCGTCCGCATGGCGCAAGACTTCTCCATGCGTTATGTGCTGATCGATGGTCAGGGCAACTTTGGTTCTGTCGACGGCTTGGCAGCAGCAGCCATGCGTTATACCGAAATCCGCATGGAAAAAATTTCCCATGAAATGCTGGCGGATATTGAAGAAGAAACCGTCAACTTCGGCCCCAACTATGACGGCAGCGAACATGAGCCGCTGGTATTACCGACCCGTTTTCCCGCGCTGTTAGTCAATGGTTCGTCCGGTATTGCCGTCGGTATGGCAACCAATATCCCGCCGCACAATTTGGGCGATACCATCAATGCCTGCCTGCGTTTGTTGGACGAGCCTGAAACTGAAATCGACGAGCTGATCAATATCATCCAAGCGCCCGATTTTCCAACTGGCGCAACTATTTACGGCTTGAGCGGCGTGCGCGAAGGCTATAAAACCGGCCGCGGCCGCGTGGTAATGCGCGGGAAAACCCATATCGAGCCTATCGGTAAAAACGGCGAACGCGAAGCCATCGTTATCGATGAAATCCCATATCAAGTAAACAAAGCCAAGTTGGTTGAGAAAATCGGTGAGTTGGTACGCGAAAAAACGTTGGAAGGCGTATCCGACCTGCGCGACGAGTCCGACAAATCCGGTATGCGTGTCGTGATCGAATTGAAACGCAATGAAAATGCCGAAGTCGTTTTGAACCAACTCTACAAACTGACCCAGCTGCAAGACAGCTTCGGTATCAACATGGTGGCCTTGGTTGACGGCCAGCCGCGTTTGCTGAACCTGAAACAAATCCTGTCCGAATTCCTGCGCCATCGTCGCGAAGTCGTTACCCGTCGTACTTTATTCCGCCTGAAAAAAGCGCGTCATGAAGGCCATATTGCCGAAGGTAAAGCAGTTGCCTTGTCCAATATCGACGAAATTATCCGTCTGATCAAAGAATCTGCCAATGCGCCGGAAGCCAAAGAAAAACTGCTGTCCCGCCCATGGCGCAGCAGCTTGGTTGAAGACATGCTCAGCCGCACGGATTTGGACCTGCACATGATGCGCCCTGAAGGCTTGCCAGAGAATTTGGGTCTGCACAGCCAAGGCTATTACCTGAGCGAATTGCAAGCTGATGCCATTTTGCGCATGAGCCTGCGTAACCTGACCGGCCTCGATCAGGAAGAAATTGTCGGCGAATATAAAAACCTGATGAGTAAAATCATTGATTTCGTGGATATTCTTTCCAAACCAGAGCGCGTTACCCAAATCATCCGCGAAGAATTGGCAGACATCAAAGCCAACTTTGGCGATGAGCGTCGCAGCGAAATCAATCCGTTTGGCGGCGATATCGCCGATGAAGACCTGATTCCGCAACGCGAAATGGTCGTTACCCTAACTCATGGTGGCTACATCAAAACCCAGCCGACCACCGATTATCAGGCGCAGCGTCGCGGTGGCCGCGGCAAACAGGCAGCGGCAACCAAAGACGAAGACTTTATCGAAACCCTGTTTGTTGCCAATACGCATGATTATTTGATGTGCTTTACCAATTTGGGCAAGTGCCATTGGATTAAAGTGTACAAACTGCCGGAAGGCGGCCGCAACAGCCGCGGTCGTCCGATCAACAACGTTATCCAATTGGAAGAGGGCGAAAAAGTCAGCGCGATTTTGGCCGTCCGCGAGTTCCCGGAAGACCAATACGTCTTCTTCGCCACTGCACAAGGCATGGTGAAAAAAGTCCAGCTGTCTGCGTTTAAAAACGTCCGCAGCCAAGGCATCAAAGCCATCGCGCTTAAAGAAGGCGATTACTTGGTCGGCGCAGCGCAAACCGGCGGTGCGGACGATATTATGTTGTTCTCCAACTTGGGCAAAGCCATCCGCTTTAACGAATATTGGGAAAAATCCGGTAACGATGAAGTAGAAGATGCCGATATCGAAACCGAAAACGAAGATTCAGACGGCTTGGATGATGAAAATGCTGAAAACGCATTGCCAAGCGGCAAACACGGTGTCCGTCCGTCCGGTCGCGGCAGCGGCGGTTTGCGCGGTATGCGCCTGCCGGCCGATGGCAAGATTGTCAGCCTGATTACCTTCGCCCCTGAAGCCGAGCAAAGCGATTTGCAAGTTTTGACCGCTACTGCCAACGGCTATGGCAAACGTACCCCGATTGCCGATTACAGCCGTAAAAACAAAGGTGGACAAGGCAATATCGCCATCAATACCGGCGAGCGCAACGGCGATTTGGTTGCCGCGACTTTGGTCAGCGAAACCGATGATCTGATGCTGATTACCAGCGGCGGTGTCCTGATTCGTACCAAAGTTGAGCAAATCCGCGAGACCGGCCGCGCTGCCGCAGGTGTCCGCCTGATTAATCTGGATGAAGGCGAAACCTTGGTCAGCTTGGAGCGAGTGGCTGAAGAGGCTGAAGATGAAGCCGCTTTAGAAAGCGATGCAGCTGAAAACCAAGTGGTAGAAGCTGAAGATACTCCGTCTCAAGAATCTTAAACGTCAATGAAAAAGGCCGTCTGAAAAGTTTTCAGACGGCCTGCTTATTCCAAAAGAAAATCCCGTGAGCGCAACCGAACCGTTCGATTTACCTCTTTTTCTGAAAAATCTGCCCAATCTTCCGGGCGTGTACCGTTTTTTTGATGAAGACAACAATGTTTTGTATGTCGGCAAAGCGGTCAATCTCAAGCGGCGCGTTTCCAGCTATTTCCAAAAAAACGACCATTCGCCGCGTATTGCATTGATGGTAAAACAGGTTCGCCATATCGAAACCACCATCACGCGTTCCGAAGCCGAAGCGCTGATTCTCGAAAACAACTTCATCAAAGCCTTGTCGCCGAAATACAATATCCTTTTCCGCGATGACAAAAGCTATCCTTATTTGATGCTCAGCGGCCATCAATATCCGCAAATGGCGTATTACCGCGGCACGTTGAAAAAGCCTAATCAATATTTCGGTCCGTATCCCAACAGCAACGCCGTGCGCGACAGCATTCAAGTGTTGCAAAAAGTCTTTATGCTGCGTACCTGCGAAGACAGTGTATTCGAGCATCGCGATCGTCCTTGTCTGCTTTACCAAATCAAACGCTGCACCGCGCCTTGTGTCGGTCATATCAGCGAAGAAGATTATCGTGACAGCGTGCGTGAAGCCGCGACTTTCCTCAATGGCAAAACCGACGAATTGACGCGTACCTTGCAACACAAAATGCAAACCGCCGCCGCCAATCTGCAATTTGAGGAAGCAGCCCGTTACCGCGATCAAATTCAAGCGCTCGGCATCATGCAGAGTAATCAGTTTATCGACAGTAAAAATCCGAACAATCCCAACGATATTGATTTGCTTGCGCTAGCGGTTTCAGACGGCCTGGTCTGCGTACACTGGGTCAGCATCCGCGGCGGGCGGCATGTCGGCGACAAAAGCTTTTTCCCTGACACCAAAAACGATCCTGAGCCAAACGGACAAGATTACGCCGAAGCCTTCGTTGCCCAACATTATTTGGGCAAAAGCAAACCCGATATCATTATCAGCAACTTTCCCGTTCCCGATGCGCTGAAAGAGGCTTTGGAAGGCGAACACGGCAAGCAGATGCAGTTTGTCACCAAGACCATAGGCGAACGCAAAGTCTGGTTGAAAATGGCGGAACAAAACGCACAAATGGCGATTGCACAACGCCGCCTGCAACAAAGCAGCCAGCAACACCGTATTGATGAACTGGCCAAAATCCTCGGCATGGATTCAGACGGCCTCAACCGCCTTGAATGTTTCGATATCAGCCACACGCAAGGCGAGGCCACTATTGCATCCTGCGTTGTGTACGATGAGCAAAACATCCAGCCTTCGCAATACCGCCGCTACAACATCACGACTGCCAAACCCGGCGATGACTACGCCGCCATGCGTGAAGTCCTAACGCGCCGTTACGGTAAAATGCAGGAAGCCGAAGCCAACGGCGAAAGCGTCAAATGGCCGGATGTCGTGTTGATTGACGGCGGCAAAGGGCAAATCGGCGTAGCCGTATCGGTATGGGAAGAACTCGGGCTGCAAATACCTTTGGTCGGTATCGCCAAAGGCCCCGAGCGCAAAGCCGGTATGGAAGAACTCATTCTGCCTTTTACCGGCGAAGTCTTCCGCCTGCCGCCCAACAGCCCGGCCTTGCATTTATTGCAAACCGTACGCGATGAGTCGCACCGCTTTGCGATTACAGGCCACCGCAAAAAACGCGACAAAGCACGCGTTACTTCCTCACTCAGCGAAATCCCCGGTATCGGCAGCAAACGCCGCCAAGCATTGCTTACCCGATTTGGCGGTCTGCGCGGCGTGATTGCGGCCAGCCGCGAGGACTTGGAAAAAGTTGAAGGCATCAGCAAAGCATTGGCGGAAACCATTTACGAGCATCTGCACTGATTGGTTTGAACAGCAAAAAGGAACAATATGAAATCTGTCATCATCAAAAATATCGAGATCGGCAAAGGCCTGCCTAAAATTGCCGTGCCGCTGGTGGCCGCCAATACGCAGGAATTGGAGCAGGCTTTGCGCGTATTGAAAGATACGGCTTTTGACATTATTGAATTTCGTGCGGATTTTTTCCAAGAAGCGCTTGATGCCGATTTTATTGCCGAGCAATTAGGCATTGTCCGACAGGCTTTTCCTGGCAAGCCTTTGCTGTTTACGTTTAGAAGGGCGCAAGAGGGGGGCAATACGCCTTGTTCTGACGACTATTATTTTGAATTATTGGAAAAAATCATCCGTTCCAAACAAGCCGATATTATCGACATCGAGCTTTTTGCCCAAGAAAGCGGCGTAAAACAAACCATTGCTTTGGCGCATGAGTATCAAACTGCCGCCTTACTTTGCAATCACGATTTCCAAGCCACGCCGTCTTTGGCAGAGATTACAGGCCGTCTGAAAACAATGGCCGAGTGGGGCGCGGATATCTGCAAAATTGCCGTTATGCCGCAATCGCCGCAAGATGTATTGACCTTATTACAGGCAACATATGATGTTTCACAAAGTATAAACTGCCCGATTATTACTATGTCTATGAATAAAATCGGTGCAATCAGTCGTCTGGCCGGCTCGGTTTTCGGCTCGGCCGTAACCTTTGGCGCAGCAGGAAAAACGTCGGCCCCCGGTCAAATTGATGCCAATGAATTGAGGAAAATCTTGGCCATTTTGGGATAGTTTAATTATTAATATTCAAGGCCGTTTGAAAAATATTTTTCAGACGGCCTGATTTTTTTAAATTTATTTCTTTTAATTTTAAATAAAATAGGTAACAATGGGTTTCCTATTTTAATAACCAGAGGAGAAATAAAATGACTACTACTAAAGAAAACCTAGCGAACCCAGGTCCAGTAGGCCTGTGTGGCTTTGCACTGACAACTTGGTTGCTCAGTCTGATTAACGGCGGCTTTTTTACTGCTCAAGAGGGTGTCGGCTTAGTTTTGGGCATGGCTCTCGCCTTTGGTGGTATTGCCCAAGTTATTGCCGGTATGTTTGAGTTCAAGAAAGGCAATACATTTGGCTTTACCGCTTTTATCAGCTATGGCGCATTCTGGTGGACATGGGCTTTGTTTACCATCTTTTTCAAAGGTGAAACAGCTCCGGCATTTATCGGCTGGTATCTTTGCGCATGGGGTATGTTTTCGCTGATGATGTTTGTGGCCACCTTGACCAAACCTAAAGTATTGAGCGGTATTTTCTTTTGCTTGACACTGACTTTCTTTGCACTGGGTATTGGTGATGGTATGGAAAATCATAGCATCGTCCATATCGGCGGTTGCTTAGGCTTGGTAACTGCACTTGGTGCGTTCTACTTGGCAGCGGCAGAGGTCATCAACGAATCTTTCGGCCGTACTGTTTTGCCGGTTGGTGAGCGTAAATAAGCTTAACCATACAAAATGCCGTCTGAACGGTGGAAATGAAATCAAAGATTTCGACCGCAATGTTCAGACGGCATTTTTTATTTGTCTTCAAATAAATCGACATCAAATAAATCCGGCTCTTTGATGCGCTCCCGACAATCGAGTTTGATGTCTTCAGTAACCCGGCAGCAGCACGGCAAAATTTCTCCGGGCGCGACAAAAGCGAGCGGAAAATTATCATAAGAGACTTTCCCATCCAAGATTTTAACCCGGCATGAACCGCAATAACCGCTGCGACATTGGTATTCAACTTCGTGTCCAGTGCGCTCCAAGCCCTCCAATAAGGTTTCGCCTTGTTGGAGTTGGAAGGTTTTGTCGTGTGTGCTAATGAGTGCCATGTGTGTTTTAGGGCATAGAGGCCGTCTGAACAATGTTTCAGACGGCCTTAAATATATAAATTCAAATAATCAAGCCTTTTTCCCACAAGGCCAAAACGACATGAAGCTGGCTGTTATATTTTTTTTCATTACCCACAATTTCGCGCCAGAAAACGGATTTTTTCTGATTTGCCCATTCGGGATCATTTTTTAAAAGACTGACCGCTGCAACGGCATATTCTCCGTTTTTGGAATGTTTGGTTTTGACTTTTTCCGGGTTGATTCCTTTAACCAACCTCGCACGACACAATCCCAAAAATGCATTCTTTGGGCATCCTTTTTTTCTAATTGACTCCTTGATGGGAAATGATGCCGCAATCTCTGTCCAAGCTTGTTCCATATCTTCATATTTAGAATATGATTCAGCTGCTTTTACCGCAATGTCGCCATAAATCTTCATTTTTGGTTATACCTTGAGGATTGAAAAGAGATTTTCAGACGGCCGGTTACGCCCAAAGGCCGTCTGAAACGCGGTTTACAGCTCGAAATCGCCCAAATCGTCCGCGCTGACTTCCGAATCAATCTGACCGATTAAGTAAGAAGAAATTTCCACTTCCTGCGGCGCAACCTGTACATTGTCAGAAGACAGCCATGCGTTGATCCAAGGAATCGGATTTTGGGTCGCACCTTCAAATCCGGCAGGAAGGCCAACCGCCTGCATACGCAGATTGGTAATGTATTCAACGTATTGAGCCAGAATTTCCTTGTTCAGGCCAATCATTGAGCCGTCTTTAAACAGATAAGCCGCCCATTCTTTTTCCTGCTCGGCTGCTTTTTTGAAGAGGTTGAAGCATTCGTCCTGCAATTCATTGGCGATTTCAGCCATTTCAGGATCATCGGCACCGGCACGCATCAGGTTGAGCATATGCTGGGTGCTGGTTAAATGCAGGGCTTCGTCACGGGCAATCAGCTTGATGATTTTAGCGTTGCCTTCCATCAATTCGCGCTCGGCAAAGGCGAAAGAGCAGGCGAATGAAACGTAGAAGCGGATGGCTTCCAATACATTGACGCACATCAGGCAGAGATAGAGCTTTTTCTTTAACTCACGCAAAGATACGGTAACAAGCTTGCCGCCGATATTGTGCGAACCTTCGCCCAACAGATTGTAATACTGGGTGTATTCAATTAAATCATCGTAATAGCAGGCAATATCTTCAGCGCGGGCGATGATGTATTTGTTTTGCACAATATCATCGAACACGACCGAAGGATCATTCACGATATTACGGATGATATGAGTGTAGCTGCGCGAGTGAATGGTTTCGCTGAAGCTCCACGTTTCAATCCAAGTTTCCAGCTCGGGAATCGACACCAAAGGCAAGAACGCAACATTTGGGCTGCGGCCTTGGATCGAATCGAGCAGAGTTTGGTATTTCAGATTGCTGATGAAAATATGTTTTTCGTGTTCGGGCAGATTGGCGTAGTCGATACGGTCGCGCGATACGTCGATTTCTTCCGGACGCCAGAAGAAAGACAATTGTTTTTCGATCAGTTTTTCAAATACTTCGTATTTCTGCTGGTCATAACGGGCGACATTTACCGGCTGACCAAAAAACATCGGCTCTTTCAGCGCGTCGTTTTTGGTTTTTGAAAAGGTGCTGTATGACATAGTTAAGTGTTCGCAGGACATAGCTGTTTCTCTTAGGGATAGAATTTACAAATTTAAAGAGTACGTATTTATATAAATCAACAACATATATTCACAAACATATTTCCTAATGAAGTTAATTCACACACCCCTTTTTTCAACTCTACTTTTTTTTCTTCTAAACAATCCTCAATATCTAAAATAGAAATATTCAAATCTAAAGCAATTTCATTTTTAGAATAATTTTTTTCTAATAAACTTTGAATTTTTAATTTTAAATCTGTAAGTGGATTACATATGCTTAAAGACTCAAGTAAACTAGTAGAATAAAAATCTTCATATTGCTTATCATCTTGAAAACATCTATCAAAATCAATACGTACCAAACCTAATTGGATTAAATTATCTATAGATATTGCCGTTTTTTCAATGTCTTGCTCTCCAAATGCAAGGCAAACAATTAAATTAAAAAAAATTAATGCATTGTCATTATTTTTTTTAATATAATATTTGCTAATTGCTAGACTTTTTAAGTCTTTCATTAATTGAAGAAGTTTTGCATCATGGGATGATAAAGACTTAACTTTTTCAACAAAGCTATTGTGGATCTTTCCATTATTTCTAGCATCGAAGGAGGAAGATACTAATTTTGCAAATATTTCTCTAAGCTCTTCTTCTTCAAGGTAATATTGAGATGCCTCGATTGCAGGTCCTAAAATACTATATTTAGGTTCTTGAATTTCTTCTTGAGGAATTTTTTCTAAATTTTTATTAAGTCTATCACTGAAATCAGCTAACTCTTTTTTCCTTTTTAATTGTTGTTTTTCCATCCATAAATCAATAGGTCCAAATACTTGTTTCCACACTAGATTTAATGTATGAGCTGGTGCCTCAGCTCCCTTTGTCAATAATGTTGTAGCACCTGCAGTTAAAATAGTTATAGCTGTTGTATCCATAATACTCATATTAAATTTTCTTACAAATCTTCAACAATCTTTAATATGCTCAAATCTTACAAGCCCCACCAGCGCAGCCATCATCTTGAATATCGGCCTGCGTATCGTCCGCGCCGTCGCGGGTGTTGTGGTAGTACAGGGTTTTGACGCCGTATTTATAGGCGGTCAGCAGGTCTTTCAGCATTTGTTTCATGGAAACTTTGCTGCCTTCAAATTTGTTCGGGTCGTAGGCGGTATTGGCGGAAATCGATTGATCGACGAATTTTTGCATTACACCAACGAGTTTCAGGTAGCCTTCGTTGCCGGGAAGCTGCCACAGGGTTTCGTAGGCATCTTTCAGGGTTTCAAATTCCGGTACGACTTGTTTCAAAATACCGTCTTTTGATGCTTTAACGCTGACTAGGCCGCGTGGAGGCTCGATGCCGTTGGTGGCGTTGGCAATTTGCGAGCTGGTTTCAGACGGCATGAGTGCGGTCAGGGTAGAGTTGCGCAGGCCGTATTTGACGATGTCGGCACGCAGGCTTTCCCAGTCGTAGTGCAAAGGCTCGCTGCACACGGTGTCCAAGTCTTTTTTGTAGGTGTCGATAGGCAGTTTGCCTTGCGAATAAACGGTTTGGTTGAACAGCGGGCATGCGCCGTATTCTTTGGCAAGGTTTACCGATGCTTTGAGCAGGTAATACTGCATGGCTTCAAAGGTACGGTGGGTCAGGCCGAGGGCGGAGTCGTCGCTGTAACGTACGCCGTTTTTCGCCAGATAGTAGGCGTAGTTGATGACGCCAATGCCGAGTGTGCGGCGGTTCATGGTCGCGGTGCGTGCTGCAGCAACCGGATAGTCTTGATAATCCAGCAGGGCATCAAGTGCGCGTACGGTCAAATCGGCAAGCTCCTTCAGTTCGTCCAAGTTGTTCAATGCGCCCAAGTTGAAGGCGGACAAGGTACATAGGGCGATTTCGCCGTTCGGATCGTTGATGTTGTCCAAAGGTTTGGTCGGCAGGGCGATTTCCATGCACAAGTTGGACTGATGAACAGGCGCAACGCGCGGATCAAACGGGCTGTGCGTGTTGCAGTGGTCAACGTTTTGGATATAGATACGACCGGTACCGGCGCGCTCCTGCATCAGGGTGGAGAACAATTCTGTTGCCGGCAAAGTACGTTTGCGGATGTTTGGATCTTGCTCGTATTGAGTGTAGAGACGCTCGAATTCGTCTTGGTCGGCGAAGAAGGCATCATACAAACCCGGAACTTCATTCGGCGAGAACAGGGTAATGTTGCCGCCTTTGATCAAGCGGGTGTACAGCAGGCGGTTGATTTGTACGCCGTAGTCCAGTTGGCGGATACGGTTGTCTTCTACGCCTCGGTTGTTTTTCAATACCAACAGGCTTTCGGCTTCGATGTGCCACAATGGGTAGAACAAGGTTGCCGCGCCACCGCGTACGCCGCCTTGCGAGCAGGACTTAACGGCCGCTTGGAACATTTTGAAGAATGGGATACAGCCGGTGTGTTGCGCTTCGCCGCCACGGATTTCGCTACCCAAGCCGCGGATACGGCCGGCATTGATGCCGATGCCTGCACGCTGGGAAACGTATTTCACAATCGCGCTGGTGGTGGCGTTGATGGAGTCGAGGCTGTCATCGCATTCAATCAATACGCAGCTTGAGAATTGACGGGTAGGCGTACGCACGCCGCTCATGATAGGCGTAGGCAGCGATACTTTGAATGTGGAAACGGCGTCGTAAAAACGTTTGACGTAATCCAAACGGGTCTCTTTCGGATATTTGCTGAAGAGACACATGGCCACCAAAATGTATAAGAACTGAGGCGTTTCATAAATTTGGCGGGTAACACGGTTTTGAACCAGATATTTGCCTTCCAGCTGTTTTACGGCAGCATAAGAGAAGGTCATATCGCGGCTGTGGTCGATATAGGCATTCAGCTCGTCGAATTCTTCGCGGCTGTAATCTGCGATGACGTGGCGGTCGTATTTGCCTGCTTCAGTCAGTTTTTTAACGTGATCGTAGAGGTGAGGCGGTTCGAATTCGCCATAAGCGATTTTGCGTAGATGGAAAATGGCGAGGCGGGCGGCCAGATATTGATAATCGGGCGTATCTTGTGAGATCAGGTCGGCCGCGGCCTTGATGATGGTCTCATGGATGTCGTCGGTACGGATACCGTTGTAAAACTGAATATGTGATTTGAGCTCGACTTGCGATACGGAGACGTTTTGTAGGCCTTCTGCCGCCCAAGTAACAACACGGTGGATTTTGTCTAAATTGATATCTTCCAAGCGTCCGTCGCGTTTGGTTACTTTAATATTCGTTGCTGCATTCATTGTTCAGTCTTCCCATTAAAAAACACAAGATACGGTATGTGATTGCTTTGAACGGCACAATATAATGTATTTTTCTTTGTTTAACTAGACTTGACAATGCGCTTTTTTCGGGGGCTGGTTAAGGAGGAAGATGGCTCAGACTAGGTTTCATGTGGCTTTGTGGCGATTTGGCATTATTTTGCGTTTGCATCACATTTGGCCAGGCATTGGCTAGAGGCTTATGAAATAAAGAAATTTATATTCAGATTTCGTCTAAATGGAAGGTGTGTTAAATTTTGCAAAGCAAGTAGTATGATGTAGTAATTAACCACATTTTTGTCATGTAAAAAATGGGTGTTTTGCCGGTGCCCTGGCGAAACATATAATGGAAAAACTATTTAGGAGGTGAATCATGTTAATGTTGAAAAATTTAGGTTCCGCACTAGCGGCGGTTGCCGTATTGAGCTTGGGTGCTTATTCTGCCGAAGCGGCGGCCAAACCGCACGTCCATCAAGCGAGCAAACACCAGTATGCGAAGAAAAACAAATTGCATCCTGCTTGTAAAAGATACCTTGAGCGCCGTGCAGCTTGGTATCGCTACAAAGGCAACAAGGCCGAGTTGAGGGAAAACCGAAAAGTGGCAAAAGCGTTCCGCGGTTTGCCTTATGCCGAGCAAAAAATCCAATGCCAAGCTGCTTATCAGGCATTTGATGATTTTGATCACGGCAAATTCCGCCGCCGTTAATCGTCTGATTTAAACAAAGGCCGTCTGAATGTTTCAGACGGCCTTTGATATTTATTTCTCAACAATGATTTTGTTTTCGGCTTGAGGCTCGTATTGGGTGGATTCATCACCGTAATACAATACGCCCAGCTTGATGGGGATGCGGCCTTGCGATTTGCGGTGGGCATTAGAATCGCGCAGGGAGTAGGCGCAACCGCAGTATTCTTGTTGGTAGAAATGCTCGCGCTTACTGATTTCAATCATGCGTGCGCTGCCGCCGCCTTTGCGCCAGTTGAAATCCCAATAAACCAAGTCATCGTACGGTTCGGCAGCGCGATGGCCGCAGCCGTTGATCTGTTTCATGTCTTTCCAGCGTGAAATGCCCAGTGAGCTGGTGAAAACATGGAAGCCGTTTTCATGGGCGTATTGCGCCGCTTTTTCAAAACGCATATCGAAACACATGGTGCAGCGGATACCGCGTTCGGGTTCGAATTCCATGCCTTTGGCTTTGGCAAACCATTCTTTGCGGTCGTTTTCGTAGTCGTCGTCTTTATCGACAAAGGGGATACCGAATTTGTCCGCAAAGCGCATATTTTCTTCTTTGCGCAACATATATTCTTTGTGCGGATGGATATTGGGGTTGTAAAAATAAATGGTGTAGTCGATGCCGCTGGCAAGCATGGCTTCCATCACTTCGCCGGAACATGGGGCGCAGCAAGAATGCAGCAGGACTTTTTTATGGCCGCCTGGCGGAACGAGAATAGGGCGGTCAATATCGGTAACGATAGGCGTGGTTTTTTCGGTCATGGTTGTGTTCTGTTTTTGATATTTTTTCAGACGGCCTTTATCTCTGAGGCCGTCTGAAGGGGTTGAAATCTATTTGTCTATTTTAACAGAGCAATACTTTATGGAACAGATTGTTTCTGTGTTTCTTTTTCATTTAACGGTTTGAAATCTTTAGCGTCCGGCGGCGGTTCGGCAAAGATGGCATCGGGATTGTGGTGCGCTGCAAATTCTGTCAGCAGGTTGCGGTAGTCCAACGATTGCTTCATCAGTTCGGCAGCGGCGGTACGCAGGTTGTCCACATCTTCCGGCGGCAGATAAAAACTAGTCGGAATGTTCAATACTTTTTCCCTCAGCTCGGAAGGAGGGAGGTCTTTGAGGTTGAGGCTGACGAAGGAGAAGCTGATGCCGTCGGTTTGTTTGTCTTTATTCCACTGATCGACGAAGGCACGGAAACGGCGCAGGGATTCTTGCGAGTTTTGGTCAATGGGGATATTGACGATGGAGGAGACGACGTCGCGGAAACCGGGAACGGCCGCGGTTTTGTCTAAATTGCTGCTGACTTGGTTTTGCGCATTGACGTTGATGACGACGATATGGCGGATGTTGTTTTGCAGGATTTTGTTTGTCAGGATTTTTTCCGGGTACATTTCCGTCATATCCAAAAGGCTGCGCATACCCAGATTGTCGGTCAGGCCGCCGTCTATCAGGTGGATGTAGGGTCGGTTTTTCCCGTCTGCGTATTTTTGGAAGCGCTCGTAAAATTCTTTTATGGTGCGGCTTTGTTGTCTGCCTGTTTCGCTGTCGTCTGCATCTTCGATTTTGATCGGCGGCGTGTAGCTGCAGCGTCCGCCGTTGTTGTTTAGGGTAATCGGTGCAAATACCATAGGCACGGAGCTTGAAGCTGCGACGGCGCGGGCAAGTCGCAAGTCGCCCAAGTCGATACACATCGGGTCGAAATATTCCTGCGTGAAATTGAAACGCTCGCCTATGCCCATATCGGTGGCGGAAATGATGGCAAACGGGCCCTTGGCATTTTTTTCCAAATCGCGGAAAGTGGTTTTGCCGAAAAGGTAGTTTTCAAACTGCTCCTGCAACAGATCGCCGCGTCCGTATTCAGGCGAGGCCAGTCGGGGCAGATTGGACATGGAGAATGCCTGTTTGACGACTTGGCGTTGGAAGTTTTGGTGTAGGAAACGTTTATAAAACAAGGGAATGGTTTCTTCGCCCTTGAGTGCAAAATAAGCCGCCAAAACCGAGCCGCCAGATACGCCGACAACGACATCGACGTTGGCCAGCAAGGATTTTCTTTTGCCGCCGATGGTTACCTGCTGCTGGTTGAGCTGTTCTAAAACGCCATAACCCAACGCCGCCGCACGTGTTCCTCCGCCTGAAAACATGACGACAATTAAGGTATCGTCATCGTCTTCCCGCTGGAGTTTGCTGGTTTCAAAGCGGTAGCCTTGCTTCAAATCGACTGCATCAATACCGGCAACGGGTTGGTATTTCACCAAGGAGCAGGCGGATAATAGGGCTGCAGAGAGCAGGGAAAGGGCGGATTTAAAAGGGAATTTCGGCATAAACACAGGAAAGTCAGTTATTCATTCAAAACGGATTATAAAGGTTTTCAGACGGCCTTTATAGAAGGTGGACTTTCAGACGGCCTTTTGTGTCGATTTTCCGTTATAATCGACACAATCTTTATCTTTCCAAACCCTTATGGCGCAACCAAACCGCATCAACCACGAACCTATCTTTCTGCTTGCTTCCGCCCCGTGGCGCGAGAGCAGCTTGTGGGTGGAGGCTTTCAGCTGCCGTTATGGGCGGGTGGCTTTATTGGCCAGAAGCGCGCGCAAACGGCAGAGCGAATTGCGCGGCGTGTTGGTGCCGTTTGTGCCGGTGAGCGCGTCTTGGTATGGCTCGCAAGAATTGAAGACCCTGCATCGCGCCGAATGGATAGGAGGTTGGCCTCAGCCGCAGGGCAGAGCTTTGTTCAGCGGATTGTATGTGAACGAGCTGATGCTGAAGTTGACCGTCCGTGAAGACCCATTGCCCGAGCTTTACGATGTTTTGGCGGAAACCATGAAAACCATTTGTTGCGAGGCCAACCACATTGCCGCTTTGCGCCGTTTTGAATGGACGCTACTGACACGCTTGGGCTTTGCCCCCGATTTGTTCCATGACGGCAACGGCAATGAAATCAACGGCGAAGAAACTTATTGGCTCACACCGGAAGAGGCTGTGGTGCCTTTGGCCGAGGCCGACCGTTTCCATCCGCTCAATAAAGGCGTTGCCGTATCGGGTGCGACGTTAATCGATTTGAGGGAAGGCAGTTTCGTTCATCAGGAAAGCCTCGGGCAGGCTTTGAAAGTGACGCGGCTTTTGATTGACAACCTTCTGCCCGAGGGCATTAAGTCTCGGCAGGTTTTGCAGCAGTTACAGCAGTTTGGCTTGGGCAGTTGAATTTTTTTCAGACGGCCTTTGATATGAGAAGGTTCAGGCCGTCTGAAACCTTAAAGAAAGGACATTATTATGTTGTTAGGCGTAAACATCGACCATATTGCCACCGTCCGCAATGCGCGCGGTACGATTTATCCCAGCCCTGTCGAAGCAGCGCTGATTGCGGAAACCCACGGTGCAGATTTGATTACCATGCACTTGCGTGAAGACCGCCGCCATATTAAAGATGCGGACGTGTTCGCCGTTAAAAACGCCATCCGCACGCGCCTGAATTTGGAAATGGCGCTGACGGAAGAAATGCTGGAAAACGCGCTCAACGTCATGCCGGAAGATGTGTGCATCGTGCCTGAAAAACGTCAAGAAGTAACCACCGAAGGCGGTTTGGACGTATTGGCGCAACAGGATAAAGTAGCCGAGTTCACCAAAATCTTGACCGACGCAGGCATCCGCGTGTCCTTGTTTATCGATGCCGACAACGCGCAAATCCAAGCCGCTTATGATGTCGGCGCGCCCGTTATCGAGTTGCACACCGGTGCATATGCCGATGCGCACAGCCATGCCGAACAAATGAAACAATTCGAGCGCATTCAAAACGGCGCGCATTACGCCAGCGATTTGGGTTTGGTCGTTAACGCCGGACACGGCCTGACCATTCACAACGTTACGCCGATTGCTCAAATTCTGGCCATCCGTGAGTTGAACATTGGCCATTCGCTGATTTCCCAAGCACTCTTCCTCGGCTTGCCAGAAGCTGTCCGCCAAATGAAGGAAATCATGTTCAGAGCCAGAATGCTGCCTTAACGGCATCAGTCATACCGACTAAGGCAATTGGCTTTGGCCGGTATCCACACTTTCAGACGGCCTGACTATTTAAACAAGGAGCAGACCCATGATTTACGGAATTGGTACAGACATTGTTTCCCTCAAACGCATTATCCGCCTGAACAAAAAATTCGGACTGGCATTTGCGCAACGCATTCTCAGCCCAGAAGAGCTGTTGGAGTTTCCGCAGGCAGGCAAACCGGTCAACTATCTTGCCAAACGCTTTGCCGCCAAAGAGGCTTTTGCCAAAGCCGTCGGGACGGGCATACGCGGCGTGGTGTCTTTCCGCAATATCGGTGTCGGGCATGATGCACTGGGCAAACCTGAATTGTTTTTTGCACCGGCTTTGACTAAATGGCTGGAGGAACAGGGTATCCGAAGCTGCCATCTCAGTATGAGCGATGAAGAAGATACCGTCATGGCTTTTGTCATTGCGGAAAAATAAGGCCGGATTTAAGTATTCTGAAATAAAGCATCTTTTTCAGACGGCCTGAAGGGTTTGGTATTTATTGAAGGTCGGGCGTATAAGCCCGACATCGTTTTTTTACGCATAAATCGGCAGGTGTCGCCGCCTGCCGCATATAAGAATAAGCTCATGATGACTGAAGACACACGTCCATTGGTGCAAGTGGTTGCCGGAATTTTGCTCGACCAAAACGGCCGCTACCTGCTCAGTTCCCGCCCCGAAGGAAAACCGTATGCCGGCTATTGGGAATTTGCCGGAGGCAAGGTTGAGGCAGGCGAAAGCGATTTTCAAGCCTTGCAACGCGAGTTTGAAGAAGAACTCGGTATCCGTATCCTTGCCGCTACGCCGTGGCTGACCAAAGTCCATTCCTACGAACACGCACATGTACGCCTGCATTTTTTATGGGTGGAAGCCGACCAATGGGCGGGAGAAATCCAATCGAGGGAAGGGCAGAAATGGGCATGGCAAAAGGCAGGGGATTTTACTGTTACGCCGATGTTGCCTGCCAATAGCGCATTATTACGTTCCCTATCCATTCCGCGCCAGCTTCAAGGCCGTCTGAAAAGCGGCTTGAGCGGTCAAAACAGCATGGGCGAATATCATGTTGTGCCGTATCAGTCGGCTCAGCATCAAACCGCATCTGCCGTATTGTTGAATTTTGCCGATTGGCAACAAGGCAAACCGATAGAAGCGCCCAGCGTGTGGCCAATCATTGAAAATGCCGAACAATGGCAGCAGGTGCAAAATGCCGATGCTGTCGTTTGGAAAGTAGCGAATGAAGAGGTAGCCAAGCAAGTTGTCGATATTTTGGCGCAAGGCGTGGCTATGCCGTTGATTGCGGCTGCTCCGGAAAGTATGGTTTCCATTTATCGTGAACAGTGGCAGAGCATGGGTGTGCATGCTGTTTTGATCGATAATGACATTGAGGCCGTCTGAAATGAGAAAAAATCAAAAACTACTGATTGCCGCTGTTTTACTGATTGTGTTTGCAGCGGCCAAACTGCTGCTTTTGGATTGGTGGCAGCGGCAACAGACAAAAGCGAATGTAGTCGAATGTAGTCTGACACAAGGCTGCGTCCTGCCTGACGGTTCAAAAGTGCGTGCGACTTCCATCAATACACACGAGCCGTTTGATATTGTGGTGGAGAATGTGCCGAAGAATACGGGCGCGGTCAGTATCAGTTTCAGTATGAAAAACATGGACATGGGTTTCAACCGCTACAACCTGACGCAACAATCGCCGCAAAGTTGGCAGGCTGCGCAAATCCGCTTGCCGTTTTGCGTCGAAGGCCGCCATGATTACACTGCCGACATTACCATTGGCAAACAGACTTTTCAGACGGCA
The DNA here is from genome assembly GCF_003044935.1 of Neisseria subflava. Classification (NCBI taxonomy): domain Bacteria; kingdom Pseudomonadati; phylum Pseudomonadota; class Betaproteobacteria; order Neisseriales; family Neisseriaceae; genus Neisseria; species Neisseria subflava. The sequence continues at coordinate 548,282 of NZ_POXP01000001.1, read as the reverse complement.
TTTAGTGCAGAGTAGTCATCATGCAAAGGCCGTCTGAAAATTTAAAGGCAAAAATTTTAATTTTTTCAGATGGCATCTTTAAAAGTTCTTTATAAATGAATCAATTATAAATTATTTTTAGACAGATTGTTTACAATTATTCTGACTATCAGCCAAAAACACAAAACGGACAGAAGCTAGGCCACACAAGGGTTTGATGTGGTACAGCCTGTCCGTTTTTTACATTTGTTGCAAAAAAATCGTTTATTAATAACTGAATTTTTTATAATTTTTTTGAAAAAAGTGTTTGACAAGACCGGTTTTATTTTTTAAATTTGTTTCCATAAATAAAAACTACATCGCACTACAAAGGAACATCATCATGAATCTGTATCAAACCACTCTCTCTTGTTATAGATTTTCTCCCGTCTCTGCCGCTCCCGTCGCCGCCAGCTTATTGGCAGTCCCGACGGTCTGAAGGCTCTCAACCCGAATCCAGTTTCCGTATTCCTACAAACGCTTCGGGTTTTAAAATATCTGTATCCCCAACAGCATTCATATACTAATTAATAAAAATTAAAAAACGTATACCTTCGCTTCAGCCTTATTGTATTTATTAGTTTTGATAACTATTTGTATTTATTGATTTTAAATTTTCAGATAGTTGATGATTGAAATTTTACAGGCCGTCTGAAAACAGTTTTTAGAACGATTGTTTCTTTTTAAACGGTTCATTTCAAGTTGTAAAAAACTGGACCGTCCGATTAATACTGAAAAAAGTCTATAAAGGAGAAATATGATGAGCCAACACTCTGCCGGAGCGCGTTTCCGTCAAGCCGTGAAAGAATCGAATCCTCTTGCCGTAGTCGGTTGCGTCAATGCTTACTTTGCACGATTGGCCACCCAAAGCGGTTTCAAGGCGATTTATCTGTCTGGCGGCGGCGTGGCAGCCTGCTCTTGCGGTATCCCTGATTTGGGTATTACCACAATGGAAGACGTGCTGATTGACGCACGACGCATTACGGACAACGTGGATACGCCTCTGCTGGTGGACATCGATGTGGGTTGGGGCGGTGCATTCAATATTGCCCGTACCATTCGCAACTTTGAACGCGCTGGTGTTGCAGCGGTTCACATCGAAGATCAGGTAGCGCAAAAACGCTGCGGCCACCGTCCGAACAAAGCCATCGTTTCTAAAGATGAAATGGTCGACCGTATCAAAGCTGCCGTAGATGCCCGCGTTGATGAGAACTTTGTGATTATGGCGCGTACCGATGCGCTGGCGGTAGAAGGTTTGGATGCCGCTATCGAACGCGCTCAGGCTTGTGTCGAAGCCGGTGCGGACATGATTTTCCCTGAAGCCATGACCGATTTGAAAATGTACCGCCAATTTGCAGATGCAGTGAAAGTACCTGTATTGGCCAACATTACCGAGTTTGGTTCCACTCCGCTTTATACCCAAAGCGAGCTGGCTGAAAACGGCGTGTCACTGGTGCTGTATCCACTGTCGTCATTCCGCGCAGCAAGCAAAGCCGCTCTGAATGTTTATGAAGCGATTATGCGCGATGGAACTCAGGCCGCAGTGGTTGACAGTATGCAAACCCGTGCCGAGCTGTACGAGCATCTGAACTATCATGCCTTCGAGCAAAAACTGGATAAATTGTTTCAAAAATAAGTAACCGCTTTCAGACGGCCTTTCAACAAATCCGCATCGGCCGTCTGAAAAATAAAACCCACAAAAATACAAAGGAGAAATACCATGACTGAAACTACTCAAACCCCGACTTTCAAACCTAAAAAATCCGTTGCGCTTTCTGGCGTTGCGGCCGGTAATACCGAATTGTGTACCGTTGGCCGTACCGGCAACGATTTGAGCTATCGCGGTTACGACATCTTGGATTTGGCACAAAAATGCGAGTTTGAAGAAGTTGCCCACCTGCTGATTCACGGTCATCTGCCCAACAAATTCGAGCTGGCCGCTTATAAAACCAAGCTCAAATCCATGCGCGGCCTGCCTATCCGTGTGATTAAAGTTTTGGAAAGCCTGCCTGCACATACCCATCCGATGGATGTGATGCGTACCGGCGTATCCATGCTGGGCTGCGTTCATCCTGAACGTGAAAGCCATCCGGAAAGTGAAGCGCGCGACATCGCCGACAAACTGATTGCCAGCCTCGGCAGCCTCCTGCTGTACTGGTATCAATATTCGCACAACGGCAAACGCATTGAAGTTGAAAGCGACGAAGAGACCATCGGCGGTCATTTCCTGCACCTGTTGCACGGCAAACGCCCAAGCGAATCACACATCAAAGCCATGCACGTTTCACTGATTCTGTATGCCGAACACGAGTTCAACGCTTCTACCTTCACTGCCCGCGTGATTGCCGGTACAGGCTCTGATATGTACTCCAGCATTACCGGTGCAATCGGCGCGTTGAAAGGTCCGAAACACGGCGGTGCGAACGAGGTGGCTTACGATATTCAAAAACGCTACCGCAATGCCGACGAAGCCGAAGCAGACATCCGCGAACGCATCGGCCGCAAAGAAATCGTGATCGGTTTCGGTCATCCGGTGTACACCATTTCCGACCCTCGCAACGTTGTCATTAAAGAAGTGGCACGCGGTTTGAGCAAAGAAACCGGCGATATGCGCCTCTTTGACATTGCCGAACGCTTGGAGAGCGTGATGTGGGAAGAGAAAAAAATGTTCCCGAATCTGGACTGGTTCTCCGCCGTTTCCTACCAAAAATTGGGCGTACCGACCGCTATGTTCACACCGCTGTTCGTAATTTCCCGTACAACCGGTTGGAGCGCACACGTTCTCGAGCAACGCAAAGACGGCAAAATCATCCGTCCGAGCGCAAACTACACAGGCCCTGAAGATTTGGCATTCGTGGAGATTGAAAACCGCTAATACGCGTAACAGCAGGGTGGGCCGCCAGCCCACCCCATCTCGAAATGCCGTTTGAAAACAATGAATAAATTAAGTTTTCGTTTTTCGACGGCCTAGTGCAGTATGCGAGAGAGAGAGCCGGCCGTTTGGAAAACATGCTGCTCTGCTGTCGTCATTCCCATACAGGCAGAAATTCAAAAGTTGAAATGTTCTGCTGTAAAGAGTGCTGAAAGATTTAAGTTTGGATTTCCGTCTATACGGGAATGATGGTAGCGGAGCAGCAATTTTTTTTCATACCGCGAATAGATTTCAGACAACAAGCAATAAAACAGAATTTATGGTTTCAGACGGCCTTAAGGTCCGAATCAACAGGCCGTCTGAAACCCCAAAACCAAAAAAAGAATAGATTTAGGAGAACCGACATGACTGCCAACCAACGCTACCGCAAAGCTTTGCCCGGTACGGATTTGGAATATTACGACGCGCGTCAGGCGTGTGAAGACATCAAACCAGGCTCTTACGACAAGCTGCCTTATACAAGCCGTATCTTGGCTGAGAACTTGGTCAACCGCGCAGACAAAGTCGACCTGCCTACACTGCAAAGCTGGCTGGGCCAACTGATTGAGGGAAAGCAGGAAATCGACTTCCCTTGGTATCCGGCGCGCGTGGTGTGTCACGATATTCTGGGTCAGACAGCGTTGGTGGATTTGGCGGGCCTGCGTGATGCAATTGCCGAAAAAGGCGGCGATCCTTCCAAAGTGAATCCGGTGGTGCAAACCCAGCTCATCGTCGACCACTCTTTGGCCGTTGAATGCGGCGGTTACGATCCTGATGCCTTCCGCAAAAACCGCGAAATCGAAGACAGACGTAACGAAGACCGTTTCCACTTCATCAACTGGACAAAAACCGCATTTGAAAATGTGGACGTGATTCCTGCGGGCAACGGCATTATGCACCAAATCAATTTGGAAAAAATGTCGCCGGTTGTCCAAGTCAAAAACGGCGTAGCATTCCCTGACACCTGCGTCGGTACTGACTCACATACGCCGCACGTCGATTCATTGGGCGTGATTTCCGTAGGTGTGGGTGGTTTGGAAGCCGAAACCGTAATGTTGGGCCGTGCCTCCATGATGCGTCTGCCTGATATTGTCGGCGTTGAGCTGACCGGCAAACGCCAGCCGGGCATTACTGCCACCGACATCGTGTTGGCACTGACCGAATTCTTGCGTAAAGAGCGCGTGGTTGGTGCATTTGTCGAATTCTTTGGCGAGGGCGCAAGAAGCCTCTCCATCGGCGACCGTGCCACTATTTCCAACATGACCCCTGAGTTCGGCGCGACTGCTGCGATGTTCGCTATTGATGAGCAGACCATTGATTATTTGAAACTGACCGGCCGCGACGACGCGCAAGTGAAATTGGTGGAAAACTACGCCAAAACCGCAGGCTTGTGGGCAGATGCCTTGAAAACCGCCGTTTATCCTCGTGTTTTGAAATTTGATTTGAGCAGCGTAACACGCAACATGGCAGGCCCAAGTAACCCACATGCCCGTTTTGCAACCGCCGATTTGGCCAGCAAAGGCTTGGCTAAACCTTATGAAGAGCCTTCAGACGGCCAAATGCCTGACGGTGCAGTGATTATTGCCGCGATTACTTCGTGTACCAATACTTCCAATCCGCGCAACGTTGTTGCCGCCGCGCTGTTGGCACGCAATGCCAACCGTCTTGGCTTGCAACGCAAACCTTGGGTGAAATCTTCGTTTGCCCCGGGTTCAAAAGTAGCCGAAATCTATTTGAAAGAAGCAGGCCTGCTGCCTGAAATGGAAAAACTCGGCTTCGGTATCGTTGCCTTCGCATGTACCACCTGTAACGGCATGAGCGGCGCGCTGGATCCGAAAATCCAGAAAGAAATCATCGACCGCGATTTGTACGCCACCGCCGTACTTTCGGGCAACCGCAACTTCGACGGCCGTATCCATCCGTATGCGAAACAGGCTTTCCTCGCTTCGCCTCCGTTGGTCGTTGCCTACGCGCTGGCAGGCAGCATCCGTTTCGATATTGAAAATGACGTACTCGGCGTTGCAGACGGCAAAGAAATCCGCCTGAAAGACATCTGGCCTACCGATGAAGAAATCGATGCCATCGTTGCCGAATATGTGAAACCGCAACAATTCCGCGACGTTTATATCCCAATGTTCGACACCGGCACAGCGCAAAAAGCACCAAGCCCGCTGTACGACTGGCGTCCTATGTCCACCTATATCCGCCGCCCACCTTACTGGGAAGGCGCATTGGCTGGGGAACGTACATTGAGCGGTATGCGTCCGCTGGCGATTTTGCCCGACAACATTACCACCGACCACCTCTCGCCATCCAATGCGATTTTGGCCAGCAGTGCCGCAGGCGAATATTTGGCGAAAATGGGTTTGCCTGAAGAAGACTTCAACTCTTACGCCACCCACCGCGGCGATCACTTGACCGCCCAACGCGCAACCTTCGCCAATCCGAAACTGTTTAACGAAATGGTGAGAAACGAAGACGGCAGCGTACGCCAAGGTTCGCTGGCACGCGTTGAACCAGAAGGTCAAACCATGCGCATGTGGGAAGCCATCGAAACCTATATGAACCGCAAACAGCCACTCATCATCATTGCCGGTGCGGACTACGGTCAAGGCTCAAGCCGCGACTGGGCTGCAAAAGGCGTGCGCCTCGCCGGTGTGGAAGCGATTGTTGCCGAAGGCTTCGAGCGTATCCACCGCACCAACTTGATCGGTATGGGCGTGTTGCCGCTGCAGTTCAAACCGGGTACCAACCGCCACACCCTGCAACTGGACGGCACGGAAACCTACGACGTTGTCGGCGAACGCACACCGCGCTGCGACCTGACCCTCGTCATCCACCGTAAAAACGGCGAAACCGTCAAAGTTCCGGTTACCTGCCGCCTCGATACCGCAGAAGAAGTGTTGGTATATGAAGCCGGTGGTGTGTTGCAACGTTTCGCACAAGACTTTTTAGAAGGAAATGCAGCGTAAGGTAAATCGGGCATGATCAAAATGTCCGGGCTACGCTCAAAAAGGTTTTCAGACGGCCTCGAATGTTTGAGAGGCCGTCTGAAAAAACCATACTAGAAATACAAAGGAGAACTCGAAATGCCGCAAATTAAAATTCCAGCCGTTTACTACCGCGGCGGTACATCTAAAGGCATTTTCTTCAAACGCACCGATCTGCCGGCAGCTGCGCAGGAAGCAGGCGAGGCACGCGACAAAATCCTCTTGCGCGTACTCGGCAGCCCCGACCCTTACGGCAAACAGATTGACGGTTTAGGCAATGCCAGTTCGTCCACCAGCAAAGCCGTAATTTTGGACAAATCCGAACGCGCCGATCACGATGTTGATTACTTGTTCGGACAAGTTTCCATCGACAAACCTTTTGTCGATTGGAGCGGCAACTGCGGCAATCTGACTGCCGCCGTGGGCGCATTTGCCATCGAGCAAGGCTTGGTCGATAAAGACAAAATCCCTTCAGACGGCCTGTGTACCGTCAAAATTTGGCAGAAAAACATCGGCAAAACCATTATTGCCCATGTACCGATGCAAAACGGCGCAGTTTTGGAAACAGGCGATTTTGAGCTTGACGGCGTAACGTTCCCGGCAGCCGAAGTACAAATCGAATTTCTTGATCCGGCCGACGGCGAAGGCAGTATGTTCCCAACCGGCAATTTGGTCGATGAAATTGATGTGCCGAATATAGGCCGTCTGAAAGCCACGCTTATCAATGCCGGTATTCCAACCATTTTCCTGAATGCCGCAGATTTGGGCTACACAGGCAAAGAGTTGCAAGACGACATCAACAACGATGCCGCAGCTCTGGAAAAATTTGAAACCATCCGTGCGTATGGCGCGCTGAAAATGGGCTTGATCAGCGACATATCCGAAGCCGCCACCCGCGCCCATACTCCGAAAGTCGCTTTTGTCGCCCCTGCGGCCGATTACACTGCTTCAAGCGGCAAAACCGTCAAAGCTGCCGACATTGATTTATTGGTACGCGCGTTGAGCATGGGCAAATTGCACCACGCCATGATGGGTACCGCTTCAGTTGCCATCGCTACCGCCGCCGCCGTGCCCGGTACGCTGGTCAACCTTGCAGCCGGAGGCGGAGCGCGTAAAGAAGTCCGTTTCGGCCATCCGTCAGGCACACTGCGTGTCGGTGCAGCCGCCGAATGTCAGGACGGACAATGGACGGCCACCAAAGCGGTCATGAGCCGTAGTGCACGCGTGATTATGGAAGGACAAGTCCGGGTGCCGGAAGATTGCTTTTAAGTTTTCAGACGGCCACGCTATTAAACAAGGCCGTCTGAAAACCAAATAAGCAGATTTTAGTCAGGTAGCGATACCTGCAATGAAGATTAGGGTTGGGCATAAAGCCTGACTAAACACCAAACCAAAGGCAATCTGGAAAGCTCTCAAATGTTTTTGCTCTTTTCAGACGGCCTGAAGCCAAAAAAACAATCAAAAATTCAAAGGAGAAACACCATGTCCAACCAACTCATTCTTGTTCTGAACTGCGGCAGCTCTTCACTCAAAGGTGCCGTTATCGACCGTAAAAACGGCAAAGTTCTCTTAAGCTGTCTCGGCGAACGTTTGGGTACGCCCGAAGCAGTCATTACGTTCAGCAAAGACGGCAAAAAATGCCAAACAGCTTTGACCGGCCGTAATGATCATGCCGGTGCCGTAGGTATGCTGTTGAAAGAGCTTGAAAAACACGGCCTGCACGACCGCATTAAAGCCATCGGCCACCGCATCGCCCACGGCGGCGAAAAATACAGCGAATCTGTTTTGATCGACCAAGCAGTAATGGACGAACTCAATGCCTGCATTCCGCTCGCTCCGTTGCACAATCCTGCCAATATCAACGGCATTTTGGCTGCGCAAGAGCATTTCCCGGGCCTGCCCAATGTCGGCGTGATGGATACTTCGTTCCACCAAACCATGCCGGAGCGTGCCTACACTTATGCCGTTCCGCGCGAATTGCGTAAAAAATACGCTTTCCGCCGCTACGGTTTCCACGGTACCAGCATGCGTTACGTTGCCCCTGAAGCCGCACGTATCTTGGGCAAACCGTTGGAAGACATCCGTATGATTATTGCCCACTTAGGCAACGGCGCATCCATTACCGCCATTAAAAACGGGAAATCCGTTGACACCAGTATGGGCTTCACGCCGATTGAAGGCTTGGTGATGGGTACCCGTTGCGGCGACATCGATCCGGGCGTATACAGCTATCTGACTTCACATGCCGGATTGGATGTTGCTCAAGTTGATGAAATGCTGAACAAAAAATCAGGCTTGCTCGGTATTTCCGAACTCTCCAATGACTGCCGTTCTTTGGAAATCGCTGCGGATGAAGGCCATGAAGGCGCACGTTTGGCTCTGGAAGTAATGACTTACCGCCTTGCCAAATATATTGCTTCTATGGCTGTGGCTTGTGGCGGCGTTGACGCACTCGTGTTCACCGGCGGTATCGGCGAAAACTCGCGTAATATCCGTGCCAAAACCGTTTCCTATCTTGATTTCTTGGGTCTGCACATCGACACCAAAGCCAATATGGACAAACGCTACGGCAACTCAGGTATCATCAGCCCGACAGGTTCTATGCCGGCTGTCTTGGTTGTTCCAACCAATGAAGAGCTGATGATTGCCCACGATACTGCTCAGTTGGCCGGCTTTTTGGAAGAAGTAGGCTAGGGCGAAGATTTTCCTAGATCATAAACAATAAAAAGTGCGGATTCATCATCCGCACTTTTTTAATTACATCTCAATCAAGCCACTTGGGTTTGATGTTCGTCACCGTTGCGCTCACGAACTGCGCCCAAACGGTAAACGGTTTCGCCTTGTTCGCTCAAGAATGCTTGTACTGCATCGGCATCTTCTTTTGCAATGATAACGACCATGCCGATACCGCAGTTGAATGTACGGTACATTTCTTGGGTTTCCACATTGCCTGCTTTTTGCAGCCATTGGAACAGTTTAGGCAATTCCCACGCTTTGGCATCGATTTGTGCGACGGTATTTTCAGGCAAAACGCGAGGTACGTTTTCGGTAATGCCGCCGCCGGTAATATGGGCCATGCCTTTAATGGTAAATTTTTCCAAAGCGGCAAGGATAGGTTTCACATACAGGCGGGTAGGGGCGATGATGGCTTCGCGCAAGGTTTTGCCGTTGTCGAATTCCGCGTCCAAATCGGGATTGTCGCGCTCGATGATTTTGCGTACCAAAGAGTAGCCGTTGGAGTGTGCTCCATTGGAAGCCAAGCCCAAAACAACGTCTCCGGCCTGAATGCTGCGGCCGTTAATCACGCGTTCTTTTTCAACAACGCCGACGGCAAAACCGGCCAAGTCGTATTCGCCTTCGGGATACATGCCCGGCATTTCGGCAGTTTCACCGCCAATCAAAGCGCAACCGGATTCTTCGCAGCCTTGGGCAATGCCTTTAATCACATCAGTCGCGCGGGCAACATCCAGCTTACCGCAAGCGAAATAGTCCAAGAAGAACAAAGGTTCCGCACCTTGAACCAAAATGTCGTTGACGCTCATGGCAACCAAATCGATGCCGACAGTATCGTGTTTATCCCAGTCGAATGCCAGTTTCAGCTTGGTGCCGACGCCATCCGTACCGGAAACCAATACCGGATTTTTGTATTTTTTGCCGATTTCAACCAAAGCGCCGAAACCGCCCAAATCACCCAACACTTCAGGGCGCATAGTACGCTTGGCAAAAGGTTTGATGTTTTCGACCAGTTGATCGCCTGCGTCGATATCCACGCCTGCGTCACGATAGCTCAAAGAAGTGCTCATTGGATTTCCTTATTCGGGTATGGGTAGATTGTCGGAGCGTATTTTATCTTAAATTGGAGGATTCAGGCTGAATTTTTTGGCATTATTGTCAACAATTTTTATTTTATCTTAATAGCCGTCACGCTTTCAGACGGCCTTTGTGAATCTGTTATACTGCTTATTTATTTTGAAAACCTTAAGCATCAACTGGGGAACACCTTTTTATGTATCAAAAGAAAGCGCGCGGCGCAAAACCGTGGATTATTATGGCTTGCGTTATCGCAGCCTTTATTTGGCTTTTATATGCCTTGGGCGATGTTTTGACGCCGTTTATTGTAGCCGCCGTTTTGGCCTATGTTTTGAATCCCTTGGTCGAGTGGCTTCAATTGAAGCGTATCCGCCGCGCGCCGGCCTCTATGATTATTATGGCACTGGCTTTGCTGATATTGCTGTCGTTGGTGCTGATTATCGTACCTATGTTGTTGAACCAGTTTAACAATCTGGCCGAACGCCTGCCGCAAATCGTGGGCTTTGTTCAAAACAAACTGCTGCCGTGGCTCAACAGCGTCAGTGGGGATTATATTCAAATCGATCAAGAATCAATCATCGCATGGTTGCAGTCGCATACTGATGAGTTGAGCAATACGCTCAAAGAATGGATTCCGACCTTGATGCGTCAAAGCGGCAACGTGATCAGCGGCGTCAGCAATTTGGTGTTGTTGCCTTTGTTGCTGTATTACTTCTTGTTGGATTGGAAACGCTGGTCTTCCGGAATCAGCAAACTGGTTCCACGCCGTTTTATCGAGACCTACACGCGTATCAGCGGCAATATGGATGAAGTTTTGGGCGAGTTTCTGCGCGGCCAGCTGATGGTTATGATGATCATGGGCTTGGTCTATGGCTTGGGCTTGATGCTGGTCGGTTTGGATTCCGGCTTTGCCATCGGTATGATTGCCGGTATTTTGGTATTTATTCCGTATTTGGGTGCATTTACCGGCCTTTTGCTGGCAACAGTTGCCGCGCTTTTGCAATATGGCTCATGGCAGGGCTTGTTGATGGTCTGGGCTGTATTCGGTGTCGGACAATTCTTGGAAAGCTTTTTCATTACGCCTAAAATCGTCGGCGACCGCATCGGTTTGTCTCCGTTCTGGGTGATTTTCTCGTTGATGGCTTTCGGACAACTGATGGGTTTTGTCGGTATGCTTGCCGGTCTGCCGCTTGCCGCCGTAACATTGGTTTTATTGCGTGAAGGCGCATCTGCCTATTTCGGCAGCCATTTCTACAAACATAAATAAATCGATAATATTAAGGCCGTCTGAAATCCAAGTTTCAGACGGCCATTGATAACAAAGGAAGTTTATATGTTAGCCATTATCGGCGGCAGCGGTTTGACCAAACTGCCGGAACTCGAAATTACTGAACGAAAAATCGTACGCACTCCATACGGCTTAACCAGCAGCCCTATTTTGTTCGGCAGGTTGGGGCGTTTGGATATTGTTTTTCTTGCCCGACACGGCTTCAGTCATACCATCGCGCCACATGAAATCAACTACCGCGCCAATATTTGGGCGTTACATTCTTTAGGCGTTGAAAACATCATTGCCATTTCTTCAGTCGTCGGTATCAATCCCGATTTTGAAAACGGCAGCTTGGTGTTGCCGGACGATTTGATCGACTATACCTATGGCCGTAAAGATACTTTTTTTGAAGGCCAAGAATGCCCGGTTGTCCATACCGATTTTTTCAACCCTTATTGCAATGAATTGCGACAAAAGTTGTTAAATATCACGAAAGCGCACAATGTGCCGATTTACGACTCCGCCATTTATGGTTGCCTGCAAGGCCCGCGCCGTCCGACCCGCGCAGAAATCGCCCGTTATCGACGTGACGGCGTAGATGTACTCGGTATGACCGGTATGCCCGAAGCCGTTTTGGCCAGGGAGTTAAAAATGGCCTATGCCCACTTTTGCAGCGTCAGCAGCATTGATTGCTTTGATAGCGGAGTAGGGACTGAGGGCTGTGATGAACAGACTTCTATGGCGATGACGAAAATCCGACAATTATTGAATGGTTTGTAACTAATAATGCCGTCTGAAATGATGTTTTCAGACGGCATTGTTTTATTTAAGAAGCTGTTTCACGCGCCCAATGGGGCAGGGAGGCTTTTTGTTTGCGGAACGAGGCAAGTTGCATGCCCCGACATTTTTCAAAAATCAATTCGACCCCGCTTTGCAGCTGTAAAATCAAATTGGTATGCGTTTCCGTTTTAATAAAATCGATATTGCGTTGTACCAAGCGTTGAATGACGGCATATACATCAAGGCAGCCATTTGCAAAAAACCACGGATTCAACTTTACCCAACGGCCGCCGCTTAATGCAGCATCAGGCTGAAAATCAGCACGAATCTGAGTCAGCCGATTGTCGGAGAAATGCAGTTCGATATCGCCATAAAGCCAAATATTCCAGCCTTTTTGTACCAACAAGCCTTTAGGGACGCAATCAGGCGCAGGAAACATCTGCAAAATAGACTCTGCCGATTGTCCGATTTCCAGATAGTCAAACCGGCCGGTATACAAAAAATCATAAATATCAACGGCAATAGGAAAGTGGTAACGCATGGTAACAACCATAGAAAAGCAATTAACCAAGCTATCTTAAACTTAAAATATAATGAAATCAATTCTTATTACTGTTTATTTAATATAGGAAAGGCCGTCTGAAATTCCAGACGGCCTTGTAGCTTTGATTTAAACCGATATTGGTTTACTCAGCCTTTAAATCAGCCACACATTGCCTATCGCGTGCCTCAAAAGCTTCAGCGCCACCCAAGAGTTTGAGTTGCTCCTCAGGGCTGATTTTGCCGAAGTTTCGGATTTGCTCGTCAGAGAGTTTGCTTAAGGGCTGATCCCACATGCAGACACAATAGTCTTGAGCCAATTTCTCGTTTTGCGCATCCAAACCTTTTGCCTTTAAATCAGCTTGCCATTTTTCAGCAAAAGGAATGTTTTTCACACAAGATTCCACCACATTTTGTTTCATCTGCGGCTTGTTCATGGCGCATTGTGAGAGCAGGGCAGTCAGAGCCAGCAAAGACAAAATAACCCATGCCCAAATACGGATGGTACGGATTTTTGCCTTGGCTTTCTTTCTGGCCGCCAGTTGCTCTTCAGACGGTCTTTCCGTTTGTTGCTCAGTCATGCAGGCTTTCCATGCGGATCATAGTGATCGGAGCATCCACGCAGCTCAGTGCCTCAATCGCTGCGATAGCGCGTTTGACATTGTGTTCCACTGTGGTGTGGGTCAGAATCACAATTTCGGCAGTACTTTGATTAATCACGCCTTTTTGAATCAGAGCCTCGATAGAAACATTTTCTTTGGCCAAGAGTGCGGCAATTTGACCCAACGTGCCCGGTTCGTCAGTTGCTTGAACGCGCAGATAATAGCTGCTGGTGATTTCATCCATAGGCAGAATATTTTGCGCTTGAACTTGTGAAGGTTGGAATGCCAAGTGAGGAACACGATGGTCAGTTTCCGCTTCAATCAGGCGGGCAATATCAATGATATCGGCAACTACGGCAGAAGCAGTCGGCAATGCGCCTGCACCTGCACCATAATACAAGGTTTCACCGACCATATCGGCATTGACGCGGACAGCATTCATCACGCCGTTAACGTTAGCCAGCAGACGGCTTTCAGGAATCAGAGTAGGGTGTACACGCAACTCGATGCCTTTGTCGGTTTTACGGGTAATACCCAACAATTTGATACGGTAGCCAAGCTCTTCAGCGTATTTGATATCGCGGCTGTCGAGTTTGCTGATGCCCTCCAGATAGCAGGCAGAAAAGTTCATCGGCGTACCAAATGCCAATGCGCTCATGATGGTGATTTTATGGCCGGCATCATGACCTTCGATATCAAAAGTAGGGTCGGCTTCCGCATAGCCCAAAGCCTGAGCTTCTTTCAATACGTCTGCAAACGCGCTGCCTTTTTCACGCATTTCAGTAAGGATGAAGTTGCTGGTACCATTAATAATGCCGGCGATGCTGCGGATTTGGTTTGCAGCTAAGCCTTCACGCAAAGCCTTGATAATAGGGATACCGCCGGCAACAGCAGCTTCAAACTGTACCATGACATTTTTTTCTTCTGCCAAAGGAAAAATTTCATTGCCGTATTCAGCCAGCAATTTTTTATTGGCAGTAACAATGTGTTTGCCGTTTTCAATCGCTTTCAATACCGCATCTTTGGCAATACCGGTGCCACCAAACAATTCAACAACAACATCAACATCTTGATGTTGAAGCAGCTCAAACGGATCTTTGATAAAAGCAGCATTCGGGCAAATTTGTTTGGCTTTTTCTTCGCTCAAATCACAAACAGCAGAAATACGGACTTCACGTCCCAAGCGGCGGCTGATTTCCGCAGCGTTGTCCTGCAATACAGTGGCCGTACCGCCACCGACTGTACCCAAACCTAAAAGACCGATATTTACTGGCTTCATTGTGTCTCCTTTTGAGCCGATACTTTAAAATAATCACGAAAAACCAAGGCTTGTTATAATCGCTTGCAATCGTAAATTCAGAGCAAAGCATCAATGCACAAGGTTAAACGTTGAATCCTACCTGATATTGCTTGATTTTGCACCTTTTTTTGTAAGTTTCCCAAGGCCGTCTGAAAAATCGTTCTACCATAAAAACAGGAATTGCCATGAAAATCACAGAAAACCATATCGATGAAGCCACAACATTTTTTTCATCCTCACAAGACATATTGCAAATCGGAGAACAAACATACTCAGAACCCATTTGCTGGCAAGATGGTAAAGTGAGCATCATTCCTCAAACAACCATCGAAGAATTAAATGAACAAATTTTTATATCAGCAATTGAAACAGCAGAAAACCGTCCTGAAGTCATTATCATAGGTACAGGAGCAAAACAACGATTCCTGCATCCCAAAATTGCTGCAGCCTTATCAGCCTACGGAGTCGGCTTCGAATGCATGAACACAGCCTCAGCTTATAGAACTTTAGTTTTACTGCAAGGCGAAGGCAGAAGCACATGGGCTTGGTTATGGCCATAATTTGTAGAAAAGACTATTGCATCATGCTAGTTCAGGTTCGCATAATTTATATTATGTTAAATTCATAATACTAGTATTTTAGCCTGCTAAGTCCTGTTTCTTCTAGTTGTACAATCACTTACATAATTCAAATATAAAAGGCCATCTGAAGAATTTCAGACGGCCTTCTCTTTATCAATATCCATGAAACCAATTCAGATCACAGTTTTATTCCAAAGCATGATTAAATTTCTTTGATAGAATTTTAGATAGCCCTATTCATTGACTACCACCACTTTCCCAAACCCATCCGCGCTTTGCAAAAAACGGTGGGCTTCGGGAACTTGTTCCAATGTAAACACGCGTTCAATTAAGATTTTCACATTAAATTGCCAGATATAGTCAAACATCGCATCCAGCTTGGCTTGCGACACATTGCCCGAATGAAAGGCGGTGAGATAGCTGTTGTTTTTGAGTTCGATAATCGGATCAAAACCGTTTACGTATCATATATTACCTAGCTGCCCTGTATTGCAGACGATGCCGTATTCGTTGATGCGGGTGAAAGAATCACACAAAGTTGCCGGCCCGACCAATTCCAGAATTTTGTCATAGCTTTGGTCGGTTTGTAGTTTGCCATCGGCTTCAGTAATCACTTCGTCAAATCCGACTGCTTGCAGATGGGTAGCTTTGGCAGGATTACGCGTTGAACCGTGTAATACGATATGCGGAAACCGTACTTTAAGAAGCTTTGCAAAGGCTATGCCCACACCGCTGCTGGCACCACGCACCAATACACGATCTTGCGGCGCGATACGAAGCTGCTGTAATGAGCCGAACGCGGTGTAGTAAGTTTCGGGAATTGCGGCAAGGGTTGTCCAATCCAAATCGGTATGTTTGGGGTAAATTTGCTCGTTTGGCAGCAACACATATTCGGCGTAGCTGCCGTCAAAGGCGCGCCCCATTTCTCCCATAATAGAAGACAACCTTTTGTCCAACCGCCAGTGCAGGTGTGGAACTTTGCACCACTTCGCCTACACATTCAATGCCCAAGATGCACGGAAATTGGACAGACGGCGATTTACCTTCACGCGTGAAAATCTCGGAATGGTTGATGCAGAAGCCTTTGATTTTTACGGCTTTCATAATACCTCCCTAAGAATTTGATGCTTTCAGGTAGCCTACTGCCAATTTTACTTTCCTAACAACCCATTTTTCTCTAAATAATTCCGAGCCACGTTTTCCGCGCTTTCGCCTTGCACTTTCACGCGGTAGTTCATCTCGCTCATTTCCTCTTCGCTAATTTTTCCCGCCAGTCGGTTAAGTGCGGTCACAATTTGAGGATTTTTTTCAGCAAATTCTACTTTCATCAGCGGTGCGCCCTGATAGGCGGGGAACAGGGAAATATCATCTTTCAGCAAGCGCAATCGATATTTTTTCAATTCTGCATCAGTGGAAAAGGCTTCCACTAGGTTGATTTTGTCATTCAACAATGCCGTATAGCGTAAGGCAGGTTCCAAGCTAACAATATGTTTTAGCGTGATACCGGCTGCCTGCATGCCTTTATAGCCATCCGCTCGGTCGATAAATTCCAGTGAGAAACCTGCTCGGATATCGGGCGCTACCTGCTTCAAGTCGCTGATTGTCTTCAGTTGGTGCGATGCACCGTAGCTTTCTTTGACCGCCAACGCGTAAGTGTTCTGATAAGACATCGGTGGTAGAAACTCTAGCTGATATTGTTCCGCCAATAATTGTTTGCCCCGTTGATAGGTTTCATCTGGCGACAGATGGCGGTTCTTCTGTTCAGTTGGTACTTGTACTAAGGCTTCCAGCACTGTGCCGGTGAATTCAGGATAAATATCGATTTCGCCACTATTCAGTGCGCTAAACAGGAAAGTAGTTTTGCCAAAATTAGGTTTGACTGTGACTTTCACGTTCGAATTCTCACGTTCAATCAATAATTTATACATGTTAATCAGAATATCCGGCTCACTCCCCATTTTGCCGGCAACCACCACGTTTTTTGTAGCAGGTGTAAATGAAATCTGCGACATACCGAGTGCGCCGAAGCCTACCGCCAATGCAAGAATAATCGGCAACTTGCGTTGCGATTTCTGCAACAGCCCGATAATGCCGCTTACACCGACAGCCAATAACGCGGAGAGCAATGCGCCGGTAAACGTCATTGTCATGTTGTTGCGGTCAATACCGAGCAGAATCAGGTTACCCAAACCGCCTGCGCCAATTAGCGCCGCCAGAGTTGCCGTGCCGACAATCAGCACCGCCGCCGTGCGAATGCCTGAAATCATGGCAGGCAAAGCCATCGGCAGCTCAATCCGCCACAATGATTGCCAGCGCGATAGTCCGAATGCGGTGTACGCATCTTGAATCGATTGGTCGATTTGAGTCAGCCCCAAATAGGTATTTTGAAAAATAGGCAACAGCGCGTATAGCGTGAGCGCAATCAAGACAGGCGGCGAACCGATACCGACAAACGGAATCAGCAAACCCAGCAGCGCCAAAGACGGAATGGTTTGCAATATATTGGTGAACTGCAATACCGCCTCCGCTGCCCGCTGTCTGCGCGCAAACAACACGGCCGCAGGAACTGCAATCGCCACTGCAGCGAGCAAAGCCAGGCCGGAAAGCCATAAATGCGTAAGCAGCATTTGCCAGAGTTCTGCCGGGGTAACGTTTAGGGATGAGAACATAGTTTTAAATTTTATGTTTAGTACGTTGAATAATAGATGTTTATGTTTGCTTTACAGCAAGGTATTAGCGCCTTGAAAGAGGTTTCAGACGACCTTCACCATCATAACACTGCCCTTCTCACAGCTTCCTGTCCCTGTTTATCCAACCGTAAGAATTGGTGGATGATGCGTTCGGCATCGGGTGCATCGGCGGTGGAAAACAGCGATTGCACATAATCATTTGCCGGCTGCTTTTTGATTTCTTCAGGTGTGTCAATTTGTACCAGTTTGCCATTATGCATTACACCGATACGGCAAGCGAGTTTGGCGGCTTCCTGCATATCATGGGTAACGAAAACGATAGTGGTGCCAAATTTTTGGTGAATCATAGCAATTTGGTCTTGCAGCACGGTGCGTACCAGCGGGTCAAGTGCTGAAAACGGTTCGTCCATCAGCAGAACTTGGGGCTTGGCTGCAATGGCTCGCAAAATACCGATGCGCTGCTGTTCACCGCCGGAAAGTTCGTGCGGATAGCGGTCGCGGTAGTGCGCAGGGTCAAGTTCCACCAGCTCCAATAATTCATTCACACGCGTTTTGCGTTCAGCTTTCGGCCAGCCCAGTACGTCAGGCATGAGTTCGATATTTTCCGCGACGGTCATGGTGGGGAAAAGCGCGATTTGCTGCAATACGTAACCAATTTGGTGGCGGAGCTGGCGGATGTCGTAGTCTTTAATCCGTTTCCCGTGCAGATAAACGTTGCCATCGGTCGGTTCAATTAGCGCGTTAATCATGCGTAAAGTGGTGGATTTGCCGCTGCCCGAGCCACCTACCAACACGAAAAATTCACCCTGATAAATGGTCAAATCCAAATCGCGCACAGCATATTTGCCGTCATAATGCTTGCCTGTGCCACGAAACTCGATAAATGGGACAAGATTATTTTGCATATTTTGCCTTTACTACGTCTTCAAAACTAAGCGGTGCTCGTTCCAACAACTGCGACAGGTCGTCTGAAACGGTAGCAAGCTCGCCTTTAGCAATGGCAGTGTAGGTAGAAACCCAGGCTTCAATCTGCCAATCGGGCGTGTCAGGATACTCAGCTTTGCGGCTGGCGAAGGCTTCTTCCACAGTTTCATTGTGGTAGCAGTGCGGTTTGCCGGTGATTTCGGTTAAGACGGCGGCTATTTCAGCGAAGTTTAATGATTGGGAACCGGTCAGCGTGTAGATCTGATTATCATGGTGGTGGTTTCCGCATGCGATGTTGGCGATGATGTTTGCCGCTGCTTGGGCAACATCGCGCTGTGAAACGCAGGCAACGCGCCCGTTGTCAGCTGGGCCTGCGATGATGCCGTCTGCGTTAGCAATTGTTGCCATCATCTCACTGTAAAAATTGTCGCGCAGAAAGGTGTAGCGCATATTTGTTTGCCGGATTGCATTTTCGGTAACCGCATGAGTGCGCGCCAGCGTGAAGGTACTGTCCAACGCCGCTTGAGCAAAAGAGAGATAGACAATATGTTTCACGCCTGCTTCCGAAGCAGCCTGCACCAAAGTCAAATGCTCCTGTTCGCGCATCGGACTTTCGGCGGCAGACACCATAAACAGCACGTCCACCCCATTTAAAGCCTGCTTAGCAAGCTCCAAATCGCCATAGGCAAACCGCCGCGCCTCGCAGTTCGGCAGATCGGGTACTTTGGCGGGGTTGCGCAGTGGCAGAATAAGCGGTAGGTCGCGTGTACTGAGGTGTTGGGCGACCATGCCGCCGATGTTGCCGCTGGAACCAGTGATGGCTAGATTCATGTTGTTTTCCTTATAGAGATAGCTTTGCCGTTTACAGGGTTTCTGTAAAACCATGTGCATGCTGCTTTTTGGGTTTCAGGTAGACTGAATAGATTTAAGGGATGGTTTATTAATGGTTATTTTATTGTAGCAGTTTTCCTGCATACGATAAGCCACGAAAGACTCACTTGATTATTAAGCTGATATTAATAATTAGGTTAGGATATGTGGTCTTTCCGTTTTCAAGTCCCTTATGGCTTAAAACGGACCTCTTTTACTAGTTTTTAGAATTTAGGTGGCATTTACATTACCAAGTATTTGTACTGCATTTCTCTATTCTCAAAGAATTTAAAGAGCTTAGGGTATGTCCCCACGGCCCTATTCCGCTACTAAATAATTAAGTGATAGAGTTATAGCATAATTGAACTGACAAATTTCTTAAAACCTATTGATTTTATACTAAAAATTGTAGTACTATGAGCACACTCTCTAGAGTATCATTAATTCTCATTTGACATATAGGAACAAAACAGCGGAATTTGTAGAAGAATAGGGAAAAGGAAATTAATTTATATTATGTTAAATTATTATAAGTTATAATCATAATTTAGTAATTTAATTAGTATTTTTTAAATTCTTATTCTAAGTCACTTTCAAAGAACAGGATCTTTTGTATCGCTCAGTGGATATCTAAAATTCTAAAAACCATTTGAACTTAAAGATTCAAACGGTTTTTTAGTATCAATTTATTTATATTCCATGCTTCTATATACGGTTAAATTTTAAAATTTAATCCTCCTTCAAATCCAACCGCTTTCATCATAAAGCCCTGCCCGTACTCAAACCTGCCTTGCCATTTTCCCATAAAGTTTTCAGCAATACTTTCCACGCTGACAATTTGGGATCAGGCTGTTTGCCTTGTCCGATTAAATCCATTTGCGTCATGTACCAATTCATTTCCAGCATCGCGCCTGCTTTTTTATCAACCAACGCCACGCCTGTTTGGATGCGGTCGGTTTTCACGGTTTGGTAGGTGCCGTTTTGCATTTTTTTTGCTAAATCAGGCACTAAGGCAAACGGACGAGCGACACCGACCAAATCCAAATGGCCGCTGGATAAGGCGTCTTCCATGGCGTTTTGCGAACGGAAGCCGCCGGTGATAATCAGCGGAGCTTGGCTGACTGCACGGGCTTTTTCGGCGTAATCGATGAAGAAGGCTTCGCGTTTGCGGGTGCTGTCTTTAGCCGCGAGCATTTGCGGGCTTTCGTAGTTGCCACCGGAAACTTCAATAAAATCAATGCCCATTTTCGACAGTTTTTGTACCACCTGCACCGATTCGCTTTCGTCAAATCCGCCTTTTTGGAAATCTGCCGAATTGAGTTTTACTCCCACCAAGAAATCTTTGCACACGGCAGCGCGGATGGCGGTGTAGGTTTCCAAAAGGAAGCGCATACGGTTTTCCAAGCTGCCGCCCCACTGGTCTTGGCGGCGGTTGTGATGCGGCGAAAGGAATTGGCTGATGAGATAGCCGTGCGCAGCGTGAATTTGTACGCCTGAAAACCCTGCCTGTTCGGCAATTTTCGCGGTTTGTACGAATTGCTGAATCAGCCCGTTGATTTCATCGGCAGTCAATTCACGCGGCGGGTTGATAAAGCCGTCCATGCCCACCAACGGCACGGCGCTCGGCGCAAGCGGCGTTTTATTGACCACCGCAGGCGACTGTTTACCCGCATGGTTGATTTGCATGATGAGCAGCGTGTCGTTTTGCGTGCCTGCTTTCGCCCATTTTTTCAGCATCTCAAGGCTGCGGTCGTCTGAAATCACCACATCATTTATCGAACCTTTGCCGCTTTCGGCGACCATCACATTGCCCGTAACCAACACACCTGCACCGCCTTTTGCCCAAGTGTCGTACAGGCGGACGAGTTTTTCAGACGGCTGGTCGTTTTGGGCAAGTTGCTCTTCCATGGCGGATTTGAAGATACGGTTTTTAGTACCCTTTCCGTTTTGAAAAGTGAACGGGGTAAATAACATAATTCTTTCCTTTAAGTTGATAAGTTTAAAAATGTAAACGTATTTGGATAAAAATAAAGGGTTAACAGATAACCCTATTTTGAAAGCGGGCAATTTTGAGCCATCAAATCAGCAAGCTGTCTCAACTTCGCCACCGCATCCGCCATGGCAATACTGTAAAACCGCTCTTTGCCGACCTGTTCCACCGCCACCGCACCGGCTTGCAACATAATTTTCAAATGATGCGACACCGCAGGACGCGACAGATGTAGATGCTCGGTCAGCTCATTCACATTCATCTTGCCGTGTTCCCACAGCACGCGCAGGATTTGATGGCGGTTTTCATCGCTCAACACAGTAAAAATAGGAATGCACTCGCGCATTAAATTCATGGTTTGTTGCGGCATATTCGGTTTCTTGAGTTTATATGTTTAAAAATTTGAACGTATTTTAGAGAGAAAGATGGGGAATGTCAAAGGGAATTTTCAGAAGATGGTTTTAGTGTACAAATCACAGCGTTTCATCAATCATTATCTCAGTCTACAAGCTGTTTCAGACGACCTTTTCGTAATAAAGAGCGGTCAAATTTTTAAGTGTTTTGCAAATCATCTTAAAAACTTGACCACTTGCATCATTATCAAGACCGCAGCCGTCTGAAACATTGATAGACCGGTTACTGATGTTCGCTTTCTGCTACTTTTGTCCATTTTGCCAATGTCTGCTTCATCTGTGCCTGAGGGATGAAGCGGGCCATCCGTTCTACTTCCTTGCCTTGATAAAACAGCAGCCATGCAGGTACGGTCAGCACGTGGAAACGTCCCGCCATTTCGGGTATTTCAGCAATATCAGCTTTTACGGCATACACATTTCCTTCCTCCGCCAAAGCTGAGTCAAGTTGGGCGGCCACGACCGTACAAACACCGCAGATTGGGGCTTTGATGTACAGTGATACTAAAGGGTGTGTGGCGATGGCCTGTTCGATGTCTTTCAAAGTGTGCAGTTGTTGCATGCCATGTCCTCCTTTGAGCGATTAAGCCCTTTTCTAGTTGTCCAGAAAAGGGGCTTTTAACGAAATGAAAACAAGAAAACGTTTTGAGTCGTCTAGATTTTTTCCACAACCACTTTTGCCCGCGCTTTCAGGCTGTTCAACACTGGGGAGGTAGCGGCTGAGCGGTCGGCGAAATTTTGCAGGGTAGGAAGGTCGGCGTCGGCTTTTACTTTTATGGTTAGCACCAGATTATCCAGTCCGCCGTAGCCATCTTCCATGCCGAACAGTTTGGCCATGTCGATACCGCCACTTGCGGATATTTCAAACTGTTCCAGTTTCACGCCTGCCAATGCTGCTTGCAACTCGAAACCTATGGAGCAGCAGCCTGCCGCAGCGCTGATCAGGTATTCCACCGGATTTGGGGCGGCGTTTTCACCGCCCATGTTTTTCGGTTCGTCTGTGGTAAAGGCAGGGAAGCGGCGCACGGAGATTTCATTCTTCGTGCCGGATACCCAGCGCGAATCGGCGCGTAATACTGCCTTGCCTTTTGCATGGTCGTTTTCAACCGCTGCCATGGTAGTTCGGAAACGTTCGATATCTAACCCGTTAATCATGTTTTGTCCTTTCATATGATGAATTGCAGATGGTTTTTCGCTACACTTACACGCCCATTTTCCACGCGGAGATGCGCTTCAAATTATCCACCGTGTCGTGATTGACAATGGCGGCGAACGTGCCGTCCAGTTTGGCAATTTCGGCTTTGTCTTCATCGCTGAGAGCAAAATCAAAGACGTTCAAGTTTTCCGCCATACGTTCGGGTTTGGTGGATTTTGCCAATACAATGATGCCACGTTCCACCAGCCAGCGGGTAATCACTTGCGCCACGGATTTGCCATATTTCGTACCAATTAGCGACTGACAAAATGGTGGGCAAAAGCCCACCGCTTCAAGTTGATGTTTTATTATTAACCGAACACTTTTTTCAAATGTGCTTGGTAGTCTGCGAAGTATTGTTCTACTTGTGGATTTTTAACTACATCGTTACATGTAAATGTCGGTAGACGGGTCAAACCGATAAACTCGTTGAGTTTGTGGAAAGGCATGTACACAGCATCCACATCTTTGCCTTCAAAGAAGTCGCCTTCACGGGTGAACGCTTCAATCGGCGCATTCCACGTAAGCGAAAGCATGTGTTTTTTGCCTTGCAATAAACCACCTGTACCGAAGCCTTCGGTCGGGCTGACACGATGACGGCCATCACTGTGGTAAAGCTTGCCGTGTCCAGCGATAAATACTTCGTCTATGTATTTCTTCACTGTCCAAGGCTCGTGCATCCACCAAACAGGCATCTGCCAAATCACGGCATCCATCCACAAGAATTTTTCGATTTCTGCCTCAATATCATAGCCAGCATCAATCACAGTTTCTTTTACATTGTGTCCAAGTGCGGTCAAAACTTCTTTTGCTTTTTTGTGAAGCGTGTGGTTTAACTCACCATGAGAATGGCCGAAAGCTTTACCACCGTTTAATAATAAAATGTTCATTTTTACTCCTAGAATAAATAATTTATAAAAAAAGGATGTGATGTTTACGGATATTGTCTTCTGTTTACTCTCATGAAGTTGCAGTCATTTTATGATTTGTTTTTATTGAGATAAATAGGGTTTAGCTTTATGATGCAATGAATTAAATTCACTAATAAAAGAGAGTTTAAAGAGAAAATGCAGAACTTTAACGAGCTGAATTATTTTTTAACACTGGCGCAAACACAGAGTTTTGTAAAAGCGGGACAGCTTTTGGGGATTTCTTCTTCGGCGTTGAGCCACAGCATGAAAAATTTAGAAACGCGGCTAAATTTGCGCCTGTTCAACCGCACTACGCGCAATGTGTCGCTGACCGAAGCGGGGCAGCAGCTTTTCGACCAACTTTCCCCACTTTATCAAGCCATAAACCAAGAAGTCGATGCATTAAATGATTTTTTGAATACGCCATCGGGATTGATTCGCATCAACGCCCCGGCGATGGCAGCGGAAGCCGTGTTGTATCCAAAATTAAAGCCGATTTTGAACCAATACCCGAAAATCCGCTTGGAAATCGTGGTGGACGATCGTTGGGCAGATATTGTGAAAGAAGGATTTGATATGGGCGTTCGGTTAGGTAACAAGGTAGCGAAAGAGATGATTGCGGTGCCAATTTCCGCACCGCTCAAAATGGTATTGGTTGCCTCGCCCGATTATTTGGCGCAACACGGTTCACCGAAAAATATTGATGATCTGCAGCAACACCGCCTTATCGGCATAAAACTCTCCGCTGAACACGGCACGGAGATACAGTGGGAATTCAAATACAAAAAAGAGCTGATTACGTTCACGCCAAAATCGCAGTTTTCCATCAACAATCATCTGCGTCTGCAAGCCGTTTCAGACGGCCTTGGCATTGCGTGGATAGCACATATGAGCGTAGCGGATGCACTCAATTCGGGGCACCTGGTCGAGCTGTTGCCTGAGTATGCTATGACTTACGAACCGCTTTACCTCTATTACCCCAGCCGCCGCGGGCATTCGAATGTATTTAAGTTGATTGTGGATACGCTGCGGGTGGAGGTCGTCTGAAAATGTAAAAGCAGCCTGACTTCTTTGCATGGATTTCAGACTGCTTTTTGCTTTCAGGTAGCCTTATAGCTTCTAGGAGACCTTATTCATATACCGCCTGCCACATTGCGTCCTGCACCGCCTGTACCCAGTTTTCAGGCTGCTTGGTCGCTACACCGTCCTTGACCGCCTGTTTGGCAACAGCAACAGCAACAGTAGCAGACGATGCACGCAGGTTATTCACCGATGGCAGGAGCGACGCGCCTTCGTCCTGCGGATTGACTTGCGAGGCGACTGCTTCAGCTGCAGCCAGCAGCATCCCGTCAGTAACGTGTTTCGCACCGGAAACGATAACCCCCAGCCCCAACCCTGGGTAAAGCATGGCGTTGTTAGCTTGACCGATTTCGTAGTTCACGCCTTTATACGGCACGGGTGGCACGGGGATGCCGACAGAAATGAGTGCTTTGCCATCCGACCATTTTATAGCCTCATTCGGCATCACTTCGATTTTCTCGGTCGGGTTAGATAACGGCAGCAGAATTGGGCGCTCCACGCCCGCACATAGGGCTTTGACTACGTCTTCAGTGAATGCGCCGTGATCGGTGGATGTGCCAATCAAGATAGTCGGTTTTACTTGTTTTACAACTTCGAGCAAGCCGATTTTACCGTCCGTTTTCGCCCAGTCGGCAACTTCGGTGGCGGGTCGGGCATATTCCTGCTGGTAATCAGGCAAGCCGTCCATGTCGTCAGTAACCAGTCCGTTGATGTCAATCAGCCATACGCGTTGTTTCGCTTCTTCGCGACTCAGGCCTTCGCGCTCCATCGCCGCACTGATTTGGTCGGCCATACCCGTACCTGCGGTGCCTGCACCGTACACCACCAACCGCTGTTCGGCAAAGGTCTGTTTGGTCACTTTTAGGCCAGAGAATACGGCAGCCATCACAATCGCGCCAGTTCCCTGCATATCGTCGTTGAAAATACGATATTGTCGGCGGTTCTCCACCAAAATGCGGCGGGCATTGGACGGACCGAAGTCTTCAAAGTGCAAAAGCGCATTGGGGAACATTTCAGCAGCAGTTTTCAGGTAGTTTGCAATCAATGCGTCGTAGCGTTCACCACGTACGCGGGCATGGCGATTGCCCAAATAAGTGGGATCATTGAGCAGGGCTTCATTATCTGTACCCACATCTAGATTCACAGCAATGGTGCGGCTGGGATGAATGCCTGCAGCAGCAGTATAAACTGCCAGTTTGCCGACGGAAATATCCGTGCCGTTCACACCCCAGTCGCCGATACCCAAAATCTCTTCCGCATCGGAAACCACAATCAAATCTACATCATTTGCACCCAAGCCCAGCGTTTCAAACGATGCACGGATGTTTTCAGGATGGTTTACATCCAGATAGATAGCTCGCGAACGGCGGTAGTCGCGGCTCCATTTTTTAATTGCTTCGCCGACAGTGGGGTCGTAAACGACGGGTAGCATTTCGGCTAGATGGTCAATCAGGAGTTTGTAGTACAGTACTTCGTTGCGGTTGTGCAGTTGATCAAGAAAGATATATTTTTCAATATTTTTTTCATAGGATGAAAACTGGCGGTAAGCACGCGTGGCCTGTTGTTCGAGCGTTTCTACAACGACAGGTAGGCGGCCGGTCAGGCCATATTTTGCTCGCTCTTCCAATGTGAAAGCGGTATCTTTGTTGGTGAGAGGGTTCTGTAGGATGGTGGGGGTGTTGCTCATATTGTGTCTCCTGTGAAGATTAGGAAAAGCTCGTCCGAAAAATGGACTGTTATATTGTACTTAAAAAATATGAATTAAAAGTTAATTTAACAACCTAGAAAGTCCTTAAAAGTTAATGATTAGCCTTTTAAAGACTACTAACAGACGTGTCACAATGAAACTGAATCTAAACCACACTGTTTCAGGCTACCTGAAACAGTGCAGGCTGCCATTGGTCTGATTTTTTGAATGCGTGCCTACGATGCTGCACCCCTATCCTGTTTTTCAGACGTTTTTTTTCATAACAAAGAGCGGTCAGTTTTTTAGGTATTTTTGTAAATCATCTTCAAAATCTAACCGCTTGTATTTTAAGATTATTTTCCTTTCTTCTGATTCATCAACCAATCACGGGCAGGTTCGAGTAAATAGGCGTAATCAAATGAGTACATATGCTCTGCACCTTTGTGGGTTGAGTTTTCCGGAATTACGGTATTTGGTGTGAAACGGATGAAGTTAATACGTTTGCCTTGGGCAAGCATTTGTTGGACTTTTGCGTCTTGTTCGGTCTGCGGTAATTTGGCAGAGAACTCAGTTTCGGCGTAGCTGACTTTATCTTGTTTCAGCATTTTTCCAACTTGAGCCATGCCTGCAGAGGCTTTTGGATCGGCAGCCGAAACGGTATAAATAAACTTCGCTTTCTCCAATGGTTTTAAAACATTGATATCCCATTGACTGCCGACAAACATAGAAGCCGCAAAGAAGTTAGGATCGATACTATTTAGGTAGAATGAAATCATACCGCCCATGGATTGACCCGTGGTATAAACACGATTGGTATCAATCGCTTTTTCGGCGATCAGATTTTTGACAAGGCGTAAGGTCATGGGGACTTCTTCAGTTGTTTCCCATTTATCGTTGACTGCCGTTTTGGTGTAAGACGGTACAAGGACAAAGGCTGGGTATTTCGCCTGCGCTTCATCGGTTGCCCAGATGATGCCGCCGTAGCCTTGCATTAGTGGGGCTTTTACGCCTTTTCCTGCTGTGCTGGCATCTGCGATAAACATGACTAACGGATATTTGCGACCTGGCTCAAGATTTTTCGGGATGTACAGGTTGTACTGCATTTCTTTGCCTGTTTTGGGATCTTTAAACGTTAACACTTCAAAACGAGGTGCAATTTGTTCACGCAAGGCAAGCAAGCGACTATCGTAGGATTTATCCGCGCCGCCGTATTGTTTGTCCCAAGCTGTATTTTGCATGTTTTGAGTCGTCATTGCTTTTTCAGTCGCATTTGGGGTGGTATTGCAAGCGGCAAGTAACAAGCTTGCAGCAATCATCGTTACGGTTTTCTTCATCGTGGAAACTCCTTAAATTTTGCGGGAAATCATTAATTTTTTTCGATGCCTAAACGGTTCAACGCATCAATAGCTGGCTGGGAAATATGGTCGCCTCGTTTAGCAGACTCTTGATACCAATGTACGGCTTTGGTCATGTCTTTTGCCGTGCCGATGCCGTTTTCGTAGCAATGGCCGAGCCAGTATTGCCCGGTGATGTCGCCCTCTTCTGCCGCTTGCATGAAGTAGGTAAAAGCGGTTTTCGCATTCTTGGTGATACCTTCACCGTTCAGATACATCAGCCCCAGATAACGCGGCGCTTTCATATGCCCAGCCTGTTGAGCTTGCTCAAAGTAGGGCATTGCATGTTGGTAATCCTGTTTTTGATACAAGGCGATGCCTTCGTCCAACAGGGCTTTCGCCTGCTCATTATGTTGCGGAACGGTGGAACAGGCGGCGAGAAGGGTTGTAGCGACGAGCGCGGATAGTTTGGACTTCATAAATCACTCCCTAACATGTATCGCGAATTGAAATAATAGTACAAAGTTTCGTTAAAGTGCGGTCAGATTTCAAGGCTTTTTATTTATCCCTTCACCAAAACAACGCATTAAGCAATCCAATACGGTGCGTACTTTTGCTGATTGGGTGCGATGTGCGGTGGTGGCATAAAGGGTGCTGGTGGGGAGTTTGTGCAAATAGTCTGGGGAAGCACAAATCAAGGTTTGCCATTGTGCCAATGGGCGCGAGATGCTGTCGGCGTGAGGCTGCGTGTGGTGCGGTTAAGCAATTTGACGCCGTAATAATTTTCCAGCTTGCGAATGACTTGACTGATTGCGCTGGCAGTCATGCACAAATTCGCCACATCCGGTATTTGTCTTGAACTTCCCGGCTGTTTGGACTATTGTAGAACCGTATTTGAATAACAAATAATGAAAGGAAAAAAAATGCTTAAATTATTTACTTTACCCGGTGAAGGTAAAATTCGCAGTTCATCACCTTTCGCTTGGAAAACTGAAGCGATGCTGCGTTTATCCGGCTTAGATTTCGAAAAAGAATATGTTGCCGATCTCAGCAAAATGCCTAAAGGCAAAGTTCCGGTATTGCAGGATGGCGAGAAGTTGATCCCTGATAGCTCTCTCATTCAGCGTTATCTAACCGAAACCTACGGCATTGATTTAGATAAACATTTAACGCCTGAACAAAAAGCGATTGCTGAAGCCTTTCGCCGTATGACAGAAGAACATTTATATTGGATGGTCGTATATAACCGTTTCGTCGATCCTCTCAGCAAACCATTTATGATGAAGGCAATGTTTGATGGCATGCCGACCGAACAAGCCGAAGCGATTTTTGCTGTGTTACAGGAAAACGCGAAAAAAGAAATGTACGGACATGGTATCGGAAGACACACGCAATCCGATATTTACGCCTTCGGAAAAGGAGATTTAGATGCCATTAGCAACTACTTAGGCACAAAATCCTACTTTTTCGGCGAAGAATTAACCTCCGTTGATGTGTCCATCGTGCCTGTTGTTGCAAACCTGATTCTTACCCCCATCGACACTGAAATTGCGCTATATGCAAGAACCAAAGCAAATTTAGTCGCCTATATTGAACGTTTCGATCGGGCAGTATTTGGAGAATAAAGCAAGAAATAAAAGGCCGTCTGAAATTTTTCAGACGGCCTTTTATTTATATCTCCCAGCCTTTTCTCAGCAAATCCTTTATTGTTTGATCGGCTGCTAATCAATTACCTACTCCAACTTTAACAATGGAAAGTGGACAATATATTCAATCCGGTTATGCCGCACCAACGCTATACGTTTCGCCCTTGCTGTCCGCTTGGCCGACAATGGTAGCAACGGCAGCGGCCAAGCCGTTGCGCGTCATGTATTTTTGCGGAATTTCTTGGGCATTTTGTGTCAAGGTATAGGCATTATCTTCGCCATCGGCAAGGCCGCAGGGGCGCAAGATGGTCCAATTCAAACTGCTTTGTTTGAGATAGATTTCGGCTTCTGTTTTGGCTCGGACGGCTTCGCCGAGTGCCTGTTTGAACGGCTCGCTCATCATGTCCCATTGTTCACCGCAGCCCATGCTGGTAATCAATACAAAGCGGGCTTGCGGATTGGCGGCTTTCGTCGCGGCAATGATGTTGATATTGCCCAGCGCATCGCTGCGGATACCCTCTTCGTTTTTACCGCCGACAAAACTGATCACGGTATCGGGACGATATTGTGCCAACGCTTTATCGAGCGCGTCGGCATCAAGCGCATCGGCGACGACGATTTGAATATTGTGTTCGGCAAAAAAGCTGTCTTCAGACGGCTTTCTTAATACGGCGACGGTATCGGCTGAGTCAGTCAATGTGCGGATATAGGCGCGACCGGACGGCCCGTTGGCTCCGAAGATGAGTTGCATGTTTGGGGTCCTTTGTATGGTAGATGTTTATTGTTAGAAAATCCGCTCCTCTATGTAACAAGGAACGGATTTTCAGGCCGTCTGAAACCGTTTAAGCGGCATCAAACAGTTTGCGCATGGCTTCGATTTGATGTTGTTTCAACTCGCCTGCTTCATCGCGGCCGACGAAAATTTTAAACATGGCGCCGCCGTTGCGGTTGATAAAGTTGAGCGAGCAAGTGGCTTTACCCATAAACGGGCGTTCCAAAAGGTAGATGGAGGCGCAGTTTTCATAGTAGATGTGGCCGTGTACGCCGCCGTCGGTTTCGGGATGGTCAAAGTTGTAGAAGCCGCGGCCGACTTTGCCGTTAGGTAGTTTGCCGCTAACTTCGACGATGGCATCGGGGGTGTGGGCGATGAAGGTAACGGATTCATTCCATGCGGCAACGGCTTGGAGGATTTCGACTATGCGGCTGCCTTCGGTTTGGCGCACGTTCTCTTCAGGCAGGCAGCGGATAACGTCTTCAAAACTGCATTGGTTTTGCGCTGCCAGCATTTCCAGTACTTGGCCGGGATTTTTTTCCAATGATTGACGCAACATGGTTTGTTGTTCGGCTGAAAGTTTTTGCATGGTTTGATCCTTTTCTTGAGTTGGAAGAGTGAGCATGAGTTTGCGGATAAGGGTGGGCGACCAATAACGGCCACTGGTATTCAAACGGATAATGCCGTCTGAATCAGGTTCTTTAAAAAGCTGCATTTCCTGCCATTGGGCAATCAGCTTTTGCGCTGCTTTGTTGCCGTCAAACAATAATGGATTCAGACGGCCTGTTTCAATATCGTGCTGAACTTTGCTGAGCAGTGCTTTATTTGGACTATGGCCGCTCATAAACGCGATGTTTTTCTCGCCTTTCGGCGTAGCAAGATAACTCTCCAAATCGCCCTGCACCTGATAGCTGAAACCGCCGAAGTTACCGCCTGCGCCGGAGCCGAACGCCAAACAGGGAATGTCGGATTTGATCAGGGTATTGTAGCGGTTGCGCTCGCCGCGGCCGGGATAGGCGAAGTGGCTGTTGCTGACCTGTTCCCAGCCTTTTTCCAGCAGTGTTTCAACCGTGTAGGCATATTGGTCTGCCTGAATATCGAAACCCGGCGGTGTCGGAAATGCGCCTTTTTCAATCATGCGATTGATGGGCAGCATGGGATAAAGGTTGAACGCATACGTATCCAAACCGGACAGCGGCAACTCGGCGGCGCGGGCGATATCGTTTTGCCAAACTTCATCGGTTTGATTGGGCAGGCCGAACATTAGATCGGCCACAATCACGGCATCGAGTTCGCACAATTTTGCCAAATATTCAAACGCCTCGTCGCCGCTGTTTTTTCGGCCGAGACGGCGGCGGATGGCGGTATTGAAAGTTTGTACGCCGATGGAAATTCGGTTGGCCCCTGCTTCGAGACAGGCCTGTGCTTTTTCCAAATCGAAATGGCTCATGCGCCCTTCGATGGTGAACTCGCAGTCTTCGGCAAGCGGCAGATATTGGTAGCAGGCACGAATCAGGCGGACGAGGTCTTCCGTAAGCAACGCGGTCGGCGTTCCCCCCCCGAAATAAACAGCTCGGATTTTGCCCTTGCCTGTACGAACTTCAGCTTCAGCGGCCATTTCTTCGATAATTTTGTCGGTGTACACGCTGCTTTGGCTGTCCTTCCACGCATTACGGTAGAAGCCGCAAAAAACGCAATGGTTGGCGCAAAATGGAATATGCAGATAAGCAAGCGCGTCCACATCGGTGGCATGGGGAAGCTTTTTCTTCCAAATGTTCTGCCACTGGGGACGCGGCATTGGAACGCCGCCCCAAACGGGCATTAATGCCTGACGTTCGGGAAATGCCTTGGGTGCGGATTGTTTCGGAGTCCAAACAAGCTGCTGTACCATGATAATGATTAATAAAAGTTATCAATAAGATTGTTATATTAAATAACCATCATCGTTTTCTTGTCAATATTTTTATGTAATTAAAAATCAGTATTATTTTAAAATATTGTATTCTATAAATAATTAAATGTAATTCTATTTAATAGAAATCGGCATGTTACTTGTGAAATGCGCAAAATCTGGTTCTTCAAGCCGGGAACATCCTCCCATCTCGTTTTATTTTTGAACGATAAAATAAATTTTCTTTATCGTTTTCAGACGGCCTCTTGGCACTCAGCTTCTGAAATAAAACCCTGCTTCATCTTCGCAACGGCGTATCTGCCAACCGTAAACCGATTCAAGCAAGTCGGGGCGCATCACTTCTCCCACCTTGCCTGATGCAACGACTTTTCCCTTATTCATCAAAATAAGATGTTCCGCATAACGCGCGGCGAGGTTTAAATCGTGCAATACCATCATTGATGAGGCACGGTTTGAATGCCCGACCAAATACCGCATCAGGCGGTGTTGATGGCGGATATCGAGATGGTTGCACGGTTCGTCCAAAAGCAAGACCGGCGCGTTTTGCAACAGGGCGCGGATGATGTTGGCGCGTTGTTGCTCGCCGCCTGATAGCTTGCCGATGCGCTTATCCGCCAATGCCGTCAAATCAAAATAATCGAGCAACTCGTCCGCCCATTCATGGTTCAGACGGCCTTTTTGTACGAATGACGCCAACGAAATGTATTCGCGTACGGTCATCGGCATGTTGTAACAGCCATGCTGCCCGACCCATGCCACCCTGCCCGCGCGGATTTGCGGCGCAATGGCCTCACCGAAAAGCGTGATTTCCCCCTGCCCTGTTTGCCCGATTAAGGCCCGCAGCAAAGTAGATTTGCCCGCACCATTCGGGCCGATAATGACAGTCATGCCCGAAGGTATATCCAGTTGATCGATTTCAAGCAGGGTTTTGTCTTGGACACGGACGGAAAGATTACAGATTTGAAATAAGGTGTGCATGGCAAAAGATATGGGGCAATGAAGTTTCAGACGGCCTGTTTAGGCATCAACGGCTTTTCAAAGGCTTGATAAACAAATACATAAAAAACGGTCCGCCCAATAAGGCAATCACGATCCCGACCGGCAGATCGACAGGGTATGTCAGCCAGCGCGCCGCTCCGTCCACCACCATCAAAAACACTGCGCCCAACCAAGCCGACAGCGCAATCAGTTTGCGGCGGCTGCCGCCGACGGCTTGCGCCAGCACATTGGGGATCATCATGCCGAGAAAACCGATGATGCCCGAAAGCGATACCGCCGCCCCTGTCATCAATGCCGCGCCGATT
Organism: Neisseria subflava; assembly: GCF_003044935.1. Lineage (NCBI taxonomy): Bacteria > Pseudomonadati > Pseudomonadota > Betaproteobacteria > Neisseriales > Neisseriaceae > Neisseria > Neisseria subflava. The sequence continues at coordinate 514,755 of NZ_POXP01000001.1, read as the reverse complement.
ACGGTTTGTACACGCAAAGCCCCAACTGATACCCCCATACTGGCAGCCGTGTCCTCCCCCGTCATCAAAACGTCCAACCGCCTGCCTGCCGACAGCAAAATCAGAAAACCGGGCAACATGACCGCGATTGCCGCGACAGGCGATGAGAAACCGGCTTCGGCAAGGCTGCCCGACAGCCATGTGGTCGCGCTGCGCAATACCAAATCGTCCGATAAAAACAAAATCATGCTGACTACCGCGCCCGAAAACGCGCTCAACACAAACCCCAACACCAGCAATCCCAAAGTACCGCCGCCGAGCAGTTTGTGCACCGCCAAAATCAACAGGCACACACCCAATGCACCGAGAAAAGCCGCCGCCGGCACACCCATCGCGCCGCCGCCCAAAGCCAATAACACAATCACGCCCAAGGCCGCCCCGCCCGATGTCCCGATCAAACTCGGATCGGCCAGCGGGTTCTCAAATAAAGCCTGCAATGCCGCCCCCGAAGCGGACAAACCGGCTCCGACCAAAAGTGCGGTATAGATGCGCGGTAAACGGATTTGGCGAACGGTTTCATCCATCGCCAACGGCGACTCCCATGCACCAAAGCCGATGCCGCAGCACAAATAAACGGCGGCGGCAGTAAGCAGCAGGCAGAGGGTAAGGGTATGCGGTTTCATGACATCATGCGGTTTAAGCGGATTGAGGGACGGTTTCAGACGGCATTTTTAAGACAACCGTTTTGCTTCCTCCTCAATAAGAAGGAACAAATCAAGGCCGTCTGAAAACAAAAATCAGACAGGTTTTTCAAAACAGGCGCGTTTATTTCGCCAAACCGTGCAAACGCTGAATCACTTGCGGCGTATCCAGCCCGTAACGGAACATATCGTTGGCCTTCCACAAATAAATCTTGCCGTTTTTCGCGGCAGGCGAGCCGGCGATTTCGGGGCGTGCGGCAAAGGTTTTGACGTTGCCTATCATGGCGGTGTTGTGGTCGGCAATAATGATGATGTCAGGTTTGGCCGCAATCCATGCCTCACGCGTCATCGGTTTGAGGCCGTCAATGGCGGCTGCGGCATTGATACCGCCGGCACGGCGGATGATTTCGTCGGCGGCAGTATTCTTGCCCGATACGATGCGCCCGTCGTAGCTGAAGAGGTAGCGTTTGCCGCTGGAAGGCTGCTGTTTCATATCCGCCTGCCACTTACTGGCCAACTTGTCCGCCTGCGCGCTTTTGCCGATAAGCTGACCAATGTTGCGGATACTTTGCGGATAGGCGGCGATGCTGTCATCGGGCGCAACATTGACGGCTTTAATGCCTGCTTTTTGCAGGTGGGCAAAAATATCGGCAGGCTGCGCCATCCATGAACCGATGACGATGTCGGGTTTGGCGGCCACAATCGGTTCAACCGTCAGACGGCGATGAATGCCGATACTGGGCTTGTTTTTCAACGCCGGATTTTGAACGGTCTGATCGCGGCCGACGATTTCGTCCAATGCGCCGAGCGCGGCAACGATGTCTGCCGTATCGGGTGTCAACACGACGATGCGTTGCGCGTGTGCAGTGCCGGCCAACGAAATAAGCGCGGAAAGCAGGAGGAGTTTGAGTTTCATTGTTTTTCCTTGTCGCATGCTTTCAGACGGCCTGCTCGCTTTCTCAGGCCGTCTGAAAACGGTTGAATCACATTAGAACTTCAGTTGTACGGTTGCGGCGAAATTGCGGCCGCTTTCAGTGTACAAGTCCATCACACTGGTACGGCTCATGCCGGCAACGTCTGCGTGCTGCCAGTATTTTTTGTTGCCGACGTTGTAGATGTTTGCGCCGATTTCAAGGTTTTTAAACGGCTTGTACCACGCGCCGACATCCCATACGCCATAACCCGGCGCTTGGAAAACAGTGTCGCTGCTGACGCGGCTGTGTTTTTTCGACCAGCGCAGCTTGGTGCCGACACCCCATTTTTCCTGCGTGTAATCCAAACCCAAAACGCCGTTAAGCGGATAAGCGGAATCCAATGGTTTGCCGTCCTGCTGCTCACCTCGCATCCAAGCGATGCTGCCGGAGACTTGCCAGCCCGGCAGGAATTTGTAGGCGGCAGAAGCTTCGGCACCGTAGGTTTTGACGTGATCAAGGTTTTGATATTGGTACTGGATAATCGGGCGTCTGCCAACGGTGGAGGTGCCGATTTCAGTGCGGTTGATGAAGTTACGGTAACGGTTGTAGAACGCGGTGACTTGCGCACGGGCGCGTTCGTTTTTGAACTTCATCCCCAATTCAAAGCTGTTGGAGCGTTCGGATTTGAGTTTGGCATTGGGAATGACGGCATAGCCGTAGGTCGTATTGGTAAACGCCATGGTTGCGCTGTCAAACGGCGGCGTACGGAAGCCTTGGGAATAAGTGGCAAAACCGGTGAACTGCTCACCCATCGGCACGCTCAGGCGCAGGCTGGGCGTAAACGCGGAATCGCTAAAGCGCGTCGCCGTTCCGCTGGGATTGGCGTTGAGATAGGCTTGGTCGGTCGACGTGTTCAGCTTGTCTTTTTCGTAACGCAAGGCCGGGGTCAGGACGATGCCGTTGCCGAAGGTCAGGCTGTCTTGCGCGTAAACGCTGAACGTTTTGCGCTTGCTGTCGGGGAAGGTTTTATTCGGATAGGTGCTGCCTGCATAAACTTTGCTGACGGCGCCGGTCAGATTGTCCACTGTCAGGCTGTCGCGCGGACGGGCGGTCTCAGTGTGTTTGTATTCTGCGCCGGCAACGACGGTTTGTTTGACCGCGCCGTCAAATTCCCACACGCCGCGCCCGTTCAGCCCGCGTATGGTCTGATTGAAACCGTAGTCGGAATAACGGGTCGAGTTACCTAATTGGCGCGCGCCCATACGCGTAATACTCGCATCGACAGCATCGTCTTCCGTACGCAGTTTTTGCTGATAGGCAGTCAGGTTGGCTTCTTTCAGACGGCCTTCGCCAGCGTAGCGGTAGCCCGCTTCGATACGTTGACGGCGGATACGGTCGCGAGCATTGCTCTCAGATGTTGCGATGGTTACCGGCCCGTGCGATTGCGAACCCAAGCCGTTTGCCAATACGGTATCGTTGGCGTGGTAATACTGTTCGTACAAAGTTTCCAAGCGGTGGCGTTCGTTGCCGATATTGCCTTTCGCCAAGATATTGTAGGCATTGTTTTTCTGTGGATTGGTGGCAGTACGCGCAGTCGAGTAGCTGGTATCGCTGCCCATATTTTCGGTTTCATGACCTTGACGGCGCGTCAGCATCAGCAGACCTTCAGCGTTTTCATGGAAACCTGCCACAGTCGCAGTAACTCCATGGCTGCGGTCGCGGCTGCGGTAGCCGTGTTTCAAACCGAAATGCCCGCGTTTGCCCGCATCGACGAAATCACTCGGTGAGAGCGTCACCATGTTCACTACGCCACCGAGCGCATCGCTGCCGTACAGCGCGGAATAAGGGCCTTTGACAATATCGACCTGCTTGAGCGTGTCGCTTTCGACCATATCACGTCCCGAAATCGCGCCGTTGGAGCCGCCGCCTGCATAAGATTCGGGAATGCGCACGCCGTCCACCATCATCAGAATGCGGTTGCCGTCTATGCCTCGGATATTGATACCGGCATGACCGCGGCGGTTGTTGTCTGACGGCACGCTGACGCCGGGCTCATACATCACGATATCGTCCAAATTCTGCGCCGAGGCTTGATTCAAGGTTTTGCGTCCGATAACCGACACATTCGGAGCGGCTTTATCCAAGGTTTGCGCATTGCGGTCGGCCGTAACCACCACAGGTTCTATTTCTGCCTGAGCCACCGGCATCTGAGCCGCATATAACTGTCCGGAAAAAACCGCCCCTACCACACAGGCAATCGATTTCTTTTTCATTACATGACCCTATTATTTGAATAAAAATGGTTTTCATTTATAAAACAAATAGGCAGTTTTTGCAAGTTTAGGAACCACAAGATAGCACTAAAAACCACTTCAAAAACGCAAAATATAGTATGACGTAGCTGGATAAATAATTCATGGATCAGAGGCAAAGTGCCCGACCGCGTCGGCATAGAAAACAGACCTGCCGTTGTCGACCAAAAATCCCGCATCGGCAATTAGGAGGCCGACACCATCATCGACAATGATCGAGAAGTACATCGCAGAGGAAAACATTTAGCCACGAAACGCCAAGTGTTTTATTCTTGAATCTGTTCCAACCACTGGTATTCGGATGTTGCATTTGGAATCCGAATCCAAGCCTGTCTGAAATATTCAAACAAGTTTTTATTTGTTCCTCTTATTTCTCACCCTTCTATTTACCTCAAACTCAAAAAACATTTCCATATTATTAAAATTAGTTAGAATTTCATAAAATTATAAATAATAATCAAACTTATTTGTATTATTTTAGTCAGAGTGTAATCGCATCTATTTCCGGTCTGTCTTGTTCAGACGGCCTTACCAATCAAGTTATATGGATACATTCTATGCAACCGATCAAAGTCACCACCCTCTCCGCCTGCATCGCCGCCATTGGTTTCGTCCCTGCCGTTTATGCTGCAGATAATTCGACAGTTATTCTCGATACCATAACTGTCAAAGGCACACGCAATAAAGACGAAATCGGTAAAAACCGCGTCTATACCCGCGAAATCGTCAATCTTTACAAGAGCAAAAACGAAGTCGAAACCTTCAAGGGCAACACCGTATCCGACCTTTTGAGCGGTATGTCCGGCGTGTACAGCGGTGACGCGCGCAACAGCGGCGCGCTGGATCCCAATATACGCGGCGTGCAGGGGCAGGGGCGGATTCCCGTTACCATCGACGGCACGGAGCAGGCGATTACCGTCTGGCGCGGCTACGCAGGCGCAAACAACCGCAACTACGTCGACCCCAACATCATCAGCAGCGTTTCCATCGAAAAAGGCCCCTCGTTCAGCCGTGATATGAAAAGCGGCATAGGCGGCTCCGTCGCCCTGAAAACCATCGATGCCGACGATATTGTCCCCGAAGGGCAGAAATACGGCTTTGAAGTGAAGGCGGAAGCTGCCAATAATTCTATCAAGCAGCGTACCAATGTCTATGAAAAATCAGTTGATTATCGGACATTGGATGCACCTGCTGTCGCGCTTGGCGGTATTTGGCGGGCGATGTTGAATGATACCGACCGCGTCAATCAACGTTTCAGCGGACGCAATAGATTTGGGGAGGATAAAGCCTACCGCATTGCCGCCGCCACCAAGCAGGACAATTTCGATGCCATGCTCGCCTATGCCTACCGCAGTAAAGGCAATTATTTTTCCGGCAAAAAAGAGGCGGAGCGCTACGGCTATATCGGTCCTTGGACAATGGAAACGGTCAATGAATTAAACAGGCAGATTGCAGATGCCGCTGCAAGAGGCGAAAAATTTTACGGTAGTGAAGCCATGCTGGGTGCACCCGATATTGCCCGTATCGGACTTTTTTATCATCCGGGCGGAGAGGTAACCAATACTTCGCTGGAAAATAAATCATGGCTGGGTAAAACCACCTTCCGCCTGCCGAACCGCCAAACGCTCAAATTCGGCCTGCGCCATACCGACTCCACTTTCGGCGAAATCATGCCTTCCCGCGTCATCGGCCCGATTTTCAGTACGCCCGACAATTTAAATAAAATTGCGGAGTGGCCGAGGGCATGGGTGAAACAGCGTTCCTACAATATCGACTATTCATGGAAGCCCGAAGGCAGCCGTTGGATAGATTTCGATGCGTCATTGTGGACGACCCGTACCAAATCCAAAACCAATACTGCAGGCGGTTCGCCCGGCGACGCCCTGTATGAAGACAGGGTGGACAATTTAATGATGTGGAAAACTGTGATGAGTCGCTGGAATACCTACAATGAAGAAACCAAGCGCATGTATGAGGCATTGGGTTACACGAAAAAACCGAATGTCGTCGAACAGCTTCCGAATACCAACGGACGCTTCAATACCATAGAGGGCAATGCCTACTATGCTAACAATACCCGTAACGGTTTCAATTTTTCCAACCGCATGAAGCTGCATGACAAGCTGACGTTGACTCTGATAGGTGACTTCCAGAATGAAAAATTGAGATCGCGCAATGAGTTTTCAGAAGAATTGAGCCATGACGGCTTGGACAAATACAGGGAGGAAATAGAAGCAAAGCAATTGGTTACCAATACCGAGCTGACAAGATTCGGCGAGCCGAGAAACGGTAGGCGCAGAGAATGGAATTTTGGTTTCAATTTCCGCTACCAGCCGATGAGCTGGCTGACTCTGACGGCAGGAGCGCGCTATACCAACTTCAAGATACAGGACGACAACGAGCGGTTAAAAACCGGATTTGACAAATACAACAATCCCTTACAAGTCAATCGAGGTCAGGTATTTCAGTTTACCCGTGTAGCAACCGAGCAGGAATATCGTGATTATCTGAATGCGGTTAACAATGACGAATTCAATGCGGCAAGAGACAGTATCGTAATAGATGATAGAGGGGTGGCAATATTAAATCTTACTCCCTTTCATGACGAAAACAGACCAAGGCTGGATAAGCTGAAATACTATTGGCTGAAAGACGACAAAGGTCGTCTGAATCCTGCCAATCATCCTTGGTTTGCTATTCCCGAGTTGCATAGTCAAGCCGTCAATCCTGCTTATGATCCAAGCAATCCCGACAGTCCGCGCGTAGTTCAAAAATATATACCTAATTATGACATTCTAAGAATGTATAGGGCTCCTATTACACCTAACGAACTGCAGCGCGCCCACAAACAGGGTGGCAGCGGATGGGCTCCTGCATTCTCAGCCGCCGTCAATTTTACCGATAATGCCCGAGCCTATCTGCGCTATACCGAATCCCTACGTTTCCCCAGCATATTTGAGGGGACTTATGGCTTCTCGACTGCTGCGGGTTCATTTGCACGAATGGGATACGGTTGGCAGCCCGAACACGCCAAAAACTGGGAAGTCGGCTACATTCATGATTTAACTGGACTGTTTCCAAAAATGAAAAATGCGGATTTCCGCATCAACTACTTCCGCAACAAAACCAAAAATATCATCGACAGGGACGAGAATTTTGAATTCGAGCAATTCGACAAACAAATCCGTACCGGCGTGGAGTTACAGGCACGCTTCGACAGCGGCAGGTTTTTTGGAGGAGTCGGCGTATTGCGTACGCTCAAAAACAAAGTTTGCGACAAATCTTTTTCCGTTTCCAGTGTACATGATTCCAGTTACTTGACTGGCGGCGGATTTATTCCCGCGCCCGAATGCAATTACGGCGGTTTGACCGATAACGGTTATCTTGCCAGTATGGTTCAACCGCGCTGGTCGATTGATGCTGATTTGGGCGGACGCTTCTTCCGTAACAAGCTGGAAAGCGGCATCCGCTTCCATTATCACAGCCGTGTGTATCGAAACCGCCGTACGGTATGGCAGGCATATTACGATCAATTAAACCGTATCAATGACTATAATCTTCAAGCGGATACAGATACCATGCGTTGGCAGCCTGTCGCCATATGGGACGCCTATTTGCGCTACAAAATCGGCAAAAATCTGACCGCCGAGCTTGTGGGCAGCAACCTGACCAACCGCTACTACCTCGACCCGATGAGCCGCTCCTATATGCCCGCACCGGGCAGGACAATCCGTATTGGGATAACTGGAAAATGGTAATGATCAATTAATCATTTTGGGAGTAAAAAGCCGTCTGAACATTGGGTTTCAGACGGCTTTTTTCATGATGGCTTAGTTATGCCCTACTCTTTTATGTTATATGAAAGTTGAAGCTAACCTGCATAATTTTTATATCTTCTGCTTTGGAAGCAAAAAGGCTGCTTGAAAATGAAACGTCTATATTTCAGACGGCCTTTGCTTTATAGCAAACTCGAAATTTAAGCCACGAAATCCAATCCTATATCCAACGAATGGCTGCTGTGGGTCAGATAACCGAGGGCGATGCCGTCCACGCCGGTTTGCGCTACGCTCCATAAGCGATCGAAGCCGATGCCGCCCGATGCTTCGCAATAGACGGTGTGTGGGTGGGCGGTTTGCGTGTGGCAGCGGTTTGCCGCTTCTTTCAGGGTTTCGTCGTCCATGTTGTCCAGCAAAATCCGTTCCGCGCCCGCTGCGATGGCTTCGTCCAGTTGTGCCAACGTGTCCACTTCGATTTCCACGCAGGTCAACGGTCCGACAGCCTGTTTTGCCTGCTGCACGGCTTGGGCGATGCTGCCGCAATAGGCGAGGTGGTTGTCTTTGATGAGCACGGCGTCGTCCAAGCCCATGCGGTGGTTCACGCCGCCGCCTGCCCTGACGGCGTATTTTTGCAGGACGCGAAGCAGTGGGATGGTTTTGCGGCTGCACACGATGTCTGTGCCGTATTCAGCGACTTCGGCAACGGCACGTGCGGTGGCGGTGGCGATGCCGCTTAAGTGCGTGAGGTAGTTGAGCGCGGTGCGTTCAGCGGCGAGCAGCGCGCGGGCGTTGCCTTCGACGGCGGCAAGCGTCTGACCTGCGCGAACGGCTTGCCCGTCTTGAATTTCAGCTTGGAAACGGACGGACGGATTCATCGTCTGAAAGGCAAGACGCGCCAAGTCCATGCCTGCGATTATGCCGTCCTCACGACTGTTCAGGAAAAGTTTGGCAGTTTTATCGGGAGCGATGACAGCTGCGGACGTAATATCTCCTCGCCTGCCCAGATCTTCGCTCAAGGCTTGTTCTACCATGGGGCGCAACAGGGTATCGGGTAGAGGTAGAAGACTATTCTCAGACGACATGAAGGTTCCTTTGTTGAAAAATATTGATATTGCCCGATGGGGCAAAATTTAATTTGAGGCCGTCTGAAAATCAGTTAGCGACTGCCCAGCGGCAGTCCGATATCAGAAATCAGCTGATCGGGCAGGACATCGTCGCGGAATCGGTAAAGCTGTGCAGGACGGCCTTTACTGCCTGATACGCCGGTATCCGACGGCTCGATGAGGTTTTGCTGCTGAATCTGGCGGCGGAAGTTTTGCTTATGCAACAATCTGCCGCTGATGGCTTCGACGCTGTTTTGCAGTTGCAGCAGTGTAAATTCGGGCGGCATCAGTTCAAAAATCACGGGACGGTATTTGATTTTGGCGCGTAGGCGGGATAAGGCTGTCGCCAGTACACGACGGTGGTCGTGGCGCATGGGCTGCCCCGTGAGTGCGAAGTCGAAGTTTTCCTGAAGCTCGGTGGCTTCCGCTATCAGGCCGCTTTCATACAGCATTTCATAGCGTTGCAAAACGTATTCTTCCGACCAGTTTTCAGGTTCTACCCCCCAGCACAAATGAATGCGCTTGAGCCGCTTCTGGCGCACTTCCTCCGTATCCGCCGAGTTTGCCCAAATGCGCAGGCGGCTGACGATGGCGTCGCGCTGCCCGCCGTCAGCACGCAAATCTTCCCACGGAAAATAGCAGTAGCAGTCCTGCCATTTCGCATCGGGATGAAGAATGCTGTCGGCCGCTTCGCGCACCAGTCCCAAATAGCTGACGTATAAGACAGGCAGGCCTTGCTCGTTTTGGCGGCGCGTATCGACAAACGTATAAAGCTGTTCTACATAACCCATAGGCTGAGATGTCTGCTTGGCGACCCACATCCTGACCCCTGCCTGCAAGGAGTGGCGAAGTGGTGCAAGCAAGCCATTGGGTAATAGCTCTCCTTGGGCAACTGTCAAAACCCTCAAGCTGCCATTTGTAATGGCGATCAGTACAGGAACAAGCTCGACGATACTTTGCGGATTGGCCGCTGTTTCAGGATAGGCATCCATGCGTGGCTTTCATTCAATAGAAAACCTTATTGTAAACCAAAGCGGTTTTCAGACGATCTTGCATATTATACTCAAGTTGAGCATAATATAAAAACTATTTCAAAATATAAACGGCAAACCTTCATGCCGTCTGAAAAACCAGCCATAAGGAAGTCTCATGCAAACCGCCGCCCGCCGCTCGTTCGATTACGATATGCCCCTCATCCAAACGCCGACTTCCGCCTGCCAAATCCGTCAGGCGTGGGCGAAGGTTGCCGACACGCCCGACCGCGAGACGGCAGGCCGTCTGAAAGATGAAATCAAGGCTTTGTTGAAGGAGAAAAACGCGGTCTTGGTAGCGCATTATTACGTTGATCCGCTGATTCAGGATTTGGCTTTGGAAACGGGCGGATGCGTGGGCGATTCGTTGGAGATGGCGCGTTTCGGCGCGGAACACGAAGCCGACACGCTGGTGGTGGCGGGCGTGCGCTTCATGGGCGAGAGCGCGAAAATCCTCTGCCCTGAAAAAACAGTGCTGATGCCTGATTTGGAAGCGGAATGTTCTTTGGATTTGGGTTGTCCCGAAGAAGCGTTTTCAGCGTTTTGCGACCAACACCCCGACCGTACGGTCGTAGTGTACGCCAACACTTCCGCCGCCGTAAAAGCGCGTGCCGACTGGGTGGTAACCTCTTCGGTGGCGTTGGAAATCGTGTCGTATCTGAAATCGCGCGGCGAGAAGCTGATTTGGGGACCCGACCGCCACCTCGGCGACTACATCCGCCGCGAAACGGGCGCGGATATGCTGCTGTGGCAGGGTTCGTGCATCGTCCACAACGAATTCAAGGGGCAGGAGCTGGCGGCGTTGAAAGCGGAACATTCCGACGCCGTGGTGCTGGTTCATCCCGAATCGCCGCAAAGCGTCATCGAACTGGGCGATGTGGTCGGCTCGACCAGCAAACTGCTCAAAGCCGCCGTATCGCGCCCCGAAAAAAAATTCATCGTGGCGACCGATTTGGGCATCCTGCACGAAATGCAAAAGCAGGCACCCGACAAAGAATTCATCGCCGCGCCGACGGCAGGCAACGGCGGAAGCTGCAAAAGCTGCGCGTTCTGCCCGTGGATGGCGATGAATTCGCTGGGCGGCATCAAATACGCCCTGACAAGCAGACACAACGAAATTCTGTTGGACAGAAAGCTGGGCGAAGCCGCCAAACTGCCTTTGCAGCGTATGCTCGACTTCGCGGCAGGACTGAAGAAAAAAGATGTGTTCAACGGCATGGGTCCCGCCTGATTTGCCGTCAATATTGCCGTTTCAGACGACCTCTCAAACAAGGACAACACCATGCAAACCGATTGCGACGTATTGATTGCCGGAAACGGGCTGGCGGCACTGACGCTCGCCCTGTCGCTGCCTGAATCGTTCCGCATCGTCATTTTGTGCAAAAACCGGCTGGACGACACCGCAAGCCGTCATGCGCAAGGCGGGATTGCGGCGGCGTGGTCGGGAGAGGACAACATCGAAAAACACGTCGCCGATACTTTGGAAGCGGGTGCAGGTTTGTGCGACGAAGCCGCCGTCCGTACCATCTTATCGCAGGGCAAACCGGCAATCGAATGGCTGCTGGCGCAGGGTGTGGCGTTCGACCAAAATAATAACGACCTGCACCTGACGCGCGAAGGTGGGCATACCTGCCGCCGAATCGCCCACGTCGCCGACTACACAGGTGAAGCCGTCATGCAGAGCCTGATTGCCCAAATACGTTGCCGCCCGAACATCCGCATTTGCGAGCGGCAGATGGCGTTGGACATCCAAACCGAATCAGGCGCGGCGTGCGGATTGACCGTCCTCGACTGCCGAACGCAAGAAACCTACCGCATCCGCGCCCGCCATACCGTACTCGCGGGCGGCGGCTTGGGACAGATTTACGCCGCCACCACCACGCCGCCCGAATGCACGGGCGACGCCATCGCCATGGCAATACGCGCAGGCTGCGCAGTCGAAAACCTCGAATTTATCCAATTCCACCCCACAGGCTTGGCAAGGCCGTCTGAAAACGGCCGCACCTTCCTGATTTCCGAAGCCGTGCGCGGCGAAGGCGGCATCCTGACCAACCAATCGGGCGAACGGTTTATGCCGCATTACGACCGCCGCGCCGAACTCGCGCCGCGTGACATCGTTGCCCGCGCCATCGCCGCCGAAATCGCCAAGCAAACGCAAGACTTCGTCTCGCTCGACATCAGCCGCCAACCCGCAGCGTTCGTCCGCCAGCATTTCCCGTCCATCCATCGGCACTGCCTGTCCCAATGCGGCTTGGACATCACGCGCCAAGCCATCCCCGTCCGCCCCGTGCAACACTATACCTGCGGCGGCATCCAAACCGACCCCAGCGGCAGAACCTCCCTGCCACAGCTCTATGCCTTAGGCGAAACAGCCTGCACCGGCTTGCACGGAGCCAACCGCCTCGCCAGCAACTCCCTGCTCGAATGCGTCGTTACCGCAAGGCTTGCCGCCCAAACCATCGCGGACGGACAAGCATCCCAAACTGCACCGTCCCAAAGGTCGTCTGAAAACCCCACCGCCGAAGCAGGCATCTTTTCAGACGGCCTCCAAAACACATTCAGCCGCCCCGTCCTGCAGACGTTCAACCAACGTCATCTGGGTATCCTACGCAACGATACCGGCCTGCGCCATGCTATCGCCCAACTTCGGCTTTGGAAGCAAAACCTGGCCAAACCACACACCGCGTCTGAATACGAAAACCGTAACCTACTCGAATGTAGCCTCGCCGTCGCCCAAGCCGCATACGCTAGACGGCAAAATATTGGCGCGCATTTTAATAGTGATTGTTAAGGCTGATAGTGAAAACTTTTCTCCAATAAATAACGTCATTGACTGAAAAAGAAAAGGTTCTCACATGATTAAGGAAAGATTGAAAAAAGTAGGAGAACCGGTGGAAACTAAAATGCAGGGATTGACAGTAGTTATAAGTGATAATAACTAATTGTAGAGAGAAAAAAGATAGAATTAATGAAAATAAGACCATCTAATCGGTTTTGAATAAGTTTAAACAAAGTTGGCACAATTCACTATCTTTGCCCTACTCTATTTCATCAGGCTACAATTAGTGCTGACCCTTACCTTGGAAACTTGGGATTTGGCATAACCGATTGCGTATTCAAGGGCGCCTTTGGCGGAATTTCCTCGGGTAAAACGGATACTGTATCTAGTGCTTGTCTGCCACATAGTAATGTCGGCATCGTAAGCATAAAGATTCAGACGGCGCTGACCACGAATAAATTGGGTGTTCTTGGCATATTCGGGAATGTAACTGCGGTCAATAAGGCCGTCTGAAAAATCCATAGCCTTCACCGCTCCCGCAGCCAGCCATTGCAGATTTTTTATATTCGTAGTCGGTATGAGCCGCCTTTTTACAGCAGTTGCTTTTTCAGCCGACATCCCCGTTACGGCATCCTCTGTCAATATAGCTATATCGCCAACCTTAATACCAGAATCAAATTGGTTGCTCACAATTTTAACCATATCGGCAATATCCCCTTTTTCTGTCGGCATAATGGTTTTAACTGTTACCGTATTGTCAGTGGTATCGGCATGGACACCCATTACCAGTGCAGTATTGATAACGGTAAACTGAATAAGGTCAGTCGTATTGCTACCTTTCCGGGCATAAAACTTGATGATTTCGCCTTCACGATAAGTCAAATTGGTTGTTAAATCATAGGCAGCAGCCGTCAAATTACACCCAGAACCATGCCACATTTTTTGGGCCCTTCAATCTGAGACCACCTTCAAGCCATAACATTCTTTCGCCACCGACTACTAGTTCTTTACTGTTTTCTCTGTCGATGACGTCTCCCCCCCCTATAAGCGACAACAATCTCATTGGTACAGACATCTAACTAAGGTTTTATTAGAGAGTAACCACATGGTTTTCATAGGAATCTTGGGCAAGGTCGGCATGTTCTTGTTTGCTTAGTTGGGTCATGGTTTAATTTCCTCTAAAGTAACGGTAATACTAAAAAAATCATTGACATTATGAGGTCCCGGTCCATAACCTTCCAAAGTATTTTCCCCAAAATCAGGGGCTATTCTTTCATCTGGTAAACCATCTTCATTTTTATCATACGGATACCCTCGCTTCCAATAATATTTGGTCAGTGTTTTTTCTTTTTCAAGATTTTCCATTACATCGCTGATATTGAATTCAGTTTCTTCCTTTTTACCAGTCGCCTTAAATGAAGCTCCAAAATTTTCAGGCTTCCACTGGCAGACACCTTCTCCGAAATAATCTTCATCCAGTACAGCATCAGCATAGAAGAGTACTTCGTATTCATCATGTCCGACCAAATTCATTTTGATTGGAATATTTTTTTCAGGAGATGCCTTCGCACCTGCCAACCGACTAATGGTATAAGAACAATTTCTTGCTGCATAACCAATATACATATCGTTTATAGGTTTCATCGGCCCCGGTGCATTATTAATCTTAACCTTAATCCTGTATGGTTGTTTCGGCTCGGGGTTCAATTTGAAACGTGCTTCTGTTTGTTCTTGGACACTCATATTATTTCTATCCGTACAAGCATTTAGGCTAAAAGTTGACAATAAAGCTGCAGATAGCAGCAGGATAAAAGGTTTCATCAGTAAAGTCCTTATTCAATATCATGAGCAAATTAAATATTACTTTAAGATAACTTGATCAGGATACATTCATGTTCGTTGATTGTCTGATGCTTCAACGTATTTACACGTTACTCTAAATTGTGGTTTATAACAATATTCAGACATCTTAACTAAGATGATACTGATGGTAAATAGATAGTGATTAATGGGGAAAATACAGTCTGAATGGTAATATTTAAGAAATATTGGAAATTCTACTTTACCTTATCCTACTCATCGTTTTTTCTATTTCTTCTTCCTTCTTCTAAATTTCAATAACTTGTTTTAAAGTATTCAGGTCCATGAATATTTTAGGAGTGTTGACAATCTAAAAGACCGTCTGAAACGTAATTTCAGACGGCCTATTTAATATCAGATGATAAAACTGATTTATCCAGGCAACAAACAGTTTGATTTAGATTTTTACAATAGGTATATTTCTTTTCATCTGATTTGGATAACCGACAACATCATGAAACCTGCTTTTTGCCTCCCAATATTGTTTTTACTTTCAGCGTGCCGTCCTGAAGCTGAGACAGTCGATACGGCTGCACCAACGGCGCGTAAGCCTTCTTATTACGAGTCTGAAAAGCGTCAAACTGCAGTCACTCCAGTTAAAACACAAGTTCCTGCGTTATCTGCAATCAAAAGCCAGGCTGATTTTGACTTACTTTCGCGTATCTATGAACAAGGTAGTGAATATGAAATTCCTCATATCCTTTTCCTCATCGATCGTGAAGATAATAACCGTACCGACTACATCAATACTCCCAAATTTCGGCTGCATGAGCACTATCTGGCTACTATCTTGAAACCCATGCTGTCAAAAACTGAATTGAATCAACAATACCGTAGTCCTAACCGGCGTTATCTGTTTGGTACGATCAGTTGGCAGAATAGTACTCAGGAATATGTTTATGAGTTTTGGGAAGGAGACAAAATCACGCCTGAATTGTTGAAATTGGCGGCAGGCCGTCTGAAAAACAGTTTCTACGCTCCGTTGCGTTATAAAACCAATTCTTTATGGCAGGAAACCGTTGCCGAGCAAAGCAAAGTTCCTTTTATTACCCAAGAAAGTTTGATTAAAAATTTCCCCTACCTGCCTCTAAACCAAGGTAAAGCGATAGGCACATTACGCGTTATTGCCAAAGAAGATGATCTTTATAATGTCGGTGCCGATGATATTATTATTTTGAAAGAGGTTCCCCTAGAGCTGCCACCTGTGGTGGGGATTATTAGTGAGAAACCATCTACTGCACTATCGCATGTGAATGTATTGGCACGCGGCTGGGGGATTCCCAATATTTACCTTAAAGACGCAGAAAAAATCCTAGCCCCATATATTGGCCATCGTATTGAATTTGAAGCGACTGCTAAGCAATACCGAATTGTCCAAACCAACCGGAACACTACCAGCAAAAGCTTTTCAGACGGCCTTACCCTGCCCCAACCCGATGTTTCCGATTACAGCCTTCGGGCTTTGACAAACCTGCGCCATGATGACAGCCGTTACTGCGGCAGTAAGGCTGCCAACCTCGGCCATATCCGCGCCCATATTGCAGGCAGTAATGTACCTGACGGATTCTGCATTCCCTTTGCCTACTATCAAGCCATGATGGATAGGCTGGGTATTAACGCGACGATACTGGCACAAATCGAAACGCAAAGTGATGGAGACAACCGCAAGCGCCGCACTGCTTTACTCACGCTGCAGAAAAAAATTACCGATGCCGAAATCCCGTTGGAATGGAAACATAGATGGGCTGAAAAATGGCGCAATCAATTAAACAGCAAAGGCGTGTTTGTCCGCAGCTCCTCTAATTCCGAAGACCTGCCCAATTTCAGCGGCGCAGGGCTGTACACCACCGTGCCAAATGTGACCGATGAAAACGCGTTGGTCGAAGCGGTGAAGCAATCTTGGGCTTCCGTCTTCAATTACAGCGCATACGAAGCCCGCCGTATTGCCGGACTGCCTCACGATAGCGTGAAAATGAGTGTCTTTGTGCAACAAAGCATCAATGCAGATCTCTCAGGCGTGTTGGTTACCATCAATCCCTATGATACTGCTCAGAAAAACAGCTCCTACATTGCCGCCAAACGCGGGTTGGGTATTCGTGTCGTTGAAGGCAAACGGGTAGCCGAACAGGTGGTCTATAACCGTCGCAATGATTCTGTACAACGTCTCAGCTCCTCTAATGAAACCACAGCGTTGCAACTGGATAAAAACGGTGGAGTACGGGAGGTGCCTGTAACCAGTGGCAACGTGATGAATCAAGAACAAATACGTCGCCTTGACCAAACCGGCCAACGAATCAAACAGCTATTTGCTAATGGCGAGCAGGATATCGAATGGGCGTTTGACAATGGTAAGCTTGTTATCCTCCAGGCACGACCGTATCTAAACGGCACACGTTAAAGTAAAAAGGCCGTCTGAAATTATCGTTTCAGACGGCCTTTGCATCATAAGTTAGTTATACCCTATACTTCCCGTTCTCCAAGGAATTATGATGTCAAAACAGCTCACATTTTATTTTATTCGCCATGGCCGTACCCAATGGAACGAACAGGGGCTTTTGCAGGGATCCGGTAATTCACCACTGACCGAACAAGGGATTGCAGGAGCTCAGAAAACCGGGGCGGCGCTACAACAAGTAGAATTTACCGCTGCTTATTCCAGTATTTTACAACGCGCCATTGATACGGCTGGCCATATTATCGGTCAGCGTCCTATTCCTCTTTTTCAGCACTGTGGACTAAATGAGCAATCTTTTGGAAGTTGGGAAGGTATGCAGATCGCTGACCTGCGGAAGTTAACCGAATTCAGACAACTGACCAATGACCCGGCATCTTATAAAGCATTAAGCAATGGTGGCGAAACCTTTGAACAATTAGCAGTACGTGCAATGGCCGCTATTTACGATATCATTAAGGTACATCAATCGGGAGCCAATATTTTAGTGGTATCGCATGGCCATACCTTGCGGCTTTTATTATCCTTACTAGACGGAGCGACTTGGGAAAACCATCGTGATGAGGGTAAATCCGTGTCATTGTTGAATACTTCGATCAGTATTGTGAAATACGATAGTGAAAGCGGTTTTCATATTGAGCAACTTAATGATGTGGCTCATTTACAATGATCACAACTATTCAACGATAATAAAAAAGGTGGGCATTTTTACCCACCTTTTTTGCCATTAGCCGAACACTTTTTCCAAGTGTGCTTGGTAATCGGATAAGTATTGTTCTACTTGTGGATTTTTGATCACATCGTTACATAAGAATGTCGGCAGACGGGTCAAACCGATGAACTCATTGAGTTTGTGGAAGTGCATGTATAAAGCATCCACGCCTTTACCTTCGAAGAAATCGCCTTCGCGGGTGAAAGCTTCAATCGGCGCATTCCAAGTAAGTGAAAGCATGTGTTTTTTGCCTTGCAACAAGCCACCTGTGCCGTAGCCTTCAGTCGGATTGACACGATGGCGACCATCACTATGGTAAAGCTTGCCGTGTCCGGCGGTTAATACTTCGTCTATGTATTTTTTCACTGTCCAAGGTTCGTGCATCCACCAGCCTGGCATCTGCCAAATCACTGCATCTATCCATAAGAATTTTTCAATTTCTGCTTCAACATCATAGCCGGCATCAATCACGGTTTCTTTTACATTGTGTCCAAGTGCGGCCAAAACTTCTTTCGCTTTTTTATGAAGCGTGTGGTTCAACTCGCCATGTGAATGGCCGAAATTTTTACCGCCATCCAATAATAAAATATTCATCTTTTTGCTCCTACAACAAATAATTCTGAAAAATGAGGTCTTAAATTATGCCTTTTTACTGCATATTTTAAAAGTGCATTCACCTACACGTTATTTACAGACCATAAAGGAAAATTTCTCATATCTATAATTAGCATTCATTATTTCTCTTCAACCAAACAAGCCTCTTCTATCAACTCTCTAACCCAGCGATATGCAGGATCTTTATGTGTCCGTTCGTGCCAAATAAGGGTTTTGGTGAAGCCTTGAATTTCAAGGGGCGGTTCAAAGTGTTTGAAATTGTTTAAATGAATAATCAAGCGCTCAGGCACGACTACCAATAAATCGCTTTGTTCTAGTAATTCAGGCAAAACAATAAAGTTTTGTACCGATAGGCTGACATTTCTTTGTAGCCACATCGCTTTCAGGGCTTGGTCAATAACACCGCTGAAGCTGCCGCCATGATAGGAAATTAAGGCTTGCTCTCACTCACAAAATTGCTCAAGGGTAAGTTCTGTTTGTTGGGCTATTGGGTAATCGCGGCGAACGGCACAGATGTAGCGTTCATCATACAAATTTTTTGCGTGAATATCCGGTGCTTGGAAGTCTGGTGTCACCAGTGCAAAGTCAATTTACTGCTGTTCAAGCTGATTTTGTACGATGCTTTCGTTAATCGCCAGCACCACCACTTTAATTTTCGGCGCTTGGATTTTAGAAAGCCTGCCTAACAACCGCGTGCGTGTATTAACCGAAGAAAGCCAAATCGGCAAACTCGCCAAAGGCTTGGCAGAAACTGTGCCAAATCCAATGGTAAACGGCCATCAAGCATGGTTGGACGGTTTAACAAAAGCAGCGAAAAAATAAAGCAGCCTGCACTTTGAAAAACAAGGTGCAGGCTGCTTAGGGTAATGTGTCGTTTATCAATCCAGTTTCACGATTTCTCCGTCTTCCGGAACGTTCACACGGCTTTCAATGCCTTGACCGCGTATAAATTTACGCATATCGGCGCGGCTGACGGCGGTATGATTCACGGTATCCATGTGTACGGTGATGATTTTGGCTTTAGGCATGACTTGGCTGGCTTTTAATACATCAGCCGTCCCCATAATAATGCCGTCTGAAATGCCTGAAATCAGCGCGTAGCCCGTGTTCATAATCAGATAATCGGGTTTGTAGCGGTTCAATGCTTTGTTTACATCTGCCGTCCACACAGTATCACCCATAATATAAGCGGTTTTGTGTCCGCTGCTTTGGAATACTACACCCATTGCATCACCTAAGATTTCGGCTAGCTGAGGGTTGGCATACATTGCCTCTGTGCCATGTACGCCGCCGGTTTTGCTGATGGTTACGCCGTTGAAGACAGTGCTGCCGTTCAACACGCGTACATCAGTAAAGCCTTGGCTGCGGATTTTTGCCGCGTCGGCTTGGTGCTGCACATATACGGGCAGTTTTTTCGGAATGGAACGTGCGGCGGTTTCGTCCCAATGGTCTTCGTGAGTATGGGTAACGATAACTGCATCCACACCGTCCAAAATTTTATTCACACTCATTGGCAGCCCGACCAGCGGCATTTTGGCTTGGTTATTGAACGTGCCGGCAAAGCCGTTCATGGAATGCTTGGGGGCGAAAAAAGGGTCAATCAAAAACGTCTGTCCTGCGTATTCGACTTTGGCAGTAGCGTTACGGATATGTTGGTATGAATCGTCTGCCCAAGCGGAAAAGGCTGTCGCGCCCAAAACAGTGGCAAGAATAAATTGCTTGAATTTCATGATGTTGCTCCTTAAAAAATCATGGAGCGTATTTTAAGCAGCAGGTGCATCGGCTAAAATAGGCAATATTGCCAATAAACGTAAGGATAGTGCCAAAATATCGTCTGAAAACGAGCATAACGAGTTTCGCCAAAATCAAACTGTCCCAAAAATCGTGCTATATGCTCAATCGGGCATGAATGATTTTGTCTTCAACATTCCCTTTTCTGTTTTTCAGACGGCCTATCGGGACAATCCACTCTTTGACCTGAAAATCTGTTCCGACGACGGCCAAGACGTTATCACGGCACTGGGCGTAAGCATTCCCGTACACGGCGGATTGGATTTGACGGAAGAAGCCGACATCATCGTCATCGCAGGCTGGCGCAATATTGAAGAAACCCCGACGCCGGAACTGGCTGAGAATTTACAGCGGGCAGCGAAACGTGGTGCGCATATCACCGCCCTATGTTACGGCACTTACGCCCTTGCCTACACAGGACTTTTAGACGGCAGAACCGCCGCGACCCACTGGCTTGCCGAAGACGACTTTGTCCGCCGTTTCCCCAAAATTCATCTGGATACCAACCGCCTTTATGCGGAAGACGGCAACTTCTTAACATCGGCAGGTGCGGCGGGCGGGCTGGATTGTTGCCTGTACCTCATCCGCAAAATCCACGGTGCAACCGTTGCCAACGACCTTGCCCGTACCTTGGTTGCGGCACCACACCGCGAAGGCGGGCAGGCACAGTTTATCCACCGACCTGTCGAACGTCGTACCGCCGATGACAAAATCAATCACTTATTGGACGAACTGCGCCAAAACCTTGCCACCTCATACCGCTTGGACGATTTGGCAAAAAAATTAGCCGTTTCCCGCCGAACCTTTATCCGCCATTTTTCTCAAGCCACAGGCATGAATTTCGGTGAGTGGCTCACCACAGAGCGGCTATGGCAGGTACAGGACTTATTGGAAAATACGGATTTACCGATAGAACGCATCGCCGAACAAAGCGGCTTCGGCAGTGCGGCAAACCTACGTTTGCAGTTCAAAGCCAAGTTTAAAATCAATCCGAATGCCTGGCGGAAAGTATTTGGCAGATAGCTCGCGTTAGTCAATCCAAAATACCTGAGTACAGGCTGCTCTGGAGGTCGTCTGAAAACCCAAAAAGCAGCCTGTACTTTTCAGACGGCCTCAACAGGTAAACCTTTACCCACACCAATAATTTCCATCTAATTTTCCCCACATACAATCCCCGCAAACGGCAGGCCGCTTCATATTCCCATCCATAAGGAACAACCAAAATGAGAAATCTCAAACTGACCTTAGCCATCTTTTTCGGCGGCATATTCGCTTTATGGCTGTTTGCCGCGCCATTTCCAGACAAGTGGGTGTATTTCCCATACGCAACCTATTATTACAGTTCACCAGTAGCATCAGCATACTGGCCATGAGTGCTTGTATGATTCTTGCAGTACATCCCAAAATGTTGGAAGGACTATTTGGCGGATTGGATAAAATGTACCGCCTGCATAAATGGTTGGGCATAATTGCCCTTTCAGGCAGTATCCTGCATTGGACCAGTAAGCAATTTCCCAAATGGCTGGTAAAACTCGGACTGTTTGACGGCAAAAAGCCGCCGCGCCCGCCGATGCAGGAAGTCTTGACTTTAAAAGATTGGTTGGTTACCCAGCGTCATTTTGCTGAAGAAGTGGGTGAGATTGCTTTTTACGTTGCAGTCGTCTTATTGGTTATCGCACTGATCCAACTTATTCCCTACCGTTGGTTTGCCAAACGTCACATCTTAATTGTCCCAGTCTATCTTGCACTTGTATGGCACACCATTGTATTGGCAAACTTTACTTACTGGGCTCAGCCACTTGGCTGGTTGCTGGCTACCGCCCTATTCTTCGGTAGTATTTGTTCGCTCCCCGCCCTCTTTAAACGCATTGGTAAACCGCAAACGGCAACAGTAACTGCCATGAACCAAAACGGCTCCCTTCTTTCACTTACCCTGAATGCGCAAAAATGGCAAGGCACCAGCCGGTCAATTCCTCTTTTTACCTGCACATGGAGAAAGCCACCCATTTACCATCGCTTCCAACTGGAATCCTGAAAATCAACAAATCAATCTTATTATCAAAGACTTGGGAGACTACACCCATCGTCTGCCTCAACGTTTGAACATCAGCGATACCATTCAAATTGATGGTGCATATGGCCGCTTCAATTTTTCAGATAAAAATGAACAAATTTGGGTGAGTAACAGTATTGGTTTTACGCCTTTCAAACGATTGACTGGTTCCATGCCGATAGAAATTTATCTGCAGAAATAATCGACCAATGGAAAGATTTAGCTCAACAAGCGAATGTTACGTTCTACTATATTCCTTCTGAAACTCAAAGATTGTCCACTGATCATATTGCACAAGGCGTTCAGAATAGTAAAACTCGCAGCCTATGGCTTTGTGGTAGTCATAATTGCAGGAAGTCTTAAGACACTCTCATTGCATCAAGAGCTGTTTGAATTCCGCTAAATGAACCTGATGGTTTTAAGTAGTAAAGCATTAAGGCCGTCTGAAAGATTTTCAGACGGCCTTTAAGCCACAACCTTAACAACATAAACCTACGGTTGCTTTTTATGTTTCACACATTCTGTATCATCCAAATGATATATTGCTTCAATTGCATCATGTTCAATATCAAGTTTTGATAGGATTAAAATCAATACCCGTAATATAACGTTGTCCAGCATGAGCTTTAATGTGCACAACAATATCAATGGTCTGTCTAAGCAGGTTTTTAATAACTTCAAACTCCAGACCACTTCCTTCTGGTGAAGCTTTTACCATTAATGCTAATTGATCCCATGTTTGTTCCGTGCTACCAGCATGGCAACTTGTAATAGATCCCGGGTGTCCAGATGCACAATTTCGAATAAAATAAAATGATTCGTCACCACGTAGCTCTGCTAGAATAATTCTATCTGGCTTCATACGCAGACAGGATTCCATACAACTTTTTGCCGTAATATTTGAACTACCTTGTCCACCTTTTGAGTAAAGTAAATGAACTACATTTTCATGAGGAATAAATAGCTCCCTAGCATCCTCAATGCTGATTAGTCGCTCACTTAAAGGAATGTGATTAACCAATGCTTTCATGAAAGTAGTCTTACCGCTACCAGTTGCACCTGAAACGACTATATTCTTTTTATATTCAACGGCTTTTTTAAAAAATTCTTCGTAGTTCCGATTGTTCTTCAGTTCTACTAATTCCTTATCTTGAGGAGATAATTCTCCATTTAACTCAATAATCTGACTAAAGAAACCATCTTTACTATACTGACTTAAGCTCTTTGTGTGTTTTGATGGCAAACGGATCGTAATTGAAGCTTTTCCTGCATCACAGGCAGGAGGAATCACAAATTGGGCACGTTGTCCTGTTGGGAATGTCAACGATACCATCGGCTCTGCCTCTGTAATTCGTTGACCAGTATTACTTTCATTAACAACAGCTGTACAGAACTGACGTGCCCTATCAAAGTTTAGCGTATCTACTTCTACCTTTTTCCAACCTCGAGAAGTCTCAAGAAATACCTCTCCCGGCCTATTAATACAAATTTCTGTAACATCAGGATCTTTCAGGAAAGAGGTAATTCCCAATACTTCGTATTGATAATCTAAGAAATCTGCTGAAATTGTTGAGTTTAATTCATCCATGTTTAAAATAAGTTTATTCAAAAATTTAATTACAATAATACTTGAACCTTAGGTGTATTTTTCATTTTAGCCTAAGAAATACTCAGCCATCTGGCTTGTGTTAACTGCTTTTGTTGTGTTTCTAATTCAAATTGCTGAGTTGTTGTTTGTACTTTGATAATACTCTCCTCTATCGGAGTAACCGCAGCTTTCTGCATATCCACAGAAGCAGTTCTTAATTCAGGAGCTTTATCACCAATAAGAATATGTCCATTTTCTTTGATATTAATAAGAGATGCACCTCTCATCTTGTTTGCGTACCCTTCAGCAGCCAGTGCCATAGCAATATTATCTAGGCTTCTTTCATCGTAGATAATATCTTTTTTATTACAGAATTCAGTAAAAATTTTTTTACTCTGCTGATAGATATTTAGGGCATTTTGCGGGATTGCTTCCAAATTCAAAGGCTGATTAGTGTACATATCATCCCCATTGCTAGGAGCTGAAGTATGAGCCATGTTGGTATTCCGAGGTTGACGCAAAATCTTAATACCATCTATTCCCGTAGCAGAATGTACTCTAACAACATCATTATATTGGCCTGTTTTTTGGCCTGTTTTTTGTTCTTTTAAATGAATTCCTAAATCACCATTTTTGAAATTTTCAATTTTAAGACCATTTACATCTAATGTCCCTGTATTTCTATCCCATTCATATACCATTCTAGCACTACGGTAAACGAAACGGTTTGGTTGAGATAAATCACGTACACCACCCTGTAATATATGGCCATTTAATGACACTTCACCCTTGCCGTCTGAATCTCGGATAATATCTAAATTATCAGCACGATATTTGTCATGTCCTTTACCACCAAATAATTTATCTCTTCCGGAATTACCGGCTAAAACATCATTACCATTACCACCAATTAATACATCATTACCACTACCGCCTAATAAAATGTCATTTTGATTAGTACCTTTTAGAATATCATCACCGGCATCTCCATACATATATGCACCACTTTTTAAGAAAGTCTTAGATCTGCCTATTAATAAACTATCACGGCTATATGATCCATCAGCAACGACTTTATTGTTACCCTTATTTCCAAAAGTGTCATAATTTGCCATATGTTTAACAAATACTTGTTTATCTTCCGGCCTTAAGAATGCCTCAGAAAAGTCTTTGGTAAAATTGGTACGGGTATTCAGAAAGTAATAAATATCCTTTTCATAATAACTCAATTTAATCGATTCATTTTCTTCTGAATTTGGACGCATACCATACATATTTTGGCGAGCAATCAAATCCTTAACTTGCTCAAAAGATTTACCCTTGATATAAGGATAAAGATCACCGCTAATTTGAGTACTATAGGCACTTCCATTATTTCGCTCTTCATAAGCAATCATACGTGCTTCATTAAAGATTGCCTCTGCTTCTCCATAGCCTCGTGCTTGAGCATAAGCTTTAGCAGTATTATAATAACTCGCTGATTTAGCCTGATATTTACCCAATGCATGTCCTATTTCATGGGCTACTGCTGTAGCAGTAGTATACTTTGAACCTGGTAGAAAATAGATATTTCTATCTTTAGAGTTATAGTATGCATTACTCTTGCTATCTTTAGCTTCGAAAAAACCTTGTCCGTTACTGCTAAACTGATTAATTTGTCTAACCAGCTCATAATCTGCCTTTATCCTGTCCAATTCTGACATAGTGGAGTTGAACCGTTTATTATGAAAACCTAATATTCTTAATTGAGTTTCTGCTTTTTCGTTTAATTTAGTCATTATATATTAGTCTCTGTATCAATAACCCATCGGACTCATTTCTGTATTACTATAAAAAGTAAATGATGTGATTGCTCCAGAACCGTTGTTTGCTGCAATTATTTCACGACCATTTTCACGCCAGTAGTAATCAACCAGCTCTTTAATCGGGTCAGTTCCACGTCGTGGATAATAATCTCCATACTCAGGAGGCATTTCTTTCTCCTTAGGCTTTGGTAAAAAATCAGGAAATCTGTTTTCAGGAAAAATACTTATTTTTTCTTTGAAATATTGTTTGGTCGGTAAAATAATGAAACTGGTTTTATATGAGGTATGACGTACTGCCACATATAATCCAATAGGGGAAGTAAAATTTTCGAAATGATTATTAACATGTCCTTCAACAACTGGAATTTGCCAAATATCTTCTAATTCTAGCGCATACATTGCATACAGGCAGTCATCTTTAAAAGCCGTATCATACATCTGCTTGATTAGATCATCCCGATTTTCCACTTTGTGCAACATACTTCGGCAACGATTGCGCACTTGTTCCATAGTTATTTCTTTTTCTATATTCTGCATCTTGGAAGAATCCTTAATATTTTTATTACTAATCTGCGGAGTACAGGAAGTCATCAAGCATACAGTTAATATGGCTGTAATTGCCAATAGCTTCATATAAATTCCTTTTTAGTCATTTTGCAAATTTCATTTTCAGACGGCCTCGAACTTTCATTACTATTACCGTTTTCCTTTTAACGAGGCGACCTTTACTGACCCCATCAATCGTTTAGTAAATGTCCCATCTTGGTAATAACGGATTTTCCCCACTTGCGCCGGATGTGACATACCTTCGTAAAGGATAATTTCCTTATCTTGGCTCATTGCCTTTAACTCTTGCGGCAACATCAGTGCGCGGCGCTCTTCGCTTTCCGAGACACTACGTTCACGACCACGGCTGATATTTTTTCTTTTCACTGTAGTATAGCCCAACATTTCAGAGTATTCATTTGCATCCTGCTGTTCTCTAGGTGTATAGATGATTTGCAAAGCATGGTTAGTGATAATAGTACGTGCATATTCTTTGCCATAAACAGCATCCAGCTGGGCAACTGATTGTATAATCGGAAATAGGCGAATGTTGTAACCTGCCATATAGCTGACAGAATGAGCAATAATTTCAACTTTACCGATACTTGTGAATTCGTCCATTAACAACATACATTGGTGTTTTAAATCTGGATTATCCTGAGGTAGCTCTTTCGTATTTTGGTTGATAAGTTGAGAGAAAAAGAGGTTAACAATGACTCTTGATTCAGCAAGTTTGTTAGGAAGAATGCCGATATAAACAGTCATTTTCTTTTTACGTACGTCAGTCAACAGAAAATCATCAGCGGAAGTGGCGGCATCAATGACGGGATTAATCCATGGGTTGAGAGGTTCTTTAAACGTACCCATGATAGAACCAAAGGTTTCTTTTTCCTGAGAGATTAAACCGGAAAAAGCAGTTTTTGTAGCCTCGCTGAGATATGGTTGTTGTGATAAAGATGTAAAATACTCCTTGAGCTCTGTTCCATTACCTGATGAAAGGCGATATATTTTCCCTAATGTACAAGCTGGCTCATTTTCTTTGCCCTCCACAGAAAAGTCAGCCATTGCTTCATGCTCATCAAAACAATAAAGTGAAAACGCCAAAAACGCATTTCTTGCCTGCGCTACCCAGAACTTATCACGGCTATCTCCATCAGGATATAGCATTGCAGCTATCGACATTAAATCCGATACTCGCTGGTCAGGATCAGAAGAAACGTAGGTAAACGGATTCCAACGGTGTGTCCTTCCATCTTCGGCAAACGGGTTGAACAAATAGACTTCCTGACCTAATACTTCTTTGCGGTAGCCGCTAGTTAAATTGAAGTTCTCCTGTTTGATGTCCAAAACAACTACCGATCCTTTATAACTTAACAGGTTCGGAATAACGATACCGACACCTTTACCTGAACGTGTCGGCGCTGCCAACAATGCGAATTGCTGGCCATTGTAATGTAACAATTTGCCGTTGTATTTACCGACGACAATTGAAGTATCTGTTTGTTTGAAAAATCCTGCTTTTGTCAAATCAGCCATCCCTGCAAATCGTGCTTCCCCATGAAGACTTTGGGAGGCAGTGCGCCAAATAGGAATTAAACCAAGCAGGGCAATCAGAAAAGTAAAACCAAATCCAACAATTCCTGATGTTTTAATTTGCAGTGAATATTTAGCAACCTGAGGAATATCCGACGTATTATAGTATTTGAACCATGTTGTAAGTAGTAAGGGCGTTTTATCTAAGCCTAACCATTGCAGCAGGATAAAGCCTGAAAGGTAACAGCCTAATATGAAAGAAATTAATAGTAAAACTACCGTAATAATAGATTTGTTTTTTAGAGTCATTTCAATACCTGTAAGTCAAAGGAATAGATTGTTTTAGATTTCTAGTGAAGATATTAGTTTTCAGACAGCCTAAGGTAATAATGGAAAGCTCAGTTAGTTCTACTAATGTGTATTATGAAATTTATCACTCTCTTTTAGTACTATCCTTGGCAGTTTCACTGTATGTTTGAACTAAATATTTTTTGCTATTTTGATAATACTCATGCACACCGCTCTATACAAACTCTTAGGACTACAGTTGGTAATAGAACTATAGATAATAGTAGGACAAGAGGCTTCATCAGCAATTATTCTTTATGATAAACGCATAATAATTAGGCCGTCTGAAAAAACAGACGGCCCTTAAAATTACTGCATAACCGAACTGAAATCAATGTCCTGGGCAGTATAAATATTAATCAAGGTCCCTTGATTGATCGTTACTGTATTGGGACGAGCATTATTTCGCTCAAGTTGATTGATAGCCTGTTGCTTCAATGTATTGGCTGTATCACTCTGGTAAGGATTAGTGGTAGTTGATGTGTTGGTTGTAACCGTTTGTCCTTGTGGGCCATATTCAGTAGCAGCATATTTAAAAGCATCAGAAATCATACTAATCAATAAAGCTGATGCCAAACGTGATCCCCAATGAGACTTAAATTTACCAACATGGCCAGCTGCACCAAGATTATCTACTCCAGGAGATTCCAGTGTTACATCAACGCCTTCTGGTGTTATGATTCGATTCCAAATAACCTCCATTCGCGGACCAGTAGGATTACTGGAACCATATTGTCCCATTACTTTCGAACCTTTCGGTAACAAGAGATATTTTCCACTGGCAGAATATACAGGCTCAGTGATAATACAAGATGTAAATCCTTTTACTTCAGAAACAATTTTAGTTTCTAATACGCAGCGTAAATAAGTACCCTGTAAAAGTAATTTATCCCTGTTATGCATATAACGAACAGCATTAGCTTGAGCTATGCTTGCTCCCGACTCTTTCTGAGCAGCCTCCCCATCTTCAACAAATTTAGAATCCGTGTTGGCAGACATATCCACAGGCTGCACGGGAATATTAGGAATTATAGGCGGAGGGGTCTCTACTATCGGTGGAGATGATATTTCTATTGGTGGCTTAACAGATTCGGTAGTTTTAGAACTCTCTGGATCAGGCTTCTGCTCTTCCACTAAGTCAACTGGAGGTATCTCAGTAACTTGAGGCTCCGGAGCAGGTAAATCTGGTACAGTAACTACCTGAGGACGTTCTGGAGGGGGAGCTTCATCAGAACCACTAAATTGATGATAGGCAAATGCCCCTAGCCCAGCTAACCCAAAACCTGCAGCTACAATAAACGCAATAGCTTTTTTGTTGACTGTGCGATCAACAGGAGCATTTAGTTGAGGAGCATTCTCCTCAAGTCCCGCCAATTGTTCTTGTTCGTATTGGCTTGAATATAAATTTTGTGATGATTCACTATCTTTGTGATGTTCATTATTTAGCTTATCAGACATTCTTAATTCCTTTTTAATCCAACCACATCATTTCCATGTCTCAAAACTAAGAATGGATAAGTCCCATGGACAATAACTACATTACCTTCAACATTACTGTTTAAGACAAACTCAGCTCCTTTCTCTGATTTTCTGCCATAAACAGCAGGAAAATCACCTGTGAACTTGCCCTTATTCAAGTGGACATAGGTAAATCTGCCATCATCATAGACTTTTAAAGGAACTAGCCAACGAGATTTTTCATTTGCAGCCACATCATAATTAGTATTATAGATTTTAGAAGAATCATATTTCAGGCTATAACCAGCCAAAGTACTAGCACGAAGACTGAAATCCGTAGAATCGGGATATCTGAATTTAACTTGATAATTCACCCCTTTGTCTGAAGCTTCTGCTAAATTACCAACAACATTTTTCATAACCTTAAGCTCAAAAATATATTGGTGAGCCTGAGTACGAACAATAAGATTAGTATCAACTGCATCAGCCTTTGGACGCAGATAAAACACATTTTCTCTACGTACCAAATCCCATCCACCACTTAGGCCCGCACCAAAATCTTTAACCTTTTCACGAGAGTCAAGTTCAATTTGTGTGACTACGCCTTGTGCCGTATGAACGGGATAAGTTGTATTTTCTTGAAACGTATACTCTTGAATAGCTGCAGCATAGACGCTTCCTTGCAACAAACACGATGCTGCTGTTGCTAAAAACATTTTTCTTAACATTATTGATTTCCACTTTCAACAGATATAGGAGAAGCATTAGGAACATCATTATCTACAGATGTAGGAGCTTCTAACTGGGGCTGAGGTACACTTTGTACTTGTTGCTGAGCTTGGCTTTCAGATGATGTTCCTGCTGAAAGATAATCTGAAGATAAATCTTGAACAGGTGATTCACTAGCATCAGGATCAACACGATAAGACAATACCTGGAATCCCAGGGGATTTTTTAACCTATACTTTTCATCCATCTTCAAATTGCTATTATAAGTATAGGTCAGAGTAGCAACATTGCTATCCATAAATCTTGATATGCCAGTACCCTTATTTAATAAAAATCTTTGGAATCTTACTGTTGCGCTAGCATCGCGACCATCGGCCTTTCCACTATTATTAAGGACGATACTCAAAATCTTAACGCGAATTGACTGAGCAGACCCATAAAGATTAAATGGGCTATTCGGGTTACTTTTATTCATCAGATTGCGATAGCTGTCAGATACCCCTGCAACCGACATAGAATAAACTGTAGCCCAGTCATTATCATAAATAATCTGACTATCAAAAGATTCTCTAGCAATAATAAAGTGGGAAATATTACTCTTATTTACTGCTTCATTTTTAGTAATATCTAAATTATTCCAATCGCCGGCTAGTTTAGCAACAGTAGCTTGTCCCGTATAGACATCAGCCATAACAAGATAAGGTTCTTTTTCTTTCAGCGGCAAAATATAAAATAATCCGCCAAGCAGACACAAAGAAGAGAAGGTAGAAATACCGGCAACAATCCATGCCCTTTTCTCACTTTTTTTGCGGATATCAACCAAGGTCGTTTCAAAATCCAAAGATCTTTTTACAGCCTTTTGGATATTACCATCAGTAGTATTTTTACTTGATTTGAACATATGTTTCCATTTTAATCTTGAGTTTTTACATCAGCTTTTGCTGATCTCTCATGTTTTTTCTTTCCACTGTTTTTCACAGCAACATCCATTCTCTTATGCGCCATAATGACACCATTTTGAACATAGAAAACCATCCCTTTATCTTCATAAAGTTTAGATAATTCACTTAAGGCATTATCAAGATCGGTATTTCGTATTGTTGATACTTTCTTATACAAAGTAAAATCAAGCGTATAGTCATAAACAACAGGCATCTTCGCCTCTTCTCCCCAACGCTCCAACAAACCTTTTACAGTTGTATCAAGTCGTGTCACTTGATAAACATGAGGTTTGACAAGAGGAATCTCAGTTACCTGATCAGGTAGTTCATTTAATGGCTTCCATGAACTTGGGAAATCTGGAGCAGACTGATTTGCACAACCTGCCATTAGCGCGCCCACACTAGCAGACAGCAACAGCGTTCTTAAAAGAAACATACATAGCACCTTATAAAACAACTTAAGTTACAACCAAAGCGTCTTAATTAAAAATGAAGAAAAGACAATTCATGTTTGGTTATTTTTATTGGTTAAAATCTTGTTAATTATTTTAATCTGTGCTAAATTTCACGTCAATACAAATTCATATTTTCATCTCAACATCATGTTTTTTTCCTGCGCCGACTTAGCTGTTCCGCATGATATTATGCATCATGTCGTGAGAGTTGAATCCTCAGGCAACCCATACGCTATAGGTGTTGTAGGCGGACGCTTACAAAGACAGCCTAAAAATTTGGCTGAAGCAGTCGCTACTGCTAGAATGTTGGAACAAAAAGGATTTAACTTCTCCTTAGGATTAGCTCAAGTTAACCGATACAATTTAAAAAAATACGGGTTGCATTCCTACGAACATGCATTCCAAGTGTGCCCAAACGTCAAGGCAGGCTCGCACATATTGCGAGAATGCTACAATCGTGCAAAAGACTGGGGTAAATCTTTCAGCTGTTATTATTCCGGTAACTTTGTAACCGGTTATAAGCATGGATATGTGCAAAAAATTTTTTCATCCATGGGGAAAGGGAGAGCAATCCCACAAAATGCCATTCCTGTCATCAGCAATACTGTGAATACCCCTCGCCCTATGGGCCAAATACCAGCACAACAAGCTAACCGCCCAAATTTGACAGTTACCGCTAATCCACAACCATACTCTGCCACTATCTCTAAAAACCAACACTCCTTGCAAGATAATAGTACCGCACAAGCGAAAAGCAATACATATAAAGATAGCGCAGCAGTCTTTTAGATAGTTTTTTTCCACATCAACCTGTAATAAACATAGGAATTTTCAAATGAAAAACACTCAGATTCAAAAAAAATCCCGCTTTACTGCTGAAAATGTTGCAACAGCAGCTTTTGTTGCTGCAGCATTTTTGGCACCGACAGTAGGTCTGGCAGAAGATGATTTTACTGCTGTTGGTGGTGGTGCCTGTACATTCATCAGAAATATTCACACCGTATTAAATCTGATGTCTGTCGCAGTTGTAACCATCGCCATCATTTTTGCTGGCTATCAAATTGCTTTTGCGCACAAACGTATTTCCGATGTTGCTCCTATTTTGATTGGTGGTGTATTGATTGGCGCAGCAGGTCAAATTGCAAGAATGCTGGTTGGCAATGCGGATTCTTGTTCTGCTAAAACAGCATCAATCATGATGCAAGCAATGCAATTTTTTGCATAATTAACACCATGCAGAAGAACATCGTTTTTCGAGGATGTACACGTCCGGCTACTTTTCTAGGCGTCCCTTATGTGCCATTTTTTATAGGGGCCGGTTCAGGATTATTGATGGGAATGTACTTCAATATGTTTTTTTTATTGACTATTCCCTTCATCATCCTGATTATGAGGCAGATGGCCAAGCGGGATGATATGATTTTTCGTTTTCTAGGTTTACGTCTGAAATTTAGACTTAAAGCCAGAAACCGAGAGGAGTTTCCTGATACATGGTGCTTCTCGCCTAACGAATACCGCAACAATCCTCCCAAACAATGACAACAAAACATCCGGCAGACATTTTTGTCTGTCGGACGATTTCAACACAAAAAACAAATAAAATGTTTACTCCTGACGCATCAATCAGTCAATTCGTATCCCTCTCCACCCATGTTTCCCCAACCATTGTCAAAACCACTGGGGGGGATTACCTGACAACATGGCACCTATCCGGCCTTCCTTTTGTAGGTCGAGAAGAATGGGAGCTCGAACACAAACACAACACATTTAATCGTTTACTCCAATCCTTGCGCGCTCCGGACTATGTCAATGTTGCCTTCTGGGTACATGACATTCGCCGCCACCGCGGCATTGATTTGCGCCCAAAATTTCAAGAGTCTTTCAATCAAAGCCTCTCCGACCGCTATTTTTCCCGACTTTCTAAAGAAAAGCTCATGAACAACGAGCTTTACTTGACCATGATTTATCGCCCAGTTGTTGACGGCAAAAAGTTTGTTGATAAATCAGGTAATATCGATCGTCTGAAGGCCGAACAGGAGCAAGCTATCGGTATGCTAAATGAATTAGCAACCAACCTTGAGGCTGTTCTCAAAGACTACCATCCATACCGACTTGGTATGTATGAAGGTAAAAATGGGACTGTATTCTCTGAAACCCTCGAACTTTTCGGTTACATCCTTAACCGCGTTAACGAGCCAGTTCCCGTACTTCCAGCCCCAGTTTACAACTACTTACCCCTTAGTCGACATCTCTTTTCTTCCAAAACCGGCGACTATATCGTCCGTACTCCTGAGGGTAAAAACCACTACGGTGCCATACTCAACCTTAAAGAATACCCTGACGGCACCTATCCCGGCGTGCTTAACGGGCTCAAATATTTGGATGTTGAATACGTCATCACCCATAGTTTCAGCCCAATGAGCCGATACGATGCTATGAAAACCCTCGAGCGCACTCGTGGCATGATGATCTCTTCCGGCGACAAATCCTTTACCCAAATTGCAGAACTCGACCATGCAATGGATCAGCTCGCATCCGGCAATTTCGTTCTTGGCGGCTACCATTTTAGCCTTGCTATCTACGCCGACAGCCAAGAGCAACTTTCCCAAAACATTGCCTCTGCCCGAGCCGAGCTTTCCAATGCAGGCTTCGTAACGACCAAAGAAGACTTGGCCGTCTGCGCTGCATATTATGCCCAGCTTCCAGGTAACTGGAACTACCGCACTCGTATTGCCAATCTCTCATCGTTAAATTTCTTGGGCCTTTGTCCTCTTCACAACTTTGCCGCTGGTAAACGTGAAGGCAATCCATGGGGGCAATGCGTTACCGTTCTTCAGACGACCAATGGCCAGCCCTACTATTTCAACTTCCATGCAACCCTCGAAGGTGAAGATTCCGAAGGAGAAAAAGCCATTGCCAATACTATGGTTATTGGTAAGTCTGGTACCGGTAAAACAGCACTTATCAACTTCCTCCTCAGCCAGGTACAAAAATACGATCCCAAACCCACTATCTTCTTCTTCGATAAAGACCGTGGTGCCGAAATCTTCGTCAGAGCCTGTGGTGGTGCCTATATGGCGCTGGAAAGCGGTCAGCCGACCGGCTTCAACCCCTTCCAATGCGAAAATACAGAGGCAAATGTCCAATTCCTCTGTGGCCTTATGAAGCAATTAGGTGGCAAGGCGCACTATTCAGCAGCAGAAGACGACGATATCCTGCGCGCCGTTCGAGCCATGCTTGATACCCCAATGGCACTGCGCAGTATTTCTAACTTCCAAAAATCGCTGCCCAATACCGGCGACGATTCCCTCTATGCCAATATCCGCAAATGGACTAGAGGAAACAGTCTCGGCTGGGTCTTTGATAACCCTCAGGACAAAATCGACTTCAGTGGTGCCAACATCATCGGCTTCGACTACACCGACGTGATTGAAAACCCACAGGTACGCGATCCAGTCATCGGTTATCTTATCCATCGAATGGAAGAGCTTATCGATGGTCGCCGCTTCATCTACATCATGGATGAATTCTGGAAAATCCTTGATGGCGAAGGCGGCTTGAAAGAGTTTGCCAAAAACAAACAAAAAACCATCCGTAAGCAAAACGGTATGGGTATCTTTGCCACCCAGTCTCCGGAAGACGCCCTCAAAAGCGATATTTCTGCAGCACTGATTGAGCAGACAGCTACCATGATACTGCTGCCAAATCCGAATGCAGATAAAAAAGACTACATCGATGGACTGAAGCTGACCGACTCAGAGTTCCAAGTGATTAAAAGCCTGGACGAGCGCAGCCGCTGTTTCTTAGTCAAACAGGGCCATGCTTCCGCAGTATGCCAGCTCAACCTGCGCGGATTTGACGACGAATTGGCTGTTATCTCCGCCAGTACCGACAACATCGACATCATGGACGTCATCATCAAGAAAACGGCCGAACGTCTTGGTGTCGGCATTGATGCGGTAAGACCGGAGGATTGGTTACAGACCTTCTACGATGAACGTAAGGGTTCTGGTAAGAAAGCAAGCGCCAATGTGATGCGCAACGCGGATTAGTCGTATAGACGAATAAACCCAAAGGCCGTCTGAAAGCAGCAAGTATTTCAGATGATCCTTACTGAAAAACAAAAAACTTGGATACGTTTAAATAATTTAATTTAATTTAAGAAAGATTGTAAGCAAATGAAAAACACAATGAGAAAACTGTCTGCAGTTTTAGTGTGCGCAGGAATGCTGGGAAATACATCCGTAACAGCAACAGGTATTCCTGTATTTGATGGAGCAGCGATGACCAATGCCTTCCAGCAGCTGATGAACTGGCAGGCTCAATTATCCGCTCTCACTCGTGGGGGGTTGGACAAATTAAAAGGCGCAGATACAAATGTTCGAGAATCTTCTCAAGTAAAAAGAATGTTTGAACGACGCAAGAAAAAATGTAGGGCAATACAACGTGACAACCCTGCTTCGGGTGCGATTTGTCTAAAAATTACAGAATTAGAACAAAATAAATATGACCTTTTGATTGAAATAGATGACGATCTTAAAAAAGATTTTGACAGAATCAATGGCTTAGTAAAATCCCAAGGCACATCAGCAAGTTCAATGGCTGCTGCAACCCCTTTGTCTAAAGACACGAAAGGTTTTAATTACTCGAATCAGGCAGGTAAAGCTGAAACTGCCGAAAACAATGTACAGATACAAGTAAATGCCGTAATTGCCAAGTACAATCAGTACAAGAACAAAATTGAATTTTTAGACAGCCAGATTGCATATTACAACTCAATGCGCAAAATGCTGACCAAAGAACAGCTGACCGGCAGCAGTTTGAACAAAAACATCACTAAAGGAGTTACATACGGCAAACTGACTGAAGCTACGGATCGCTTTAGAGAAAGAACAAATAGGGAAGTTGAAAAGAGGGGAAAAATCGAAAACAAAATCAAACCGATTTATAAACCAAATTGAGTATAAGGCCGTCTGAACCGGATCGGTTTCAGACGGCCCAGACAAATCGATCATCTCATCGTTTTACAAAAATTAATCGAAAGCTCTTCTCATTATGATGGATTTACTCCTTTATACTGGCATTCGCGACTATCTTTATGCGCGAATCGGCTACTTTACCGAAGTAGTCTTATCTAAAAACTTAAACCTCGCCCTTACAATGGTTTTGGCATTGCTGACATTATGGATTATGATTCAGGGCTATCTGATCGTAACAGGCCGGAGTCAGGAAGGTCTCAAAGGATTTATTTTCAGCCTTGGTAAAAACTATGTTGTTATTGCCATTGCGCTTGGAGTTTCCTTAGGCAGTGGCTTTAGCGTCCGTGTATTGACTGATAATCTTGCCAATGGCATCAGTCAAATTATGCATGGCAATAACGATTTCGGCAGCGAGTGTCTGACCGAACAGACCTCCTATATTACCGGCTGTAAAATCGACTTAAACCTGAAAACAACTCAACTTGTCCTATCTAGCCTTTCTGCCATCGATACCGCAGATGATGATCATCTGGAAGATAAGCTTTCCGAAGCCAAATGGTTTGCCGGAGTAGGTACGGCAGGTCCTGCCGTCGTGGCAGGCACCATGCTCATCATGTACCGTATCGCGATTTCCCTGTTTGTCGGTTTCGCGCCCATCTTTATTTTATGCCTCCTGTTCAAAAGAACCGCTCCGCTGTTCCAAAAATGGCTATACTTCGGATTAGCTACTATCTTCTCCAGCGTCTTGCTCGGCGTCATGGCGGAGATTTCCATGGACTTGGTGGGCCACTTATTCGGCGGCGCGGCAGCCGGCAAATTTGTGGCAACCGTCATCGGTGAAGGCGGCACAACCGGCATTATGGAAACCGTTACCCAACAGCTGGGCTTGGGTCTGATGCTCTCTACCCTGCTGATTACCGTACCGCCTATGGCAGGCATGTGGTTTAACGGTATCATGGCATCCTACTCCGGATACAATGCAATGCAGGGCTGGGGAAACGGTCAGCCTGCTACGCCACCGGGGATGAATAGTCAACAAGCGCAGGCTAGTCATAATGTGCAGAATTTCTCCCATGAGTCCAAAAATAGTCAGCCAAACATCAATTACCACGAGACGTGGACAACAGGTGGGAGTCAGACAGGAAATACGACTACCGATGCTATGAAACAACCTGAACAACATGGCAAAAGGAATAAACTATCCTAGCATTGCTACATTTAAATATTAAAAATATTCATATTCATAAAACAGAAGATTGGACTGTGTAATGAACAAATTTCTTTTTATACTGTTAGGACTGACTAGTCTAAATATTTATGCCAACGGTTGTGGCGGCGAATACCAACCGGCAACTGGAACCTGTCGTATTATTGACAGCTCGGGCCGACAAATTCTGTATAACGTTGGTAAGCCTCAATCTTCCAATAGTAATTCTCCTCAGAGTCAAACAGAAGTTATCAATGTACCTTCAAAATATGGGGCGTGGGCAGTCAACCTTAAAACAGGTATTTCAGCTGGTGCCATTGAAATGGATTCACTTGCTGCTGCCAAGAAACTAGCTATTAAAACTTGTGAGCAAGGTGGGCGTAACGCACCATGTGTAATTGGAGTGTCTGTTAGGAACGGCTGTATCGCCGTTGCTCAAGGAAAATCTGGCAAAAAACTGAAAACATTCTATGGAACAGAACCCTCTATTGGTCAAGCAGAACCGACAGCCTTAAGGAAATGTCAGGCTTCGGGAGCTGTACAATGTAGAATTACTACGCCTGAGGGCTGCTCACTACCTAAATTCTAATAGACTCAAAGCCGTCTGTTGTTTAGAAGACCTTTGATATCCTCCTCTAATTACCAATTTAATTTTAACGAGTACGACACGATGAAACACTTATCTATTTTTGTTTTAACAGCGGCTCTGCTACCGTTTTCTACCTCTGCCGTCAATGCTTCAGATATTGCCGGCAAGCTGCTGACTGGCGATAAAAAATATGCCTGTGAGGCCATTACCTGCCTGACTTCTCCGGGTACGCCGCCTAAAGAATGCAACCCTTCACTGCACAGGTTCTATTCCATTCACCACAAATACGCGCAAGACACCATCAGCGCACGCCGCCGCTTCCTCCAGCAGTGTCCTGCTTCTCGTGACAAAGAGATTGCACCCATTATCGAAATAGTCGTACATAGATAATCTATCTACAAAAGGCCGTCTGATATTCAGACGGCCTTTTGTAAATAGTCGGTTTCGCGCCTATCTTTATTTTGTGCCTCCTATTCAAAAGAACCGCTCCGCTGTTCCAAAAATGGCTATACTTCGGATTGGCTACCATCTTCTCCAGCGTCTTGCTCGGCGTCATGGCGGAGATTTCCATGGACTTGGTGGGCCACTTATTCGGCGGCGCGGCAGCCGGCAAATTTGTGGCAACCGTCATCGGTGAAGGCGGCACTACCGGCATTATGGAAACCGTTACCCAACAACTGGGCTTGGGTCTGATGCTCTCCACCTTACTGATTACCGTACCGCCTATGGCAGGCATGTGGTTTAACGGTATCATGGCATCCTACTCCGGATACAATGCAATGCAGGGCTGGGGAAACGGTCAGCCTGCTACGCCACCGGGGATGAATAGTCAATCACAAGTAGAACAGAGAGCTAATCAGGTTAGTGAAAAAATGATTCAAAATTCTAATCACTCGACTAATTTTACACCATATACAATGGCGGAATATGGGAATTCTTTGCAACCTACAAATACTAATATTATAAAAACTCAAGAACAGACACAAATTGGATTAGCTAATAGAAAAACAACCAAAGAAGGAGACTCGTAATGAAGAAACTGATTCTAATTATATTAAGTTTAACAAGCTTAAATATATATGCTAATGGTTGTGGTGGCGAATATCAGCCTGCAACTGGAACTTGTCGTATTATTGATAGCTCTGGTCGGCAAATTTTATATAATGTTCCACAATCAAAAGTAGCTAAGCCACAAAAGAAAATAGAATATGTAGATGTACACGTCCCATCTAGGTTCGGAGCTATAGCAATCAGTAAAAAGGCTGGTCATATTACAGGTTCTTTAAACCATAGGTCATTAGCAGAAGCAAGAAGTGAAGCAATTAAACGTTGTAAGAAAGGTAGTAAAGGAGCTTCTTGTGAAATTCTTAAATGGGTTAGAAATGGTTGCATTGCTGCGGCCGTAGGAAATTTAAAAGGTACTCCTATAATTATTGGCGGTGCTGCTGAGCAAGGAGTTTCCGAACAAACAGCTATGGAAAATTGTACTAATACAGGCGCAAAAGAATGTAGAATCTTAATGCCAGAGGGTTGCTCTTTACCCTAATTCTTATACGCTATACTTTCCCCTAATCTCTCCGTTCTATTTTAACGAGTACGACATGATGAAAAATTTATCTATTTTTGTTTTAACCGCAGCCCTGATGCCGTTTTCTGCCTCTGCCGTCAACGCTTCAGATATTGCCGGCAAGCTGCTGACAGGCGATAAAAAATATGCCTGCGAGGCCATTACCTGCCTGACTTCTCCGGGTACGCCACCTAAAGAATGCAACCCTGCACTGCACCGGTTCTATTCCATTCACCACAAATACGCGCAAGATACCATCAGCGCACGCCGCCGCTTCCTCCAGCAGTGTCCTGCTTCTCGTGACAAAGAGATTGCACCTATTATCGAAATAGTCGTACATCGATAATCTATCGACACAAAGGCCGTCTGAAATTCAGACGGCCTTTTGTAAATAGTCGGTTTCGCGCCCATCTTTATTTTATGCCTCCTGTTCAAAAGAACCGCTCCGCTGTTCCAAAAATGGCTATACTTCGGATTGGCTACTATCTTCTCCAGTGTCCTGCTCGGCGTCATGGCGGAGATTTCCATGGACTTGGTGGGCCACTTATTCGGCGGCGCGGCAGCCGGCAAATTTGTGGCAACCGTCATCGGCGAAGGAGGCACAACCGGCATTATGGAAACCGTTACCCAGCAGCTGGGCTTGGGTTTGATGCTCTCCGCCTATGGCAGGTATGTGGTTTAACGGTGTGATGGGTAGCTTCAGCGCCTACTCAGTTATCGGCAATGGAAATGGAAATCGCCAAGAAGTTCCGCCGCATTTGGATGGTGGTGCTAGCAGGCAAGCTAATTATAATGTTCAGAATGCAGCTGGTAATTCGTCCGATAATGCAACTGTTGGCTTAGATCAACGCTATAAGTGGACAACTGGTGACAGCCAGACAGGAAGTACAACTACCGATACCATGAAACAACCCGGACAACCCGGCAAAGGAAGTAAACCATCCTAGTATTTCTACATTTAAATATTAAAAATATTTAAAAAAAAATAAAAGATTGGATTCATAATGAAAAAATTGCTTTTTGTATTGTTAGGACTGACAAGCCTGAATATTTATGCTGCTGACCCCGTAACTAGAGGAGCATTGCAAAACAATCCGGCGCTGTGTCAATATGGCTATAATCCCAACTGTACGTCGTCTCGTCAATATCAACAAAATCAACCTACGGAAATTATTAATATCGAGGTTCCTTCAAAATATATGGCACTGGCCATGAACATGAAAACAGGTATGTCAGGTGGTGCACTCGATATGGATTCCCGAGCTGCTGCGGAGAGAGAAGCCATCAGAACTTGTGAACGTGGTGGAAGTAATGCACCATGTAAAATACTTGCATGGGCAAGAAATGGTTGTATTGCCAGTGCACAGGGAGATGAAGGCAGGAGATCAAGACTATTCACAGTTGCAGCAGAACCAGGACTTACCGAAACAAAAGCTTTAAGAAGATGCCAGAATGCTGGTGCTCATGGATGTAAGATTTTTCTCCCTGAAACTTGCTCTCTGCCTAAATTCTAATAAACCCAAAGCTGTCTGTTGTTCAGATGGCCTTTGATATCCCCCTCTAATTACCAATTTAATTTTAACGAGTACGACACGATGAAAAATTTATCCATTTTTGTTTTAACCGCAGCCCTGCTGCCGTTTTCTATGCCTGTAGTCAACGCTTCAGATATTGCCGGAAAACTGCTGACAGGCGATAAAAAATATGCCTGCGAGGCCATTACCTGCCTGACTTCTCCAGGTACGCCGCCTAAAGAATGCAACCCTGCACTGCACAGGTTCTATTCCATTCACCACAAATACGCGCAAGATACCATCAGCGCACGCCGCCGCTTCCTCCAGCAGTGTCCTGCTTCCCGTGATAAAGAGATTGCCCCTATTATCGAAATAGTCGTACATCGATAATCTATCTGCACAAAGGCCGTCTGAAATTCAGACGGCCTTTTATAAATAGTCGTTTTCGCACCTATTTTTATTTTGTGCCTCCTGTTTAAAAGAACCGCTCCGCTGTTCCAAAAATGGCTATACTTCGGATTAGCTACTATCTTCTCCAGCGTCTTGCTCGGCGTTATGGCGGAGATTTCCATGGACTTGGTGGGCCACTTATTCGGCGGCGCGGCAGCCGGCAAATTTGTGGCAACCGTCATCGGTGAAGGCGGCACAACCGGCATTATGGAAACCGTTACCCAGCAGCTGGGCTTGGGTTTGATGCTCTCCACCCTGCTGATTACCGTACCGCCTATGGCAGGCATGTGGTTTAACGGTATCATGGCATCCTACTCCGGATACAATGCAATGCAGGGTTGGGGAAATGGTCAGCCTGCAACACCGCCGGGTATGAATAGCCAACAGCAGCAGACTAATCATAATGTTCAGAATCGAGATGGCAATTCAGTCAATAATGATAATTATGATTCAAATTCACGAAATACATGGACAACTGGTGGTATCCAGCAGACAGGAAGTACATCTACCGATGCCATGAAACAACCCAGCCAAGTAAATAAACCATCCTAGTATTTCTACATTCAAATATTAAATTTGAAAAAATAAAAGATTGGATTTGTAATGAAAAAATTGCTTTTAGTACTATTAGGGCTAGTTAGCCTGAATATTTATGCTAACGGTTGTGGCGGAGAATATCAGCCTGCAACAGGTACCTGTCGCATTATCGATAGTTCGGGTCGACAGATTCTATATAACGTAGGAAGACCACAATCTTCGAATAACGGTTACACTCAGAGCCAACCAAGTGTTGTCAATATCAATGTTCCTTCAAAA
Source organism: Neisseria subflava (assembly GCF_003044935.1). Classification (NCBI taxonomy): domain Bacteria; kingdom Pseudomonadati; phylum Pseudomonadota; class Betaproteobacteria; order Neisseriales; family Neisseriaceae; genus Neisseria; species Neisseria subflava. Next base: position 472,152 of record NZ_POXP01000001.1, on the reverse strand, counting down.
TACGGAGCATGGGCAATCAATCCTAAAACAGGTATTTCAGGTGGCGCACTTGAGATGGATTCACTTGAGGCTGCAAAAAAGCTGGCCATTAAAACCTGCGAAGAAGGTGGAACAAATAAACCGTGTAAAGTTAGAGCCTGGGTTCGTAATGGCTGTATCGCTGTTGCTCAAGCAAAAGATGGTTCAGCTTTTTTTGCCGTAACCCCCCCGGGTATGGCTGAAGCGGAGGCATTAAGAAAATGTCAAAAACGTGGAGCTTTACAATGCAGAATTATTACCCCTGAAGGCTGCTCTATGCCAAAATTCTAATAGACCAAAAGCTGTCTGTTGTTCAGACGGTCTTTGATGCCCTCCTCTAATCCCAATTCTATTTTAACGAGTACGACACAATGAAAAATTTATCCATTTTTGTTTTAACCACAGCCCTGCTGCCGTTTTCTATGCCTGTAGTCAATGCTTCAGATATTGCCGGCAAGCTGCTGACAGGCGATAAAAAATATGCCTGCGAGGCCATTACCTGCCTGACTTCTCCGGGTACGCCGCCTAAAGAATGCAACCCTGCACTGCACAGGTTCTATTCCATTCAGCACAAATACGCGCAAGACACCATCAGCGCCCGCCGCCGCTTCCTCCAGCAGTGTCCTGCTTCCCGTGACAAAGAGATTGCACCCATTATCGAAATAGTCGTACATCGATAATCTATCTACACAAAGGCCGTCTGAAATTCAGACGGCCTTTTCTCTTCTCAAAATGGGTTAAATTTTAAAATTTTTCAAATACAACCTCATATTCTGTTCAAATTATTTATATTCTAAACTTACAGGCTTAATTTCATCTTTACTGATATAGGTTAAGGCTTTTATATAGATATAAAATGCCGTCTGAAATAATTCGGCACCATCTGCAAAGTAGCTCGAACAAATACAGAATAGTTTGTTTTGTTCTGATTCTTCCCTTTTTATCCCACCAAAACCGACGTCATGCTGAGCGATCCTGCAATCAACTTATCGTTGAAAAATGTAATCTTGTCTTGCGGTTCGCGTAATGCCATGATGTACAGCAACGGTAAGTAATGATCCGGCGTTGGTACAGAAAGCTCGGCCTTTTCGCCCAGCTGCTCATAATGCACCAGAGTTTCATTATCTTGTACCGCAATCGCCTGATTGACCGTTTCACGGAAAGCAAACGCCCAGTCATATCCTGCACCGATTTGATCGATATGTTCCCAGCTTATCGCCCTCAGATTATGCACAATATTGCCGCTGCCGATAATCAACACGCCTTGTTCGCGTAAAGCAGATAATTTTTTCGCCAAGTTGAAATGCCATTCCGCCGATTGCAAACGGTTAAGGCTCAGTTGCACTACGGGAATATCGGCATCGGGATAGAGAAATTTCAACACCGCCCATGCGCCATGATCAAAACCACGCGTTGGGTTCAACTCGACATTTTCCGGCTGTAATAATGACTTCACTTGCTCCGCCAACTCGGGCGAACCGGGCGCGGGATATTGCATTTGGCTGAGCTCTTCAGGAAAGCCGTAGAAATCGTAAATCATTTCAGGGTGTTTACCTGATGTCACCTGCAAACGGCTGCTGTACCAATGCGCTGAAATCATCAAAATGGCTTTTGGTTTGGCAAACTTTTGCGTAATTAGGCTGAAATTCTGATTGAACGGGTTTTCTTTATCTAACACATTCATCGGGCTGCCATGCCCAACAAACAATACAGGCATTTTTTTCATGATTTACTCCTCGTTATCGGATACAGCGGATTGTACGGATAAATTTTTATTCAAAAAATACCGGTTTACGAACAACATCTTTTACTGATAAGAAATCATGACTGATAGGGGCTTGAGCTTCTGAGAGAATATGTAGGATAAGGATTTATATAAAAGGCCGTCTGAACATTTTATTTCAGACGGCCAAAAATTTCTTTATTTCTGTATTGACAGAAATAAAAGATAAAAATAGAATACCATCACTATGAAACTGAATCCGACCACTGAAAAATTTATCCTCCATTGGGGTGAAATGGGTACCAAATGGGGTGTCAATCGTACCGTTGCACAAATCCATGCCCTGCTCTACATCTTAGGCAGACCGATGAACGCCGAAGAAATTACCGAAACGCTCGGCGTAGCGCGCTCCAATGTCAGCAACAGCATCAAAGAGCTGCAAAACCTGAGACTGGTGCATAACGTGCATATCCTGGGCGATAGGCGCGATCATTTTGAAACTTCGGATGATGTCTGGACTTTGTTCCGTACCATTGCAGAAGTGCGTATGCAGCGTGAAATCGAACCGACGCGGCAATTTTTGCAAAGCCTGATCGACAGCCCTGAATTTAGTCAGGAAAATGAAACTGCCAAGCAGCGAATCCGACAAACCCATGATTTCATCAGTACGCTGACCATGTGGGCAAATGAAATGCTGAAGCTTTCTACTTCAACCATGGTAAAAATTTTGAAAATAGGCGCTGGAATACAAAAATTTTTCCGATGATGGCAATGGACTTGTTCTCAATAAACATAGCCAATGCTATTTAGGATATGGAAACATGCTCATGGCAGCCTTGCATGGGCATGTTTATCTGAAGCTTGATATTCTTTGGTAGATTTTGAATCACTGGATATGGATTTCCCTCCTAAGGAAACAATCTAGAAACCTATCTAAAATTTTTTACCCTATAATTTCTCTTTTAACAGAAATTTTAGAAATAACAGACTAAAATATAAACAAACCAAAATGAAATTAGGAAACCAATATGTCCGGCAACACTACACACACAACTCCCGCCTACCTGCCTTACTCAATGGGGCTGCTATGGCTCTGGAGCGGTACCCAACCTCTGTTTTTCATGCCTGAAATGTCATTGGATTTGCTACATTCGGTCGGTATTCCCAATCCGTTGCAATGGCCTACATTAATCGCCGCTTCTCTGCTGGACATTGGTTTTGCTTTTTTATGCTTCAGCCGCCTTCGTTCCCATTCATCAGTATGGCTGCTGCAATTGATAACCGTCGCGGAATACAGCCTGATTATCGCCTTCGGGCTGCCCGAAATGTGGGCACATCCATTTGCGCCTTTGGTAAAAAACCTGCCGATTATGGCTACTTTATTTTTCTTGTATCAATCCGTAGGAGATAAAAAATGAATACCTATTTAATCGTTAAAACCCTGCACATCATCTCGGCTACCTTAATGGTCGGTACCGGTTTTGGTACAGCGTTTTACCTCTTTTGGGCAAACCGCAGCGGTTCGGTTGCCGCGCAGTCGGTCGTCTCACATTGGGTCATCAAAGCAGATTGGTGGTTTACAACCCCCGCCGTCATTTTCCAACCCTTATCTGGCTTATGGATGCTGTATGAACGAGGCTACACTGTTGCCACCATGCTGGAACAAAATTGGGTATGGATGACGCTGGCCTTATACATTTTTTCAGGCATTTGCTGGCTGCCTGTTGTTTGGCTGCAAATCCGCATGGCAAAAATTGCCGAAAAAGCGCACAAAGAAAACGCAGACACCATTCCGGAGCCCTACTGGCGTTACGCCAGACGCTGGGAATTGCTCGGCTACCCTGCCTTTTGCGCCACTATCGTGATTTACTTCCTGATGGTGATGAAACCGATTTAAAGGTTTTCAGACGGCCTTATTAACAATATAAAGAAAAGCATATGAACATCATTATTTTCGGAGGCAGCGGCTTTATTGGCAGCCGTACCGTTCAAATCCTCAAAGAACAAGGTCACCAAGTTTGCACGCCCGACCGCCGCGCCTTCGACTTTCTTCATCCCAACGAAACCGCCGCACGCCGTTTATTGGAAGGGCAAGATGTCCTCATCAACTGCATCGGTATCATGAGCCGTCATGCCGAAATACTCGAAACCGTACACCACCACACGCCCAAACGGCTCGCCGCATGGGCAAAAGCAGCAGGTATAAAACGCTGGGTGCAACTATCCGCACTGGGTGCCGATCCATCTCAATCCATCAACTTTGTCGGCAGCAAAGGGCGTGGAGATGATGCCATCGCCCAAAGCGGCATACCGATTGCCATAGCCAGACCATCCGTCGTTTACGGACGAGGAGGAACCAGTTGCGAGCTATTCATCAAACTAGCCCGCCTCCCTTTACTTCCCTTACCGGAAGCCGGTCGCTTTCATTTACAGCCTGTACACCTTGCCGATGTTGCCGAAGGTTTAGCCAAACTTGCCATCCAAACCGACACCGACTATAGCATCATCAATATGACCGGCAGCAAAACACTGACTTTGGCGGAATACCTGACCACCATCCGCCAAACCCTGAACCATAAACCGCCACAACGTATTCTGTCCGTTCCCCTACGCCTGCTTGAGCCAGCGCTGCCGTTGGCAAACATCCTCAGCAACGGCATTATCAGCCGAAACAGCTTTGCCCTACTCAAGCAAGGCTCATGCGCTGACTATTCTGATTTTGCAGCTTTACTAGGCAGGGAACCATTGGCAACAGAAAACTTTGCTGGTTGCCTATAATTCATTTAACTTTAAAATGACAAAACAAAGGCCGTCTGTTGTTCAGACGGCCTAAAGCTTTTATAAAATACTTTATTGCAAAACAATTCAGTTCATCAGAAGCTTATTGCTTCTACCTACCCAGCTACAAAGGCTGGGCCAAATCGTTTTCCGTGTTGTAGCTGATAAAATCCTGCTCATGAGGGAAATGGACAACCCGCGCGCGCTGTTGTTGCAACCAGCCGCGGATGCTGCGCATTCCTGAATAAAGGTATGGCACGGTGCTTTGCAGGATTTGCGGACGGATAAACATCACGCTGTAATGCGGTCTGGACGGGGTTTCAACGTAAAATGCATTGCACAACGGCGTGCGTTTGGCGATGGTCTCAAACTGGGAAACCAAGTTTTCAGGCAGGCGAGGCATATCGCAGGAGACGATAAGCAGCCAATCGGCAGTGGCAATTTGTAAATCGTTGGCGGCAGTACATAAGGCGGCTAAAGGACCGTAATGTTGCCATTGACGCGCATCGGAGAAAACGTGTGCGCTGCGTTGGGCGTAGGATTCGAGATTGCGGTTGGCACTGATGGCGATATGGCTGACTTGCGGGCGGATTTTTTCGATAACGTGGTCTATCAAGGCTTTGTTGTGCCATTGCACCAACCCTTTATCGACACCTCCCATCCGGCTTCCCTGCCCGCCGGCCAATATCAGTGCAAAAATTTTCATTTTGGTAGTCCTTTGCAAAGCAGAGTGTGTAAGTGTTATTCGCGATGTTGTATTTATGGAATAAGTTTTTAAGGCTTCAGGCCGTCTGAAACCTGATTTTGTGATTTAATTCACTTAAGATGAATTTTATCATAACATGATTTTACATTAAACCCCTGTTTTTTCTTATCATAACCATACAATTATTTTAGACAGGTTGTTTATAGGCCGAAAGAATGATATTTTTATAAGATTATCGGATTAGTCTTCCTGCGTGCTTTATGCATTTATTCTCCGGATCTTCAGACGGCCTGAGCCTGTCCTCGCGTTTAAAACTACTGACTGTGTTATGGGTCGGCTCGGCTTTTTTGTCGATTGCCTTTACCCTGCTGCTTTCTTGGCGTTTGGAAAGCGCGGCCAAAACGATTGAAGATGCGGGCAGCTTGAAAATGCAGGTATATCGTTTGGCTTATATGGCAAGCGTCCGTACGCCCAATGCGCAAATTGACAACCAAATCAAAGAATTTGAACGTACGCTGGCCAATGTAACGCAAAGCGATGCCATTCATCCGCTGATTCCGTCACAAATGCCGCTGGCTTACGATTTGATCCAATCGATGCTGTTGATTGATTGGGAATCCAACATCAAGCCTTCTTTGCAACATTACGAGCGGCCGACCCAAATCGGCCTATACCGTTTTGCCGGCAATATCGAGCTGTTTTTACAAGCGATGGAAAACGCCAACGAGCAAAATACTTTGTGGCTGCGCCGTTTTCAAATGGCGATGATGTTGATGATTTTAGTGGCTGCCGGCTTGATGATTGTTTGGCATTATTCGTGGATCATCCGGCCGCTGGAAAAATTGCGCGACGGGGTAGAAACCATCAGCGAAGGTCGTTTCGGGGTACAAATCGATACAGACCAAATTCGTGAATTCGCCCAAGTCAGCAAGGGCTTCAACCAAATGAGCCGCCGTCTGAAAACGCTTTATACGGATTTAGAAGGACAGGTTGCCCAACAAACCCAAGACTTGGCCCGGCAAAACCGTGACTTGACCCTGCTCTACCAGACTACGCGCAACCTGCACCAAACCTTTACGCCGCAACAGGCCGCAGAAGAATTTTTGGCTCAGATTCTGCCGGCGTTTTCCGCTTTGGGCGGTACAGTATATCTTTCCGATGAAGAACGCAAACGCTCTGACTTGGCGGCAAGTGTCGGTGAAACCGAAGAGGGAAATCGTGTAGAATTTCCGATCGTTTATCAAGACGAACAGCTCGGCGTACTGACCCTGTATTTTTCAGACGGCCATATGCCTGATGAGCAAGACGAAAAATTGTTGCAGACTTTAAGCGGGCAGCTGGGGATTTCCATCGCCAACAACCGCATGGAACAAGAACGCCGCCTGCTTGCTGTCTTGCAAGAACGCAACTTGATTGCACAAGGTTTGCATGACAGCATTGCACAAGCCCTGACCTTTTTGAATTTGCAGGTGCAAATGTTGGAAAGCGCGTTTGCTTCAAACCAACGCGAGCAGGCAGAAGAAAATATCGGCTTCATTAAAGACGGCGTGCAGGAATGCTACGAAGACGTACGCGAACTTCTGATGAATTTCCGCACCAAAATCAGTAATAAAGATTTCCCTGAAGCGGTAGAATCGCTGCTGGCGCGTTTTGAACGACAAACCGGTATTCCAGTTGATTTAAAATGGCAGGACGACGGGCAGGCTTTGAATTATGATGAGCATTTGCAAATCATCTTCATCTTGCAGGAAAGCCTGTCCAATATCCGGAAGCACGCGCGTGCGCAACATGTCAGCGTCGAAATTGCTAACCACGGCGATTTTGTCATGACGATTCGGGACGACGGCGCAGGCTTTAATAAAGAACACCTATCAAACCGGCCTTCAGGCGAACATGTCGGCTTGGGCATTATGCAGGAACGGGCCCAACGGATTAACGCAGAATTGGCCATTACATCGCAGATTGGGCAAGGTACGGCGGTTATGCTGACTTTGCCGCAACAAATGAGAACAGCATCATGACGATTAAAATTACCCTTATTGACGACCACACCCTATTTCGCAGCGGTATCAAGGCTTTGCTTTCGCGCCAGCCTGATTTTGAAGTCGTCGGCGAAGCTTCAGACGGCCTGGCCGGCGTAAAAATGGTTGAGCAGCTCAAGCCTGATGTGGTTTTGCTGGACTTAGATATGCCGGTCATGAACGGCCGCGAAGCATTGGCTCAAATTCTGAGCATCAATCCGCAACTGACCGTCATCATGCTGACTGTTTCCGAAGACAGTGACGACTTGACCGAATGTATGCGTATGGGCGCAAAAGGCTTTTTGCTGAAAAACATCAATGCCGACTTCCTGTTGGAAAGCATTCGCAAAGCCGTCGATGGCGACAATGTCTTCTCTCCGGAAATGACCAGCCGCTTGGTGCAATCGCTGATTTCTCCATCTCCTTCCCGCTCAGACCATCTGCTGGAGCAACTGACCCCGCGCGAAATGGAAATCTTGGGCTATCTTGCCGCCGGACACAGCAACAAAATCATTGCCCGTCATTTGAACTTGGCAGAGTCAACCGTCAAAGTGCATGTGCAAAACCTGTTGCGCAAGTTGAACCTAAGCAGCCGCGTTCAAGCAGCGGTTTATGCGGTGCAACACAAAGTACCGCAACCGGTATTGTCTTAATCAGGCCGTCTGAAACCTTCTTTTTAAAAGGTTTCAGGAAAAGTGTTTATTCGCTATAATCACGCCGATTTATATGCAGGGTTGTCTGATTCTTTCAGACGGCCTTTTTATTTGATTTCCCACTGATTTAAAACAACATGTCCGAAAATATTCCAGAAAATACACCCGAAAATACCGTTCCAGAAGAACACAAACGCAGTATCCGCAGTTTTGTCTTGCGCCAAGGCCATATGACCGCGGCCCAACAGCGCGCCATTGATACGATGTGGCCGCAATTCGGTGTGGACTTCCAAGAAGCCCCTTTAGATTTGAACCGCACTTTTGGACGGGACAACCCTAAAGTTTTGGAAATCGGTTTCGGTATGGGTGTCGCAACGGTGGAAATCGCCAAACGTCTGCCCAATACCGACTTTTTAGCGATTGATGTTCACGGCCCGGGCGTGGGCAATATCTTGAAACTGATTGAGGAAGAACACATTTCCAACATCCGCGTAATGCGTCATGATGCGGTGGAAGTAGTGGAAAAGATGCTGGAAGACGGTTCTTTAGACGGCATTCATATTTTCTTCCCTGACCCTTGGCACAAAAAGCGCCACAACAAACGCCGCTTGGTACAAGTGCCGTTTGTTGAAAAGCTGCTGCCCAAACTCAAAAGCGGCGGCTATGTCCATATGGCGACCGACTGGGAAGAATACGCCGTGCAAATGCTGGAGGTTTTGAGCAGTTTCGACGCTTTGCAAAACACGGCTGCCGATTACGCCCCTACGCCTGATTATCGTCCTGAAACCAAATTTGAAGCCCGAGGCAAGCGGTTGGGTCATGGCGTTTGGGACTTGGTATTCCGTAAGAAATAAAGCCAAACATAAAACACAAGGCCGTCTGAAAAATTTCAGACGGCCTTTTATCTTACTGATTAAGCCAAGAAAAGTTTATAGGCCGGATTGTCGGTTTCCTCTTTATAGACATAACCCAAGCTATCCAAGAAGTCGGCAAAAGCCTCATTGTCGCTTTCAGGTACATCGATACCGACCAAAATACGGCCGTAGTCCGCACCATGATTGCGATAATGGAACAAGGTAATATTCCATTCGGCACGCATATGGTTCAAGAAACGGGACAACGCACCCGGGCGTTCAGGAAATTCAAAGCTGACCAAACGTTCGTTGGCTACTTTTTCCGTACGGCCGCCGACCATGTAACGGATATGGATTTTGGCGATTTCATCATTGGTCAAATCGACATTGGGCAGGCCTGCTTCAGTCAGTTGTTCACTAATGACGGCCAAGTCTTGCGCACCGGCGGTTTGCAAGCCGACAAAAATATGCGCATTTTTATCGCTGCCGTAGCGATAGTTGAACTCAGTAATGTTCCGGCTTCCCAACAAATTGATAAACTTGAGGAAGCTGCCCTTTTCTTCGGGAATGGTAACGGCGAAAATGCCTTCGTTACCCTCGCCCAGCTCACTGCGCTCTGAAACGTGGCGTAAACGGTGGAAGTTCATGTTGGCGCCGCTGGTGACGGCAACCAGGTTTTGACCTTGGATATTGTTTTTCGCAACGTAAGCCTTCAAGCCGGCAAGCGCCAATGCGCCTGCAGGTTCGGTAATGCTGCGCGTATCGTCAAAAATATCTTTAATCGCGCCGCACAACATATCCGTATTGACCGTAATAATTTCGTCCAACAGCTCTTTACATAGGCGGAAGGTTTCCTCGCCCACTACTTTAACAGCCGTGCCGTCTGAAAACAGGCCGACATCTTTCAAATGTACGATTTCTCCAGCCTCGACCGATTGCTTCATACAGCAAGAATCATCGGTTTGCACGCCAATGACTTTAATCTCAGGACAAACCTGTTTGATAAATGCCGCTACGCCTGCTGCCAAACCGCCGCCGCCAATCGGAACAAAAATCGCATTGATATTGCGGTGTTGACGGAGGATTTCCATGCCGATGGTTCCCTGACCGGCAATTACGTCAGGATCATCAAATGGCGCGATATAGGTCAGTTTTTCCTTTTCTGCCAACTCCATCGCATAATCATAGGCATCGTTGTAAGACACGCCTTTCAATACCACTTCGCCGCCTCGGCTCTTTACCGCGTCAATTTTGATTTTAGGCGTTGTTTCCGGCATCACGATGACGGCGCGGCAACCCAAATACTGCGCCGATAAAGCCACACCCTGCGCATGGTTGCCCGCGCTGGCAGCAATCACGCCACAATCCAAGGCTTCTTTAGGCAGCTTCGCCATTTTGTTGTACGCACCACGGATTTTGAACGAAAACACCGGCTGCAAATCTTCACGTTTGAGCAAAACCTGATTGTTCAGACGACCTGACAGACTGCGTGCCAAATCTAAAGGCGTTTCTACGGCCACATCATAAACGGAAGCGGTCAAAATACGGGTTAGATAATCGGAAAGAGGAAGAGGATGGTTCATGGTATTCAGTGTTCGAAAATAAATTGTCATTCGACCGAATCGGCCTGAGGAAAAAGTTAAAACCATACCCCTGAGGCCGTCTGAAGGCAAGAAAAATCTTAGCAAAGCCTAAATGAGACGGTATAATGTCCGCTTAATATCTATTTAATATGCCAAACTGTTTGCTTCATAACAGTATCCACTCATATTCAAATCCACAAATAATGATGAAAAAAACGCTACTTAGCTTAATTTTTGCTGCCCTCTTGAATACTCCTGCCCTCGCTGCCGACCCGGTTGCATCTGCACCTGCCGTACAAAGCGAGGCTCAAACGCAGCCGCTGCTGCACAGCATAAACAGCCCGACAACGCCGCCGGAAATTGCGGCGACGGCCTATATCGTTACCGACCTGCACAGCAAGCAAACCTTGGCATCCAATAATGCCGATACACCTATCGAGCCAGCCGCGTTGACGCAAATGATGACCGCCTACCTTGCCTTTAAAGCACTGGAAAACGGTACACTTGAAGCAAGCCAAATGCTGACCGTTTCCAATGCCGCATGGAAAGTCGAAGGTTCGCGCATGTTCCTTGATCCGAAAGTTCCTGTCAGCGTCAGCTCCTTGATTAAGGGTACAACCATCCAATCGGCCAACGATGCCGCCATTACCCTTGCAGAAGCCATCGGCAACGGCTCTATCGACGAATTCGTCAAACAAATGAATGAAGAAGCAAAACGCTTGGGCATGAAGCACACCCACTTCAACAACCCGACCGGTATTTCTTCTAACGGCCATGTTTCAACCGTTGGCGACCTTGCCATCTTGGCAGCCGCGCTCATTAATGACTATCCGAAATATTATCCTTTATTTGCAAATAAATCTTTCAAATACAATAATATCGAGCAGCCCAACCGCAATCTTCTGCTCTATCGCGACAGCAGTATCGACGGTTTGAAAACCGGCTATTCTGAAGGCGCAGGCTACCATCTCGCCGCTTCCAGCAAACGCAACAACCGCCGTATTGTTTCCATCCTTGCCGGTGCCGAATCTACCGAAGCGCGCGCCAGTGAAAGCAGCAAACTGCTCAACTGGGCGTTACAGGCATTTGATACACCCAAACTTTATAACGGCGGAGAAGTAATTTCCCAAGTCAAAGTTTACAAAGGCAGCACCAAAGCCGTAGACATCGGTTTCTTGGACGATGTTTACATTACCATCCCCCACGATACCGGCAAAAACGTCAAACCTATCTTAGAAACACTTCAGCCTGTCCTCGCCCCAATTGAAAAAGGCCAAGTATTGGGCAAACTGAAAGTCATGAAAGACGGCAAAGTCATTGCCGAAAAAGACGTCGTCGCCCTAACCGGCGTGGAAGAAGGCAGCTGGTTGCGCCGTATGTGGGACGCGATTGTGTTGTGGTTTAAAGGTTTATTCAGTTAATCCTCTTTCTATCAAAACATAAATAAAGGCCGTCTGAAACCTATTTTCTAGATTTCAGACGGCCTTTATTCAGCCTAAAAGACAGCTAATTAGATAATTCCAGCGTTGGCGGTAGATGCTGTGTCATCGTGAACATCAACCGTATCGACAGACGAGTAGCTCATGCGGTCAGTATGCGTATTGACGTCTGACAAATTACTGATATTGCCATTACCTGACAACCTACCCATCAACTCTTGCAGGCTCAATGTACCTTCATCGAAACGGAAGGTATCAATCACAGCATCAGTTTTACCGGAAACGAATTGGTCATTGATGGTTATGCTGTCCCCTTCTGATCCCTTGATGGTAATTTTCCAATCGATATTACCTCGAACATCAGTGATGGCATCAATATGCAGGTCATTAACAGAGATATTTTGGCCGAATTGCAGTGCATTATGTTCGCCCACATTATCGGTAATCGTATCCTTACCTTCTCCAAGGCTGAAAACATAAGTATCGGCACCCTTACCGCCTACCAAGTAATCGGTTCCTTGTCCGCCGAACAAAACGTCGTTACTATCGCCGCCATTCAAACGGTCATTGCCACTTTCGCCCCATAAAGTATCGTTGCCATTGCCTCCATGTACAGAGTCGTTACCAAGACCGCCATTAAGACGGTCATCTCCACCATAGCCGAAAATGATGTCATCACCTGAATCACCGTTAATCGTATCATTGCCCAAACCGCCTCTGATACGGTCATTGCCATCGCCGCCGCTGACAAGAGCATGGCTGCTGTCTGTAATTGTGATGATATTATCAGCACCTAAATGATTCGCAGCTTGGGTAAGACTGTGATCATCTATTTCCGCTACATTTTTTGCAGAAGTATTTTCTGCTACCGAAAGGCTATGATTATTTTCGATGGTTAATGTAGTCTCGTTTACAGGCTCCGGAATATTGCCTTCTTTAGGATTACGGGTTTTAGTAATCTCTTGGTCGGAAAGATTATTCACAATAGTGTTATTTTCAATTTTGATATTGTTGAGTTCTCCCAAAATAACATTTTCTGGAGTAGCATAATCCCTGCCTTCTTCCAAATCTATAGAACCTTTAACACGACCATATGTGTCCGTATTAGTCCCATTGTTTACCAGCAAGTTATCATGAACGGAAATACCCGTATCATTGAAATCAAAATTATGGCTGTTTTTGAATACAGTGTTTAAGCGTACGCCACCCCAATTGGCATTATCTTTAATAAGGTTATTGGCTACTTCATGACCTTTACCGCCAAAGATACCAATACCTGCTGCACGCCAGCCTAATTCAACGGTATTATTCAAAAAGCGGTTATTTTCAGCAACATGGGCATTGGTATTCTCATGATGACTTGACCATGTTGCTAAGCCATCATCACCATTGCCGCGGATATTGGAATTGATAACGGTGGAATTACTGGTACCTTGGGCAAAGTTAACGCCGTCTGCAAAGTTATTACGAATAGTGGCATTGGAGATAGTCAAACCATCGGTGTAATTTAAAGGTTTGTTTTTAGAATAATCCCCAATCCAAACACCTACTTCAAAATGTTCAATTTTGATATCGTGAATAGAAGAGCCAGTACCTAAAGTGCCGGATATCCCTTTATAATTGGCTTTCTCATCATGTCTTGAATTTAGATTTGAATCCATAGAGAGATTGCCCAAATCTATATCTTTACTACCGGGCTCAAAAGTAATACCGCCACCACCGCTCACATACCCATTATCATCGTATTTAGCAGCTTCAGTATTCAAAAAATGTAACTTAGTGTGCCATTGCCCTGCACCGGTAATCTTAATGCCATCAGGAACATAAAGAGAAATCGGTCGTGAAAAATCAAATTGACCTTCAGGAATGTAAACAGATTTTTTAGACGCTTTTGCAGATTCAATCGCAGCCATAAATGCTTGGTAATCATCCGAGCCGTCATTGGCAATTGCGCCGAAATCAGTAATGCTGACACTGTTTTCAGGCTGTCTAATGGCGTCCGGTGCCTTTTCCAAGTCAACCAAGTCAATGCCTACGGGCGTGCTGTCGAGATTAGTGATAGTAACTGTATCTCCTTTATTGATATGGGCATCTTTAAATAATTGGCTGACTTCGTCAAATTGGAAGCGGGCAAGCCTATCTGCCGCAGGCGTATCATGAACTTTAATATCGTCATTCGGATGATATGTATAGTTATCCAAATATTGCCAGTTGGATTTGGAAGATAAATCCAAAGTACCGATCACTGTATTATTGACTTTGACTTCTACTTTACCGCTTTCACCGTCAGGAACGGTATAACGGATGGTTGCGGCATTGGCTTCTGCTTGCGCAATAAATGAAACGGACGCATTGGTCGGCAAATCGACATATGCCTGACCGCTTGCTTCACGGGCAGTTGCGCGATCTGTTTCTTTAGAAGAAGAGTGGTTCTCAACGATACCGTTCTTCAACTCGCCTTGTTCTGCCTCATAAGTCGTGTAGGCAAGTTTTGCACCATATTGGGAAGCGTTTGGCACTACAGTTTTAAGGTCTACCATTTGATATATTCCTTCAAAAATATTGTATTTTTAAATTAATCTACGATACAAGCTCCTATTGGTCATAAAATTAGCATAAAAGTTCAGTAATCTATTATTAAGTTTGATAAAGAAAAAAATGCCGTCTGAAAACACAACGGTTTTCAGACGGCATTTCAATACCTTAATAGGTTATCAGTATGAGCTTAAACTAAGCCTTTTTTCTCCAGATAGCTTTCGTAATCACCCAGGTAGTGTTCATATCCGCCTTTGCCATCCAATTCGATGATTTGGGTAGCCAATGAAGATACAAACTGACGGTCGTGTGAGACGAAAATCAGCGTGCCGTTGTATTTTTCCAGCGCCATGTTCAAGGATTCGATGCTTTCCATGTCCATGTGGTTGGTCGGTTCGTCCATAACCAAGACATTGGGTTTCAACAGCAACAGTTTGCCGTAAAGCATACGGCCTTTTTCGCCACCGGAGAGAACCTTCACTTTTTTCACGACATCGTTGCTGCCGAAGAGCAAGCGGCCCAAAGTGCCGCGGATGACTTGTTCGTCGTCGCCTTCCTGTCCCCATTGGCGCATCCATTCGCTCAGGTCCATATCGACGTCGAAGTCGTTTTCATGGTCTTGCGGATAGTAGCCGACACTGGCTTTTTCCGCCCATTTGATGGTGCCTTCGTCCGGCAACAGGCCGTCTGAATATTCGGGGTTGTACGCGCCTGCCAAGAGTTTCAGCAAGGTGGATTTACCTGCGCCGTTCGGGCCGATGATGGCAAGGCGTTGGCCTGCTTCAAGGATGAAGTTCAGGTTTTTAAACAACTGGGTTTCAAAACGTTTGGCCAGTTTTTCAACTTCCACAGCCTGACGGTGCAATTTGGCTTTTTCGTCGGCTTCAAAACGGATATATGGGTTTTGACGGGTAGAAGGTTTGACTTCGACCATCTCCGATTTAATTTTGTCTGCCTGTTTCAGACGGCTGGTTGCCTGACGAGCTTTGGATTTGTTGGCAGAGAAGCGGGCGACGAACTCTTGCAGCTCTTGCAGTTTCTCTTTGGCTTTGGCGTTGTCTTTCAGGGCGCGCTCACGCGATTGGGCGGAAGCGAGCATATAGTCGTCGTAGTTGCCCGGATAGATGGTGATGGTGTTGTAGTCCAAATCCGCCATGTGGGTGCAGACTTCGTTCAAAAAGTGACGGTCGTGCGAGATGATAATCATGGTGGAGTCGTATTGGTTCAACACGCCTTCCAACCAGCGGATAGTATTAATATCCAAGTTATTGGTCGGTTCGTCCAAGAGCAATACGTCTGGTTTGGAGAACAGGGCTTGCGCCAGCAATACGCGCAGTTTGAAGCCTGGGGCAACTTCTGCCATGGTCGCATTGTGCAAATCTTCAGAAATGCCCACGCCGCTCAACAATTCGGCAGCGCGTGCTTCGGCGGTGTAGCCGTCGTATTCGGCGAACTTGGCTTCCAGTTCTGCGGCTTTCATGTAATCGTCTTCAGTAGCTTCGGGATTGGCGTAAATCGCGTCGCGTTCGGTCATTGCCGCCCACATTTCGGTGTGACCCATCATCACCACATCCAGCACGCGCATGTCTTCGTAGGCAAACTGGTCTTGGCGCAATTTACCCAAACGCACGCCGTTTTCAATCGCGACTTCGCCGGCAGTCTGTTCCAAATCGCCGCCGAGGATTTTCATGAAGGTGGATTTGCCTGAGCCGTTGGCGCCGATCAAGCCGTAACGGTTGCCTTCGCCGAATTTGACGGATACGTTTTCAAACAGCGGCTTTGCGCCGAACTGCATGGTGATGCCGTTGGTAGAAATCATTATTCGTAAAACCTTTATAAATAGAATGTTATAATCGGACGCGATTGTAGCATATTTTTGCAAAGACCTCAGGATTGAGGCCATGGCGAATGTGCCCAATTTCGATGTTAAGATGAAAACAGGCAGCGCTTCACACAAAAATGCGTTGTAGTCAGCATTTCAGGCCGTCTAAAACGGAGAAACGATATGGAAACGCACAAAATCTATTACGCCGTGATTATCTTGGTATGTGCCGCCTCTATGCTGCTCAGCCCGTTTTTCTATATCCGCCGCACGCGATCTGGCACTGAATTACGACGCGCACCCAGACAGTGGAAACCCATCCTCTTCGCCAACATCATCATGATTGCGGCTTTGTTTGTTTGGTGGAAATGGTTTTAAGGAAAAATAAAAATGAACAAAATCTGGATCTGCACATTACTGCTCGCTTTGACAACTGCGGTTTCCGCCGCGCCTATTTTTGAATGCACCGATTCTGCCGGCCGCAAAGTCTATACCCAAGCCGGCGGCAAAAACTGCAAAGCCAGCAATATCGGCAAACCGTCCGTATATACTTCTGCGCCTGTTTCAACACCGGCAACGCCGACTTCCCCAAGCAAAGCCGAGCAGGCGGAAGAAGCTGTCGCCCCGGTCAATCCGGCTGATGTCGGTGCGGCCAAGCGTGCTTTGGATACCGCCAAGAAAAATTTGGAAGAAGGCAAAAAAGTGCGTTATGGCAATGAACGCAACTATGCCCGCTATCTCGAACGGATCAAGGGTTTGGAAAAAGCCGTCCGCTCGGCTCAGGAAAACTATGACGCGGCGCAACGCCAACCTGCATCTCAAGATCCTGTTGCCTATTGATCCTTACCACACCAGCAAGGCCGTCTGAAATTTGGTTTTCAGACGGCCTTTTCATCTTTTCAATATAACAAAATCGTCTTTATACCTAACAAAGCATTCTTTCCAGTTTTCAGACGGCCTTGTTAAAGTAAGCGTGTATTAAATTCTGACGGTTGCCATTATGTTGTTACTCAAAACGCCTTCTGTATTGCCGGGTTTCAAGCTCAGCCTGGGTTTGACGGTTTTATGCCTGTCGCTTTTGGTGGTTTTGCCGTTTGCGATGATGGCGGCCAAAGCGGCGGAAATCGGCTGGAGCGGATTTTGGAACACAATTACCGAACCCAATGTCTTGGCGGCCGTCTGGCTGAGTTTGCGGATGTCGTTTTATGCGATGTTGACCAATATCGTGTTCGGCACGTTGGTTGCCTGGGTATTGGTGCGCTATGAATTTCCGGGCAAAGGATTGGTAAACGCTTTGGTCGATTTGCCGTTTGCGCTGCCGACGGCGGTAACAGGCATTGCGTTGGCAACCTTGTATGCGCCCAATGGCTGGATAGGTCGTTTTTTCGAGCCTTTGGGCATCAAAATCGCCTTTACGCCCATCGGCATCTGGATTGCACTGATTGTCGTCAGCCTGCCCTTTATCGTCCGTGCCGTACAGCCGGTATTGGAAGAATTGTCGGGCGAGTATGAAGAAGCGGCGGCGACGTTGGGCGCAAGCCGTTGGACTACGTTCCGCCGCGTCCTTTTACCTGAAATCACGCCGGCCCTGTTGACCGGCGCAGGCATGATGTTTGCCCGCTCTACCGGCGAATACGGCTCGGTCATTTTTATCGCGGGCAATATTCCGATGGTGTCTGAAATCCTGCCCTTGATTATTACCGGCAAACTGGAGCAATACGATGCTCAGGGTGCGTCTGCCGTTGCTCTGTTTATGCTGATGATTTCGTTTGTCATCCTGCTGATTTTAAACATCATGCAATGGACCTTGAGCCGCCGTGCCGGAGCGAAGGTTTAACAAACAATAGGCCGTCTGAAACATCAAGCAAACATTTTTCAGACGGCCTAAACGGATACAAGAATAAATCGAGACTTCACTAACATGAAAACCCATTCTACCAATCCAAACCTGAGCGAACCGCGTTGGCTGCGCGTGTTGCTGACTGCTACTGCCTTGGGCTTTCTGCTGCTGATGCTGGTCGTGCCTTTGGTTGCCGTATTCTACGAGGCCTTAAAAGGCGGTTGGGATTTGTACCTGCAATCTCTGACCGATCCCGAAGCATGGTCTGCCATCAAATTAACACTGATTACCGCGCTGATTGTCGTTCCCGTCAATGCCGTACTGGGTGTGGCGATGGCGTGGCTGCTGACCCGTTTTGACTTCCTAGGCAAGCAGTTGCTGACCACCCTGCTCGATTTGCCGTTTTCCGTATCACCCGTGGTGGCCGGTTTGATGTTCGTCTTATTGTTCGGCGCGCACACGGCATTGGGCGGCTGGCTCGAAGCGCAAGGCATACAGATTATCTTCGCCATCCCCGGCATTATTTTGGCGACGCTGTTCGTTACCTTCCCCTTTGTTGCGCGTGAAATCATTCCTTTGATGCAGGCGCAGGGAGACAACGAAGAACAGGCCGCGCTGATTCTCGGCGCAAGCGGCTGGCAGATGTTTTGGCGCGTTACCCTGCCCAACATCAAATGGGCGCTACTCTACGGCATCATCCTTACCAACGCCCGCGCGATGGGCGAATTCGGCGCAGTCAGCGTAGTATCGGGACACATACGCGGCGAAACCAACACCATCCCGCTTTTGGTCGAAATCTTCTACAACGAATACAACTTCACCGGCGCATTCGCCCTCTCCGGCGTATTGGCACTTTTAGCCTTGGCCACCTTGCTGGTGCAAAACATCATCACAAAATTACAAGACAAAAAACTCGCCGCCGCCGAAAGGAACGCAGTATGAGCATCACTATTCAAAATTTAAACAAACACTTCGGAGCATTCCACGCGCTGAAAAACATCAACCTCAACGTCCCCACCGGCAAACTCGTTTCCCTGCTCGGCCCTTCCGGCTGCGGCAAAACCACGCTCCTGCGCATCATCGCCGGGCTGGAAAACGCCGACGGTGGCCAAATTCTCTTTGACGGGCAAGACGTCACCGCCAAGCATGTGCGCGAGCGCAAAGTCGGTTTCGTGTTCCAACACTACGCCCTTTTCCGCCATATGAACGTGTTTGACAACGTTGCTTTCGGTTTGACCGTATTGCCCAAATCCGAACGCCCGTCCAAAGAACAAATCCGCGCCAAAGTCGAAGAATTGCTGAAACTCGTACAGCTCTCCCACCTCGCCAAATCCTATCCGCACCAGCTCTCCGGCGGACAACGCCAACGCATCGCCCTCGCCCGTGCGCTTGCAGTCGAACCGAAACTCCTGCTTTTGGACGAACCCTTCGGCGCTTTGGATGCCAAAGTACGCAAAGAATTGCGTACCTGGCTGCGCGACATCCATCACAACTTGGGCGTAACCAGCATTTTGGTCACACACGACCAAGAAGAAGCCCTTGAAGTTTCCGACGAAATCGTCGTCATGAACCACGGCAAAATCGAACAAACCGGCAGCGCCGAAGCCATTTACCGCAAACCCGAAAACGCCTTCGTTACCGAGTTCCTCGGCGAAACCGATGCTTTTGAAGGACGCATCGAAAAAGGCATCTGGCATTACAACGGCTTCGCATGGAAATTGGACGCGCAATACAAATGGCAGGAGCAAACTGCCATCGGCTACATTCGTCCGCACGAATGGCAGCTGGCCGCCGAAAACGAAACACCGATGATCCGCGCCGAAATCGAAAAAATCCACGCCGTCGGCGCATTGACGCATATTGTGGTGAAACACGACAAACAGGACGTACATATCACGCTGGCTGGCAGCGATGCCGCGCGTTACCAAATCGCCGAAGGCAAAGAATTGAAGCTGATTCCGAAACAGGTTTATGTCTTTTCTCAAAACGAACTGATTGAATATTCGATTTGAGACTAAATCATAAGGCCGTCTGAAAATCTGCTTTCAGACGGCCTTTCATCTTATTTAAACCTGCCAATCAATCGGCTCTAAACCATGCGCCTGCAAATAAGCGTTTGCCTGCGAAAAATGTTTGCAGCCGAAAAAGCCACGATACGCCGATAAAGGCGAAGGATGCGGCGCGGTCAGCACCAAATGACGGTTGCGGTCTATAAACGCGCCTTTCTTCTGCGCATGGCTGCCCCAGAGCATAAAGACTAAATGTTCGCGTTCCTTATCCAATTGTCGGATGACTTCATCGGTAAACGCCTCCCAGCCAAAAGTCGCATGGGAATGCGCCGCACCGGCACGGACAGTCAACACCGTGTTCAATAGCAACACGCCCTGTTCCGCCCAATGCTGCAAATAGCCATGTTGCGGAATCTGGAATCCCTCAATATCCGTCGCCAATTCTTTATAAATATTGACCAGTGACGGTGGCACCGCAATTTCAGGCTGCACGGAAAACGCCAAACCATGCGCCTGACCCGCGCCGTGATACGGGTCTTGCCCCAATATCACTACCTTTACTTGTCCGAACTCCGTTGTCCGAAAGGCATTGAATACATCGCGCTCGGGCGGATAAACGGTTATCCCCGCCTGCCTTTCATGGCGAACCTTCTCCAAAATCGTTTGAAAATACGCCTTCTCTTTTTCCGCACCAATTGCCTCGTGCCAAGTCTGCATTGTTTGCCGCTCCGTATTTGAATGGACTTATTATAACTGAAATAATTTTCAGCCTTAGCCTTTTCATTTTAAGCCATTGCCATTATGATAAGGATTATCAAAAGATTATTAAAAGGATATGCCGCATGACGATATGGTTTGTTGCCGCCGCCGTTGTTCTGATTGTCGAATTGTTTATCGGAACGGTTTATCTTTTGGTGGTCAGCGTAGCGCTGGCCGCCGCCGGAATCATGTACGGATTAAGCAGTCACTTTTCTACCGCCGTTTTGACCGCTGCCATCATCAGCGCACTTGGTATCTGGCTGGTACACGGCCGTCTGAAAAACCAGTTGGCTCCCCAAGCACTCAACGATGATTTGGATATTGGGCAAAATGTCCGCATCCTATGCCACCTGCATGACAATATTTACGAAGTCGCCTACCGCGGTACACACTGGCAGGCGCAAGCCGAACGGCCCCAAGATACTTTTCAGACGGCCTCAAGTGCAGTCATTACTGCCAAAAACGGTAATCTACTGATTATCCGCACACTCTCCCAACCATCATCATAAGGAAACATTATGGAATTTCTGCTCAGTCTCCCCGTCCTCATCCTCATCGTTGTTGTTGTTTTTGGTTTCAAATCCTTTATCGTTGTACCGCAACAGGAAGTTTATGTAGTCGAACGATTAGGCCGTTTTCACAAAGCGCTGACTGCAGGTCTGAACATCCTTATCCCATTTATCGACCGTGTCGCCTATCGTCACTCGCTGAAAGAAGTTCCTTTGGATGTTCCCAGCCAAGTCTGTATTACCCGCGACAACACTCAGCTGACTGTGGACGGCATCATCTACTTCCAAGTTACCGATCCTAAACTCGCTTCATATGGTTCCAGCAACTACATCATGGCGATTACCCAGCTTGCGCAGACAACTTTGCGATCTGTCATCGGCCGCATGGAATTGGATAAAACCTTTGAAGAACGCGACGAAATCAACAGCATTGTTGTTGCTGCTTTGGACGAAGCGGCAGGCGCTTGGGGTGTGAAAGTATTGCGTTACGAAATCAAAGACTTGGTTCCGCCGCAAGAAATTCTGCGCTCAATGCAGGCGCAAATTACCGCCGAACGTGAAAAACGCGCGCGCATTGCCGAATCCGAAGGCCGTAAAATCGAGCAGATCAACCTTGCCAGCGGTCAGCGCGAGGCAGAAATCCAACAATCCGAAGGTGAAGCGCAAGCCGCCATCAATGCGTCAAACGGTGAAAAAATCGCCCGCATCAACCGCGCACAAGGTGAAGCTGAAGCCCTGCGCCTGGTGGCCGAAGCCAACGCCGACGCCATCCGTAAAATCGCCGAGGCGGTTCGCTCAGAGGGCGGTGCTGAAGCCGTCAACCTGAAAGTTGCCGAGCAATACGTTGCTGCCTTCAGCAATTTGGCTAAAGAAAGCAACACGCTGATTATGCCTGCCAACGTTGCCGATATCGGCAGCTTGGTGTCCGCCGGTTTGAAAATCATCGACGGCAACAAGCCTAAAGCCTCATAATAGCGTTCTGACTCAGGCCGTCTGAAAACCCAATACGGCTTTTCAGACGGCCTTTTTATATCGTTCGATTTTTATATGAATACACAAACCATCAAAACCTATCTTGTCGGCGGCGCCGTCCGCGACCATCTGTTAGGCCTGCCCGTCAAAGACCGCGATTGGGTAGTCGTCGGTGCAGATGCGCAAACCATGTTGGCTCAAGGCTATCAGCCGGTCGGCAAAGATTTTCCCGTCTTTCTCCATCCGGACAGCCACGAAGAATACGCCCTCGCCCGTACCGAGCGCAAAACCGCCAAAGGCTATGCCGGATTCAGTTTTCATGCCGATAAAGACGTTACGCTGGAACAAGACCTGATGCGCCGCGACCTGACCATCAATGCCATGGCTCAGGATGCAGATGGCACGATCATCGACCCTTTCGGCGGACAACAAGATTTGGCGGCCGGCATCCTGCGCCACGTTTCGCCTGCCTTTGCCGAAGACCCCGTACGGATTTTGCGTATTGCCCGTTTTGCCGCGCGTTATGGTTTTCAAATTGCCGATGAAACCATGTCGCTGATGCGGCAAATGGTAGAAAACGGAGAAGCGGATGCCTTGGTTGCCGAACGCGTCTGGCAGGAATTGGCCAAAGGTTTGATGGAGAAAAATCCGCGCCGAATGATTGAAGTTTTACGCGAATGCGGCGCACTCAAAGTCTTGCTGCCCGAAGTCGATGCCCTTTTTGGCGTACCGCAACGCGCCGATTATCATCCTGAAATCGACAGCGGTATTCATACGCTGATGGTTGTACAACGAGCCGCAGAAATGAATCTGTCCCTCGCCGAACGCTATGCCGCCTTATTGCACGACTTGGGCAAGGCAAAAACACCGGCCGATATCCTGCCGAAACACTACGAACACGACGTCAACGGCGTCGAACCCGTCCGCGAAGTCAATCAACGCCTGCGCGCACCCAAACACTGCGCCGAGCTTGCCGAACTCGTCTGCCGTTGGCACATCATGCTCCATCAAGTCGGGCAGTTTAAAAGCAAAACCATTTTGAATGTTTTGAAAAAAACCGATGCATTCCGCCGCCCCGAACGTTTTCAGACGGCCTTAAACGTCTGCGTGGCCGACAAACAAGGCCGTCTGAACCTTAAAGACACCCCCTATCCGCAACGCGAACACTGGCTGGCCTTACTTGAGGCCGCCAACCAAGTAGATGCAGGCAAAATTGCCACCGAGTGCCGCGCACAAGGGAAAGCCCATTTAATTGCCGAACAAATCGATCATGCCCGCTTAGCACAAATTACACCGCTGCAAAAAGCGTATCAGGCAGACAAAGTAAGAGGATATTGATGACATCTTCGCGTTATAAAATTGAACAAACACCTAGCAAAATTACCTTGTCAGCAAAAATTATACGTAACCGACTCAAACTTCTATTAACTTGCAGAGACCTTGTAATCGTACTATTGATATTGGCAAACATTCCAAATTTAAACTTTGAATCAGTATTTAATATCATACTCCTCATATTTTTGGGTCTGCTTTCTTTCCAATGTATTTATGACTTACTGTGGCAACTTTTTGGACAAGAACATATTCATGTTCAAAATGGAATACTTTCACACCAGTTCACGCTGTTTGGATTGGGAAAAGGTAAAAAATTTTCACTCGTAGAAATAGCGCAATGGCAGCCACATGAGAACCATGCAAATACTAAAAACACTAAAATAACACTACGTAACTATTTGAGCCAGAGAAGGAATACATCCACCATCTCCAGCCCCTTACGACAACCAAATAGTAAACAAGGTGCATGGTCATTTGTTTATCATGGGGAAACCATATATATCGGAGAATTTTTTTATAGCGACGATTACCAAGCAATTAACTCAAAATTAAATAGCCTAATGCCAAAAAAAGCCAAAACAGAGGCACTTTCCGAACCAGAACACAGCCTTTAAAACAGCCACCACGATATCTGCTATAATCCGCACCTTGACCATCTTATTTCAACAATAAAAATCATGACTATCCAGACCGATTTACTTCACGAAAAAATCAGCAATGAAGATTATCAACGTCTCATTGTCAAACACAGCGAATCTTTCAGCGACGGCGAAATCCGCCTATTAAACGAAATCCTTGAAAAATTCCGCTTTGATGTCGTACAGGCGCAAGCTTTGGCGCAAGCCGTCATGCAGCAGGTGCGCTTCGATCCAAACGACTACCATATCGACAGCGACGATGAAGACACAACCGGCATCTGTCCGCACTGCATCAATCCGCCCATGCCGCCCCTGCGCGATTATTTGGTTTGGCGCGAAACACGCGGCTGAAAATTTTCCTAATCGATTTTGATAAGTTATTAACCATCCGCTATTGAACAAGGCCGTCTGAACAGGTGTCATCGTTACATATGTTCAGACGGCCTTTTGTAAATAAATGTTCACAATTAGGATAAATCAGTATAATCTGCGCCGTTTGAATTTTCTTCGGAGCTTTTATGAATCAGCTTAAAACGGCGGTAGCCGGTGCGCAGATTTTGTTTGTCGCATTCGGTGCCATGGTGCTTGTACCGCTTCTGACGGGACTGAACCCGGCTTTGGCATTATTGGGCGCAGGCTTGGGCACCTTGTTGTTCCAATTGGTTACCAAACGTAAAGTGCCGATTTTCCTCGGCTCTTCTTTTGCCTTTATTGCACCGATTATCTACTCCATCGGCGAATGGGGCCTGCCTTCTACCATGTTCGGTCTGTTTGCGGCAGGTTTCATGTACTTTGTTTTTGCCGCTCTGATCAGATGGCGCGGTCTGGATGCGGTACACAAGCTGTTGCCGCCCGTGGTTATCGGTCCGGTAATTATGGTAATCGGCTTGTCCGTGGCCGCTGCAGCCAGCAGCATGGCTATGGGTCAGGCGGATGGAAAACAGGTCATCGACTATATCGACTCGCTGATTCTCTCCGGCTTTACCTTTGCGGTAACCGTCATTGTTTCTGTCTTCGGCAGCAAGATGATGAAGCTGATTCCGATTCTGATCGGCGTGGCTTCAGGCTATGTGTTGGCGTTGATCATGGGCTTGGTCGATACCAGCGCCATCATCAACGCTCCTTGGTTTGCCGTCCCTCATTTTGAAACGCCTCAAGTCAATTGGCAGGCTGCCTTGTTTATGTTACCCGTTGCCATTGCCCCTGCCATCGAACACATTGGCGGCATTATGGCCATCGGTAATGTGACCGGCAAAAACTACACCAAAGACCCTGGCTTAGACAAAACCCTCGCCGGCGACGGCTTGGGCGTGTGCGTGGCCGGTTTGATCGGCGGCCCTCCTGTGACCACTTACGGCGAGGTGACCGGCGCGGTGATGATTACCAAAAACAGCAACCCCGTTATCATGACTTGGGCGGCAATTTTTGCGATTTTCATGGCGTTTTTCGGTAAGTTCAACGCGTTTTTGGCTTCGATTCCTATGCCGGTTATGGGCGGCATTATGTTGCTGCTGTTCGGTACAATCGCCTCTTTGGGCATCAAAACGTTGATTGATGCGAAAGTCGATTTGATGCAGCCGAAAAATCTGGTTATCGTCAGCTCCGTATTGACGACCGGTATCGGCGGCATGATTATCAAAGTAGGTACTTTGAGCTTCGCCGGTGTAGGTTTGTGCGCCGTATTGGCGATTATTCTGAACTGCGTTTTGCCCAATACAAAATCAGAAGAAGCATAAATAGCTGGTTCATAAACTCAAAGGCCGTCTGAAAATGAGATTTCAGACGGCCTTTTTCTTACGCTTTATACAATGAAAAATGCCGGAGACTTAACCATCTCCGGCATTTTTGAATAAGGTGGCGAGCCGAACCCCCGGCACTGGCTCATCAGAGTGGGCTGCTGGCTTCCGCCCCTGACCCGGTGTTCCGAATTACCATGCGGGGAGACCCGCCATAGAAGAAACGCATTATAGCGGTTTTACAGAAAAACTCAAGCGATAAAATCTCTCAGGCCGTCTGAAAACCATTTACACGACAAGATTGTAAACAATATTGCCTAGTTGCAAATCATTCCCATTGAAATGTTTATTGTCTTTTCCGTTGAAAAATATCGAAAATTACACTACATTAACACTTTACGCCATCAAGAAGAAATTGCATTTTTCAGACGGCCTTTAATATAAAAACATTACATCCATCAACGGAACACGACCATGACCACGACTACTGCCCCTCAGCGTATTCGAGAAATTCCCTATAACTATACTTCTTATACCGACCGCGAAATCGTCATCCGACTGTTGGGCAACGAAGCGTGGCAAATTCTGCAAGACCTGCGCGGTCAACGCAAAACAGGACGTTCAGCACGAATGCTGTTTGAAGTATTGGGCGATATTTGGGTGGTCGTGCGCAATCCGTATCTAGTCGATGACTTGCTGGAGCACCCAAAACGCCGCGCCGCGTTGGTACGCGAAATGCGCCACCGCTTAAATGAAATCCGCAAACGCCGCGACGATAATCGGCAAGTGGATGTCTTGGTTGCCGCAGCAGAAAAAGCAGTCGAGCATTTTGATAGCAGTTTTGATGAAACCAGCCAAAAACGCCATCAGATTTTGGAACGCTTAAGCAAAATCACCAAGCCGCACAACATCATGTTTGACGGCTTGGCTCGCGTAACGCACGTTACCGATGCGACCGACTGGCGCGTGGAGTATCCATTTGTCGTCGTCAATCCTGATACCGAGGCAGAGATCGCGCCTTTAGTGCGCGCCTTAATCGAGTTGGACTTAGTTATTATCCCGCGCGGCGGCGGTACGGGTTATACCGGCGGCGCAGTACCTTTGGACGCAAACAGCGCAGTCATCAATACCGAAAAACTCGACAAGCATCGCGGCGTCGAATACGTTGAGCTGGCAGGCTTGGACGGCAGACATCCGATTATCCATTGCGGCGCAGGCGTAGTAACCCGCCGGGTAGAAGAAACCGCGCATCAGGCAGGTTTAGTGTTCGCCGTTGATCCGACTTCCGCCGATGCGTCTTGCGTGGGCGGTAATGTGGCGATGAACGCAGGCGGTAAAAAAGCCGTGCTGTGGGGTACTACCTTGGACAACCTCGCCTACTGGAACATGGTCAATCCTCAAGGCGAATGGTTGCGTATTGAACGCGTGCGCCACAATTTCGGCAAAATCCACGACGAAGAAATCGCCGTGTTTGACGTACATACGCTGGATTCAGACGGCCGCAATATCGTCAATACCAAACGTTTGGAAATCCCCGGCCACAAATTCCGCAAAGTCGGTTTGGGCAAAGACGTTACCGACAAATTCTTGAGCGGCCTGCCCGGCGTACAAAAAGAAGGCACGGACGGCATCATCACCAGCGTTGCTTTCGTGTTACATAAAATGCCGAAATACACGCGCACTGTGTGTATGGAATTTTTCGGTACGGTCGCCACCGCCACGCCGTCCATTGTCGAAATCCGCGACTTCTTGCTTACCCATGAAAGCGTACGGCTGGCGGGTTTGGAGCATTTAGACTGGCGTTACGTCCGCGCTGTCGGTTATGCCACCAAAGCAGCAGGCAAAGGGCGGCCGAAAATGGTCTTGCTGGCAGACGTGGTTTCCGACGACGAAACCGCCGTACAGGCAGCCGCCGAACACATCTGCGAACTCGCCCGCGCCCGCGACGGCGAAGGCTTTATCGCCATATCTCCCGAAGCCCGCAAAACCTTCTGGCTTGACCGCAGCCGCACCGCCGCCATAGCCAAACACACCAACGCCTTTAAAATCAATGAAGACGTGGTAATCCCACTCGAAAGACTCGGTGAGTATTCAGACGGCATCGAACGCATCAACATTGAGCTTTCCATCCAAAACAAGCTCAAACTCTGTGCCGCCTTGGAGCAATATCTGTCCGGCAAACTCCCCATCGACAAAATGGGAACAGACCTGCCAACCGCCGAACTATTGGGCGAACGCGGCAAACACGCCCTAGCCCACGTTTCCGCTGTCAAAGCGCGTTGGGAATGGTTGCTTGCTAACTTGGATGCGCCACTTGCCGACTATAAAGCTCGCTATGGCGCAGCCGTCCATGCCGCTCCCGAAGCCAAAGACAATGAAAGCTGCTTTATTGCCTTCCGCGATTTCCGCCTGCGCGTGTCTGTCAAAGCAGACGTAATGAAGCCTCTTTCTGAAATTTTCAGCGGCAAAACCGATACCAAAATTATCCAAGGCTTGGGCAAAATCCATGCCAAAACCGTACGCAGCCGCGTCTTTGTCGCCCTGCATATGCACGCCGGCGACGGTAACGTTCATACCAATATTCCGGTTAACTCAGACGATGCCGAAATGCTTCAGACGGCCTACCGTTCTGTAGAACGCATCATGAAAATCGCCCGTTCGCTCGGCGGCGTAATTTCCGGCGAACACGGCATCGGCATTACCAAGCTCGAATTTTTGACCGATGAAGATTTGCAACCGTTTTGGAACTACAAAAACCAAGTCGATCCCAAACACACCTTCAACCGTCACAAACTGATGAAAGGCTCGGACCTGCGCAACGCCTATACGCCGTCCTTCGAGCTTTTGGGAGCGGAATCGCTGATTATGGAAAAATCAGACCTCGGCACCATCGCTGATTCCGTCAAAGACTGTCTGCGCTGCGGCAAATGTAAACCCGTTTGCTCTACTCACGTTCCGCGTGCCAACCTGCTGTACAGTCCCCGCAACAAAATCCTCGGCGTAGGCTTGCTGACCGAAGCCTTCTTATACGAAGAACAAACCCGTCGCGGCGTTTCCATCAAACATTTTGAAGAACTGATGGACATCGGCGACCACTGCACCGTGTGCCACCGCTGCGTTAAACCTTGCCCTGTCAACATCGACTTTGGCGACGTTACCGTAGCCGTCCGTAACTACCTTGCCGATTCCGGCCACAAACGCTTTGCGCCTGCGGCTTCAATGGGCATGGCATTTTTGAACGCCACAGGCCCAAAAACCATCAAAGCTCTTCGTGCCGCCATGATACAGACCGGCTTCCCAGCGCAAAACTTTGCCTACAAAATCGGCAAACTTCTTCCGATTGGCACTAAAAAGCAAAAAGCCGAACCGAAATCCACCGTCGGTACCGCCTCAATCAAAGAACAGGTTATCCATTTCATCAACCGTCCTTTGCCCAAAAGCGTGCCCGCCAAAACACCGCGCTCCATGCTCGGCATAGAAGACGACAAAAGCATCCCCATCATCCGCAATCCCGCCGCGCCCGAAGATGCCGAAGCTGTGTTCTACTTCCCCGGCTGCGGCTCTGAGCGCTTGTTCAGCCAAATCGGGCTTGCCGTTCAAGCCATGCTTTGGCATGTCGGCGTACAAACCGTCCTGCCACCCGGCTATATGTGTTGCGGCTATCCACAAGACGCAGGCGGCAATAAGGCTAAAGCCGAAGAAATGAGCACCAACAACCGCGTGGCTTTCCACCGTATGGCAAACACCCTCAACTACCTCGACATTAAGACCGTCGTCGTCAGTTGCGGTACCTGCTATGACCAACTGGAAAAATACCGTTTTGAAGAAATCTTCCCAGGCTGCCGTATCATCGATATCCACGAATATCTGCTTGAAAAAGGGGTGCAACTAAACGGCGTGAAAGGTCAGCAATACCTCTACCACGACCCTTGCCATACCCCGATTAAAACTATGAACGCCACCCAAATGGCCAGCAGCCTGATGGGACAGAAAGTCGTCTTAAGCGACCGCTGTTGCGGCGAGTCCGGTATGTTTGCCGTCAAACGACCAGACATTGCCACTCAGGTCAAGTTCCGCAAACAAGAGGAAATTGAGAAAAACCTCAAAGAGCTGCCGCAGGGCGAACCTGTCAAAATGCTTACCTCCTGCCCAGCCTGCCTGCAAGGCTTGAGCCGCTACGCCGACGACAACAATATGCCTGCAGACTACATCGTCATCGAAATGGCAAAACACATCCTCGGCGAAAACTGGCTGGATGAGTTTGTGAAAAAAGCCAATAACGGCGGTGTAGAAAAAGTATTGCTCTAAGGACTTAGACAAAAACTTTTGGATGTAATAAAGGCCGTCTGAAAATCTTTCAGACGGCCTTTTTATTCAAAAGAATCAAAATACAATAATCAAATCAAATGCCTTTACAAATAGCGATGCTACACCAGCAGTATTTAATAAAAAATAAAACCTGAGGCTTTTATCCCTCAGGTTTTATTTTCAAGTCTTATGCTTTTTCTTGCTGACGTTTTCTTTCTGCCATCATCTCATGCAATGTTTGCTTGGCAGGTTTCATCGGAACATGGTTATTGGTCCAGCTTAACTGCTTGCTTGGCGTCAATGCACGGAATTTGGTAGCAGCCCAGCCGAATGCTCGATAAGCTTTACTGCCGCTGAAAATACCGTTAAACGTACGCCATGCCATTTGTTCGCCGAAAGTATGCGATGCACCTTGACCACGGATAGGATGAGGAACGGTTTCGGTTGGCGAACGTTGCGCTTCAACACGCAGACGTTGCATTTGTTCGGTAATCGGAATGCGTACCGGACAAACTTCAACACAGGCACCGCACATGGTACACGCAGTCGGCAGATCGCGTGTCGCATCCAAGCCCAACAAGTGCGGAGAGATAATCTCGCCAATCGGGCCGGGATAAGTCGTACCGTAAGCCGCACCGCCGATACGGGTATAAACCGGACAGTGGTTCATACACGCACCGCAACGGATACATTGCAAGGTACGGCGCATTTGATCTTCTGCATACGCTTGGCTACGACCGTTATCAAGCAGTACCAAGTGCATTTCTTGAGGACCATCCAGCTCTTCGCTACGGCGAGGGCCGGTAATCATATTGAAATAAGTGGTAATGTTCTGACCAATGGCGGAGCGTGGCAACAGGCTGTACAAAGGCGGAACATCCGACAGCTTCGCAACCACTTTTTCAATACCGGTAATGGCGATGTGCACAGGCGGTACAGTGGTACTCAAGCGGCCGTTGCCTTCGTTTTCAACCAGACACAAAGTACCCGTTTCCGCAACGGCAAAGTTCACACCGCTCAAACCAACATCGGCAATGCTGTAAATATCGCGCAATGCTTTACGGGCAAATCCGGTTAGCTGATCTACATCGTCTGTCAAAGGCGTGCCAAGGTTTTGATGGAAAAGCTCGCTAACCTGCTCTTTGGTCTTGTGAATGGCAGGCATCACGATATGGGTTGGTTTCTCGCCAGCCATTTGAACGATAAACTCGCCCAAGTCGCTCTCAACTGCTTTGATGCCTTGGTCTTGCAGATAATGGTTCAGCTCAATCTCTTCGCTGACCATAGATTTGCCTTTCACCATCAGCTTACCGTTTTTATCGGTAATGATGTTGTGAATGATTTGGCAAGCTTCAGCAGGTGTTTCCGCCCAGTGGACTTTAACGCCCAACTTGGTCAGGTTTGCTTCTAATTGTTCCAATAATGCAGGTAATTTGGACAACGAACGTTGACGGACATGCTCACACAAGTCACGCAGGCTTTGCAGCTCTTCTTCATCTGTCAAAACGGCTTTACGCTTGGTCATCAGCATATCCATCGCTGTGCGCAAGCTTTTACGCAGAGGCTTGTCTTGCAAAGAAATCGCAGCGTTTTGCTTGAATGTTTCCGGCTTCATATGGAATTTAATGGTTTGGGAACTCATGCTTTTTCCTCCAAATCGGCAGGGGAAATATGATCAGGCAGAACGGCCAAAACCACCAAATCGCGCGGGCCGTGTGCACCATAGGCCAAAGTCAATTGAATATCGGCAGTCTTGGACGGGCCAGAAATCAAAATAACGTTGGTAGGCATGCCTTTTTCTACCAGTTTTTCGCCTTCAACAGCATTATGGAATTCGTTGTACATTTTACTGGTGTCAAACAGGCAGAAATGCACGGGCGGAACCAAACTCAGGCTGCGCGGCTCAAGAG
Source organism: Neisseria subflava (assembly GCF_003044935.1). NCBI lineage: Bacteria > Pseudomonadati > Pseudomonadota > Betaproteobacteria > Neisseriales > Neisseriaceae > Neisseria > Neisseria subflava. The sequence continues at coordinate 440,004 of NZ_POXP01000001.1, read as the reverse complement.
GGCTGGACTCCAGCATAATCGTACCGGTACGGGCAATACCGCATTTCGAGCCGCTAAAACCGGCCTCAATATCGGTAAAGAATTCGTTTTTCCAGTCGTCGATTTTTCGCTCAAAACCACGAGGTTCAATATTGGTATCGGCCAAAGCTGCACGGGCCAGCTGACCATGTTCTGTTTCCAATGGGAGCAGAATGTTTTTCAAGCCTTTGCCTTCGGCTGCTTGACGGAATACTTGCGGCCAGTTGGATTTGGTAACCCAATAGATTTCAGTTTTGACGGCACGCATGGCAGCCGCCCAATGTTTCAAACGCTCGACATCGTTTGCCCAAGAAACACCCATTTCACGGTAATAATCGAAAACTGGCGGTTCTTCCATCGGCAAGGCATCGGCTTTTTTCAGTTTCGCTAAAATATTTTCGCGCGCGCTCATGCTTTACCTCCGGTACGTTCCAACAGGAAAGATGCAATATGTTTCGGACGTGGCATATTGGGTTCGTCTTTGGCAATTTTACCGCCGATATTCATCATGCAGCCGCAGTCCGCGCTGATGATTTCAGTTGCGCCTGTTTCTTTCAGTGCTGCAACTTTGTCGGTTACCATCGCGCCGGAAATATCGGCTTGTTTTACAGAGAATGTACCGCCAAAACCGCAGCATTCACTTTCATGGTCGTGAACGATACGTTCAACATTTTCCATGCCGTCAATCAGCTGCCAGCCTGACAAATGGACATTCATCTCGCGACGTGCAGCGCAGGAAGTATGGACAGCCACTTTAACCGGCTCTCCTTTATCTTCAGGTTTGTAACCAATCGCCAGCAGGAAGTGGGTGAATTCAATGATACGGTTGGCACAATCAATCGCTTTTTGCTCGTACTCGGTGCCTTTGAACAAAGTCGGCCAGTGGTGTTTCATCATGCCGCCGCAAGAACCAGAAGGCACGACAATCGGCCAATTTTCAGGGAATAAATCCAGTTGCGCTTTGGCAACATCAAAGGCTTCTTTAGGATGACCTGACGAATAGGCCGGTTGACCACAGCAGCTTTGCTCCATCGGATAATGGATACGGATGCCCTGTTGTTCGATTAAAGTGATGGCATCCATGCCTGCTTCGGGCATGAAAAGGTCAAGAACGCAAGTACCGAAGAAATAAGCATCGGTTGGCTTGCTGTCGAATACGGTGATTTGTGGTGGTTTGATTGCGCTCATTTTTTTGGAACGGGACAACCCGTTTTCTTGTGTAAAAATAAGATGGGTACTTTAAGTAATTGCTTGTAATGGGTCAAGTCTAATTTTAAAAAATAATATTAAAAAAGCATGACAAACCAGACAAACACCTTTTCCTTATTAACTTGATAATCTACATAATAACCACTATCAATAAGAAAACTGATGGATTCATTTTTTAATAAATGAAACTCGTACATTCCTTCCCTCTTCAAAACACAATCACTGCCTCTTTATAGAATTTTGATTTACATCAGAAGTCATGAACTTAATCTCTATGACACGTTTTTAGATGAAACAAGCAATCCGCTATGCTGTAAATATGTTTCAGACGGCCATATTGGAATAAAAAGATATCTAAGACAATAAAAATAAAAGTTTTTCTCACAAGACTCAGGCCGTCTGAAAGATAAGTTCGTCAAAAAGCTACTTTCCGTATACTCAACCCTACTTTTAATCAAAATCAAACACTTGAAAAAACCTTTTCCAGAGCCGCGAAAACCCTATGCACACTCAAGCACTTCCAGTATCATTGAGACAGTTTCTTGACGCAAAATTACAATCTTAGCCGCCCACAATCGGCATGGATTTGCAAAAGAAGTGAAACCAAGCTTCAAAACAATTTCACCTTAACTTCGGAGTAGGCATTATGTTGACCCAGACTCAACAGGTTGATTTGACCTTGCATCACCTTAAAGAACGCACCTTATCGATTTATACTCCCGAACAGCGTGCAAGCATCGAGGCATCTGAAGACTGGAAACAGTTTGACAGACGGCTTGAAGAACACTTTCCCAAACTGATGCACGAGCTGGACAACGTTTACAATAACAACGAAGCCGTCCTCCCCATGCTGGAGCAACTGATTGCCCAAGCATGGCAAAGCTATTCCCAACGCAACGCATCTTTAAAAGATATCGATATCGCGCGCGAAAACGATCCTGACTGGATTTTGTCCAACAAACAGGTCGGCGGCGTGTGCTACGTCGATTTGTTCGCAGGCGATCTGCAAGGCTTGAAAGCCAAAATCCCTTATTTCCAAGAATTGGGCCTGACCTATCTGCACCTGATGCCCCTGTTTAAATGTCCTGAAGGCAAAAGCGACGGCGGCTATGCAGTCAGCAGCTACCGCGATGTCAATCCGGCTTTGGGTACGATAGACGACTTACGCGATGTCATTGCCGCACTGCACGAAGCAGGCATTTCCGCCGTTGTCGATTTCATCTTTAACCACACTTCCAATGAACACGAATGGGCAAAACGCTGCGCCGCCGGCGACCCGCTCTACGACAATTTCTACTACATTTTCCCTGACCGTTGGATGCCCGACCAATACGACCGCACCCTGCGTGAAATCTTCCCCGACCAACATCCGGGCGGCTTCTCCCAACTGGAAGACGGACGCTGGGTATGGACGACGTTCAACTCCTTCCAATGGGACTTGAATTACAGCAACCCATGGGTATTCCGCGCTATGGCAGGCGAAATGATGTTCCTTGCCAACTTGGGCGTTGATATTCTGCGCATGGATGCCGTTGCCTTTATTTGGAAACAAATGGGCACAAGCTGCGAAAACCTGCCGCAAGCCCATGCCTTAATTCGCGTGTTTAACTCTGTGATGCGTATTGCCGCCCCGGCCGTGTTCTTCAAATCCGAAGCCATCGTCCACCCTGACCAAGTTGTCCAATACATCAGCCAAGATGAATGCCAGATCGGTTACAACCCGCTGCAAATGGCATTGTTGTGGAACACCCTTGCCACGCGCGAAGTCAACCTGCTCCATCAAGCACTGACCTACCGCCACAACCTGCCCGACCACACTGCATGGGTCAACTACGTCCGCAGCCATGACGACATCGGCTGGACATTTGCCGATGAGGACGCATGGCAGTTCGGCATCCACGGCTACGACCACCGACAATTCCTCAACCGCTTCTTCGTCAACCATTTCGACGGCAGCTTCGCGCGCGGTGTACCGTTCCAATACAACCCAAACACAGGCGACTGCCGTGTCAGCGGTACAGCCGCAGCATTGGTCGGCTTGGCGCAAAACGATCCATATGCCGTTGACCGCATCAAACTTTTGTACAGTATTACTTTGAGTACCGGCGGCCTGCCGCTGATTTACCTAGGCGACGAAGTCGGTACGCTCAACGACGACGACTGGTCGAACGACAGCAACAAGAGCGACGACAGCCGCTGGGCACACCGTCCTCGTTACAATGAGGAGTTGTACAACCAACGCCATGACAGCTCGACCACTGCCGGTCAAATCTTCCAAAGTTTGCGCCATATGATTTCCACCCGCCAAAGCAATCCGCGCTTTAATGGCGACAGATTGGTCACCTTCAACACCAACAACAAACACATCATCGGCTATATGCGCAACAACGCACTATTGGCATTCGGCAACTTCAGCGAACATCCGCAAACCATCAGTGCGCATACGCTGCAAGCCATGCCGTTTAAAGCACACGATTTGATCAGCGGTCAAACCGTTTCCCTGAATCAGGATTTGGTACTGCAACCCTATCAAGTCATGTGGCTTGAAATTGCATAAGCCGAAATTTTGATACACCACTCAAGGCCGTCTGAACACATCAGCGTTCAGACGGCCTTTCAAGAAATAAGATGTATTTTGTATTTTGGGCAGTTTCGCTTAGAATGCATGCTTTAATACCAGATGACACACTAAAAATCAGGAGTAAAAATCCATGTTGAAAAAATTCGTACTCGGCACCATCGCTGCAGTAGTTTTGGCTGCTTGCGGCGGAGAAGGCAGCAACTCAGCTTCTTCTGCACCGGCCCAATCCGGCGCGGCTTCCGGCTCACTGATTGAGCGTATCAACAACAAAGGCACCATCACTGTCGGCACAGAGGGCACTTACGCACCCTTCACCTACCACGACAAAGACGGCAAATTGACCGGCTACGATGTCGAAGTTACCCGCGCCGTTGCCGACAAATTGGGCGTAAAAGTCGAATTTAAAGAAACACAATGGGACTCCATGATGGCAGGTTTGAAAGCCGGCCGTTTCGACGTGGTTGCCAACCAAGTCGGCCTGACCAGCCCTGAGCGTCAAGCGACTTTTGATAAATCCGAGCCTTACAGCTGGAGCGGTGCCGTATTGGTTGCCCGTAAAGACAGCAACATCAAATCTATCAACGACATCAAAGGCGTGAAAACCGCACAATCCCTGACCAGTAACTATGGCGAAAAAGCCAAAGCTGCAGGCGCAGATTTGGTGGCTGTTGATGGTTTGGCGCAATCGTTGACCCTGATTGAACAAAAACGTGCCGACGCAACCCTGAACGACGAATTGGCGGTATTGGATTACCTGAAGAAAAACCCAAATGCCGGTGTAAAAATCGTTTGGTCTGCCCCGGCTGACGAAAAAGTCGGCTCCGGCTTGATTGTCAATAAAGGCAATGATGAAGCATTGGCTAAATTCAGCACAGCCATGACTGAACTGAAAGCCGACGGCACGCTGAAAAAACTGGGTGAACAATTCTTCGGAAAAGACATCAGTGTTAAATAATTTCCTTGCCTCTCTGCCGTTTATGACGGAAACACGTGCTGATATGCTCATCAGCGCGTTTTGGCCCATGGTTAAAGCCGGCTTCGCAGTGTCTTTGCCTTTGGCGATCGCTTCTTTCGTTATCGGCATGATTATTGCCGTAGCCGTTGCTTTGGTGCGAATCATGCCCTCCGGCGGCATTTTCCAAAAATGCTTGCTGAAGCTGGTGGAATTTTATATTTCCGTCATTCGCGGTACGCCGCTTTTGGTGCAGTTGGTCATCGTATTCTATGGTTTGCCTTCCGTCGGCATCTATATCGATCCGATTCCTGCCGCTATCATCGGCTTTTCGCTCAACGTCGGCGCATACGCTTCCGAAACCATACGCGCGGCAATTTTGTCCGTACCTAAAGGCCAATGGGAAGCAGGTTTCTCTATCGGTATGACCTATATGCAGACTTTCCGCCGCATTGTCGCACCGCAGGCATTCCGCGTTGCCGTACCACCTTTAAGCAACGAGTTTATCGGCCTGTTCAAAAACACCTCGCTTGCCGCAGTGGTAACGGTAACCGAGCTTTTCCGTGTTGCCCAAGAGACAGCAAACCGTACTTATGACTTTTTGCCCGTTTATATCGAAGCCGCATTGGTTTATTGGTGTTTCTGCAAAGTGCTGTTTTTGATTCAGGCGCGTTTGGAAAAACGTTTCGACCGCTATGTCGCCAAATAAGGAGTTGTCATGATTAAAATCCGCAATATCCATAAGACCTTTGGCGAAAATACCATTTTGCGCGGCATCGATTTGGATGTCGGCAAAGGACAGGTGGTTGTTATCCTAGGCCCGTCCGGCTCAGGTAAAACCACGTTTTTGCGCTGTTTAAATGCTTTGGAAATGCCAGAACAAGGTCAGATCGAGTTTGACAACGCGCAGCCGTTAAGCATCGATTTTTCCAAAAAACCAAGCAAACACGATATTTTGGCACTGCGCCGCAAGTCCGGCATGGTGTTTCAACAATACAACCTCTTTCCGCACAAAACTGCGTTGGAAAATGTTATGGAAGGGCCGGTTGCCGTACAAGGTAAGCCTGTCGCCAAAGCGCGTGAAGAGGCTGTCAAATTGCTTAAAAAAGTCGGTTTGGGCGATAAAATTGACCTCTACCCCTACCAGCTTTCCGGCGGTCAACAGCAGCGTGTCGGCATTGCCCGAGCATTGGCGATTCAGCCTGAACTGATGCTGTTTGACGAGCCGACTTCCGCGCTTGACCCTGAATTGGTGCAAGATGTTTTGGATACCATGAAGGAGTTGGCACAAGAAGGCTGGACCATGGTTGTCGTTACGCATGAAATCAAATTTGCCTTGGAAGTGGCAACCACCGTTGTCGTGATGGACGGCGGCGTTATTGTCGAACAAGGCAGCCCGCAAGATTTGTTCAATCATCCCAAACATGAGCGGACACAAAAATTCCTGCGCCAAATCCGTGCGGACAATGGCGATCTTCAAATTTAATTGAAACGACAGACAATTTGAAAGCCTTTCCGACCGTCATTTCATAAAGGCCGTCTGAATAAGTGAAATAGAAATCGTTGATTTCGTTTTCATACTTGTTCAGACGGCCTTTTATATGTCTTTTCAGGTAAAATAACGCCTTTCGTTTTACACCCTCTTGCCTGCCATCATGATAGAAATCAAAAAACTCACCCTGCAACGCGGTTTGAAAGTCCTGCTCGATAAAGCCGATGCCGTAATCAACCCCGGCCAACGCGTTGGTTTAATCGGTAAAAACGGTACGGGCAAATCCAGCCTGTTTGCGCTGATAAAAGGTGAAATCACACAAGATGGCGGCGAAATTCTTATTCCCAAAACATGGCGTCTGGCTTCTGTCTCTCAAGAAACGCCTGATTTAGATATTTCCGCTTTAGACTACGTTTTGCAAGGCGATGCCGAATTGCAGGCTTTTCAGACGGCCTTGACCCATGCAGAAGCGCAAAACGACGGCATGAGGCAAGCCGAATATCACGCCAAACTTGAAGAAATCGATGCCTATACCGCGCCGGCACGCGCCGCCAAACTGCTTAACGGCTTAGGTTTTGCGCAAGAAGAACATACCCGCCCCGTCAAATCCTTCTCCGGCGGCTGGCGTATGCGCCTCAACCTTGCCCAAGCGCTGATTTGTCGTGCCGATTTGTTGCTTTTGGACGAACCGACCAACCATTTGGATTTAGAAACCGTGTTGTGGCTGGAAAACCATCTCGCTTCCCTGCCCTGTACGCAAATCATCATCTCCCATGACCGCGACTTCTTGAATGCCACCACAACACAAACCATCGAACTGTCGCAACAAAAACTGACCCAATACGGCGGCAATTACGATTTCTATCAAGCCGAACGCGCCCAACGTCTGGCGCAACAACAAGCCGCCTACGTCAAACAGCAGGCGCAAATCAAACATCTGCAATCCTTTATCGACCGTTTCAAAGCCAAAGCCACAAAGGCCGTACAAGCCCAAAGCCGCATGAAGGCATTAGCCAAACTTGAGCGCATCGCCCCTGCGCATTTGGATAGCGAGTTTTCCTTTGAGTTTGCCAATCCGACCCACCTGCCCAATCCATTGTTAAAACTCGACCATGCCGACTTGGGCTATGGCAACAATACCGTTTTGCACGATATCACCTTGTCTCTGGAAAGCGGCGCACGTTACGGCCTGTTGGGCGTTAACGGCAGCGGTAAATCCACATTTATCAAAGCATTGGCAGGAAAAATCGATTTACTTTCCGGCAGCATCGTCCGCTCCGAAAAGCTCAATATCGGCTATTTTGCCCAGCACCAACTGGATACCTTACGTGCAGACCAAAGTCCGGTTTGGCATATCCAACAGCTTTCGCCCGAAGTCCGCGAACAGGAAATCCGCAACTTTTTAGGTGGTTTCAACTTTGTCGGCGATATGGCGGTTCAAAAGACCGAGCCTTTTTCGGGCGGTGAAAAAGCGCGGCTCGCCCTTGCCATGATTATCTGGCAAAAACCTAATCTGCTGCTGCTTGACGAACCGACCAACCACCTAGACTTGGATATGCGCCACGCCCTGACACTTGCCCTGCAAAGTTTCCAAGGCGCATTGATTGTTGTTTCGCACGACCGCAGCCTGCTTGAAGCGACTACCGACAGCTTCCTCCTTATCGACAAAGGCCGTCTGAACAACTTTGACGGCGATTTGAACGACTACCGTCAATGGCGGTTGGCACAAGAAAACGCTGCAACGGCCCCCGCCGCATCTGCACAAAGCCAAAGCCGCAAGGACACCAAGCGTATCGAGGCACAAATTCGTCAGGAAAAAGCCAAACGCAGCAAACCGATTCAGCAAAAAATCGACAAAGCCGAAAAAGAAATCGCACGATTGACTGATATTCAGACGGCCTGTGAAGCATTTTTGGCACAAGAATCTGCTTATTCAGAAGAAAATAAACCCAAATTGCAAGAGACACTCGCACAATTAACAGAAACTAAAGTAAAATTAACGCAACTGGAAGAAAACTGGCTGCAATGGCAGGAAGAGCTTGAGCAAATCCAAGTTGATGTCGAAGCCGAGTTTTCCCAATAAAAATAGAGCCATCAGGCCGTCTGAAAAAAAACACAATACGGAAAAACATGACTTCAACCATCAAACAAGCCGGATACTTCCTCGTATCCTCTTTCGTCTTGGGCATTTCTCTTCACGCAGCCGCCGCAGTTTATTCCTGCGGCAACGGCAGCTATACTTCCGAACCCAAATCCTCCTGCGCACAGGCCGAATTGCCTAAAATCAGCGGCCATCAAGGCAGCGGTTACCACCTCAACATCCGCAGCCTCAATGCCTCTGATGAACGCGCAAGTGCAAAGCCTAAGAAAAAGGCACGCGCGGAAAAATCCGATAAACAAGAGAAAAAAGCCGACAAACCGAGCAAAAACAAGAACGGTAAAAAAGCTAAAAAACAGCAGCCCATGCCGTCTGAACAAGAATAAAATGCTCAACTGCAACGAATCAGCCCTACCTGAATCATGAAAAAATATCTGCTTACCCTATCCCTGCTGCCGCTTGCTGTTTTCAACAGCCAAGCCCACGCCGCAAAAATCTACACCTGCGAAGTCAACGGCTCGATTGTCTATACCTCGCGCCCAAGCGGAAACTGCCAAGCCGTCAACGACTTGCCGATTGTCGGCAAATACAGCAGCAGCCGATACGATGCCCCGGTTAGCGATGCGCCTACACTCAATGCGCCGACATCACAAACTGCTCCGGCAAAAAGCAAAAATACAGCGGCAAAATCCAACAATAAGGCAACACCCAAACCTGCCCCTGTCCGCACCGCTTCTGAAACAGCTCCTCCTCCGGTTCCAAAATCCTCCGGCGTCAACAGTCGCCGTTCTATTTTGGAAACCGAGTTATCCAATGAACGCGCGGCTTTGGCCGATGCCAAAAAGCAACTGAGCCAAGCACGGACAGCCAAAGGCGGCAGCGTCAATCAACAGGCCATCAGCACATTGCAAGGTGCGGTTTTGGATAGGGAGAAAAATATTCAAGCCCTCCAGCGCGAACTGGGCAGAATGTAAGTCCAAATCAATCAAAACATCAGGCCGTCTGAACAGGTGGAAACGAAATCCAAAATTTTCGTCACGCCGAACAGACGGCCTGAATCCTAAAATGATTACGCCCGTTTCAATTTCTTGTGCCTAGTAAATACGGTATAATTTGCCCTTTACGCACATTACCTCCGGTCTTTTCAGACGGCCTTTATCTCATGACTGCAAAATCTTCTAAAACCCAAACAAAAAAACGCGTCTCTACCAAACCGGCAGCCAAACCGACCACACGCAAATCCACTAAAGCACAAACTCAAGCCGACAATAAAGTCTCCCAACGCCTGAAAGCCGCCAAAGAGCTGCAAAAAAACGAAGAAAAAAAAGCGCGTCCCGAGCATGTCGTCAACTTGATTAATGATGCTTTATGGCTGTTTGGCTTGGTTATCACCATTTATCTGGCCATTTCCCTGGCCAGCTTCAGCATGGACGATCCTGCATGGTCGCGCAGCGTTCCCAAAAGCAATGATGTTGCCAACCTCGGCGGCCTCTTTGGCTCCTATCTTTCCGATGTTGGATATTATCTGTTCGGCTTATCGTTTTGGTGGTGGATAGCCGCCTCTTGCGTTTTCCTCTACAAAAATTTCCGCCCCATGAAAAAGCAGGAAAACCACAAGCCCTACAATCATGGCGTAGCCGCTTTGGCATTGTTTCTCCTGCTGGTGTGCAGCCCGATTATCGAACACTTCCTGTTTGACAACGCATTAAGCGAATCCCTTCCCGTTGGCGCCGGCGGCTTGGTCGGCTTACTTGCGGGCTCAGGCTTGGCTTGGCTGTTGGGCAAATCAGGCAGCCTGTTGATTATGCTGGTGATGTTGCTGTTGTCCATTTCCCTGCTGGCTCAGGTGTCATGGTTGGAAGTCATGGCCAAATCCGGCAGCCATATGGGCGGCCTGTTTGGCAGCCTAATGAAAAAACTGTCTCAATTCCAAAATAAAAAAGAAGATGTCCACTCCGAAGCTTTGGAAACCCAAAATACGCGCCGCATGGTTAAAGAGGCCAAAACCATTACCGCCACCCCGGTTGCTCCGTTGGCAGGCAGCAGCAGCAACCGCAAAACCGTTGCCGTATCCGTTGCGCCGCCCCCTAAAATCCAAACTTCCCTGTTTGACGATACCGAGCCTAAAAACAACGGCGAATACCACAAACCCAACATGAACCTGTTGCGTATGCCGTCTAAAGAACCGGTTGCCGTCAATCCGGATGAATTGCAACAGACCGCAGAATTAATTGAAGCCAAACTGGCTGAATTTGGCATTGGCGTACAGGTTGTTTCCGCCACTTCCGGCCCTGTGATTACCCGCTACGAAATCGAACCGGCACAAGGTGTCAAAGGCAGCCAAATTGTCGCCCTGTCCAAAGATTTGGCGCGCTCAATGTCTCTGCAAGCGGTACGTATCGTAGAAACCATTGCCGGTAAAAACACCATGGGCATCGAATTACCCAATGAGAAACGCCAAGACGTGATGTTGAGTGAGATCCTCTCTTCTCCCGTGTTTACCGATGCCAAGTCCAAACTGACCGTTGCTTTGGGTAAAGATATTGCAGGTACGCCCGTTGTCGGCGACTTGGCAAAAATGCCTCATCTTTTGGTCGCAGGTATGACCGGATCGGGTAAATCCGTCGGCGTGAACGGCATGATTATGTCCATGCTCTTCAAAGCCTCGCCCGACGAAGTCCGCTTCATTATGATTGACCCGAAAATGCTGGAATTGAGCATTTACGACGGCATTCCACACCTGCTCTGCCCGGTTGTAACCGATATGCGCGAGGCAGGGCAAGCGTTAAACTGGTGCGTTGCCGAAATGGAAAAACGCTATCGCCTGCTTTCCCATGCCGGCGTGCGCAATCTGGACGGCTTCAACCAAAAAGTCGAACAGGCCAAAGCGGCAGGCAAGCCATTACTCAATCCGTTCAGCTTAAATCCCGATGATCCCGAGCCTCTGGAAAAACTGCCGTTGATTGTAGTCGTTATCGATGAGTTGGCTGACTTGATGATGACCGAACGCAAATCCGTCGAGCAGCAAATCGCACGCCTTGCCCAAAAAGCGCGTGCAGCAGGCATACACATGATTGTCGCCACCCAACGCCCAAGCGTTGATGTGGTTACCGGCCTGATTAAAGCCAACATTCCGACACGCATGGCCTTTACCGTACAAAGCAAAATCGACAGCCGCACCATTCTTGACCAAATGGGTGCGGACGAATTACTCAAATACGGCGACTCATTATTCCTGCAACCGGGTAGCGCAGAACCGACACGCCTGCAAGGTGCGTTTGTTTCCGATGATGAAGTGCATCAGGTCGTCAATTTCGTCAAAGAACAGGCTCCAACCAATTATGTGGAAGGTCTGCTCAGTGGCGAAGCGGCCATCGAAACCACCAATATTGTCAATCCGAATGCAAACAGCGATGAGCTATTCGATCAAGCCGTTGCCTTCGTATTGGAAAGCCGGAAAACTTCCATCTCCGCACTGCAACGCCAATTACGCATCGGCTACAACCGTGCCGCCAATTTGGTAGATGCGCTTGAAAATGCCGGAGTTCTCTCTCCGGCAGACATCAACGGCAGCCGACGGATTCTGGCTCAAAAAGACCAGCTGTAAAAAACAACAATATCGAAACGCAAAGGCCGTCTGAAAAGAATTCCCCACTTTTCAGACGGCCTTTTTATGTTATTCATGAAACATTGTGTTATACTAAGCAGCTAAATTTTGACCTTATGCACGCTTCCGAAATTCTTCGGAATACTGAGCAGAAGGATAACCGTTTAAACACAACAAATTTAAGGGCTTACGATGAGCGTAACTGTTGAAACTTTAGAAAATCTGGAACGCAAAGTAGTATTGTCTCTGCCTTGGTCCAAAATCAACGCAGAAACTGAGAAAAAACTGAAACAAACCCAACGCCGCGCAAAAATTGACGGCTTCCGTCCGGGTAAAGCACCGTTCAAAATGATTGCCCAAATATACGGCGCAAGCGCACAAAACGACGTTATCAACGAATTGGTACAACGCGAATTCTACGAAGTTGCCGTTGCCCAAGAATTGAAAGTTGCCGGTTACCCACGCTTTGAAGGCGTTGAAGAACAAGACGATCAAGAGTCTTTCAAAGTTGCCGCTATTTTTGAAGTTTTCCCTGAAGTAACTATTGGTGACCTGTCTGCCCAAGAAGTAGAAAAAGTTACTGCAACCGTTGGCGATGCCGAAGTTGACCAAACTGTAGAAATTCTGCGTAAACAACGCACCCGCTTCAACCATGTTGACCGCGAAGCCCAAAACGGCGACCGCGTCATCATCGACTTTGAAGGCAAAATCGACGGCGAACCTTTCGCTGGCGGCGCGTCTAAAAACTACGCTTTCGTATTGGGCGCAGGTCAAATGTTGCCTGAATTCGAAGCCGGTGTTGTCGGCATGAAAGCCGGTGAAAGCAAAGATGTTACCGTAAACTTCCCTGAAGACTACCACGGTAAAGATGTTGCCGGTAAATCTGCCGTATTCACCATCACTCTGAACAACGTTTCTGAAGCTACTTTGCCTGAAGTTAACGCTGACTTTGCTAAAGCTCTGGGTATTGAAGACGGCGACGTTGCCAAAATGCGTGAAGAAGTGAAGAAAAACGTCGGCCGCGAAGTTGAACGTCGCATCGGTGAACAAACCAAAGAATCTGTCATGAACGCCCTGCTCAAAGCGACTGACTTGCAAGTTCCTGTTGCTTTGGTCAACGAAGAAGCGGCCCGCTTGGCAAACGAAATGAAACAAAACTTCGTTAACCAAGGTATGGCTGACGCTGCCAACTTGGATCTGCCTTTGGATATGTTCAAAGAACAAGCAGAACGCCGCGTTGCCTTGGGTCTGATTTTGGCTAAATTGGTTGAAGAAAACAAACTTGAGCCAACTGAAGACCAAATCAAAGCCGTTGTTGCCAACTTCGCAGAAAGCTACGAAGATCCTCAAGAAGTTATCGACTGGTACTACGCAGAGCTTTCCCGCCTGCAAGGCCCGACTTCTTTGGCAGTAGAAAGCAACGTTGTTGATTTCGTTCTGAGCAAAGCTAAAGTAACCGAAAAAGCGCTGTCTTTTGACGAAGTAATGGGCGCACAAGCTTAATTGCTCCAAGGCCGTCTGAAACAGACAATCAAAAGCACCGAAGCGCTTTAAATGCTTTGGTGCTTTTCCAACATTAACAGGAGACAAAAATGTCCTTCGATTTCAATAATTACCTTGTCCCTACCGTTATCGAACAAAGCGGTCGCGGCGAGCGCGCATTCGACATCTACTCACGCCTTTTGAAAGAGCGCATCGTTTTCTTGATCGGCCCGGTGACAGACGAATCTGCCAACTTGGTTGTTGCGCAATTACTGTTCTTGGAAAGTGAAAACCCTGATAAAGATATCTTCTTCTATATCAACTCTCCGGGCGGTTCGGTTACTGCCGGTATGTCGATTTACGACACCATGAACTTCATCAAGCCTCATGTTTCTACTTTATGCTTGGGCCAAGCGGCAAGCATGGGAGCATTCCTGTTGTCCGCAGGCGAAAAAGGCAAACGCTTTGCCCTGCCAAACAGCCGCATCATGATTCACCAACCGCTCATCAGCGGCGGCTTGGCCGGTCAGGCTTCCGATATTGAAATTCACGCTAAAGAGCTGCTGAAAATCAAAGAGAAACTGAACCGCTTACTCGCCAAACATTGTGATCGCGATTTGGCCGACTTGGAACGCGATACCGACCGCGACAATTATATGTCTGCCGATGAAGCTAAAGAATATGGTTTGATTGACCAAGTTTTGGAAAACCGCGCCTCTCTGCAAGCCTAATCTTTATAGTTTTTAAATCAAAAGGCCGTCTGAAAAATATATATTCAGACGGCCTTTCTTCAATCTTACTTCGCGTTGTCTTTATTATTCACTTGAACCGGATACAGCAAAATCAAAGGATTGGCTTTCACTTGACTCCAGAAACTCTTCAGCAGATTACGCATACTGCCCAAACGCGTGCCTCGAGAACGGAGCGCAACGGCCAAAGCTAAAGAAAAGCTGACCACCAGATTCACCATACCGATTGCCAATACACTTGCCAAGCCAAGCATAAAAGTGAATATATCTGCATGACCGCTAATCGCGGCATAACCCAAATTTGCCGAAGAAAACGCCACATGGCGAATATCCAGCGGCAAGCCGAAAAGATGGCCGAAATAGCCGGTCATCCCCAAAAGCATACCGAAAATAAAATTGCCCATAAGCGAGCCGTAATGCTTATGAATATAAGCGGCCAAACGGCGGCGCGGCTGCGGACGCATGATTTTTCGTAAAAACGGATTAAACGGCAGGCGCTGACGCAGGTTCAGATAATCAGAACGGTTGTCAAAGAAGCCGGCAATAATCCCCGAGCAAAACAACCATACACCGGCAATAGCGGCATACCATAAGGTCGGCTGAGTAAAAATCTCAATAGATTTAAGCTGGTAGGCTGTAACCGCCTCATTCAACAAAGGCTGGCCATGCGTGTAAGCATAGCCCCAAGCGATCCCCGCCGCCAACAATACGGCAATCGATACATTGCCAAACACGGCAACACTTTGCGAACGACACACGTCAATCAGCAGTTTTGCCAATTTGTTGTCCACTGCTTTGCTGCCTTCATTTGAGTCCACCTGCTCGGCAAAGCTCGCCGCCGTCATAGCAGGCTGTTTGGTCGCAACGGTACAGTGCAGCATATGAATCAGCATAAAGCCTAAGCCGTAGTTAAGCCCGGCAAGGAATGAAGTAGTAAACTCGCCGAATCCCAAAGACGCAATATGGATTTTATTCAATGCCATCAAAGCAATAATTACACCGCCACCTGCTGCAGAATAAAACATTTTGAAATATTCACTACGGTTGCGCGTAATGTAATGCTCACCATGATGGCTTTTGTTTTCCGTAATACTGCGTGCCAGCATTCGGATACTGCTTTTACGCAAGTGGCTGGTGCTGTATTGCTCCACCGCCGCATAAATCATCGCATTCATCAGATTGATGGTTAAGCGGGTGCGGCTGCCGGTTTCAATTTGAATATTGGTCAACAGTTTCAGACGGCTGATAGTTTGCTGCAAACGCTCCAGCAAGTGCGCCACTTTCACTGATGAGCCAGACCCTGCTCCTGTACCACGACGACGCAGATACTCAATTTGCTTGTCGCACTGGTCAAACATGACCTCCAAGTGCGCCGTGTCGTAAGTTTCTTCACTGTGGCGATAGTGTTCTACCAATTTTGCAATTTCACGTTGTAAGGCAACAAATGCCGAATCTGCCTCCAACAAACGGGGGGCAATCCGTATTAAATCCGGCTCAATCGCTTCGGAAGCAATCCAAATAGACAGCATTTCTACTGCACGCAAACGGGCATCTGCCAACTGTCGGCTGGCCGTCTGAAGCAAAGTAGGATCCGCCTTACCCTGCAACAACTCATACATACTCAACCATTGGCGCAAACTCAAAGTTTGCAACCATTTATCATCGTTTTTCGAATGAAAAAGATATAAAAATACTTCGCGCAGATTGGAAAAGTCTTTATAAGACGGGCTGAAACGTTCGTAAATCCGTATGCCCATCTCCCGAGTAAAACTATGGCGCGAGAAAATACCCAGCTTAATCAGCGCAGGATAGATGTGAACTTTGGACAGCCAGGCATAGAAGCGCAGGCTGAATTGACGGCATAAAGCATCGTCTTGTTTTAAAGTAGATAAAATCAAATCGAAACGTTCGGAAGCCTGTTTTTTGCCTCCTCTGCGCAAAAATTTGATTAATGCATTGAGAATAAGAACAAAGTCGGTATCATTTAAGCGCTCCGACAAAATAATGTGAAGATTTTGATTAGTCAGTTTTTGCATTGTAGTATTATTACACAAAATGAGATATTTAGCAAGAACCTCGGCAAACAGGTCAGATTATATCGCATTCTTTGTCAACCTATAGAACAAGATTTTCAATTAATATTCTCTAGAATTCAATGAATAATCAAATTACATAACAAATATATGATGTGAATCAATAACTAAGAAAGGCCGTCTGAATTCTTTCAGACGGCCTTTTACAACAACATACTACATTGTTTTAACCTTATGCAAACAAGAGCTTACCATCCTCTTCTTTAACATGGATTGTGCTATCAGGTGCATATTTACCTTCAAGTAATGCTTTTGCCAGCGTATTTTCGATTTCTGACTGGATGGCGCGTTTGAGCGGACGGGCACCATACACAGGATCAAAACCGGCTTCGGCAATCAGATCCAAGGCAGCATCATCGACTTTCAGATGCAGATGTTGTGCTTCCAAACGTTTCTCCAAACCTTTAAGCTGGATTTTCGCAATGCTGCGGATATTGGCCTGATCCAAACCATGGAACACGACTACTTCGTCAATACGGTTGATCATTTCAGGACGGAAATGTTCTTTCACATCCTCCATCACAACTTCTTTCACCGCTTCGTAGTCCTGAGTACCCATTTGTTGGATATGTTGGCTACCGATGTTGGAAGTCATGACGATAACAGTATTTTTAAAGTCCACAGTGCGGCCTTGTCCATCGGTCAGGCGACCGTCATCCAATACTTGCAACAGGATGTTGAACACGTCTGGATGGGCTTTTTCCACTTCATCCAAAAGAATCACACTGTATGGTTTGCGGCGGACTTGCTCAGTCAGGTAACCGCCTTCTTCGTAGCCGACATAGCCCGGAGGCGCGCCGATTAAGCGGGCAACAGCATGTTTTTCCATGTATTCGGACATATCGATACGAATCAAATGATCTTCGCTGTCGAACAGGAAACCTGCCAATGCCTTACACAATTCGGTCTTACCCACACCAGTCGGGCCTAAGAACAGGAAGCTGCCATAAGGTTTATTCGGATCGGCCAAACCGGAACGGCTGCGGCGGATAGCGTCGGACACGGCACGCACGGCTTCGTCTTGACCAACCACGCGGCGGTGCAATACTTCTTCCATCTTCAGCAGCTTATCGCGTTCACCTTCCATCATTTTGGACACAGGGATACCGGTCATACGGGAAACGATTTCGGCCACTTCGTCCGCACCAACTTCGGTACGGAAGAGTTTGTTTTGTTTTTTGCCGTCGGGGTTACTTTCCGCAGCTTGCAACTGTGCGCCCAATTTAGGCAACTCACCGTATTCGAGTTCGGACGCACGGGCAAAATCGCCTTGACGTTTGGCCTGCTCGATTTTGACTTTGATGTCGTCCATCTGTTTTTTGATGTCGGCGGTGCTGGAAGAGGCGGCTTTTTCTGCTTTCCAGATTTCGTCCAAATCGGCGTATTCTTTTTGCAAGCCGTCGATTTCTTCGTCTATCAATTCCAGACGTTTCTTGCTGGCATCATCGCTTTCTTTGGCAACGTGCATTTTCTCCATTTTGAGCTGGATAATGCGACGGTCAAGTTTATCCATTTGCTCAGGTTTGCTGTCCAACTCCATTTTGATGCGGCTGGCTGCTTCATCGATCAAATCAATCGCTTTATCAGGCAGGAAGCGGTCGGTAATATAACGGTCGCTCAACTCCGCTGCGGCAACGATAGCAGGGTCGGTAATATCGATACCGTGGTGGATTTCATAACGCTCTTGCAAACCGCGTAAAATAGCGATGGTATCCTCCACGCTTGGCTCGCCAACCAATACTTTTTGGAAACGGCGTTCGAGTGCCGCGTCTTTTTCGATGTATTGACGGTATTCATCCAAAGTGGTCGCACCGATACAGTGCAATTCGCCGCGCGCCAAAGCCGGTTTCAACATATTGCCCGCATCCATTGCGCCGTCGGTTTTGCCCGCGCCGACCAAAGTATGGATTTCATCAATGAAAATCAGAGTGTTACCGTCATCTTTAGCCAAGTCGTTCAACACGCCTTTCAAGCGTTCTTCAAATTCGCCACGGTATTTCGCGCCGGCAATCAAAGCCGCCAAATCCAAAACCAGCAGGCGTTTGTTACGCAGGGATTCAGGCACTTCGCCGTTAACAATACGTTGCGCCAAACCTTCAACAATAGCGGTTTTACCCACACCAGGCTCACCAATCAGCACAGGGTTGTTTTTGGTACGGCGTTGCAATACCTGAATTGCACGACGAATTTCATCATCACGACCAATAACAGGGTCGAGCTTGCCGTCTCGGGCGCGTTGAGTCAGGTCGAGTGTGTATTTTTTCAAAGCATCGCGTTGGTCTTCGGCATTCGCATCGTTCACGTTTTGTCCTCCTCGTACCGCATCGATCGCGGCATTGATATTTTGTTCGGTCGCACCGGCTTCTTTCAGGATTTTGCCGGTCGCATCGTTCTGTTGTACCAAGGCAAGCAGGAAAAGTTCGCTGGCGATATAGGCATCGCCGCGTTTGGTTGCAGCCTTATCCATCAGGTTTAACACAGCTTGCAGCTCACGGCTAGGCATAATGTCGCCACCTTGACCGGATACTTTTGGCAAGCTGCTCAAATGTTGCTGCAAACGTTGTTTTACTTGAGGCACATTCACACCTGCATGAGCAAGTAACGCAGCGGCACCACTGTTTTGATCGTCAAGCAACGCTTTTAAGATAAAGCCGGCCTCAAGGTAGCTGCTGTCCGCAACCAAAGCCAAACTTTGACCTTCTTGCAAAGCTTGCTGAAATTTGGCAGTCAATTTATCAAATCTCATTTTAAGTTCCTCTTCAAATATATTCTGTTAGAGCCTATATAAGCGCAAATGTGGATAACTCAATAGCTATTTACTCCATTAACCAAAAATTTTTATTACCTTATTGTTTTATAAAGTTTTATTTTTATAATTTTATGTGTATAACTTTATTATCCAGTTACCCTTTACTCAAAAGGCCGTCTGAAAAATCAAGAATAATCAGGTATAATCGGCACCATATTTATTTTCAGACGGCCTTTGTGCCGAAGGATACTTTCATGAGCAAAAAACGAGTTTTAACAGGCGTTACCACAACAGGTATTCCACACTTGGGCAACTATGTCGGTGCCATCCGCCCGGCTATCCGCGCAGCACAAGATTCCAATACCGAATCATTCCTCTTTTTGGCCGACTATCACGGCATCATCAAATGTCATGAGCCAGAAATGATTCATCAATCTACTCAAGCTGTTGCCGCCACATGGCTCGCCTGCGGACTCAACCCTGAACAGACCACTTTCTACCGTCAAAGCGATATTCCCGAAGTAATGGAGTTGAACTGGATTCTGACCTGTATCACCGCAAAAGGCCTGATGAACCGCGCCCACGCTTATAAAGCCGCAGTACAGGCAAATACCGAAAACGGTCAGGAAGATCCGGATCATGGCGTGGAAATGGGCCTGTACAGCTACCCTATCCTCATGACTGCCGACATTCTTATGTTCAATGCCCATGAAGTACCGGTCGGTCGCGACCAAATCCAACACGTTGAAATGGCTCGCGATATTGCCGGCCGCTTCAACCACCGCTTCCAAGAACTCTTCACCCTGCCAGAAGTGAAAATCGACGAAAATGTCGAACTCTTGGTCGGCTTGGACGGACGCAAAATGTCCAAATCCTACGGCAACACCATTCCGCTTTGGGAAAACGACAAGAAGACCCAAAAATCGGTTAACAAAATCATCACCAATATGAAAGAACCCGGCGAGCCGAAACAGACTGATGAAAGTCCTCTGTTTGAAATCTACAAAGCCTTCTCCACGCCGTCTGAAACTGCCGAGTTCACGCAAATGCTGGCCGAAGGCCTTGCTTGGGGTGAGGCTAAGAAACTCTTGGGTACAAAAATCAATGCCGAACTCGCAGAACCCCGCGAGCGTTACAATGAGTTAACAGCCAAACCCTCTCAAATTGAAGACATTTTGCAGGCCGGCGCACAAAAAGCGCGTAAAGAAGCACGCGAATTGTTGGATAAAGTACGCGATGCAGTAGGTATTCGTCCGTTGAAATAATAATAGTAAGGCCGTCTGAATATTTCAGACGGCCATAATATCGTTTATCATTTGAAATATAATCGTTTTCTAGGGTTTCTCATATGAAAAAAACCTTCCCCCTTATCTTACTCAGCCTGTCTTTGGCTGCCTGCGGCGGTAAATCTGAAGATACTGTAGCCAATGATGCTGCTTCAGGCAAAGCACCCAAGCCTACCTTCAAAGTTAAATATATCGATGAACAAGCCATATCCGGTTTGGATTTGGGTACAGCACAAGAAGGCGAAACCAAAGAAGGCAAAAAACAACGTACCTACCCGATTAACGGCATAGAGGGTGGTGTCATTAATCTGATTGGCAAGCACCCTACCGACTTAGAAGTCATCAGCGGCCAATGCATGGAAAAAAATGAAAAAGGTGTTCCAGCCGGCTGGTCAGCCAACGGCGTCTGCCACACTGCCTTTGCAAAAATGGTGGACAATATTGCCCAAGACGGCAGCAAGCTGACTGACTATTTGATTTCACACGCTGCTTTACAGCCTTATACCGAAGGCAAAAGCGGTTATGCTGCCGTCCAAAACGGCCGCTATATTTTAGAAATTGACAGCGAAGGCATGTTCTATTTCCGCCGCCGTCATTACTAAACCCCTGACCATCCTATTTTCCCCCTGACACAAGGACTGAATCATGGCCCAAGTTACTTTCCAAGGCTCACCTATTTCTACAAACGGCAATTTGCCTGCCATCGGCCAGGTTGCACCTGATTTCACATTGGTAGCAGCAGACCTATCTGAGAAATCATTGGCTGACTTTGCAGGCAAACGCAAAGTGCTGAATATTTTCCCCAGCATTGACACCGGCGTATGCGCCCAGTCCGTCCGCACTTTCAACAAACATGCCTCGTCTTTGGATAATACCGTTATTTTGTGCATTTCTGCCGATTTACCGTTTGCACAAGCCCGTTTCTGCGGCGCAGAAGGTTTGGAAAATGTAGTGACACTTTCCACATTCCGCAGCAGCTTTTCTAACGATTACGGTGTTACACTGACAGAAAGCCCATTACGCGGCCTGACTGCCCGCGCAGTGGTGGTTTTGAACGAGCAAAACCAAGTTCTCCACGCTGAGTTGGTTTCTGAAATTGCAAATGAGCCTGACTACGAAGCGGCTTTGGCTGTTTTGTAATTAACCAAATAAAATTAGGCCGTCTGAAAATTTTCAGACGGCCTGAGACCTTTAGCTTATCTTCAAAATAAAAACGGTAGCTTAAAAGCTACCGTTTTCTGTTTCAAGCCTTATACAGATTTATCTGTTTTGTCTGCTTCTACTGACTCAGTATTCTGAACCTCATTTTGCTCAACAGGTTCAACAGCTTCAGCAACAGGTGCTTCAGGCTCTTCTACTTTGTCATCGCGGACATTGTGGCTGTAATCCTTAGGTGGACTAGGCTGTTTACCGGCCATAATTTCCAAAACTTGGTCTCGATCGATGGTTTCCCAATCCATCAGTGCCTTGCACATGGTTTCCATCTTATCGCGATTTTCATCCAAGATTTTGTAAGCCACTTGGTATTGCTCATCCAAAATACGGCGGATTTCCGCATCGATATCTTGTTGGGTTTTCTCGGAAATATTTTGAGAACGGGTTACGCTGCGACCCAAGAATACCTCACCTTCGTTCTCAGCATAAACCATCACACCCATTTTGTCGCTCATACCATAACGCGTTACCATCTCGCGTGCCATTTGAGTTGCACGCTCGAAGTCGTTAGATGCGCCGGTAGAAATACGGCCAATAAAAATATCTTCAGCAATACGGCCACCAAACAAGATTGAGAGCTGGCTCAGCATTTGGTCTTTGTACATACTGATGCGGTCACGCTCAGGCAGTTGCCAAGTCAAACCCAATGCACGGCCACGAGGCATAATGGTTACCTTGTGAACCGGATCGGTAAACGGCAGGCTTTCCGCTACGATTGCATGACCGGCCTCATGATAGGCTGTCGCACGTTTTTCATCTTCGTGCATTACCATACTGCGACGCTCCGGACCCATGTAGATTTTGTCTTTAGCATCTTCAAAGTCGCTTTGATCGACTTTAACTTTATTACGACGACCGGCAAACAAAGCTGCTTCATTGACCAAGTTTGCCAAATCCGCACCTGAAAAACCAGGTGTACCGCGAGCTAAAGAAGTTAAATCTACGGATGCATCCAAAGGTACTTTTTTAGCGTGTACTTTCAAGATTTGCTCACGGCCACGGATATCAGGCAATGGAACAACGACTTGACGGTCAAAACGGCCCGGACGCTGCAACGCAGGGTCAAGTACATCAGGGCGGTTGGTTGCTGCAATCACAATAACGGTTTGATTACTTTCAAAACCATCCATTTCAACCAATAATTGGTTTAATGTTTGCTCACGCTCATCATTGCCACCGCCCAAACCGGCACCGCGCTGACGGCCGACAGCATCAATTTCATCGATAAAGATGATACATGGCGCGTTTTTCTTGGCCTGCTCGAACATATCGCGGACACGGCTCGCGCCGACACCGACAAACATTTCTACGAAGTCAGAACCTGAAATACTGAAGAATGGCACACCGGCCTCACCAGCAATCGCTTTGGCCAGTAATGTTTTACCTGTACCAGGGCTACCGGCCAACAAAATACCGCGCGGTACGCGACCACCCAGGCTTTGGTAACGGTTAGGCGATTTCAGGTAATCCACGATTTCTTGTACTTCTTCTTTTGCCTCATCACAACCGGCAACATCAGCAAAAGTCACTTTATTGGAATCTTTGTCCAACAAACGTGCACGGCTCTTACCAAAAGAGAATGCGCCGCCTTTACCGCCACCGCCGCTTTGCATGCGCATGAAGTAGAACCATGCACCAATCAACAACAAAACAGGCAGCAGGCTGTAAAACAGACTGGCCAGCATGCTTGGTTTTTCTTCCGGAGTCACTTTGACGCGTACTTTGTTGTCCAACAGTGTTTTAACCAAGTTGTCATCCAAAGGCGCATTGGTATAGAAGGCAGTTTTATCGGTGCGCTCACCTTTAATCAGATAGCCGCTGACAACAGATCCTTCAATATTGACATTGGATACTTCGCCACTATTAACTTGCTGAATAAATTGAGAATATTCGATTTGCTGTTTATCTTCCTGCTTATCGCTGAGCGCATTGAATGCTGCTAAAAGCATAGCACCACCCACTACCCAGACTAATATGTTTTTAATGGTATTCCCCACTGAACAGGCTCCATGGTTACAAAATAAATAAAATCAAGGGAAAGAATTTTAAAGCACCCACCCTACATTGTCAGCGTTTATTTTTACCTAATAGGTAAATCTCACTGGAACGATTGCGGGAAGCATCCGGCTTTCGAGTTTGTACACTGGCAAAAATTTCGCGCATAGCCGCCGTATACTCCTGATAACCCGCACCTTGAAACACCTTCACTAAAAAACTGCCTCCGGTTTTCAAATGTTGGGAGGCAAAATCTAAAGCCAGTTCACACAAATAAAAACTGCGTGCCTGGTCTGTTACGGCATTGCCTGACATATTGGGTGCCATATCGCAGATTACAAGGTCTAACGGACGATTATCCAATAAGGCTTCAAACTGCTCCAAAACAGCATCTTCCCTAAAGTCGCCCTGGATAAACGACACACCATCAATCGCATCCATCGGTAAAATATCCAAAGCGAACACTGCCCCTGTTTTACCGACCAGCTTGGCCGCTACCTGTGACCAACTTCCCGGCGCGCTACCCAAATCCGCCAAAACCGTACCTGGCTTGATTAATTTATCTTTTTGATTGATTTCCAATAATTTATAAGCCGCTCTGGCACGATATCCGTCCTTTTGTGCCATATGGACATAATGATCGTTGACGTGCTCATGCAGCCATGCTTTTGAAGATTTTGAGCGTACAGCCATCTTGATTTGAAATGCTTAAGTTAAAATCAGCATTGTACGTTATTTCCCCCGTAAATGTTCTAAATCGCGTACAATATAGCCATTATTCTTTTTAATTGGATACTTATTAATATGAGCGACAACAAATTAAGCACCAAAGAAATTTTGGCATTGAAAGCCCAAGCACACCACCTTCATCCCGTTGTTATTGTTGGCCAACAAGGTTTGACCGACTCCGTCATTAAAGAAACCGACGCCGCATTGACAGCACACGAATTGATTAAAGTCCGTGTTTTTGGCGATGACCGTGCAGAACGTATTGAAATTTGCAATACCCTGTGTGAAACACTGGGTGCTCAACTGGTGCAACATATTGGCAAATTACTTGTTTTGTGGCGTAAAAAACCGGACGATAAATAATTTAAAGTGAATAAACAGCAGAAGTATTTTCTCAACCCACTTTATCACATGCCTCTGTTGTATTTATGCAGCATAAGACAAATTATTCCATTATTCTAAGTATAAAAATACAAATACGGTTGCCTGTTTTTGTAAATAACCTCAAAATTACAAAATCATAACGGCCGCACCCTGTCGGCCGATTATTTTATTCTTAATCCTTCACAAAATATAAAAGCAAACCGATGAATGCTCAACAATATGAAGAATCTTTTCTTCTGGCAGAAAAATTAATCACTCAAGACCCACCTGACTTTGCACGGGCCATCCCATTGCTCTGCGAAGCAGCAGAAGCCGGGCATGTTGAGGCTGCATTTCAGCTGGCAGGATGCCTGATCGAACACCACGAAAATGCACAAGATTTGGCAATTGCAGTTGAATATTTAAAGCAAGCTGCAAGAGCTGGTCATCCATACGCCCGCTATAATCTTCTCCAATTACAAGAAAATAATGGAATAGAAGTAGAAAAGCTCATCGCAGCCTATCAAGAGCTTGCCGAAGAAGGATTGGCTCCTGCCCAACTGCGCCTGATGCGTTTATATGCAGACAATGGCAATGACCAAGAAGCAGTCAAATGGGCACTGAAAGCTGCCGAACAACAAAATCCTCAGGCACAATACTTCTTAGCCCAGCATTACCAATATTCCAGCTCTCCTGATTTGGAATATTCCCATAAACTTTATCAGCAATCCGCTGCACAGGGATTTATTGCGGCACACTGGCAACTCGGCCTTCAATACAAATTGGGGCAAGGTGTTGCACAAAACCCTGAAAAAGCAATCGAACATTTGCGTATTGCCGCCGATTACGACATTGTTCCAGCGCAAACTTCTCTTGCAGAACTCTTAGCCGTATCAAATCCTGCTGAAGCATTGGAATGGTTTGAAAAAGCTGCCGAACAAGGTGACAGCAATGCGCATGTAGCACTTGCCGAAATCTATCTTCTGGGTAAAAACACCGAACGAGACCCTCAAAAGGCCTATCAGCATGCTAAATTGGCTGCAGATCAAAATGACCCGGAAGGATTGCGTCTTTTAGGCGATATCCATCGCTACGGATTGGGACGAGCAGTTGATGCAGACACCGCGCGTCAATATTATCAACGCTCGGCTGATTTAGGTAATCTTGTCGCTTACCAAAAACTTCTGTCTGACAGCGCATTGAATAACCAGCAAAACTATCAGCTGACGAAAGAAATCGCCCTCCAACGTCAGGAAGCTGAACGTCTTTACAAGCTGGCATTTGCAGCGCACTATGGCTTAAAACGCCAACAAAATTATGCTGAAGCACTGGAGCTATACCTTCAGTCTGCAGAACGAGGACACAGTAAATCACAAACCAATCTTGGCATGATGTATTACAGCGGACAAGGTGTACCTGTCGATTATGCCCAAGCGGCGAAATGGTTTGAGGCAGCAGCCAAACAAAGGGATACAATGGCTCAATATAATCTTGCCTGTCTGTATTACCACGGCCTGGGTGTAGAGAAAGACATCAATAATGCATGTTTTTGGCTGCAAGAAGCCATCCAACATGGACATGAGCAGCAAGATGTTCTCAAAGAGCTTTTAGCTCAATGGAAGCAATTTGCTCAAAAATCCTCTGCAGTTTAAAGGCCGTCTGAAATTCTCAGACTACTAACAAATGACATGCCAGCTATTCAACCAGCCTGTGCATGTCATTTTTTAATTTTCCCTTCCTCAATCATCGTCCTCTTAAAATTTCACTCTTTCTTAACCTCTTCCAAAATCTTCAGACGGCCCATTCGCTTGTAAAAAATAACACGGTCTGAATTTTCTTTTTCAAACTCAAAGTTTAAATTTAATTTTCGATTTTAGACAAATTTTGAAAATTAATTTTCGTATTTGATTTTTTTCATCCAAACAACAGAGACTTTTACCGTGTCTGTTTAATATTCTAATTTTAAAACCATCATAAGGGCACTTTTAAAAATTATCAATTCAACCTCTACCCTCCTATTAATATCAACAGCGCGATTTGCCAGTTTGCCCAATTACTGATAGCATTTGCAGGTTAGCCAGTTTGCAAAAAATTTTAATTTTTCAGAATTTTCATTGCCTCATATAACGTATTGAAAATATTTAAATAATTAAAATTTTTTCGAATTTGACTCTTGGAATTTTCGTTTATAAGCCGTATTTATTCACAAACGAAAATATCGGAGTAATACTCCGTCATTGAAAAACACTCAACACAAGGATAGATATTATGTCCACCCAATTACACGATGTTGACCCAATTGAAACCAAAGAATGGTTAGACGCGTTAAGCTCTGTTTTAGAATATGAAGGCAGCGAACGCGCCCAGTATCTGCTGGAAAGTTTGGTCAAATACAGCCGTGACAAAGGCATCCGTATGCCTCATGGCACCACTACTCCATACTTGAACACCGTTTCCGTTGAAGACGAAAAAGGCATCCCCGGCGACCAAAACATCGAACACCGTATCCGTGCATTCGTTCGTTGGAACGCTGCCGCTATCGTTTTGCGCGCAGGTAAAAAAGATTTGGAATTGGGTGGACACATTGCATCTTTCCAATCAGCCGCCACTATGTACGAAGTCGGCTTCAACCACTTCTGGAAAGCTAAAGGTGAAGGCGAAGAAGGCGATTTGGTATTCTTCCAAGGCCACGTTGCCCCTGGTATCTACGCACGCGCTTTCGTTGAAGGCCGTCTGACTGAAGACCAATTGAACAACTTCCGTCAAGAAGTTGCCGGTCATGGTCTGCCTTCCTATCCTCACCCTCACCTGTTGCCTGACTTCTGGCAATTCCCAACCGTATCTATGGGTCTTGGCCCATTGATGGCGATTTACCAAGCCCGTTTCCTGAAATACTTGGAATCTCGCGGCCTGGCTAAAACCAAAGGCCGTAAAGTATGGGTATTCTGTGGCGACGGCGAAATGGATGAACCTGAAAGCCAAGGTGCTATTGCTCTGGCTTCACGCGAAGGCTTGGATAACCTGGTATTCGTCATCAACTGTAACCTGCAACGTTTGGACGGTCCAGTACGCGGTAACGGCAAAATCATTCAAGAGCTGGAAGGCAACTTTGCCGGCGCCGGCTGGAATGTTGTGAAAGTCATCTGGGGTCGTCGTTGGGACCGCCTCTTGGCAAAAGACAAAGATGGCATCCTGCGCAAACGTATGGAAGAGTGCTTGGACGGTGACTACCAAACTTACAAATCCAAAGACGGTGCATACGTTCGCGAACACTTCTTCAATACGCCTGAACTGAAAGCATTGGTCGCCGATATGACTGATGAACAAATTTGGGCATTGAACCGCGGCGGCCATGATCCTCAAAAAGTGTACAACGCTTACGACCGCGCAGTGAACCACGCTGACGGCAAACCTACTGTCATTTTGGCTAAAACCATTAAAGGTTACGGCATGGGCGCATCCGGCGAAGGTCAAAACGTTGCCCACCAAGCCAAGAAAATGGACAAAGCTTCTCTGAAACAATTCCGTGATCGCTTTGACATTCCTGTTACCGACGAGCAAATCGACAGTGGCAACCTGCCTTACCTGACTTTTGCTCCCGACAGCGAAGAATACAAATACCTGCATGCACGCCGTGAAGCTTTGGGTGGCTACCTGCCTCAACGCAAACCTACCCAAGAAGTTCTGGAAGTGCCTGAGTTGTCAGCATTTGAGACTCAACTGAAATCCAGCGGTGACCGTGAATTCTCAACCACCATGGCTTTCGTCCGCATCCTGTCTACTTTGCTGAAAGACAAAAAAATCGGCAAACGCGTGGTGCCTATCGTTCCAGATGAAAGCCGTACGTTCGGTATGGAAGGTATGTTCCGTCAATACGGTATTTGGAACCCTAAAGGCCAACAATACACTCCTCAAGATAAAGACCAACTGATGTTCTATAAAGAGTCTGTTGACGGTCAAATCTTGCAAGAAGGTATTAACGAACCAGGTGCCATGGCTGACTGGATTGCTGCTGCGACCAGCTACGCAAACAACGACTTTGCCATGATTCCTTTCTACATCTACTACTCTATGTTTGGCTTCCAACGCGTTGGTGACTTGGCATGGGCAGCAGGCGATATGCATGCACGCGGTTTTCTGCTGGGTGGTACAGCCGGCCGTACAACACTGAATGGCGAAGGTTTGCAACACGAAGACGGCCACAGCCACATTCAAGCAGACTTGATTCCAAACTGTGTAACTTACGATCCGACATTCCAATATGAAGTAGCCGTTATCGTACACGATGGCTTGCGCCGCATGTATGTTAACCACGAAGATGTGTTCTACTACATCACCCTGATGAATGAAAACTACACCCATCCGGACATGCCTGAAGGCGTAGAACAAGACATCCTGAAAGGTATGTACTTGCTGAAAGCCGGCGGCAAAGGCGATAAAAAAGTCCAATTGATGGGTTCCGGTACCATCCTGCAAGAAGTAATTGCCGGTGCCGAATTGTTGAAAGCCGACTTCGGCGTAGAAGCAGACATTTGGTCTTGCCCATCTTTCAACCTGTTGCATCGCGACGCTATCGAAGCAGAACGTTTCAACCGCCTGAATCCTTTGGAAACTGCAAAAGTACCGTTTGTTACTTCTCAACTTCAAGGTCATGACGGTCCGGTTATTGCCGCTACCGACTACATCCGCAGCTATGCCGACCGTATCCGCGCCTACATCCCTAACGACTACCACGTCTTGGGTACCGATGGCTTCGGTCGTTCCGACAGCCGTGCCAACCTTCGTAGCTTCTTCGAAGTTGACCGCTACAACGTTGCCGTTGCTGCATTGAGCGCTCTGGCCGAACAGGGCAAAGTCAGCAAAGAAACCGTTCAACAAGCCATTGAAAAATATGGTATCAAAGCCGATGCAGCTCCTAGCTGGAAACGCTAATTGATGTTTCAGACGGCCTGTTTGCTTCATGCCAACATTAGGCCGTCTGAAAACCGAATGCTTGAAAGGTTTGAACAGACAAACTGTACCGATGCCGTGTGAAACAGTTTTCAGACGGCATCAAACTGAAAATATTAAAGGAACTCAAATGAGTATCGTAGAAATCAAAGTCCCTGATATCGGCGGTCATGAAAACGTCGACATCATCGCCGTAGAAGTCAAAGTAGGCGACACTATTGCCGTTGACGACACCCTGATTACATTGGAAACCGACAAAGCCACTATGGATGTACCTGCTGATGCAGCCGGCGTCGTGAAAGAAGTTAAAGTTAAAGTTGGCGATAAAATCTCTGAAGGCGGCGTTATTCTGACCGTTGAAACCAGTGCTGCCGCTACTGATGCCGCTCCTGCCCCTGCAGCAGAAGCTCCTGCTGCTCCAGCTGCTGCGCCTGCCGCAGCCCCTGCAGGCGGTGCAACTGTAAAAGTTGTTGTACCTGATATCGGCGGTCACTCTGACGTAGACGTTATTGCCGTTGAAATTAAAGTTGGCGACACTGTTGCCGTTGATGACACCCTGATTACTTTGGAAACCGACAAAGCCACTATGGACGTACCATGTACAGAAGCCGGTGTGGTTAAAGCCGTATTTGTAAAAGTTGGCGACAAAGTATCTGAAGGTTCTGCCATTATCGAAGTAGAAACCGCCGGTTCCGCCGCAGCTGCTCCTGTCGCTCAAGCTGCCGCATCTGCACCAGCCGCTGCTCCAGCTCCTGCTGCCGCTCTCGCACCAGCCGCTGCACCTGCACCTTCTGCACCTGCAGCTGCCAAAATCGACGAAGCTGCATTTGCCAAAGCTCATGCCGGTCCTTCCGCACGCAAACTGGCACGCGAATTGGGCGTAGATCTGGGTCAAGTCAAAGGTACCGGTCTGAAAGGCCGTATCATGGGCGAAGACGTTAAAGCCTTCGTTAAATCCGTTATGCAAAGCGGTGTAGGCAAACCTGCCGCTGCCTCTTTGGGCGGTGGTCTGGACTTGTTGCCATGGCCTAAAGTTGACTTCTCTAAATTCGGCAGCGTCGAAGTTAAAGAACTGTCTCGCATTAAGAAAATCTCCGGTCAAAACCTGTCTCGCAACTGGGTTGTGATTCCTCACGTTACCGTACACGAAGAAGCGGACATGACCGAATTGGAAGAATTCCGCAAACAACTGAACAAAGAATGGGAACGTGAAGGCGTGAAATTGTCCCCATTGGCGTTCATCATTAAAGCCTCTGTTGCTGCGCTGAAAGCCTTCCCTGAATTCAATGCCTCTTTGGATGGCGACAACTTGGTGCTGAAAAACTACTTCAACATCGGTTTCGCAGCAGACACGCCAAACGGCTTGGTTGTTCCAGTAATCAAAGACGTAGATCAAAAAGGCTTGAAACAAATCAGCCAAGAGCTGACCGAATTGTCTAAAAAAGCCCGCGAAGGCAAGCTCAAACCACAAGAAATGCAAGGCGCATGCTTTACTATTTCCAGCTTGGGCGGTATCGGCGGTACAGGTTTCACACCAATCGTGAATGCTCCTGAAGTTGCTATCTTGGGCGTGTGCAAATCCCAAATCAAACCGGTTTGGAACGGCAAAGAATTTGCTCCTCGCCTGATGTGCCCGTTGAGCCTGTCCTTTGACCACCGTGTCATCGACGGTGCCGCCGGTATGCGCTTCACCGTATTCCTGGCTAACCTGTTGAAAGACTTCCGCCGCATTACCCTGTAATCCGAGCATTTTCAGACGGCCTATATAGAAAGGCCGTCTGAAAAAAGAAGTCCGAACATCATTCAGAAAGATTAGACATGAGCTTAGTTGAATTGAAAGTGCCCGACATTGGCGGTCACGAAAATGTAGATATTATTGCGGTTGAAGTAAATGTGGGCGATACCATTGCTGTGGACGATACCCTGATTACTTTGGAAACCGATAAAGCCACTATGGACGTACCTGCCGAAGTTGCAGGCGTAGTCAAAGAAGTAAAAGTTAAAGTGGGCGACAAAATCTCTGAAGGCGGTTTGATTGTTGTCGTTGAGGCCGAAGGTGCAGCTGCTGCCCCTAAAGCCGAAGCGCCTGCCGCTCCTGTACAAGAAGCACCTAAAGCAGCCGCTCCTGCTCCTCAAGCTGCTCAATTCGGCGGTTCTGCCGATGCCGAATACGACGTAGTTGTATTGGGTGGCGGCCCTGGCGGTTATTCTGCTGCATTTGCCGCTGCTGACGAAGGCTTGAAAGTTGCCATCGTCGAGCGTTACAAAACTTTGGGCGGCGTTTGCTTGAACGTTGGCTGTATCCCTTCCAAAGCCCTGTTGCACAATGCTGCCGTTATCGATGAAGTGCGTCACTTGGCTGCCAACGGTATCAAATACCCAGAGCCTGAACTCGATATCGACATGCTGCGTGCTTACAAAGACGGCGTGGTTTCCCGTTTGACTACCGGTTTGGCAGGCATGGCCAAAGGCCGTAAAGTAGACGTTATCCAAGGCGACGGCCAATTCTTAGATCCGCACCACTTGGAAGTGTCGCTGACTACCGGCGACGTGTACGAGCAAGCGACTCCTACCGGCGAGAAAAAAATCGTTGCCTTCAAAAACTGTATCATTGCAGCAGGTAGCCGCGTAACCAAACTGCCTTTCATTCCTGAAGATCCACGCATCATCGATTCCAGCGGTGCACTGGCTCTGAAAGAAGTACCAGGCAAACTGTTGATCATCGGCGGTGGTATTATCGGTCTCGAAATGGGTACGGTTTACAGCACTTTGGGGTCTCGCCTGGATGTTGTTGAAATGATGGACGGCCTGATGCAAGGCGCAGACCGCGACTTGGTTAAAGTATGGCAAAAACAAAACGAATACCGTTTTGACAACATCATGATCAACACCAAAACTGTTGCTGTTGAGCCTAAAGAAGACGGCGTTTACGTTACTTTTGAAGGTGCAAATGCGCCTAAAGAGCCACAACGTTACGATGCCGTATTGGTGGCTGCCGGTCGTGCGCCTAACGGCAAACTCATCAGCGCCGAAAAAGCAGGCGTTGCTGTAACTGACCGCGGCTTCATCGAAGTGGACAAACAAATGCGCACCAACGTGCCGCACATCTACGCTATCGGCGACATCGTCGGTCAACCGATGTTGGCACACAAAGCCGTTCACGAAGGCCACGTTGCTGCGGAAAACTGTGCCGGCCATAAAGCCTACTTTGACGCGCGCGTTATTCCGGGTGTTGCTTACACTTCTCCTGAAGTGGCATGGGTTGGCGAAACCGAGTTGTCTGCCAAAGCTTCCGGCCGCAAAATTACCAAAGCCAACTTCCCATGGGCTGCTTCCGGCCGTGCAATTGCCAACGGTTGCGACAATGGTTTCACCAAGCTGATTTTTGATGCTGAAACCGGCCGCATCATCGGTGGCGGTATCGTTGGTCCTAACGGCGGCGATATGATCGGTGAAGTCTGCTTGGCGATTGAAATGGGCTGTGATGCCGCCGATATCGGTAAAACCATCCACCCACACCCAACCCTGGGCGAATCCATCGGTATGGCTGCGGAAGTGGCATTGGGCGTATGTACCGACCTACCTGCTCAGAAAAAGAAATAAGTTCACTCAAATAAAATTTGAACGAACTTGATGGAACAAAGGCCGTCTGAATGTTTCAGACGGCCTTTTCTCAAATAAGGAGAATTAATATGAAAAAAATCGAAGCCATTATCAAACCTTTCAAACTCGACGATGTGCGCGAAGTCTTGACCGAAATCGGCATTACCGGCATGACTGTCAGCGAAGTCAAAGGTTTCGGCCGCCAAAAAGGCCATACGGAAATTTATCGCGGCGCGGAATACGCAGTCGATTTTCTGCCTAAAGTAAAAATCGAATTAGTATTGGCTGACGATAAAGTCGATCAGGCTGTGGATGCCATTTTAGAAACCGCGCATTCCGGCAAAATCGGTGACGGTAAAATCTTTATTTATCCGGTTGAAGAAGCCATCCGTATTCGTACCGGAGAACGCTCAGAAGCAGCACTTTAATAGAAATCGTAAAACACAGGATATAAATGCCGTCTGAAAAAAGTCATGACTTGTTTTAATCAAGACTTATTTCTCAGACGGCATTATTTTAATAACAACAACCATCCATTTTCTAAAGTCTATCCAAATAAACCAGTTACCGAAAACCTCACGCCATCAAGTATGGAGGAATTCAAGGCAATGCTTCACCTGACCTTCGTGAACAACTTTACCGTATCAAATAACTCTTTCCAAAGCAGGGCTAACCCCAATCCCATACTTGCAAAACCTCAATGCCCTCCTTTTAAAATCAAATTCCTCGTATTTGTTTCCTATTCTTATTGTTGTCTAACTTTTCAGACGACCCCTTTCTTTATCCAAACTCCGTTATAATGACGGCTTTAAAATTAATTTATCCAAAGACAGTCTTATCATGAAACACATCCACATTATCGGTATCGGCGGCACATTTATGGGCGGCGTAGCGGCTATTGCCAAAGAAGCAGGTTTTAAAGTCAGCGGTTGCGACGCAAAGATGTATCCGCCGATGAGCACCCAGCTTGAAGCCTTGGGCATAGACGTACATGAAGGTTTTGATGCCGCTCAATTGGACGAATTTAAAGCCGATATTTACGTTATCGGTAATGTTGCCAAACGCGGCATGGATGTGATTGAAGCCATTTTGAATAAAGGCCTGCCTTACATTTCCGGCCCGCAATGGCTTGCTGAAAACGTATTACACCATCATTGGGTACTCGGTGTAGCCGGCACACACGGCAAAACGACTACCGCCTCCATGCTCGCCTGGGTCTTGGAATATGCCGGTCTCGCTCCGGGCTTCCTGATTGGTGGCGTACCGGAAAACTTCAGCGTTTCCGCCCGTCTGCCACAACCCCCGCGCCAAGACCCTAACTCAAAATCCCCATTCTTCGTTATCGAAGCCGACGAATACGATACCGCCTTTTTTGACAAACGCTCCAAATTCGTACACTACCGTCCACGTACCGCCATTTTGAACAATCTGGAATTCGACCACGCTGACATTTTTGCCGACTTAGGCGCGATACAGACCCAGTTCCACCACCTCGTGCGCACCGTGCCGTCTGAAGGCCTCATCGTCTGCAACGGCCAGCAGCAAAGCCTGCAAGATACTTTGGACAAAGGCTGCTGGACGCCCGTAGAAAAATTCGGTACCGAACAAGGCTGGCAGGTTGGTACCGTCCATGCCGACGGCTCGTTTGACGTACGCCATCACGGCGAAACGGTCGGACACGTCGCTTGGGAACTGATGGGCGAACACAACCGCATGAACGCCCTCGCCGTCATCGCTGCCGCACGTCATGCCGGAGTCGATATTCAGACGGCCTGCGAAGCTTTGAGTGCATTTAAAAACGTCAAACGCCGTATGGAAATCAAAGGCACGGTAAACGGCATTACTGTTTACGACGACTTCGCCCACCATCCGACCGCCATCGAAACCACCATCGAAGGCCTGCGCCAACGTGTCGGTAACGCACGCATCCTCGCCGTCCTCGAGCCTCGTTCCAACACCATGAAGCTCGGCACCATGAAAGCCGCCCTGCCCGAAAGCTTAAACGATGCCGACCAAGTGTTCTGCTACGCCGGTGGCGTGGACTGGAACGTTGCCGAAGCCCTCGCGCCTTTAGGCAGCAAGCTGCACGTCGGCAAAGACTTCGATGCCTTTGTTGCCGAAATCGTGAAAAATGCCGAAGCAGGCGACCATATTTTGGTCATGAGCAACGGCGGTTTCGGCGGAATACACGGAAAGCTGTTGGAAGCGTTGAAATAAGCCTTCTCCAATAACCAAGGCCGTCTGAAAAGTTTTCAGACGGCCTTTTATCATGTGCCAATTTAAAATTTATATTTACGAAAAATGTTTTAGTAATACCCAAATAGCACCCATCCATTATTAGCCTATACATACCTGCTCAAGACCATTTTTCCATTATGCATTGCCAAGCCTCCCCAAAATCTGATAATAATGCAGACAACATCTAATCTGTGCATATATCATGAAACACAAAACTCTCTTTAAGCCCATAGTTCTCAGTATTGCGCTTTCTATCCTTCTGATTACAACAGCGGTATTTTTTGCCCGTCATCACAACTCTATCTCAAGTATTAATACCAATTTCCTACAACAGAAGATTACCGAACCCGAAGGACCATCACCGCAAATCGTACAATTTGCGCGAAACCAAATTGGCAAAACCCTTCGTTACGACCCAGCTTACACGAAGCTCACTTATCCGATGGGCGATGTGCCGATATCAAAAGGCGTTTGCACAGACGTCATTATCCGAGCCTTACGTGACCAAAATATAGATTTGCAAGAGCTTGTTCATCAAGATATGAGTCGGAATTTTTCCGTTTATCCGAAACGCTGGGGATTAAAACAGCCGGACACTAATATCGATCACCGCCGCGTCCCTAACCTAATAACTTATTTCACGCGTCAAGGCTGGGCAGTTCAAGATACAAACTATCAAGCTGGCGATATTGTAACTTGGGAACTGAAAGGCAACCGTCCCCATATCGGCATCGTCTCCGATCGAAAAATCGGCGATAGGCCTCTGATTATCCATAATATCGGTTCAGGAACCCGTGAAGATGATATATCCTCTACCGCTACACCATCACTGGACATTTCAGGCTTCCCATTCAATAAATCCTAGTGCTAAGCTCTAAATACCTAGTTTTGCATCTGAAAAGCCATAGAGCAATAAAAAAGGCCGTCTGAAACCATTTCAGACGGCCTTTTACTTTTACCTAACCCTCTTTATTTAACCGCAACCGCCGCATTTGCCGCAGCCGCTGCTGCAGTCGCGTTTTTTCGGTTTGAACACGAATTTTCGCAAGAGGAAGAATACGCAGGCGAGCATAATCAAGCCGACGATAATATATTGAGTCATGATGATAGTATCCTTGAAGAAATTTGGTAAACCACGAATGCGGCAAAATAAGCCATCAGGAACAAATAGCCTGTAATCATAAGCATATTTTTCGTGGATTTGGTTTCGCGTTTAATCACGGCCAAAGTCGCGGCACACATCGGAGCATACACATACCAAGCCAAGAAGGCAAAGGCAGTCGGCAAGCCCCAGTTGTTGTGTATGATAGGAATCAGTGCGTTTTGTACTGCATCTTCAGACGATGCGCTGACGGCGTAAACAGTACCCAAAGCGGCAACGACCACTTCGCGCGCGGCAATACCCGGAATCATGGCGATACACATTTCCCAAGTAAAGCCTAAAGGTGCAAAAAACGGCTGAATAGCATGACCAAGCGTACCTGCCAAGCTGTAATCGATGGCGGCACCGGTTGCGCCTTCAGGCGGTTGCGGCCAGCTTACCAAGCCCCACAGAACCACGGCCAACGCAAAAATGATGGTACCCGCGCGTTTCAGGAAGGCTTTTACCCTATCCCACAAGCTGGTCATGATGTGTTTGAAGTTAGGCGTACGGAAAGTCGGCAATTCCATCAAAAGTGGGAATTGTTGCACATTGCCTTTCATCCGCGCCAAGCGTTTCATGATATACGCTGCCAATGCGGCCGACAGAATGCCTACGATATAAAGAATAAACAATGTCAGGCCTTGCAGGTTGAAAATCCCACCCACTGTACGGTCAGGAATAACAGCGGCGATAATCAGCGCATACACCGGCAAACGTGCGGAACAAGTCAGCAACGGCGCAACCGCGATGGTAACAAGGCGTTCGCGCGGGTCGTTAATGGTACGCGCCGACATCACGGCAGGAACGGCACAGGCAAAGCTGGACAAAAGGGGAATAAACGAACGGCCGGACAAACCGCTTTTTGCCATGATGTTATCCAGCAGGAAGGCTGCACGCGGCAGATAGCCTGAGTCTTCCAATAGCAGGATAAAGGCAAACAAAATCGTAATCTGAGGCAGGAACACCAACACGCTGCCCAAACCGGCAATGACGCCGTTGACCAGCAAATCGTTGAGGATGCCCGGCTCCATGTTGGCGCCTATCCATTCGCCCAGCGCGGTAAAGCCACCTTCGATGGCGTCCATAATCGGCGCCGCCCATGTGTAAACCGCTTGGAACACCATAAACAGGATGACCAGCAGCATAATCATGCCCCAGACGGGGTGCAGCACGATGTCGTCGAGTTTTTTGTGCCATGCGGGCAGCGTCATCTGGGTGCGTACCACTTGTGCCAAAATCGATTCGACTTCTTGATAAAGTTTGTCGCTATCCAGCGCATCGAGCGTGCGTTCGGCAGAGGCGGGGTTTGCGGGGAAAGAGCGTTTGCGCGGCAGCTTCGCCACGGCTTCGCGTACAGCCTGTACACCCGACGCGCTCACTGCAACTGTTTCCAAAACAGGTGCATCCAACAACTCGCTCAGTTTGGCCGCGTCGATATTCAAGCCCCTTTTGCGGGCCACGTCGCTCAAATTCAGCGACACCACCATAGGCAGTCCCAGCGTTTTCAGTTCCAAAATCATGCGCAGGGTCATACGCAGGTTGGTCGCGTCGGCAACGGCAATAATGGCATCGGGCGGAATGCCCATCTTGCCTACCATTACATCTTTCGCCACCGCTTCGTCGGGGCTGGTCGTGCGTAGGCTGTATGTGCCCGGCAGGTCGATAATGCGGACGGCCTCGTCGTCGAGGAAGGCGCCCTCGCGCTTATCGACAGTTACGCCCGGATAATTGGCAACCTTGGCATGTGAGCCGGTCAAACCGTTGAACAAAACGGTTTTGCCGCAGTTTGGCGCGCCAATCAAGGCAAAATAGCTTAGTTCCATCATTTTTCCTTATTCTTTCAGACGGCCTTAAACGGCCTCAACGATACGACACATAATCTTCCCGGCCTCTTCCGAACGCAGGGAAAATTGAGATTGGTTACCCAAACGTACCGCAAACGGGCCTCTCCCAAAACCACCCACTGCAATCACTTGCAACGGCATTCCGCTGGAAAAACCCAAATCTGCAAGACGACGGGTTACCAAGGTATCCAAATCACCAAAAACAGGATTGGGAGCAATGGAATCAATATGTACGACTGCGCCTTTTTTCAGGCGCGACAAAGGAACAGCAGACATAAGTCTCTCTTTTCTTTTTGTTTTAAAAATAGATTATTGAAAAAACGTGAGAAGTATGATGAATGTGTAGCACATTTGAAAGATTGTTTACGAATGGCTATTTGCCCCTTCTTTCGATAAGTGCGGTTTGTTTTGAATACTGTTATTGTTTCCCTTAATGATAAGGTATATCAATATAAAAATCAAATGTAACAAGATAAACTAAAAAGGCTAAAATCCTTTTATCATTAGGATTTCAGCCTTTTTATGCACTCAACAAACTAAAGGCCATCTGAAAGGTTTCAGACGGCCTTCAAAATAAAAAACCGAATCAAATCGGTTTTTTATTCCCATTCAGGGAAAGACTATAAATTACAGAGCGTCTTTCAATGCTTTACCGGCACGGAATTTAGGAGTTTTAGCAGCAGCAATAGTCAAAGGCTCGCCAGTTTTTGGGTTGCGGCCTTGACGTTCGGCGCGTTCGCCGACGTAGAAAGTACCGAAACCGACCAGAGTAACAGTGTCGCCGTTTTTCAATGCGTTGGTTACGGCATTAGTAGTAGCATCCAAAGCTTTTTGCGCAGCAGATTTGGAAATGCCGGCTTCTTGAGCAATTGCTTCGATCAATTCAGACTTGTTCACAATTAGTCCCTTCCTATCGTAAAAAATGATGAAATGCCCGAATACTCGGGGCTTAAGCACTTTTAAAGCACATACGCACTTTATAGCAATTCTGAAATTATCATGTCAAGTAAAAGATGTGGAATTGCCCTATTTTTGTGGCATTCAGGGCAAAACCACATTTTTTGCAACATCAGACGACCAACTTAATGCTTGGTTGCCTTTGTTCTTGACTTCGTCTTAGAAGTTTGCGGGGTCTCGGCAACTGCCAATTCAGCCGCCCATTGCTCAGGCTGAGCTTCCAAACCCAAAGCCAACACTTCATCAATCCATTTGACCGGATGAATAGTCAGACCGGTTTTGACATTTTCAGGGATTTCTTCCAAATCTTTGACGTTGTCTTTTGGAATCAATACATGCTTGATACCGCCGCGCAAAGCAGCCAGCAGTTTTTCTTTCAAACCGCCAATCGGCAAGACTTCGCCACGCAAAGTGATTTCGCCGGTCATCGCCACGTCTGCACGCACCGGAATTTTGGTGAAGGCAGAAACCATCGCCAAAGTCATGGCGATACCTGCGCTCGGACCGTCTTTCGGCGTCGCACCTTCAGGTACATGGACGTGAATGTCTTTCTTCTCATAAAAATCAGGAGCCAGACCCACTGATTCAGCACGAGAACGGACAACCGACCATGCGGCCGATACCGATTCTTTCATGACCTCGCCCAGTTGGCCGGTACATTGAATCGTACCTTTGCCCGGCAAAGCTACTGCCTCAACAGTCAACAACTCGCCACCGACTTCGGTCCAAGCCAAACCGGTTACCTGACCGATGCGGTTTTCACTTTCGGCCACACCATAGTCGAAACGGCGCACGCCCA
This sequence comes from Neisseria subflava, assembly GCF_003044935.1. NCBI lineage: Bacteria > Pseudomonadati > Pseudomonadota > Betaproteobacteria > Neisseriales > Neisseriaceae > Neisseria > Neisseria subflava. The sequence continues at coordinate 399,851 of NZ_POXP01000001.1, read as the reverse complement.
GATAGTCATGCAGATTTTTTTCAGTAACTTTAATCGCTTTAGGTTTGGCCTTGCTTACTGTTTTGGATTTGGACGCTTTTTTCTTGTCCTCATTCAAAGTAACCTGCATCACCACTTTACGGCAGATTTTGGCAATTTCGCGATCCAACGAGCGGACACCGGCCTCACGGGTGTAGTAACGGATAATATCGCGCACTGCACTTTCATCAACCACCAACTCGCCCTCTTTCACACCATTGCGCTTCATTTGTTTCGGCACAAGGTATTGCATGGCGATATTGATTTTTTCGTCTTCTGTATAACCGGACAGACGGATAATTTCCATACGGTCAAGCAGCGGAGTCGGGATATTCAAGCTATTTGAAGTGGCAATAAACATCACATCGCTCAAATCATAATCGACTTCGGCATAGTGGTCGGCGAACTTGTTGTTTTGCTCAGGATCCAGCACTTCAAGCAATGCACTGGCCGGATCACCGCGGAAATCGCTACCCATCTTGTCGATTTCATCCAGCAGGAACAATGGATTTTTCACACCCGCTTTCGCCATGTTTTGCAGGATTTTGCCCGGCATAGAGCCGATATAGGTACGGCGGTGGCCGCGGATTTCGCTTTCGTCACTCACGCCGCCCAAGGCCATACGCACATATTGGCGACCTGTGGCTTTGGCAATCGACTCACCCAAGGAAGTTTTACCCACGCCCGGAGGGCCAACCAGACATAAAATCGGGCCTTTGAGCTTGTCCATACGTTTTTGAACAGCCAAATATTCCAAAATGCGCTCTTTGACTTTTTCCAAACCATAGTGGTCAGCATTCAAAATCAAATCAGCCTTGGCAATATCTTTGCTGACACGGGATTTTTTCTTCCACGGCAACTCAAGCAAAGTATCAATATAGTTGCGCACGACGGTAGATTCCGCAGACATCGGCGGCATCATTTTCAGTTTTTTCAATTCAGACAGACATTTTTCTTCAGCATCTTTGCTCATGCCTGCTTCTTTGATTTTTGCTTCCAATGCGTCCAGCTCGCCGCGTTCGTCTTCTTCGCCCAACTCTTTCTGAATCGCTTTTACTTGCTCATTCAAGTAATACTCGCGTTGGGATTTTTCCATTTGGCGTTTCACACGGCCACGAATGCGCTTCTCGACCTGCATGATGTCGAGTTCGGCTTCCAACTGAGCCAGCAGAAATTCCAAACGGTCAACAATGCCGGCAGTTTCCAGTACATATTGACGCTGCTCCAATTTCAGCTGCAAATGCGCGGCAATAGTATCGGCAAGGCGGCTGTTGTCATCGATACTGCTGATGGTACTGATGACTTCGGCAGGGATTTTTTTGTTCAATTTCGCATATTGCTCAAATTGAGTCAGCAGAGTACGGCGCAAGGCCTCAATTTCAGGATTGTCCTTGTCGCTATTCTCATCAATCGCCTCAACATGGGACAAAAACAATCCGCCTGTTTCATCAACCGTCAATGCTCGCGCACGACGGATACCTTCTACCAACACTTTAACGGTGCCATCAGGCAGCTTCAAAACCTGCAAAACTTGGGCGACAGTACCAGTTTGGTGCAAATCTTCAGCTTTAGGGTCTTCTGTATTAGGGTCAAGCTGAGCCAACAGGAAAACCGGATCATCATTAGCCATTGCCGCCTCAAGGGCTGCAATCGATTTAGGACGACCGACGAACAGCGGCAATACCATATGCGGATATACCACGACATCGCGTAAAGGCAAGGTAGCCAGCGCACTGTATTCCTCGAAATATTTGTCTTTTGTCGGCATAGTTAGAAATCTCAATCATTGTTAAATCAGAATGTAGCTCAAAATTGGGCTGAAGCGCTGCATTTCAAGACTTGAAAACAGCTTATCCGCACCTATTTTCGAAAACATCATTTTTATAGCCCGATATGGACGTTTACGATAAAATATATCGGATTTTGGGCCGTCTGAAAACTTTTCAGACGGCCCTGGCTAACCAAACAAGGTAGTAAACCATGACAGACTCAACTGAAAAAAAATCATTAATTGAATTCCCTTGCACCTTTCCTGTAAAAGTCATGGGCGCGGTTCATCCGGAATTTGAATCCGCCATCTTGGAAACTGTGCGCAAACATGCTCCCGATACCGAGCCGCACCACATTACTACGCGCCCAAGCAGCAAAGGCAACTACACCAGCGCAACCGTCAAAGTAAATGTCGACAACCAAGAGCAGCTCGACAATATCTACCGCGACCTGACTTCACACGAATTGGTAAAAGTGGTGCTGTAATGAAAATCGTGCACAAAGGCTTGGTCGATTACCTGCCGACTTTCGAAGCCATGAAGGCATTTAATGCCTCGCGTGACGAAAACACCGAAGACGAATTATGGGTGGTCGAACATCCGCCCGTATTCACCCAGGGCTTGGCCGGAAAACCCGAACACCTCCTCATCCGCGACGATATACCCGTTGTCCAAATTGACAGAGGTGGTCAAATTACTTATCACGGCCCCGGCCAACTGGTCGTCTATACGATGATCAATTTCAAACGCCGTAAGACCAGTGTGCGCCATATTGTTTCCGCACTTGAAAACAGCATCATCGCCACCTTGGCAGAATACGGCATCGAAGCAGCAGCCGATCCCAAACGCCCCGGCGTTTATGTCGGCGAGCGTAAAATCGCTTCCCTGGGCCTGCGTATCAAAGACGGCTCCGTTTACCACGGCTTGGCGCTTAACGTGAACATGGATTTAAGTCCGTTTACCCATATCAACCCCTGCGGTTATGCCGGTATGGAAATGACCCAAATTGCCGACTACGTCTCTCCGGCACCCAGTTTGGCAGAAGTTTCAGACAAACTGACCAAGCATTTACAAAAAGAGCTGGCATAAGGCCGTCTGAAAATATTCAGCTCCAACACCATCTTTTAACTGCCCCTCTGAACCCACAAGCCCTTAGGCTATAAAGGCCGCAATCAGCTTTTCAGACGGCCTTTATAACGACAGAAAGAACACATCACCATGAGTGAAGAAGTAAAAAACGACCCAAAACGCGGCATCAAACTGAAAGGCGCAGATAAAACTGCACGCATTCCGATTAAAGTTGTTCCATTGGAACAAAAATTGAAAAAGCCCGAATGGATCCGTGCCAAATTACCGGGCAAGAAATTCTTTGAAATCAAAAACATTCTTCGCGAACAAAAAATGCATACTGTATGCGAAGAAGCATCTTGTCCAAATATCAGCGAATGCTTTACCAAGGGTACGGCCACATTCATGATTATGGGCGATATTTGTACCCGACGCTGCCCATTCTGTGACGTTGGCCATGGCCGCCCCAACATGTTGGATCCTGACGAGCCTAAACACTTGGCCGAATCCGTCAAGTCCATGAACCTGCGCTATGTCGTGATCACTTCCGTCGACCGTGACGACCTGCGTGATGGCGGCGCACAACATTTCGCCGACTGCATCAAAGCCATCCGCGAAACCAGCCCGAATACCAAAATCGAAATCCTTGTTCCCGATTTCCGCGGCCGTCTGGACATCGCACTGGAAATCTTGGCAGAAACACCGCCCGATGTGATGAACCACAACTTGGAAACCCATCCAAGCCTGTATAAAAAAGCCCGTCCGGGTGCCAACTACCAACACTCCCTCGAGCTTCTGCGCCGCTACAAAGAAATGATGCCACATATCCCGACCAAATCCGGCATCATGGTCGGCTTGGGCGAAACAGACGAGGACGTGCGCGAAATCATGCGCGATATGCGTGCCAACAATATCGAAATGATTACCATCGGCCAATATCTGCAACCTTCAGACGGCCACCTGCCCGTCTTGCGCTATGTAACGCCCGACCAATTCAAAGTTTTTGAAAAAGAAGCATATGAATTGGGCTTTACCAATGCCGCCATCGGCGCAATGGTTCGCTCCAGCTACCATGCAGACGAGCAAGCAGCAGAAGCTTTGCGTGAAACCCACGGCGGGTGTAGCCACCACTAAGACGTAGTAAATAGTTAATACCTTGATAAAACAGCCTTTTCCTATCAATAGCCCAAAACTTTGTTTGAGTGCCGGCTATTGATAGGAAAAGGCTGTTTTATCAAGGTATCAGCATTTTATCTATACTCGATGAACCTATCATTATAAACAAGTGTGTCTACAAAACAATAATTTCCCATCAAAGGCTTCTTAAAAATGCCTTCTCCTAACGATAAAGAAATGTCCAAAATGATTAATATGTTGATTCACTAGTTTATTCGTGTAAAATAAAAAGCCATCTGCACCAGTCTTCGGACTATCCTCTCTATTCTAATAGGACAACCTAATGAAACCGATGACCGTATTATTGACTGCAACCCTGCTTTCAATTTCCAGCATAAGTGCTTGTAGTAATTCGGAGAACAGTATGAGTATTCAACAAGAGACAGAAGCCAAATTTCATTTAAATCCTCAGCCTAAACAGGCATACCGCCTCAAAATTAAAATTAATGATGCTCCAGGCCCCTTAAAACTCATGGGAAAGATGGGTGTTGGCTATAAAGCTGAGGATTGTACATACATTATCAATAAAATTGAAGGAGCTCCCGCCCATCCTGAAAAAAATGTACAGTTTGATATCCATCAAATCAATGAGTTTGAATATGAATCCATTGTATATGCAGATGCTGTTTTAAATGAAGACTACTTTGGCGACGGAGTTTGTCATTGGAACCCTGAAGGATTTGGTTTTTCACTATCAGCAACGGGTAAACCGGAAGAAACTAGATTCAATTTTAGCGATATATTGGAAAAGCTACTGAGTAAAAAAACACTGACACAATATTACTGGAAATGGACATATCCCTTTTCAAAAAAAGAAGATGGTACTCTTTATACTGATTCTGTTCATTATGGCATAGTGTCACCTGAACTGTATGATGCAGAAAAACATAAAGAAATGTTCAGTATTACTGTCTCTCTGGAGGAAATTCAACCATGAGTAAAATTACTAGACAACAACATGCCGATTTGGCTGTAGATGCTTATATCACACGCTCCGTTACCAAAGGAAATGAAACTATTAGAATCGGAGGTAATGAATATAAAGTGGCTGCTGTATGGAATAATCCGAAAACTGGATATTATGGTGCTGTATATCAAGATGTCCGTACCAATGACTTTATCGCTGCCCATAGAGGAACCGCGATCAGTCTTAAGGATTTGAGTGATGGGTATACAGACTTAAAAATGGTTACCCGAAGTATGAATAATCAATCAGCCGATGCAGAAAAACTAACACGCATGGCTATTTCAAAAGCAGAAGAATTTCATAGTAAAAACCCATATCTACCCAAACCTTCTGTTACTCATACCGGACACTCACTCGGTGGGACACACGTTCAAATTCAAACATACCGCTTTGGCCATGAAGGAGTAACCTTTAATGCATATGGCGCTGTCCGTATGCATGGTGTACGACAGGGTAATGGTGATGTGATCAATTACGTTAAAGCCGCAGATGCCGTCTCTTCTGCTAATCCGCATTACGGCAAAGTTATCATTCTAGCCGAACAAGACGACCTTGCCCCATTAAAAAAATCTGGCTATAACAATAAAAGCAATACGTCTGCTTACCATGCGGTGACTGCAGCAGCAAGATCATATAAAGCTCACTCATCTGATCATTTTGTGGGTAAAGATTCGATCCTTTCTGAACATAATTACACTCGTGCTCGCCAACTAGCGGAAGCAAATAAATTTATGATTTCAGACTATCGAGGTGATGTAGCTACCGCAAAAACTTTATTTGCTGCAGCCAGTTTTGCGAATGCCAATCTTTTCGAAAAAATGAAAATCATACGTAACATGACAGAAAAATTTGATAGAGATCAGGAAAAGATTAAGGAGTTTATTAATAGTGCGCCTACTCCAAAATCTATATTCGATAGTCGGTCAATGCATCTTATGCAAGATAAGGGTAAACATCCTCATAGCGATAAAACTATTTATGCTGATGCAAATAAACTTGATCTTAGCAAACCTTTAGCTTCAAATGCTTCCTCTAAAGAATTCCGTGAATACGGTTTTGCAGCATTATTAGCAGACGACAAAACAATGCAACATTCGCTAGACAGTCTACTTGCTTCCAACATTAATCGAGGTTTACAACAAAATACGGAAAAAATGTTTCAGGAGCAGGAAAGTATGAGATTGGCTGAAGAGCAATCAAGGGCTTCAGGTATATCCCGAAGCTAAGGAAAGCATATGGATCTGGACCAAAAAATTGATTATCTGACTGATAATATTATTGCTTTAGCTGGGCAAACAGAAAAGCGGGCAAAAAATGCTGAACTATTAATTTCACAAGCATTCCAAGAATTGAATACAGCAACTACCGATTTGAACCGCTCAGCAGATACAATTAAGCAAACAGCCGCAGAAGAAGTACATCGTGGTTTAAATCAGTCAGTAGATAAATTTACCGAAAGGATGGAGACAAGTGGAAGATGGTTGCTCGAAAATTCTCGTGAAATTGAAAAACAGCAGCAGCAATCAGCTAAAAATTTAAAATATTTGGTAATAGCATCAATCACTCTATTTTGCCTAACTGCTCTATTATGTTTAGGTACAATAGTTTATTCTATTCAACTGGCTAATACCCAGATAAAACGTATAGAATGGGTTGAGGAAATTAATAAAGCTATTGATAATGGTAAACTGATGCGATGTGGAGAGGATGGAGGTATTTGCACCAGAATAAAAGGTAAGTCAATCCGATTGGATCAATAAGTCTATGCCTGGGCAAAAACTCTACCCAACAGCTGAGATCCAAATACAGGATTTCAGCTGTTTTTGTTCCAAATCTCCCCTTTATTTCCCCTTTTCCTCCTTGAATATTCGATAATTGGACATTCGGATCACCTTCTAGGCTACTTAGTCTGAAAAATCAGTAGGCTATTTTTCAGACGACCTTTATTTGGTCAAAATTACTATACAAGATTTTTTTAGATTTTCAAAAAATAAACCTTAGTCAGGCTCTAAAGAAAACTAAAAATTCAATCCACCGATATTTATAATGAATTGAGAAAAAAATGGGATTTATCCTTTTCCTCCTAATGGGTCTATGCTTAGTTGCAGCTGTCATTGCCTTTATCAGGCTTGCTGGATTCTACTCTAAGAAGCAGCTTGAAAAACAAGTTATTTTCTATGGTGTATTACTATCCATATTCCTACAGACCTTTATTTTTTTGAAATACGTCCGCATAAAAGAATATTGGGCATTTGATCCACTATTTACACAAATGAATTATCTATTTTTTAAACCATTTGTGCTTTCAATAGTTATCGTTCCTCTTGAGTTTGAGAAACTGTCCAAATTAAGCAAAATCGTCCTATCCGGCGTGATATGCGGTGCTGCTTTTTACTACTTGGCGTTCCCACCTTTCATGACATTACTGTATTTCATTATTGCTGTGGCTTTGGCTTTTACAAAAACTCAATATGCTCAATTTTTAAATAAGATTATTCTGATAAGCATCGTATCTTCATTAATACTGTCGTTCGTTACCATGCCGTTGCTTGAAAACGTATTGGAAGCCTTAAGTATCAGACGATATTATTAAAAACAAACCATAAATTTCAAAATTGCATAATTTGAAATTCAGTAACTTAGATTTCAATTAATCTATTAATAACTATACATTTTTCCGTATCAAGGCCGTCTGAAATATAATGATTGAGCCAATCTTAAGTAATACAAAAAAGCGGCTAAACAGGATAAACACTGTTTGCCGCTTTTTGATTTATTTCTTTATTTTACTTCTTCAACAATTTTGCCGCTTCAATCGCATAGTAAGTTAAAATACCATCAGCACCGGCGCGTTTGAATGCCAACAGGCTTTCCAAAATGGTTTTTTCGCCATCCAGCCAACCGTTTTGAATGGCAGCCTGAAGCATGGCATATTCGCCGGAAACTTGGTAAGCATAAGTCGGTACGCCGAACTCGTCTTTAACTCGGCGGACAACATCCAGATACGGCAGACCCGGTTTTACCATTACCATGTCTGCGCCCTCTTGAATATCCAATGCTACTTCGTGCAAGGCTTCGTTAGTGTTTGCAGGATCCATTTGGTAGGTTTTCTTGTCTGCCTTACCCAAATTGCCGGAGCTGCCGACAGCATCGCGGAACGGGCCGTAGAATGCTGAAGCATATTTTGCCGAATACGCCATGATGCGCGCATGGATATGTCCGGCATCTTCTAAGGCTTCGCGGATGGCAAGAATACGTCCGTCCATCATGTCGGATGGGGCAATGACTTGTGCGCCTGCATCGGCATGACACAAAGCCTGTTTTACCAAAACTTCAATGGTTTCATCGTTGAGGACATAGCCATTTTCATCGGTTAAACCGTCTTGGCCGTGAATGGTATAGGGATCCAAGGCAACGTCGGTCATGATACCCAGCTCTGGGAATTTCTCGCGCAGGGTTCGTACCACTGTCGGCACCAAGCCTTCAGGGTTATAAGCTTCCTCCGCAAACTCGGTTTTGTTTTGCGTTACCACAGGAAACAAAGCCAGCATAGGAATGCCGAGCTTCAGTGCTTCTTCAGCGGTAAACAACAATTTGTCCAAACTTTGGCGTTTGACACCCGGCATGGATGGGACTGCCTCTTCCTGATTCTGGCCTTCCAATACAAAAACTGGATAGATTAAATCATCTGCCGTCAAAGTATGCTCGCGCATCAGACGACGTGAAAAATCGTCTTTACGCATACGGCGCATACGGGTGTTTGAGACATAACGCGGAGGGAAATTCATAACAATTGCCTTTCAATAATGAAGTCTTAAAATCAGTCTTCGACTTGACGTATGGCTTTGACCGAACGTTTGATTTCGCTGAGCGTACCGGTTTTATAACTATTACGTTCCTGCTCGGTCATGCCGTTTTGATCCAATTTGGCGATATTTTTCAATGCCTCGGCATATTGGCCGTCTGAAAGTTTTTCCTGTTTGATGCGCCAACGGTTGTTCACTTCGGAAGCCGTCCATAAGCCTACTTTGTTGTAGTAGAACAAAATGCTTGCCGCCAGCGTCTTCATATCGCTGTCGGGTTTGGCACTGCCGATACTGCGGCCGATACGGTTGTTTCGCTGATCGACTGCCTGGTCGGCAAGGTAACGGCTGAAGTAGTCGTCTTTACCTTCTCGCAACTCCATATCCGTCAGGCGCGCATTACCTGCTTTTTCGGCAATAATGCTGTCGAATTTAGAAGCAATCGCCGCCTGCCATAATGCTTGGCGTACGGCATTGACCTGTGTTCCCCTGCTGTCGCCGTTTGCTTTGTCGTCCAAACCTGTACGCTCGGCAAAGCGTGTGGCATTACTGGTCATATTGATTAAGCCTTCGTCTTCCATGCCGATAACTTGGGCGGCTACGGGATGGTTAAGCGCAAATTGTGCCATTTTACTGCGGCGGCTTTGATCTTCCTGATACGATTGGCAACCGGACAATACCAGCATGCCGAAAACGGCGTATTGAATGTGTTTTTTAATATGTTTCATGATGTAACTATCGATATTATTGTGTGAGTTCAACTTCTTTGTTTAACATAGAAACGCCCGTAAGCGCAAAATAATTCCCATACGGCCAAATCGGCGCATGAATGGCTATTTTATAATAAAAATAAGGCCGTCTGAAAATTTTCAGACGGCATAAGTATTTTTAACCTACCAAGCTTCGAATTTGCGGCCAATAAAACAGACAGGCTATCGAGCAAATAGCAATACTGATACCAGCTGCATTAATGCTGCTGATTTTTTCTTTAAACATTGCCGCACCAATCAGCGTACCCAAAACAATCACGCCAATATTCATACCGGCAAAAACCAAAGTCGGATTATCCTTCATGATTTGGTGTGCCGAAATGTAGGTAACAATATTCAAAAAATTCAGGCAGCCTAAAATCATACCGCCCAAGATGCCCTCTTTGGTCCATTTGCTTCCTTTGGCAAACAGGTAGCCAAACATCAAGATACCAGCCAAACAAAACGCCACCAGCAAATTACCGGCAAACGCGGTACCGCTTTTCGCCACTTGTTTGAACAAAATATCGATGACGCCGTAGCCGCACCAAACGCCCAAAAGCAGCATCACTTGCGTACTGAGGCCGCCGGATTTCTTGCCGCCATCGCTTTTCCAAAGTAAGAAAAACAGTGCCGTAAATGCCAATACCAAACCAATCAGACGGTCTTCAGTCAACTGCTCATGGAAAAGCATGAATGAAGCGACAATCGGCAGAAACAGCGATAAGCGTTGTGCTGCGTCTGATTTGACGATACCTGCCGCATCTACCGATTTGCCCATAATGACAAACACGGTTGGCAGCAAAATACCCAAGGCCGCAAAAAGCCACCACGTCGGTAAAAATACCTGCGGATTGCTCAAATCAGGCTTTAACACCAGCATGGTCAAAGTGACGGCAACGATATAGTTCACCGCCACCGCCTGCTCGATATTGATTTTTTGCTTGCGCGCCACTTTCAGCAATACGGACACCAACACGCTGCAAACGATACTTGCCAATAAATATGCCATGCTTTAAAACCATCCTTGAGTGGAGATGGGCTTATCTTCATTCAGTTTAATCAGTCCGATGACTACACGGTAAATAAACCAAATGGCAGTTACCAACAAAATCAGCCAACCAATTAAGATCAGTGTAGTAAAAGTTCCCAAAACCGTACCCACTAAAGACACCCAAAATGTCTTAATCAAATAATCGATATGACTGGCGTAAATACTGCCTTGAGCCTCATCGCGTTTAACATACGCCATAATCACACCGACAACGGGGGTAAACAAAATCAATAAGCCCACAGCATATGTAACATAAGCAATAAAAACATAGTTTTTTACGTCAGAGCTGGGCGTGTTGACCACATTTGTCGCTGTATCATTGAAGCTGTTGTCTTTAACTTCCTGACGTTCGTACTGCATAGCCGCATCATAAGCCAAACGTTTTTCCGGATGAGACAATACTTCAAACGCCTGTCCGATGGCTTTGAAACGCTCCGCATCTTTCTGAATATCCGGATTGGTCACCAATTTGCCATAAGCCTCGCGGATAAGGTTGATATCAGCATCCTGAGACACACCCAAGATTTCGTATAAATTCACTTGTTCCATCTATATTCCCCTCCTTTACGCGTCCACTGCAACATGAACATCTTGCGGATTAAGCGTCCGCAGGTTTTCAGGCTTCATGCCTACGATAAACCCACGTTTTCCGCCATTGATAAAAATCTCGTCTAAAACCCAAATGCTTTCTTCCACATAAACCGGCAACGCGGTTTTCATACCGAACGGAGACGTCCCACCGACCAAATATCCTGTCCATTTCGCTGCCTGATCCGCCGTTGCCGGCTCGATGTGTTTCAAGCCCAGTTCGCGCGCCAGATTGCGGGTGGAAATATGTTTGTCGCCATGCATTAAAACAACCAAGCCTTTTTTATGCTCATCCTGCAAGACAATCGTTTTGATGACTTGATGCTCGGGCTTGCCCGTACATTCGGCAAAACGCGCTGTACCGCCATGTTCTTCATACGCATAAACATAAGGGACAAAATCGATTTTCTTACTGCGTAAAAAGCGCACTGCCTGCGTAACCGGATATTCTGCTTTACTCATGGGTTGTTTTCTGCCATCCTTTTCAGACGGCCCCTCTTAAATGTGGAACGTAAACAGTCGCAATGTTACCATACCTTCTTTTTGAAATCAGGAGACAACATGGACATCCGCTATCTTGGTGCAAGCAAACGCTATTCAGAAGCCGTCGTAGCCAACGGCTTGGTTTTCCTCTCCGGCATGGTTCCGGAAAATCCTGAAGCCGATGCCAAAGCGCAGACTGAAAATGTTTTGGCGCAAATCGATTCGTGGCTCGCGCAATGCCAATCCGATAAAGCCCATATTTTAGAAGCCACCATCTATCTGCCCGATATGAACGACTACGCCGCCATGAACGAAGCCTGGGATGCATGGACAGCCCCTGAACGCGCTCCGGCCCGCGCCTGCGTGGAAGCGAAACTGGCTTCGCCCGACTGGAAGGTTGAAATCAAAATCACCGCCCTTCAAATCAAATAAAACACAATCCTCAGGCCGTCTGAAAACGCAGCTTCAACCAAGTAAGCGCAGTTTTTCAGACGGCCTTTATTCTTTTGCGGTACAATACCGCCCTTAAATTTTTCTATTATTTCAAAGCACAAACAGCCATGTCCAAAAAAACCAAGCAAGAATTAGAAAACAACAAACTCAGCAAACGCCTGCGCCACGCCGTCGGCGATGCCATTAACGATTTCAACATGATCGAACCGGGCGACAAAATCATGGTCTGCCTTTCCGGCGGCAAAGACAGCTACGCCCTTTTAGACATTCTGCGCCAGCTTCAAGCCAGTGCGCCGATTGATTTTGAACTGGTCGCCGTCAATCTCGACCAAAAACAGCCGGGCTTCCCTGAAGAAGTATTGCCGACCTATCTCGAAAGCATCGGCGTTCCCTACAAAATCGTTGAAGAAGACACCTACTCCACCGTTAAACGCGTATTGGACGAAGGCAAAACGACTTGTTCGCTGTGCAGCCGCCTGCGCCGCGGCATCCTCTACCGCACCGCAAAAGAATTGGGCTGCACCAAAATCGCCTTGGGACACCACCGCGACGACATCCTCGCTACCATGTTCCTGAATATGTTTTACGGCGGCAAACTCAAAGCCATGCCGCCCAAGCTAGTGAGCGACAATGGCGAACACATTGTCATCCGTCCTCTGGCGTATGTCAAAGAGAAGGACTTGATCAAATACGCCGAGCTGAAGCAATTCCCAATTATTCCATGCAACCTCTGTGGCTCTCAGCCCAACCTGCAACGCCAAGTCATCGGCGACATGCTGCGCGATTGGGACAAACGCTTCCCCGGCCGTATCGAATCGATGTTCTCCGCCCTGCAAAACGTTGTTCCATCGCATTTGGCCGATACCGAACTCTTTGACTTTGTCGGCTTGGAACGCGGTCAGAGCCTGAAACATGGTGGCGACTTAGCGTTTGACAGCGAAAAAATGCCGGAACGTTTCTCCGACGGTAGCGAAGAAGACGAAAGCGAAATCAAAATCGAGCCGCAAAAAGCCGAACGCAAAGTCATCAATATTCTGGCAAACAAACCTAAAACCTGCGGTTTATAATTCCATTTAATTTTCAGACGGCCTTTCGGTAGCTATTTACCGAAAGGCCGTCTGAATATTCATATTTAAAATTTTTCTATTCTTTTTTATCTATTCTTTCCCTGACAAACCGTGCAGCAACAATCCCAATACGTCTTGCGGCAGCTTTTGCGGCGCGGCGGCATAAAGCGCGGTCAGTTGAGGATGGCGCATCAATATATCCGCCTGACGGATGAACAGGTCGATGAGTTCCACCGGCAAATCGGGCTGAATCAGGCGGCGTTGTTGCAGGGTGTGGAAGAAACCGCGCATAAAGGCGTATTTTTCTTCGTTCAATTCGTGGAAAAACCGCTCCAGCTCTAAATCGGTATTCTCTTCGATGTCGCGCAGGAAAACGGCGGAATAAAGCTCTTCAAATGATTGTTTTTGCAGGGAAAACACAGCCTCGGCAGCTTCGCGCAAGCTGCATTGCCGTTTAAGCAGATTTTCAAATTCGGCACGGACGTAGTTTTTCTGCTCGGTAACGATTGCCTGCAAGAGTGCGTTTTTACCGCTGTAATATTTGTAAAAAGTGACGCGGCTGACGGCGGCCTCGGTGCAGATTCCGCCCACGGATACGGCGGAAAAACCGTGTTCGCGGAACAGGCGGCGGGCGGTGTCGGCGATGGTTTGTTGTTTGCTGGCAGTCATGACGATAAGAAGATTTTGATTTTGTTCATAAAGGTTTTTCATTAAAGTTATCCGCAAGTCGGATGCTTATCATATTTCCCCACGGCGGCAATGGCAATATGGCGGCTTTCAGACGACCTCTTTCCTTATCCCTCCGCTCCGCCCTACGAATGAGGGCTATCGGATGCTTAGCAGGCCAAATTCATGAAGATTACAGAATCTGCCTCCTCCAACCTTCTCCCCAAAATAGGAGAGGGATTTTTTTTGGTCGATTCACAAGATAAGAGGGAAGTAAAGTGAATGATAAACACTTGCATTCCTGTTTCTTATTTCTTATACTTTACATTAATAGTTTATTTTATGTAAATGTGTAAACACAAATATTTGCATACTGACGGAGCAATTGGATTACCTGATGTTCAATCCACCCCGTCGTATGCCGTCTGAAAGGATAAGGAAATGCAGAAACACACCCTCCGCCGCCTCCCCCTATTGATTGCCGCCGCTTTCGCCTCCGAATGGATTTATGCCGCCGATGCGGTACAAGATGCGGAACAAGTGCAGTTGGAAGAAGTCGTCGTCACCGGCGAACGCACCAACCGCAGCGGCTTTGAAACTGCCACGTCCAACCGCGTTTTCACCACGCCGAATATCGACCGCAGCGGCCACAATCTTTCCGCAACCGACCTACTCAAACAGACCGTGAACACGGTGGACTTGGGCAGCGGTAACGATTTACCGACCGTGCGCGGCGTGGACGGCTCCGGCCCCGCCGTCGGCGCGGTGGCGTTTTTTGCGGGCACGCGGCCGCGCCTGAACCTGTCCATAGACGGCCGCTCCGCCACTTACAATGAATACGCCTTCGGCACGCAGTCGCTGTGGGATATGCAGCAAGTGGAAGTCTTGCGCGGGCCGCAAAGCCATGTGCGCGGGCAGAACGCGGTGGCGGGCGCGGTGGTGATGCGATCCAAAGACCCGACCGACGAATGGGAAGGCGCGCTGCGCTTGGGTTTGGGCAACCAGAAAACGCGCAACATCGCCGGCGTAGTGTCCGGTCCGATTGTGAAAAACAACCTTGCCTTCCGCTTGAGCGCGGAACGGCAGCAGCGCGAAAGCTATGAGCCGTTCGTGTCCTATGAGCCGACCGGCAACCCGCGCCGCGTGGAAAACAACAACGTGCGCTTCAAACTCCTGCTCACGCCCGAAAACCATCCCGATTTTTACAGCCGCCTGACACTGAACCATATCCGTTCGTGCGCTCCGCAAAACGAAATCATGGGCAACACCGCCAGCCGCCGTTTTTTAAAAGAAAAACCCGTGTTCGTAACCGGCTCGACATCAGGCATCTGGGACGTATCGTGGCAGCTTAACGACTATCTAAAACTGGAAAACAAACTGGTTTACGGCCGCTACCACAACGAGCGGCTGCACCTGCCGATGACCGTCAGCCCGCAAGGCGTACCCGCCGAACTCAAAGGCCGCGAACTGCAATGGGAGCCGGTATTGCATTTTTCAAACAAAGGCCGTCTGAAAGGCCTTGCCGGGCTGCACTACTTCCGCAGCAAACAAGACGAATGGGTGGATATCCGCAGCGTCGGCGGCCGCAATACCTTTGACGACCGCAACAGCGTGCGCGCCCTGTTTGCCGAAACCACATACAGCCCCAGCGAAAAATGGGACATCACGGCCGCCGCCCGCATTGAAAAAGAAACGCACAAACGAAGCGGCGGTAGCGGCGCACTGCACCTTGATTTAGACAAAGGCCAGACCGTGTTCCTGCCCAAAATCGATATCGCCTTCAAACCCACTGACCAATGGGTCAGCGGCATCAAAGCCGCGCGCGGCTACAACCCCGGCGGCGCGGGCATCACCTTCGGCCGCCCCGTCGTAACCTACACTTATGAACCCGAATATGTGAACAACTACGAGTGGTACACCCGCTGGCGCAGCGCAGACCGCCGCCTGCAACTCTCCGGCAACCTGTTTCTGAACCACTACCGCGACATGCAGCTCCCCTTCTATCTTGGCACCAACTCCGTCGTCATCCGCAACGCCAAAAAAGTTCATACCTACGGCGCGGAACTCGCCGCCGACTGGCAGGCGACCGACAGCCTGAAACTCACCACCGGACTGGGACTGCTCAACACCAAAATCAAAAGCTATCCCGACAGCGGCATCGAAGGCAACAAACTCGGCCGCGCGCCCAAATACACCGCCAACATCGGCGTGAAATACCTGAACGACAAAGGCTGGGAAGCCGGCGGCGACGTGCGCTTCTACGGCGGCTACTACTCCGCTGCCGACAATGCCGAATCAGGCAAAATCAGCGCATACAACCAAGTCAACCTCTACACCGCCTACAACTTCAAACAAGGCCGCGTCTCGCTCTACGCCGACAACGTGTTCAACCGCCGCCAACCCATATTCATTTCCAGCGCCGACCGCCAAGACGCGCTCTACCAACGCCCCAGAAGCGTAGGCGTGAGCGCGGAATGGAAGTTTTAAATGAAGCTGAAATGATGGAGGCCGTCTGAAAAAACATAGGTTGGACATTTATGCCCGACCTACCGTTTATTCCTCCAAAACACCCAAAGGAATCCCATGCACTACTTCACCCCCGCCAAAACCCTGCCCGAAGGCACCATCTACCTGACCGACCTGACCCACGTCGCCGACTTCGCCGACTGGCTGGCCGAATTCGAAACCCTGTTAAGCCAAAACTGCCGCTTCGCCACCGTCTGCACCCCGATGCGGCGGCAGGTGAGCGATGAACAGCGCATTGCCGATCGCAAAACCTACATCGAATGGATAAAGGCACATCGGCCGCAACTGTCCGAACGCTGCGCCGCCATGCTCCTTATCGAACCCAACGTGGCGCAGCTGGCGTTCTTCCGCGAACAATCGTCCAAACTCGGCCCCGCGCTGGGCGTGAACTACATCGTCGAAGCAGATGAAACAACCGCCCTGTTTCGCGCAGAAGAAGCATTGAAGGCCGTCTGAAAAGATACTAAACCTATTTAAATACAAATCAAGTATTGCCACCCAATATGTTCAGACGGCCTTGTCCCTTTATTTGCCTCATCTTCAAAAGAATCATGTGATGTCCGACAATCAGACTTCTCCAAACTCACGCGACTGGCTGCTGCTTATCGGCGGCAGCACTTACAAATTCACGCTAACCGGTTTTTATCTGGTCGCGCTGGTCGCTATTTTGAAAAATCACGGTTACAGCCTGAACCAACTGAGCTGGATTCATTTAATCGGCAGTATCGAAGCAGCGAAGGTATTGTTTGCCGCACTGATGGAGCGGCGGCCGGCGGGGCGGTTCGGGCGGTTTCGCAGCTGGCTGCTGGCGGCGACGCTGGGGCTTTCGGCAGTGTTCGGGCTGATGGCCTGTACCGACATAACGCAGAACTTCGCGCTGCTTTTGACCTGCTGCGTACTGCTCTCGGCGATGTCGGCGGTGTACGGCTGCGCGATGCTGGGTTTGTCGTGCATCGTCCTGCCGCACCGCGAACGCGGTTTCGGCGGCGTGATTCAGACGATGGCGGCGCGCGGTGGCAAGATGATCGGCGGTGCGCTGGTATTGTGGCTGTATCAGGAATACGGACAGACGGCGGCGGCCGGCTTTATGCTGGCGTTCAGCTTGCTGATGCTGCTGCAACTCTTGTACTACCGCGAGTCGGACAGCCCGACGGCGCAAGGCGGTTTGACGGCGTTAGCGAGGCGGCTGATTTCCTTTTGGCGGCAGCCTGAAACGGGCTGGCGGTGGCTGGTTTTGCTGTTTGCCGTTGCCGCACCATATGCGTTTATGGCGGCAACCTTTGTGCCCAAACTGGCAGATTTGGGCTTCAACCCGAAGCAGACGGGCGGGATTTTGGCGGTAGGTATTCCTGTTGCCTGCCTGATTGTAACGCCGCTGTCGGGCTGGTTTGCGCGCAATTATCCGCGCCGCAAACTCGTGTTCCTACTCTACGTGCTGCAACTGCCGCTTTTGGTGTCCATGACTGCCATCGATACGCTCGCCCGCGTCCACTCTTGGCTGCCCCCCGCGCAAATCATCGCCCTGAGCCTGAGCTACACGCTGCTGCTGCCGGTGATACTGGCGTTGGTGATGGACAAATCCGACCGCGCCACCGCCGTACTCGACAGCAGCCTGCAATTTTCCGTCGTCCTGCTCGGCAGTTACGCGGCCGGTTTTGCCGCCCTACGGCTGGCAAAGTCTATTGGTTATACAGATGCGTATTGGGTTGCAGTGTACTTGGCCGTATTGGTAGGCCTGCTTTTATATTTGAATAGAAATTTATTCAATCATTCGGATCGTGATTCACAATAATTCGCTTAGATATTTATTCATCGATTTTAATTGAGCGCGCCTCCGGATAATTTTTCATTTTATTGCACAATCTCTCATGAAAATATAACAAAACGTGCCCATAATACTGCCGTTATTACACTCTTAAATTCAAAAGGAACCTCATGACTGCTGTTCTCATCGTTCTCGGCTTGATCGCCATTGTTGTCGGTATTTTAGGCACTATTTATCCTGCCTTGCCCGGATTGGGTTTGATGTTTGGTGGTGCATGGCTGTTGGGTTATGCCGGCGATTATCAAGTGTTTGGCTCGGGTACGCTGACATTTTTGGCCATCGTTGCCGTATTCGGTACTGCGATGGACTATGTGGCGGGTGCGTTGGGTGCAAAATATACCGGCGCAAGTAAAACCGCGGTTTGGGGTGCATTTATCGGCGGCATCGTCGGCGCATTCTTCTCCATTCCCGGCTTGTTGCTCGGCCCGTTGACCGGTGCGGCCATCGGCGAATTTATCGCACGCAAAGACACTTGGCAGGCAGGCAAAGTCGGTATCGGTACGTTTATCGGCTTCATCATCGGCACAGTAGCCAAAATCGGCTGTGCCTTGACCATTGCACTGACCATCCTGTTTGTTTGGTTGGCCTCGTTGTTCTAAGACAAAACATTAAAGGCCGTCTGAATTTCAAGCATTCAGACGGCCTTTTTATTTCGCTATTTATTTACCGCAACAGGCTTTGTATTTTTTACCGCTGCCACAAGGGCAAGGATCGTTGCGCCCCACTTTTTCGCCTTCACGGCGTACGGTTTGAGGTTTATTGATGATGGACTGCCAATACCAGTAAATATCAAGCAGGACATGCGGCAAATCAGATTCCAGCTGGGTCAACTCTTTTTCATTCAGATGTAAAATAACTTCGCCGTTTTCCTCTTCGTCGTAGATGCCCCCCAAAGCCATGATCGGATAGAACAAATCTTCAAACTCTTCCTGATCGACTGCTTCAAACCAATCGGTAGGCACAATATCCAATGCGTAAAGGTAGGCGTTACACCAAGTGTAAAAATCCGGATTGCCGGCTTCATCTTCATAAAACCACAAATCAGGCAGAATTTTTTCGTTGAGCTTCATGCGCATATCGGCGGCCATTGCCATCACCAAACGCTCGATTTCAGTGCGCTCTTTGGCATCAAACAAAGATTCTTCACCTAAAATCTCAGGCAGCCAGTTGGTCGGATTCAAAGCATCCGGACCGCTCAATAAAGCCATCATAAAACCTTGAACTTCATCACAACGCATGGTGTTGTGGGCTTCGGATTTGGCATCCAACAATTCCATCAAGCGGCTGCGTGCCGCTTCATCAAAAGTCAGTATTTGCATTTTTGTTCCTTAAAATAAAATCGTATTATTGTTTTCAGACGGCCTGAGCATGGATACGCTGCCGCATTTGTTCAAACAGACAAACCGTTGCTGCCATCGCGACATTCAGGGATTCGGTTTGCCCCAACATGGGAATTTTGACACAGGCATCGGCCTTCTCTTTTACCCTTTCGCTCACGCCGCTGCCTTCGTTGCCAAATACCCAAGCACAAGGTTGACTGAGGTTCATTTCATACAAACCGATATTGCGCCCGCCCAAGGCGGTTGCCCAAATTTGATGCTGATACGTTTCTATCCAAGCGGATAATTCCACTCGGCTGAAAATAGACAGCAGAAAATGCGCGCCCATCCCCGCTCGTAACACTTTAGGCGACCAGATATCCACGGAATCATTGCCGCACACAATTTGCTTGACTCCTGCCGCCGCCGCGCTGCGCAAAATTGTGCCTGCATTACCGGGGTCTTGTACCCGCTCCAATACCACACAATCGCCGTCTGAAGGTAAACCTGCCTGCTGCGGAATATCAATCCAAGTCATCACATCATCGGCATCGGTCAGGCTGGTGATTTTAGACAGTGCTTCGTTACCAACCCAAGTAATCAATCCCTCATCCAACTGCGCCGTCATGTCTTGAATTTCAGGATGTTGCTGTTTCTTTTCAGGCAGATAAACCTGTTTGGGCGTACCGCCGCTTTGCAAATAAGTTTGCAGCAGATGTACGCCTTCCAATACGGTTTCACCGCTTTCACGCCTTGCTTTGGCCTGCGTCAGCAGACGGAATAAATGTTTGAGCTGTTCGTTTTGAGCAGAGGTAATCAATTTCATGGAGCGCATTATAACTGTTTTGACTTCGTTGAAGCTATGCTTTCAGACGGCCTGACGGTTTTGCTACGAAAATAAAAAACCCTTGCAATGAAGCAAGGGTTTCACATAATTTCATTTTTTACTGTACAACAGTCTGCTGCTCATGTTGCTGCTCGGTACGGACAGTCGGACGGTTTTCAAGTTTACCGTCTTTTGCCGCATTCGGCACAACAGTCTCGCCAGGCTCTGAAGCTGCTTTATCACTAGGTGTACCGCTCACTGGAATGATATTTTGGGCAGGCTGAGTAATAGACTTCTCTGCAACCGGCAGAGTGTCACGAGAAGTTTGCGGCGTAAACTGCCATGCCGTCACAGCAATGGCACACACGCTGGCAACGGCTGCGAAGAATTTGAAGAAGCCGCTATTGGCCGCTTCACGCTGAGCATATTTTTCCTGTTTGCCTTCAGCTTCGGCTTGAGGCACTGTAAATGCTTTGCTTTGCATGCTTTCATCAGCCACCTTTACCGCCGCGCCCTGACGGATACAGTCGCCGATAATGTGGTACTCATGCCAAGCGCGCATGGCTTCTTCGTCTGCCAATACGGCATCCAGCATCTCATCAGTCAATGCTTCACCGTCCATCAATGCAGACACATACTCCAATGCTTTATTTGTTTTTTCGTTCATTTTTATTACCACCTTTGATCTTCAGAAGTATCCAACAGCGGCCGCAAATCTTTTGCAATCAGTTCACGCGCTCTGAAAATACGCGAACGTACAGTACCTATCGGACAATCCACTACCCGAGCTATTTCTTCATAAGACAAGCCATCCATTTCCCTAAGCGTAATGGCTTGACGCATATCGTCTGGCAGTTGCGCAATGCTTGCTTCGACGGTCTGCAAGATTTCCCGATTCATCATTTCAGCTTCCGGCGTATGGTAATCCGCAATCTGATCGGTTAAATCAAGAACATCTCCCTCCTCATTGGCTGCTTCCGAGCTGACAAAAAACTGGCGACCCGAAGTGGTCAGAAAATTCTTTGCCGTATTGATACCGATACGGTACAGCCACGTATAAAATGCACTCTCACCTCGAAAATTAACCAGCGCACGATAAGCCCTAATCATTGCCTCTTGGGTTACATCGTGCACTTCATGCTCATCCTGAATAAAACGGGAAATCAGTCTGTTTAGCCGACGCTGATACTTGGACATCAGCATCTCGAATGCCTTATGGTCACCTTTCTGCGCGCGCTCCACCAAAACTTGATCTATTTGGCGATCGTTCATACCCAACCTTTAATCGTTTTACTGCTTTAAACCAAAAAATAGTAAAGCGTGCTGTGCACAATAAAGACAGCATCGCTTTGAAATAGTTCCACAAGATTACATTTAATCGCAAAAGTTTATTCGTGCAGATGCTCTAACATAAGCTGTATTGCTTATTATATATACACTTAGCACAAGTAGTTAAATTACTAATACTTACTAAATTTACAGTTAGTCTCTTTGCTTTTCTGCTATATATTTGACCAACTTTTCATGAACAGGCAGATAGCCTTCCCCTATTTGAACATCGCTTCCCACCCGAAGATTAACAACAGCAAGGCACTTGTTGCCCATACTTAGGATAATCGGCCAATATTTACGGACGAGTGGCACAATATGACACTCTTGCAATAGTTTTTCGACTGATTTTTCCCTCTGTCCCGACTGAATCACATCACTTTTGGCCACACTTCTAAGTACCGCCGGCTTCTCCAACTCCTCTTCCGACAAACCTCCCTTAAACGGTAATAAAACAAAACCATTTTCGAGCAAAATATCTTTCAGACGGCCTTGAACTTCCCTGCCATTACACCAAGGCAGTTTTTGAAACTCACTTTCCTGACAAACAAACAGCTTGTCCCGATATGCGACCAGTTCCCCATCTGGCAAATTCAACTGCGCCTGATCAGCGGTTTCCAATACTCGGGCAAAATCGACAATACTGTGATAAGAAGGCAATGATTCCGTTTGCTTTCGCAAAAAATACCAAAGCAGCCGACGACGCAAAAGCGGCGTACATTGTCGCCACAGACTGATGCTGAATATTCCGTTTGGACTGATGCGCTGGTATTCAGACTCAATCAATTCATCTAAAAGCTGCAAATCTTCCTGCAATAATCGAACATTGGCACAAATTTGCTGCTCAAAATTCGGAATACGCTGCTGCCATTGCGGTAAAGCCTGATTTCTCATCCAATTGCGTAAATAGCCGGAGTCTTCATTACTTTCGTCTTCGACAAAAGACAGCCCCCACTGTTGCGCATACTCAGCCAGTTCCTGACGGAAAAATGCCAAAAGCGGCCGCCAAATTTGAATCTCTTCATTTAAATCACGCCATACCGGCATGGCCGCCATACCGCGCAATCCGCCACCGCGCACAGCCGACAGCATAAATGTTTCGATTTGATCATTGCGGTGATGTGCCAAAACAATAATTTTCTTCAGGCCGTCTGAAAATGCCTGATATCGGGCAGCCCTAGCCGCCGCTTCCAAACCTTTTTCTTGTTTTTCCACATTGACACGGCACACCCGCAAGGCAACATTCAGACGCTGACAATAATCCTGACAAAATTTTGCCCAACTGTCGGCATTGGTGCTTAAACCATGATGAACATGGACGGCACGCAAATCAAAACGGCGGAATTCGCGCATCCGGTGCAAAAGATGCAATAGGACGACAGAATCCAATCCGCCACTCAAGCCAACTTCAAAAACAGTATAGCTCGGCAAATCAGGAAAAGCTGCTTGAAAACTTTTAAATAGGGGATCAGGGGATACTTGCGACATTTCAGACGGCCTGAAATTGTGAATTACTCAAAAATAGAACACAAAAAAAGCAAGCAGCGACGGCATCTGCTTGCTTCTTCAACAGTCAAACTTATTTATCGGTAAATTTACCGTAAGCCATGATGCGGTCGAAACGGCGGGAAAGCAAGTCAGGCATAGTCATGCTTTGCGCTTCGCTTAATTGCTGTTCCAAAACGGTTTTGACGTTTTTCATCGTGGTTTCAAAATCACGGTGTGCGCCGCCCAAAGGCTCATCAATTACTTTATCGATGACATCCAACTCTTGCAGGCGTTTGGCGGTAATACCCAATGCTTGCGCGGCATCCGCTGCTTTTTCAGCGGTTTTCCAAAGAATAGAGGCGCAACCTTCGGGAGAAATCACCGAATAAGTCGAATATTGCAGCATATTGACGTAGTCACCGACAGCCACTGCCAACGCACCACCCGAACCGCCTTCGCCAATGATGGTGCACAATACCGGCACATGCAGGCGGGTCAGTTCGTACAAATTACGGCCGATGGCTTCAGACTGGCCGCGTTCTTCTGCACCAATGCCCGGATACGCACCCGGGGTATCGACAAAGGTCATGACCGGAATATTGAATTTTTCGGCAGTCTGCATCAAGCGCAGCGCTTTACGGTAACCCTCTGGACGCGGCATACCGAAATTTCGGCGGATTTTTTCTTTGGTATCGCGACCTTTCTGATGGCCGATAACCATCACGCTTTGGCCGTTGAAACGAGCCAAACCGCCGACAATGGCATGATCGTCAGAATAATGGCGATCGCCGTGCAACTCTTCAAAATCAGTAAAAATACCGTTGATGTAGTCTAAAGTATAAGGACGTTGCGGATGACGGGACACTTGTGAAATTTGAGCCGGAGTCAGCTTGCTGAAAATCGACTTGGTCAACTCGCTGCTTTTCTTTTGCAGTCTGGCAATCTCGTCGGAAATATCAACGGCAGATTCGTCTTGTACGAATCGCAACTCGTCGATTTTATTGGTTAATTCGGCGATGGGTTGTTCGAAGTCCAAAAAAACGGGTTTCATAAAACAAAGCTCTCGGTAACGGTTGCTGACATGATACGCTAATCAGACGTATTTGACAGCATTTCTCAAAGGGAAACTGCCATCTTTTGCAATAAAAAATCTTTCAGACGGCCTTTAACAAAGAAATAGTATATCTGCACTAAACGAATGAAGTGCCGTATCTTATGATAAACTTCAATTCAGTTCAATCATTTCAAACAGGCTATGAAAAACGATCATGACAATTCGTCCATGCGCTTGGACAAATGGCTGTGGGCCGCGCGCTTTTTCAAGACCCGCGCGCTGGCACAAAAACATATTGAGCTGGGCAGGGTTTTGGTAAACGGCTCGAAGGTGAAAAACAGCAAAAATATTTCTGCCGGCGACACCATCGACATGACTTTGAACTCCCTACCCTATAAATTCAAAGTTGCCGCGCTCAATCATCAACGCCGCCCGGCACCGGAAGCGCGTTTACTCTACGAAGAAGACATGAAAACGGCTGCCGAACGCGAAGCTCAAAAACAGCTCGACCAGGCCAGCCGCATCAGTGCCGCTTATCCGGACGGACGCCCAACCAAACGCGACCGCCGTCAGCTTGACCGTATGAAGCGCGATAGCTGGTAAAGCGTTTCATCCATTGTTTCAGACGGCTCCATATCCATGCCGTCTGAAAACCAAAAACAGGCAGGACATCCTGCCTGTTTTTATTTGTGATGATTAAAATTTATATTCTAACTGACCACGGATAACGTTTACGTCCTGCTTATCCGTGCCGACGGTAGGCGTAACCTGTTTGCCGGCCAAATAGAAGCCTTTGAGTTTCCAGTTTTTCCAAGGGATATAGGTCGCACCGATTTGCACGCCTTGGACGTTTTTGCTGTAATCCTCAACAGAAGAGACACCGGACAATGAACCGACACGGCGGTAGTTCAAGAATACATCGTAAGAATTGCGGACGTTCCAGTCGGCTGATTTATAGCGCACTTCCGTGAACACGCCATCATTTTTGATTTTTTGGCCGGCATCATTATAGGCTTTGATATTGGACTTGCTGACTGCAGCCATCCAATGCCAATCGTCATTAAACTTGATGTCCGTACCGATTTCTCCGAAGACCGCATTTTTCTTCGCACCGCGTACATCGATGTCTTTCATGTAGCTGACGGTTGCGCCGACGTTGATATTCTCATTCACAGGCAACATGCTTTGAACCGCGGCAAAATGTCTGCGGCGGCCGCCAATGCCCCATGCGTTGTCGTTCAGATTGCCAGTACGGCGGCCCGCATAGATTTTGGTAGGCAGGGTTTTATTGTCGAAGAAGATTTCGCCGCCGGTTACTTCGGTATCCCATACGCGACCGTATGAAGAGAACGCGCCAAATTTACCGACACGCGCTTTAATGTTGTTGTACAAAGTACCTTCGGCATACAGTTTATTCACCGGCACATCATGATCACCGTTGAACTTACCGGTTTCCAAATCAATATTCGGCTCGATTTGCGCAACCAATTTCCAATCTTTATACAGTTTTGCGCGTAACCAAAACTCTGCATTAAAATTGGTATTGGTGTCTTCAGGCGTCGGATTGATGCTGCTGTTGTTGGCATTGATGTCTTTGGTATCCGCACGTACGCGCAAGCCACCATTCACAGTCAACAAATCATTGAAAATGCTGATTTTATCGTCATCTTTGCGAATAATACTGCCAGAATTGACATAATCGTTGGTGGTGGCCAAAGCCACCGCATCACGTCCGCCATCAGCATTTTCTGCTAAAGAATAAGACGATGAAGCCAATAAAATACAGGTTGCAATCAGTTTGGTTTGAAATTTCATGCCGACTCTCCAAAAGAAGATATTGAAAGTGAAGTATTCGATAAAGCGTACAAAATTATGAATTTTGTATAAATTATTCATTTTATTTACTAATTATTTTTATCGTATGTAAATTAGTGTAATCAGTCAAGCAGATTTAAACGCTTTATCCTCTTTCAGACGGCCTCTTGATTCAGGTCAAACGGAAGCCTGCTCATCAGGCTCTTCAAACTGCCATTTCAAGGCATCGGCCAATGCCGTCCTGCGTTTTTGATGGCATCCCACAGCCTGACACAATTCCTCCGCATTTCCCCAAAACACAAAACGTTCACGCGCGCGGGTAATGGCTGTGTAAAGCAAAGCCTTATCTAAACCTCGAGCCTCTTCTTCACTCTCCGTCGTTGCAGGCACTGACGGAGGTAACAGCCATACTTCCCGATATTCCGAACCTTGGCTCTTGTGCACAGTCATAGCAAAAGCCGATTCAAAATCCGGCAAACGGCTGATGGCAATTTTTTTGAATCCATCTTTCTCAGGAAAATAGGCAGACAAGCCATTCAACGATTCTTCATCTTTCATAATCAGCCCGATGTCGCCGTTAAACACTTCCAGCATGTAATCATTGTGCGTAATCATGATGATTTGTCCGGCAAACCAAGGCATTTCGCCCAAAACTTTTCCTTGTCGTTGCAGGTATTCTTGATAAGCCTGATTCAAATCATCCGCATCCTGCCGCCAAGCTGCCAATACCACCACATCGGCAGCATGACCATAGGCAAGTGCAACATTATTCTCTGTCACGGCCTGCCAATAATCCTGTTGCTTTTGATACAGTAAAGCAACCTGCTCTTTCAGACGGCCTGGTTTCATTTCCAATTCTTTGGGGAACTTGTCAAACTGTTCGACCGCAGTTTGCTTTTCCCCGGACACCACCGCCCTTGCCAAACAGCCGATACCGCTGTCTGCACCAAAACGGTGACTGAACGTCAATTTGGCATTGTTTTGTGATAAAGCCTGTGGCTGCCCTTTTATCTCAAAGCCATGATTGGGCAGGTACACTTCCAGCTTTTCAGCGGTTTCTTTATCCAAAGCCGTTGGACGCGACAATGCCGCCAATACGGCTCCTAACCCAACCGACGGCAACTGGTTTTCATCGCCAAGCAACACCAAACGACAACCGGTCGGCACGGCGCGCAATAAATCCAATACCAGCGGCAAATCCAACATCGAAGCCTCATCCACCACCAAAACATCCAATGCAAGCGGATATTCATGATTGAACGCAGGGCGCATTTGCGGCGGACGCAGTTTCAACAAACGATGGACAGTCTGCCCTTCCAAGTTTTCCAGATGCGCTTTGACGCTCGGAGACAAATCAAAACCGTCCAAAGCACGTTGCAAAGCCCGTGCCATATGCGCAGCCGCTTTGCCCGTCGGTGCCGCCAACGCGATACGGGGCAACTTCGTACTGTTATTACAAATCAGGCCCAAAAGCTTTGCGACGGTTGTCGTCTTACCCGTACCCGGCCCGCCGGTAATCAACATAAAGTTTTGCAGCAAGGCCAAAGCCGCAGCATCCCTCTGCTCTTTACTGTCTTTAGGATCAAACCAATCACTCAGGCTTTTTGAAGCCGCCATGAAATTCACTTCTTCCGCCTCGGCACTGGCCAGCCGTTTGATTTCGACAGCCAAATCATGCTCCAACTGCCACATCCGCCCTAAAAACAATTTCCTGCCTTGCAGGATAAGCGGTTTATCCGCATTGCCGACTAAATTCGGCAAATTGCTTAAGGCATCGACATCCGCTTTATCCAAGTAAATAAACGAATGCCCGTTTTGCAAGGCTGCAAACAGTCGAACCACATAAGGCTCAATAACGGATGCGCCCTGTACTTCGTGGCGGCGGAAAAACGCTATGGCCGCATCTGCGGCAGAGGAAAGGATAGAGTCGGTCGGGTTCATGGCTCAGGATTGATGGATACGGAAAAAGAAAGGCCGTCTGAAAAACAGTGTTTCCATAAATGAAAACCTATTTTTCAGACGGCCTCTATTATACCGTTCAAAGCATAAAATATTTGCCTGAAATAATAACCTTATTGCAGCACTTGCAGGCTGCCGTCTTTCATGGTCATTACCCTGTCGAAACGCTCAGCCAGCTCATCATCATGGGTCACTACAATCAGGCTGGTGTTCAATTCGCGTTTCAAATCCAGCATCATGTCCAGCACATTTTGCGCATTTTTACGGTCAAGGTTCCCCGTCGGTTCATCCGCCAACAGGCATTTCGGCTTATTAACCAAAGCACGGGCAATCGCCGCACGCTGACGCTCGCCGCCGGAAAGTTCGCTTGGACGGTGCAGCATACGCTTGTCCAAGCCGACCTTCTTCAGCATCTTGACAGCCTTCTCCTCGGCCATAGCCTTGGGCATTTTGCCGATTAAAAGCGGCATCATGACATTTTCCAACGCAGAAAACTCAGGCAATAGATGGTGGAACTGATACACAAAGCCCAAATAACGGTTGCGCAATTCGCCCAACTGTTTTTGGCTCAAACCGCCCAAATCCTGATCCATCAATATTACCTTGCCTTCAGACGGCATATCCAAGCCACCAAGAAGGTGCAGCAACGTAGATTTACCGCTGCCTGATGAACCGATAATACTCACGCTTTCCGCTTCGGCAACTTCAAAATCCAAATGATTCAACACTTGTACATTCAATGCGCCGTCATTATAGCTTTTGCCAACGCCGATACATTTCAAAATTGTCTTACTCATAACGTAAAGCCTCCGCGGGTTGGGTTTTCGCAGCACGCCAGCTCGGATACAGTGTGGCGATAAATGCCAAGCCAAGCGAAATGCAGGCAATAACGGCGACATCCTTCAAATTCACATCACTAGGCAGGTAATCGATGAAATAAACCTGTGAGTTAATCAAATGCACGCCAAACAGGTCTTCAAAAAATGCGACAATCTTACCGACATTCCAACCCAGCAATACACCGCATACGACACCAACAAGCGTACCAAAGAACCCCGCAAAAGCACCCTGCACCAAGAAAATCTTCATGACGCCGCCCGGGGACAAACCCAACGTACGCAAAATTGCAATATCGGCTTGCTTTTCCGTTACCGCCATTACCAAAGAAGAAACGAGGTTAAACGCAGCAACCGCGATAATCAGTGTCAAAATGATAAACATCATGCGTTTTTCCAACTCAACAGCTTCAAAATAGCTGCGGTTGTTAAACGTCCAGTCACGCACCCATACTTCATCTTTTTTAGCATCAGGAATCAACTTGGCAATGAAAGAGGGCGCATTCTGAGGATCAGCCAGTCGCAAACGCAGCCCACCGACATTTTCTCCCAGTCGATACAAGACTTGTGCATCCTTGATATGCGTCATGGCCAAGGTATTATCGACCTCATAAACACCGGTTTTTACCACACCAACCACATTAAACTGCTTCAAGCGTGGCACCACGCCGGCAGGAGTAACATTACCCTCTGGCGTAATCACTGTAACCTTGCCGCCAATCTCCGTGCCCAATGCCTCAGCAAGCCCTTGACCCAAAATAATATCAAATTCGCCCGGCTTCAAATCGTCAAAACTGCCGGCCGGCATATCCTTGCCGTAATCAACGACATTTTTTTCTTCAGACGGCAAAATACCGCGTATCTGCACACCGCGCACTTCGCCGGCATTGGCAAGCAAAGCTTGATCGGAAACATAAGGCGCGCTAGCCAACACTTCCTTTTTGCCTTTTACAAATTCGCGCAAACTCTGCCAACCCGGCGCACTGCCGACATCGTAATAGCCGATTTCCGCATGAGGTGCGACATTCAACAATTGACCGCGTATCTCTTTCTGAAATCCATTCATTACCGATAACACCACAATCAGAGCCGTTACGCCCAAGGCGATACCGGCGATTGAAATCATGGTAATAAATGACATAAAGCCGTTGCGTTTTTTCGCACGCAGATAGCGCAGGCCTATCCAAGTTTCTAAAGAAGCCATTCAAAAATGCCTCATTCGTTTGTCAAAAAATACTTATTGTACCGTAAAACCGACAGGTCGTCCGATTGCCCGACTGATGTAGCATTCAAGGATAAGGTGTATGTAAAACCATGTATCTTCCCGTAAATTCCGCCGAAAAACTTGCACAATCGGCCAATCGCCCTTATTCTGAAGCTGTGACACACTTTGTCACCATCAAAAAGGAAATACACTAATGAACAGCAAAAAATTCTTGGCTCTCGTATCCGTAGCTGTAGGTTTATCATTCAGCTTCAATGCATATGCCGCCAAAGAAATCAAAATCAGTTCAAACAATACCGCTTACTCCGACGCCGATGTTCAAAAACTGGCAGCCACTGCTGTCGGCATGGGCGTAAAAGAACCTGTCAGCCTCAACAGCGGAAACGGTGTTGTTACCGTATCCGGCAGCAGCGCAACCAAATGCGCATTCAAAGTCGGCAACGGCGATACTCCTCAAATTCAAGGCGTCAGCTGCAAATAATCTGATTTAATCAATGAAAAGGCCGTCTGAAAAACATTCAGACGGCCTTTTTATATTGGCATTTAAGATTGGATATTTCTTCTATCGTAAACAGCTTGTGCCAAAGTACCGGCATCCACATATTCCATCTCGCCGCCCAAAGGGATTCCCCTTGCCAACCGGCTGACTTTATAAGGAAGATTTTTAAACAATTCCGCCAATATATATGCTGTCGCGTCGCCTTCGGCTGTGAAGTTGGTTGCAATGATAATTTCCTCAATATCACTCGCCTGCAAACGGGCCACCAGCTTATCTAATGCGACTGCCGAAATATCCATCCCCTGCGCCGGGCTGACTTGCCCCATCAAAACAAAATACAGGCCATCATGGCAATTGGCCGCCTCCATGCTGGAGACATCCGCCGGCATATGCACAATCATCAAACGGCTTTTATCGCGTTTTTCGTCTGCGCAAATTTCACACAAATCGCCTTCGCAAAATGTATTGCACATCCGACAATGCTGCACCTGTCTCAAGGCAAACTGCAAAGCATCCACCAACTCCTGCGCTTCTTCGCGTTTGTACTGTAAAAGCTGGTAAGCCATGCGTTGAGCGGATTTCGGGCCGACATTAGGCAGGATTTTTAATGCATTAATCAAGCGGACAAAGGCATCAGGATTTTTACTCATGATTTCAGACGGCCTTTAAAAAGATAGCTAAAAATAAGAAAACAGCCGGAATTCATCCGGCTGCCCTACTCTAATATTCTGCTTATTCGGCAGCATTATTAACTTGTTGTGCACCTTGCGTACGATCGATTTTCTTATCCAAATACTGGAGCAAGGCATCGAAAACATTGGCGGAAAGCTGCTGAACCAAAGCCTGTTTGGCAGCCGGAATCTGTGAATCGGCATTTTCAGGAGCAGAAATGCTCTGAACTTCCATAATCACTGGTGCAGGCATACCTTCCAACAATGCGTACGCAGGTTTACCGCCGACAGGGTGCGCTTTCAACAAAGCTGCATAAGCCTCCGGAGACATGGTTTTACGTGCATCTTGCGCACTCAATTGAGAAACAGGCGACCATTGAACATCGGCAGCTTTACCGGCTTTCAATGCGGCCAAAGTTTCCTGGGCTTTTTTCTCTGCCAGTTTGGCGGCTTCAGAGCGCTGATATGCTGCACGGACAGTGTCTTTGACTTCCGCAAATGGTGCGATTTTCTCTTCGCGCACTTCTTTCGCACGAATGACCCAAACGGTTTCGTTGTTGATGGCAATGACTTCAGAATTGTGTTTTTTCTTCAGTACATCATCACTAAACGCGGCATTAATCAACGCTTCAGGCAAGCCGGCTTCTTTCGCGCCCGCTTTGGTCACCCATTCATCCAGGCTTTCTACTTTCAAACCTGAATTGGCAGCTGCTTTTGCCAAAGAAGATGGATCATTGAAGGTATCTTCACCCAGTTTTTCTTTAGCGGCATTAAAGGCAGAAGCCGCTTTTTTCAGTTTCAAGGCTGCTTCAATACGCGCTTTGGCTTGTTCCAAAGTCGGCTCAGCTTCGACATTCAAAACTTTAATGACGTGATAACCCAAAGACGATTTAACGGTATCGCTGACTTCGCCTTTGCCCAATGCAAATGCCGCTTTATCAAATTCAGGTCCAAAGCCACTGCCACCGCTTTTGCTCAGGTAGCCCAAATTGCCGCCTTTATTGCTGCTGGACAAATCTTTGGAGTACTTGGCTGCCAGCTCAGCAAAAGCATCTGGATGCGCTTTGAGCTCTGCAGCCATTTTGTCTACTTCGGCTTTAATTTCCGCATTGCTTGCTTCATCTCCGTTAGGCATGACCGGAATGAAAATATGCGCAATTTCGGCTCTTGGCGACAAATCTACACTTTTGCTGTCGTAAGCTTTTTGTACTTCTTCCGCACTGACGGTTTGCTTATCAGCCAAATCTTTGATGTTCAAAGCCACATATTCCAGCTTAACGGCTTGAGGAATCAAGTAATCTTTTTTATGCGCTTCATAATACTTTTGCAAAGCCGCATCATCTACTTTTACTTGTGCCGCAAATGCTTCAGGGCTGAAAGTAAATGACCGGATGGTACGTGTTGCTTGAGTCAGGTTAATCAACTGACGCGCTTGCGCATCGCTGACCAAAGCACCGTTTTGCACCAAATTCAACAGATTTTGCAATTGGAACTGTTCGCGGATATCTTCAACAAACTGATCCTCTGTCATTTTGCGCTGATCCAAATACTTCTTGAGCAAATCCTGACTAAATTTGCCGGAAGCATCATGGAAATTCGGATCATCCACGATAACTTGCTTGATTTGTTCCTGAGACACAGCAATGCCCATCAGCTTGGCACCCTGCTTCAGGTAAGCACGTTGCAATAAAGATTGGAATATAGCATCACGCGAAGGCGCATTATTGCCGGCAGCCTGCTCATTCTGTATCGCAATCTGTAAAGCATGCTCGCTGACCTTCTCATCCCCGACTTTGACAATGTAATCAGAACCCGGCGAAGACAAGTTATTGGCACCGAATCCGATAAAGGTCAGACCGATGATACCTAAAACAATCTGGGCGGGTGTTTTATATTTTTCAACAATATGGAACATATTTATCCGAAAGAAAAGTTTGGCGCGGCAGCCGGAAAATGCTGCCGCAAAAATCTTAAAATCCTGAAAACAGGCTCAAAGCGCGTATTGTAACGTATTTTTTCGAGGCTTGCTTTTTTCAGACGGCCTAAAAATCTAAAAATACCTTATCCGAAAATTTCCTGATACGCTTCTACTGAAAATCCGACATGAACCTGTCCTTCTTTGACCAATACAGGCCGCTTGATGATGCTGGGATTTTCCACCATTAAAGCAATCGCACCTTCTTTTGTGGCGGCAGATTCTTGCGCATCTTTATCCAACTTGCGCCAAGTCGTGCCTCTTTTATTGAGCAAAATTTCCAAAGCTACCTGCTCCATCCAGCCATCAATCAATTCGGCAGTCGGGGCGTTTTTCTTAAAATCTACAAACTCAAACTCAATGCCGTTTTCCGCCAACCAACTGCGCGCTTTTTTAACCGTATCGCAATTGGGAATACCGTATAGTTTTATCATCTTATTTATCCTTGGTTTTATTCATAAAATCACAAATTCAGGCCGTCTGAAATTTTTCAGACGGCCTGAATTGAATGCAGCTTATTTCTTAGCAGCTTTCTTCACTTTAATCTTCACGCTTTTGCCTTGAGCATTATTTTTACCCCCTGCTTTGACGGAAGCTGTTTTCGCCTGCACTTTTTTCTTGCTTACGGCTTTAGGTTTGCTTGGCTTGGCCGGCTTGGAGGCAGGTTTACTTTTCACCTTGCTCTTCTTTGCCTTCACAGGAGCGGCCAACGCTTCATCAATTTCTTTAGCCGAAAGTTTACGCTTACGCTTTTCGACAGGTTTGTCAGCAGCTATCGGCTTGCTCACAGGTTTTGCTTTTCTACTGCCACGTTTCTTACCGACCGAACCGCCGCTGACTAAGGTCAAATCAATCTTACTGGTATCCAAATCGGCACGAGCGACTTTCACAGTGACCGTATCGCCCATGTTGAAACGGACACCGCTGCGTTCGCCCTCAATCGCCATAATTTCAGGACGGAAGTTGAAATAATCTTCTCCCAAATCGCTGATATGTACCAAGCCATCGATATGAATATCGTCCAACGTTACAAAAATACCGAAGCTGGTCATGCCCGAAATCTTGCCACTAAAGACTTCGCCGACTTTGTCGCGCATATAATAAGTTTTCAGCCAGTTTTCCACATCGCGGCTGGCATCATCTGCTCGGCGCTCACAGAAAGAGGTATGCACGCCCAAAGCCTGCCAGGTTTTATTGGGTTGGTAAGTTTGTCCGTTCAACACAGCCTTGATGGCACGATGGACCGTCAAATCAGGATAACGGCGGATAGGCGAAGTAAAGTGTGTATATGCGCTATAAGCCAGACCAAAATGACCGTCGCAATGCGGCTCATAAACCGCCTGCTGCATAGAACGCAACATCATCACTTGCAACAGCTCCGCGTCCGGACGGTTTTTAAATTGCTCGGCAAGCGCAGCATAGTCTTTCGGCGTCGGATTATCGCCGCCCCCCAAACTCAGCCCCAGTAAACCAAGCTGCTCGCGTAAAGTAGCCAGTTTTTCAGGAGTCGGGCCCAAGTGATTGCGGAACAAAGCCGTATGTTTGTTTTTCAGCAAAAATTCTGCCGCGCAAACATTCGCTGCCAACATACATTCTTCAATCAGCTTGTGCGCATCGTTGCGGACGACGGGAACAATCTTGTCGATTTTACCGTTGTCATCAAAAATCATCTGAGTCTCAACGCTCTCAAACTCAACCGCGCCACGCTCAAAACGTTTTTTCTGTAAGATTTTAAATAACTGATACAGAGTATCAATTTGCTGCTTAAACGGATGATCCTGGCCGTCTGAAATCCAATCCCAAACTTGATTGTAAGTCAGTCGCGCATGAGAACGCATTACTGCCGGATAGAAACGGTATTCCTTGATATTGCCTGCATAGGTAATCACCATATCGCACACCATACACAGGCGTTCGACATCAGGATTGAGCGAGCAGATACCGTTGGACAACTTCTCCGGCAGCATCGGAATCACGCGGCGTGGGAAATACACGCTGGTACTGCGTTCCTGAGCATCTACATCAATTCCGTCATCAGGACGGACATAATGGCTGACATCGGCAATCGCTACCACCAAACGGTAATTGCGGCCGACTTTTTCAGCAAAAACCGCATCGTCAAAGTCCCGCGCAGTTTCGCCGTCAATGGTTACCAAAGGCAAATCGCGTAAATCCACGCGCCCTTTCAAGTCGGTTTTACGCACATGATCAGGAATTTTCTTCGCGGCTTTGACACATGCTTCGCTGAATTGATGAGGCAAATGGTGCTTGCGTACAGCGATTTCAATTTCCATACCGCTGTCGGCATAATCGCCCAACACTTCAATCAGCTTAGCCACTGCAGGACGATGCGCTTCAGGATACGTCTCAATTTCAGCCACAATCACTTGGCCGGATTGCGGTTTAAAGTTCGCCACACTTTCAGGCTCTAACACGATACTTTGGCTCAAACGCTTGTCTTCGGCCTCCAAAATAGCCACACCGCGATCCATATAAAAACGGCCGACCACTTTAGACTGCGCACGCTCCACCACATCCAAAACCGTACCTTCACGACGGCCTCTGCGGTCGATACCAGCAGGACGCACGGTAACAATATCCCCATGCATCACGCCACGCATCTGACGCTCATACAAAACAAAATCGCCCTCGCCTGTCGGCGTTAGCGGCACGGCAAAACCAAAGCCGTCTTTATGCGCCTCGACACGGCATTTAACCAATGCCAATTTTTCTGCCGCACACACCGCGCCACGTCTGTTAATCAACACCTGACCATCACGCGCCATCGCTTTCAGACGGCGTTCGAAGAATTCATATTCATCTTCTGCAATCGACAATTCATGTGCCAAAGCTTCGATTTTGGTCGGCACACCTTTTTGTTCCAATAATTCAATAACCCATTCGCGGCTGGGCAACGGATGAGCGTAACGTTGTTTCTCCCGCTCCAAATACGGGTCTTTTTCTCGTAAATTTAAAGATTTAGTATTTTTGTTCATTTTGATAGTTGACATTCTTTTTTTAAAATATATAATAGCTGCTTCTTCGCAGTTCAGGTAGTCAACTCTACCTTAAATTGAAGAATAAAGCAAAGCCCAGGTGGCGGAATTGGTAGACGCGCTAGCTTCAGGTGCTAGTGTCCTCACGGGCGTGGAAGTTCGAGTCTTCTCCTGGGCACCAAATAATTTGGTGCTTCTTTGCTTAAGAAAATTTAAATTGCCCAGGTGGCGGAATTGGTAGACGCGCTAGCTTCAGGTGCTAGTATCCTCACGGGTGTGGAAGTTCGAGTCTTCTCCTGGGCACCACTGATAAATCAATCAGTCAAGTTTTACATTATTCTGATAACAAGTCAGGATAATAGTCCACAGAGAGGTGGATGAGTGGTTTAAGTCGCACGCCTGGAAAGCGTGTATACGTGAATAACGTATCGAGGGTTCGAATCCCTTCCTCTCTGCCAGATACTAAAGACACCAGCTAACGGTGTCTTTTTTCATATCCGCCCTTCTTAAAAATATTACACCACACTTTTATTTCTATTACCCTCTAATCATAAACCTGCCACTCATTCTTATCTTATACTAAACCTTAATGATTAAAGGCTGTCTGAAAGTTTTCAGACGGCCTCTTTCTTAAAACCTACCAAATCCCAAACCATTGTTTATCAGACTGCTTTTTATTACCGTTCTGCTGCTCGTGGTTTTGACGGCGAAATTGCCAAGGCGCTTGCGGATTATCTTTTTTCCATAAACCTTTACGTTTTTCCTTGGCTTGTTTTTGTGCGGCCGAATAGTCAGTGTAGGCAGTTTTACTTTGTTGTTTTTTGGCATAACTTTCATAATGCCATGCGGCGCCATCCCGTATCTGCATTAAATTCAAGTTAATCGTGCCGACTGATACTTGGGCAACTTCGCGCTGGTAGCGATCGGCTTCAAACACGCGGACTTTGGCTTTTTTATTCAATGCAGCATCAATCAGATTGTCTCGTGATTGCGTACCATAAGCCTGATTGATTTCTGGTGCATCGATATGGGCCATACGGATTTTATGTTTCCTGCCGTCGCTATCGATAATGTGCATGGTATCGCCATCATGGATTTTGATGATTTTTCCGTTGTATGTGTAGGATTGTCGCGATGACTTTTGTTTTTGTTCCGGTTTAGGTTTAGGTTTAGCTTCGGCTTTGGTGTCAGATGTGGCTTTGACGACATTTTTTCCCAGCCATTCATTGACCTTTTCCAAACCGATATTGTCGCCTTGTGCCAATGTTGCAGCAACGCTTACCCCGGTACGAATCAACTCGGTATCGCGTGAGCTGTAACCAAGCGCGCCCAACACGGATAAAACAACGGGCAACCATTTTATAATTTTACTGATTTGCATATTTTGCCAAATTGAAGGCCGTCTGAAAGACCTGATGCACTTTCAGACGGCCTTTAAAATTGATTAATCTCCATTAATCCTGACAAGGCAAGATGACTTTTGCACCTTCTGCCGTACCCAAAACCAACACATCGGCGGCATCGCGGGCAAAAATACCGTTTTCGAGTACGCCGGTGATTTTGTTGATTTCGTCTTCCATTTTCAGGGCTTGGTCGATATTGAGGCCGTGAACATCGACGATTTGGTTGCCATAGAAAGTAGTATAGCCGACACGCAACTCAGGTTGTCCGCCCATGGCAAGCAGTTTGCGCGACACCAGCGAACGGGCATTTTCAACGACTTCGACCGGCAATGGGAATTTTCCCAAACGGGAAACGTATTTGCTTTCATCAGCGATACAGACAAATTTATCGGATGCGCTGGCCACGATTTTTTCGTTCAAATGCGCACCGCCGCCACCTTTAATCATTTGCAGCGCGTGGTTGACTTCATCTGCGCCGTCAACATAAACCGCCAAACCCATCACTTCATTCAGTGAAACTTCTGGAATCTCGTATTTTGCCAAAAGCTCGCTGGATTTTTTAGAAGTAGATACGGCACCCTTGATTTTCTTACCGCTTTTACCCAAAGCTTCGATAAAAAAGTTGATGGTAGAGCCGGTACCGATACCGATGTATTCGTTTTCAGGAACATATTCCACCGCTTTTTCGGCGGCAATGCGTTTAAGTTCGTCTTGAGTTGCCATATTGTCAGTCTTTCAGTTTGAATAATAAAGTAATTTTAAGCTCTTAGGCTTTAATCAGCAATACTGCCGCTTGTGCTTCAATGGCTTCCATACGTCCCAGATAGCCAAGTTTTTCGTTGGTTTTACCCTTGATGTTCACGCAGTTTTCAGGCAAACCCAAATCTGAGGCAATATTGGCGCGCATTGCCGGAATATGTGGCGCAAGTTTTGGCTTTTGCGCAATCACGGTCGTATCGACATTAACCACCTTCCAACCCAATGCCTGCACGCTTTGATAAGCCTCGCGCAACAGCACACGGCTGTCAGCATCTTTGAACTCGGCGGCAGTATCGGGAAAATGGCTGCCGATATCGCCCAAACCGGCCGCACCCAACAGAGCATCGGTAATCGCATGCAACAGCGCATCGGCATCTGAATGACCCAGCAAGCCTTTTTCAAACGGAATGTTTACGCCGCCGAGTATCAAATCTCGCCCTTCGACCAACTGATGGACATCGTAGCCCTGTCCGATACGGATATTCATGTTTGCTTCCTTAAATAATGGGTTTTGATTGTTCAGACGGCCTTGAGCAACAATCTGACAATGTATTCGTCTTGCGGCAGCGTCAATTTTAAATTACGCGTATCGCCCTGCACCAAGCGCGGCCGGATACCCAGTTTTTCAACTGCTGACGCTTCATCCGTAATCTCACTCAAATCATCAACCGATAAGGCGCGATTTAATAAGGCCGTCTGAAAAAGCTGCGGCGTTTGCGCCTGCCATAATCCTGCGCGTGCAACGGTTTCATCAATATGATGACTGCCGTCTGCCCGCTTGAGCGTATCGGCCACCGGTATGGCCAGAATACCGCCCTCATTGCTCTCTTCAGCCTCATCAAGCAAACGTGTTAATGCTTCAGCAGGCAAGCAACAGCGCGCGGCATCATGAACCAAGATATTGTCTTGTGCCTCGGCCAAACCTTGTTCTAATAAAGTAGATACGCCATTGCGTACCGTTTCGGCACGACTTGCGCCGCCTACTCGAAAGACGCGTACTTTCTCAGACAGGGCAGTCTGAAAAACCGAATCTTCCGGCGAAAGAATAACGGCAATTAAATCTATGCGGGGGTGTTGCTCAAAGATTTCTATGGTATGTTGCAATACGGTTTTACCATTGATTTCAACATATTGTTTTGGTTTTCCTGCACCAAATCGCGCTCCCACACCGGCAGCAGGAATCAAAGCGATATTGCGGCGTATCATGCTGACGCTCCGGCATTGGCCTCATCAGGCGTTTCAACCTTGCGCCATACACACGCTTCTCCCAAATCGTCCAAATATTTTTCATGTGCGGCCAGCTCGTCCGCATTGGCTTTGATGACTTTCAACTGCGACGTACGTTTGGTTTCCGCAATAACGGTTTGTTTGACTTCGCCCTCTTCTTCCGACTCGCCGCCCATCAGGTCGAACTGCTGACGCGTCATGGCAAGATAGACTTCACCCAAAAGCTCACAGTCGATTAACGCGCCGTGCAAGACCCGTTTGCTGCGGTCAACGGAAAAGCGGTTACACAACGCATCCAAGCTTGCCTTTTGTCCCGGAAACATTTCACGTGCCATAGCCAGCGTGTCGGTCACTTTACAACCCAGTTCCTCAATAGAAGGCAAGCCCATGCGGCGGAATTCCATATTCAGGAAGCCGACGTCAAACTTGGCATTATGGATAATCAGCTCTGCACCACGTATAAAGTCAGCAATCTGTTTACCCACTTGGGCAAACGGCGGCGCATTCTTCGCTTCCAATACTTCAATCGTCAAACCATGCACCTTCGCCGCTTCCTCCGGCATATCGCGTTCGGGGTGGACATATAAATGAAGGTTGGAGTCGGTCATTTGGCGGTTGATCATTTCCAAGCCGGCAAATTCGACCAGACGGTCGCCGTTTTCAGGATAAAGACCCGTAGTTTCCGTATCGAGGATAATCTGACGTTGGCTCATGGTTGGTAGTTTCTGCAATTATCAAAACGTCCTGAATCATACTGAAGGCCGTCTGAAATGTATAGTCAGCAAAACTTTAGCTGCTTTTGAAATACCTTTTTATAGCTGGATTTTTTCAGACGGCCTTTATTCTTTTTGCATTTAATGGCTATCTATTACTGCATTTTTAAGTAGAAAGCCCAATTTCTAAAAAAATTTTTTAAATTTAATTTCTTTAATAATTAATATCTTACTTATAAATTAAATAATAGGAACAATTATCATTTGCAAATTTAGAAAATCGCCGTATAATACAACCCATCGAAACAAAACAACCGCACAACAGAATGAAAGGAGAAGAAAATGCCCGAAAGTATTTTTAAGCAAGTCTCCCTTGACATTCTGAGACTGCACCAACAAGCCATCCGCTCTTTAATCGCCACCAAGTGTTGCGATGAGTGCGAAGTACACGACGCAGTATTCATTACTTTAGATGGCCGCTATTATGTTTGGCTCCCTTGCATGGGCAAATCGCCCCAATCAGAAACCGGCATCCTGCTGATTGAAGATGAAGACGGCAATACGCGTTTGAGCTGGGTTGCCGGTACACGCGAAGTCAAACAAAAAGACAGTCTGTACAACCGCGTTGTTTCCGCCCTGCAAAGAAAAATGCAGCGCACGAAAAACAAGTTTATCCAATCGGCAAACGCACGATTGCTTGAGCTAACGCCTCAGCAAGGCCGTCTGACGACAAACAGCAAAGATTTTTCGCTTTCACCACATGACTTGATGAAAGCACTTTATCCGGCAACACATCAAATAGGAGAATTTGCCCTGTAACAGTTTTTGGTAGTGGTTTGTGTTCCTTTTGCGCCCCTTAACATTTTAAAGGGGCGATTTTTTTGCCCCTACTTTTCAGACAGCCTCAAAACCGGTTTTCCAGTACAATAAAGGCCGTCTGAACATTTCCTACTTTTCAACCAACCATGCAACTGCTCAAATACATCCAATCGCAAGGCCTCGGCAGCCGCAAGCAATGCCAATGGCTGATAGACAATGACTGCATTGCCATTAACGGCGAAATTCATAATCGTGCCAAAGACAATATCGACCCGTCTCAAGTGCACACCCTGTCTGTTGACGGCGAAGAAATTGCCGCCGTCCCCATGCCCTATTTCTACATTCTGCTTCATAAACCTGCAGATTACGAAACTTCGCACAAACCCCAGCAATATCCAAGCATCTTCAGTCTGTTTCCCGACCACATGCGCAATATCGATATGCAGGCAGTCGGCCGCTTGGATGCAGACACAACCGGCATTATTCTTATTACCAACGACGGGCAATTTAACCATCGCGTTACCTCGCCCAAACACAAAGTTCCGAAGCTCTACCGTGTCACTTTGAAACATCCTGCCGACGATACCCTTTGCACTACGCTGAAAAACGGCGTTCTCCTGCATGACGATCATGAAACCGTCGCCGCAGTCGAAGCAGTATTAGCCGCCCCAACCACATTGATGATGACCATTACCGAGGGTAAATACCATCAGGTCAAACGCATGATTGCAGCCGCAGGCAACCGTGTCGAGCAGCTCCACCGTGAGAAATTCGGCGACTGGAATGTCGATGATTTGGCCGCGGGAGAATGGAAATTTATCCAAATCTAAAAAAGTTCTAAATTTTTTCGATAAATTTTTAAACAATATGGATTTTTTATTTATTTAAAATCAAACATCTAAATCTTATCATTTTTATTTAACAGAATTTAACACTGTAAAGACTGAACTATTGTATAATTCGCCTGTCTGAGTAACACTTGCTTCGAAAGAAGTGAGTAAGTGAGTAAGACGTTTTCCCCGTAATGTGTTTGGCCATCTATACTTTCCCCTTAGTATAGATGGTTTTTTTTATCTAAAATTTGGCAATCAAGCGGGCGTACTTTCAGACGGCCTTTCTCATCTAAAGAAGCCATCATTACTAAACCTCATCTCCCACTCATTACCTTGCCATTCCTCCTTTTCTCTTTCTCGTCTCTTCCGCATCAATCTGTACCATTCCAATTTCAGACAAATCGTTTTATAGAAAGAAAAACCATCGGCGACTATCCAAGCTAAGGTTACAGGATGTTATTAGACAACCTTAGAGAAATACCATCTTTGTTGCCGACATATTTGAAAGCACACCTTAGTGCTATCCAATCTCCTCACAACAACCCTTTCCCATATCCCACTTTTCAGACGGCCTTTATCGTTACGGCTCTTTCAATCATTCGTATCGCTTCAGACAAATTCTCTGTTTGCAGGTTTCAATACCAAGCAAACCAGAGAAACCCACTAAAAATTCTTCATTACATAGTTTTTTTAACTAATTTTCTTTTCAGACTTTAGTCAAGATTCGTTAAATCTTTGCGGTAAAATGTTGTCTTTATTTTAATGCATCTGAGTATTTATGTCTTCCAATCAACCCCGTCAAACCTGGTCCAACCGTTTGACTTACATCCTTACCGTTGCCGGCGCGACTGTCGGCTTTGGTGCAACTTGGCGTTTCCCGTATTTGGTCGGTGAAAACGGCGGCGGTGCATATGTGTTTCTGTTCTGTATCGCCATGCTGGTCATCGGTATTCCGATGATTTTGGTGGAAAACGTCATCGGCCGCCGTAAAGGCGTGAACGCGCTGGATGCGTTTGGCGGCACAATGAATGGCAAACCCGTTGCCAAAGTTTGGAAATTGGTCGGCTGGATGGGCCTGCTCGGCGCATTCGGCATCATGGCCTATTACATGGTGCTCGGCGGCTGGGTTATCAGCTACATCATCAATATCATCGGCGGCAATTTGGACATTTCCAGTCCGGTTTCCGGAGAAGTCACCAAAAGCTTCTTTACCGAACACATCGAAAACAGCCCTTGGGAAATTGCGTTTTACACCTTCCTATTTGTGGTTGTGAACCAATGGATCTTGGTCAAAGGCGTGATCGGTGGTATTGAAAAAGCGGCAAAATACCTGATGCCTTTGCTGTTTTTATTCCTGATTGCCATGGTTGTGCGCAACGTTACCCTGCCGGGCGCAATGGAAGGCATCATCTTCTATCTGAAGCCTGACTTCAGCAAAATTACAGCCGAACTGTTCGTCTTCGTTTTGGGCCAAGTATTCTTCGCCTTAAGCTTGGGTTTCGGCGTGATGATTACGTTATCCAGCTATCTGGATAAAAACGAAAATCTGGTTCAGACGGCCGTGATTACCGCGATTACCAACACTTTGATTGCCGTGTTGGCCGGCTTTATGATTTTCCCTTCCCTCTTCAGCTTTGGCGTCGCCCCTAACTCCGGCCCGACGCTGGTGTTCCAAAGCCTGCCGATCGTGTTTTCCAATATGTGGGCAGGCCCGGTGTTTGCAGTGATTTTCTTCTCACTGCTTCTGATTGCCGCGCTGACGACTTCTCTGACGATTTATGAAGTGTTGATTACGACGATTCAGGAGAAAACCAAAATCCGCCGTACCGCCGCGATTACGATTGTCTTGGCCGCCATCTTCATCTTCGGCAACATTCCGTCTATTTTGAGCTACGGCCCATGGAAAGATATTTCCGTGTTTGGTAAAAACATTTTTGATGCCTTTGACTATATCAGCGGCAATATCCTGTTTATGCTGACCGCGCTCGGCTCCGCGCTGTTTGTCGGTTT
Source organism: Neisseria subflava (assembly GCF_003044935.1). Taxonomy (NCBI): domain Bacteria; kingdom Pseudomonadati; phylum Pseudomonadota; class Betaproteobacteria; order Neisseriales; family Neisseriaceae; genus Neisseria; species Neisseria subflava. The sequence goes on along the minus strand of NZ_POXP01000001.1, from coordinate 355,883 downwards.
CGTGATGAAGGATGAAGCGAAGGACGAATTGCTCTATAAAGGCAACCATACGACGGTCAATATTTGGTTTGCTTATGTGAAATACCTCGTGCCGTTGGTGATTCTGCTGATTTTCATCAGCAACCTGTTCTGATAAGCAAGCATATAAAAAGGCCGTCTGAAATATTCAGACGGCCTTTATTAACTATGCTTTATTCTGCCCAGTTTTTCTTCTTACTGGTTTTACCGATACCGGGGTTGAAGCTGTTGGTCGGGTCAAGTTTTTTATAGAACTGTTTCAGTTCAGGCTTGGCTTCATACAGATGACCGACGTTGTGCTCGGCAGGATATTGCGCGCCGCGTTGGTCAAGCAGATGGAGCATTTCATGTTCCAAAGCCATGCAGTCGTTGCCTTTTTTAATGATGTAGTCCTGATGGAACACATGACACATAAAATGTCCGTAATACAATTTATGGATGATTTTATTGTCGATTTCAGGCGGCAGTGTTTCAAACCAATCACGATCATCACGGCGCAAGGCGATATCGAGTGCAACCAAATCCTCTACTTCATCATCATGTACAGAACGATAGCGGATCGCGGCAGAAGCCACAGCAAAGCGATGCAGCATGGCCGCCTGCGTTTCTTCGGCATTACATTCGAAGAATGCGCCGCCATGAGTTGCAAAATATTCCTTCAAGAAAGCACGCGCTTCTTCTACGCCCTCGCCACCCATTTTTAAAATTAGGTGATGTTCATATTTATCCCGATAGTTGCGCATAGATTTCGGCAAGTGATCAGGCAAAATTTTACTGATCAGTTGCATGAATTTATCAGAGAAGTGTTTTGGTAAGAAACTTATCTTTTTGCTGAATCTATCCACACGGGCTTTCAGATCAAACAGTTTCGGAAGTTGGTGGGTACCGAACGTCTTAATGATATAAAACGTATCTTTACCATAAACGGCAGCAATATCAAAAGCATGACGATGGATATACTCTCCGGAAATAGGCAGGTTTTTAAACTCGCTCAAAGCGGCACGACGAATATCGGTCAGCTCATTAATATCATTGGTGCCGATATAGAACACGGCAGTTTGCTTTTCTTGAGGGAACGTATCCAGACGCACGGCAAATACCATCAGCTTGCCCGCGCAGCCTGAAGCCTCGTAATGGCGTGCAGGGTCGGCATTAAAACGGGCGGCAGTCGGTTCATTCACTTGGCGGACATGATCGCAGTATGCATGGTCATGCCCTTTGCCGGCATCTTGCGTAATGTCTTTTCGCTGATAATGGAAACCTTGCAAGTTGGTCAAAATTTCTTCAGGGGTTTCGCCCAAATCAATGCCCAAATGGTTGACCAGCTCCAGCTTGTCCTCTTCGTTGATTTGCGCAAACAGGGCCATTTCCGTATAAGCCGGACCACGCTGTACCAATGCACCGCCGGAGTTATTACATACGCCACCCAATACAGATGCGCCGATACAGGACGAACCAATTACAGAGTGCGGCTCACGGCCTAAAGGTTTCAGCAGCAGCTCCAATTGATTCAGGGTAGAACCGGGCAGGCAGACAACCTGTTCGTTATTGTTAATCGGCTGAATGATGTTCAGACGCATGGTATTTACAATCACGATATCGCGGTCGTAATCATTGCCGTCAGGAGTCGAGCCGCCGGTCAGGCCGGTATTGGCGGCCTGCGTAATCACGATAACATCAGCCTCAACACACGCCTGCAAGATTTGCCACATTTCCAAAACCGTACCAGGACGGACAACTGCCAGCGCCTTACCTTCGCCAAAACGGTAGCCTTGACGGTATTGTTCAGTTTTTGCCGGGTCTGTGATGATATATTTTTCGCCGACGGTTTGCGTCAGCCGACTGATTAATTGTGTAGCATTCATTGCATACTCCTTGAGAGATTAATATATTTATTAAATTGCAAGTATTGTAGTAATCCGTTCCATCAAAGTAAAGGCAAAACCCGTTTTTTAAACTCATCTTTTAAATAAACAAAAGGCCGTCTGAAAATTTCAGACGGCCTTTTGTTTTAAGCTTGAATAATCAGATTATTCGGTTGCTTTCTCTTCGCGAGCAGGAGCTTCCAGCAAAGCTTTGATAGACAGGCGTACGCGGCCGCGATCGTCTACTTCCAATGCTTTCACGTTCACAACCTGACCTACTTGCAGGTAGTCGCTGACATTGCGTACGCGCTCGTGGGCGATTTGGCTGATGTGTACCAAACCGTCTTTGCCCGGCATTACGCTGACAATCGCGCCAACGTTGTTGTCGAGGATTTTAACCACAGTACCTTCGTACACTTTGCCCACTTCCACTTCGGCAGTGATTTCTTCGATGCGTTTTTTCGCTGCATCGCCTGCTTCTTGAGTAGTCGCAGCGATAGTGATGGTACCGTCTTCAGCGATATTGATTTCAGTACCGGTTTCGGCAGTAATCGAACGAATGGTTTCACCACCTTTACCAATAACATCACGGATTTTGTCTTGGTTGATTTTCATGGTGAACAAGCGTGGCGCGTGTGCTGACAGCTCTTGTGGACCTGCAACAGCGGCTTTCATCTGATCCAAGATGTGCAAACGTGCTTCTTTGGCTTGAGCCAAAGCGATTTGCATGATTTCTTTGGTAATACCTTGGATTTTGATGTCCATTTGCAGCGCGGTCACGCCTTCGGTTGTACCGGCTACTTTAAAGTCCATATCGCCCAAGTGGTCTTCATCGCCCAAAATATCGGTCAGAACGGCAAATTTGTTATTGTCCAAAATCAGACCCATGGCGATACCGGCAACGTGTGCTTTCAAAGGCACACCGGCAGACAACAGGCTCAAGCAGCCGCCGCAGACGGAAGCCATAGAGGAAGAGCCGTTGGATTCGGTAATTTCAGAAACCACGCGCATGGTGTAGCTGAAATCTTCAGGTTCTGGCAATACGGCCAACAATGCACGTTTAGCCAAACGGCCGTGACCGATTTCACGACGTTTTGGCGCTCCTACGCGACCCACTTCGCCGGTAGAGTATGGAGGGAAGTTGTAGTGCAGCATGAAGCGGTCGGTGTATTCGCCGGACAGCGCATCAATGATCTGCTCGTCGCGTGAAGTGCCCAAAGTTGCAACCGCCAAAGCTTGGGTTTCGCCACGGGTAAACAGTGCAGAACCGTGAGTGCGCGGCAATACGCCGGTTTGAATGTTCAACGGACGAACAGTGCGGGTGTCGCGACCGTCAATACGCGGTTGGCCGTCCAAAATTTGGCTGCGGACAACATCGGCTTCCAAGTGTTTGAAAATGCCTTTGATTTCGTTGGCTGCCAAAGTGTCGGTTTCTTCGGTAATCAACGCTTCTTTTACAGCACTCCAAGCTTCGTCCAATTTGGCAGAACGCGCTTGTTTTTGACGGATTTTGAACGCTTCTTTAATGGTTTCGCCGGCAATTTCGCGTACTTTTGCAACCAATTCTTCATTGGTTTCAGGTGCTTTCCAATCCCAAACTTCCGGGTTGACTTCGTCGGCAAACTCATTGATGGCGTTAATGGCCACTTGCATTTGATCGTGACCGTAAACAACCGCACCCAACATCACTTCTTCAGACAAGATGTCGGCTTCGGATTCCACCATCAACACGGCTTTAGAAGTACCGGCAACCACCAAGTCCAATTGTGATTTGGCCAATTCGGCTTTAGTCGGGTTCAAAACGTACACGCCGTTTACATAACCCACGCGTGCCGCACCAATCGGACCAGCAAACGGTACGCCGCTCAACACCAGCGCGGCAGATGCACCCAACATTGCAGGAATGTCAGAATCAATTTCAGGGTCAACAGACACCACCATCGCTACGATTTGGATGTCGTGGTAGAAACCTTCAGGGAACAAAGGACGGATCGGACGGTCGATCAGACGGCTGGTCAGAATTTCTTTTTCGCTTTGTTTGCCTTCGCGTTTGAAGAAACCGCCGGGGATTTTACCTGCTGCGTAAGTACGCTCGAGGTAATCGACAGTCAGAGGGAAGAAGTCTTGGCCTTCTTTCACTTCTTTGTTGGTAGTCACAGCAACCAAAACAACGGTGTCGCCCATAGATACTTTAACGGCAGCAGCGGCTTGGCGAGCGATTTCGCCGGTTTCCAAAGTAACGGTTTGATTACCGTATTGGAAGGTCTTAACGTGTTTATTGAACATCATTGTTCCTTTCAAAATACCGCACTGCTAAAACACTAATAATGCACACTAAAATCCGAATGTGCATAGTTAGGGTTTCAGACCGTGCGGCAGGTTATAAACAAGCTTTCAGACGGCCTTTAAGGCGCTGAAAACAACTCTCGATTATAAAGGCAACCATCCTTAAAATCCAGTATTTATACAATAAAAAGGCCGTCTGAAACATATCTCTTTCAGACGGCCTTTAAACTTAAAAATCAATCCTGAGTCAGCAAAGTCAATGCTTCCTGATATTTTTCGACTGTTTTTTGAATCACATCGGCAGGCACTTTAGGTGCAGGCGCTTTTTTATTCCAACCGCTTTGCTCCAGCCAGTCGCGGACAAATTGTTTGTCAAAAGACGGCGGATTGGTGCCGACTTTGTATTGGTCTGCAGGCCAAAAACGGCTGGAGTCAGGCGTTAATACTTCGTCCATCAAAGTCAGCGTACCTTCTTCATCCAAACCAAATTCAAACTTGGTATCGCAAATAATAATGCCGCGAGATTTGGCATATTCGGCCGCTTCTGTATACAGCTGAATCGCTTTGGTGCGCACTTCCGCCGCCAATTCTTTTCCGATAATGCGTTCGCATTCTTCAAAGCTGATGTTTTCATCATGATCGCCAACCTCGGCTTTGGTTGATGGCGTAAAAATCACTTCAGGCAGTTGTTGCGCTTCCTGCATACCTTCAGGTAGTTGAATCCCGCAAACAGAACCTGTTTTTTGATAATCTTTCCAACCGCTGCCTGCCAGATAACCGCGCACAATAGCCTCTACTTTCACCGGAGTGAGTTTTTTAGCCACAACGGCGCGTTTTTCTAAAACTTTGGCTTCGTTTTCAGGCAAAACGTCGTAAACCGTATGGCCGGTAAAGTGGTTAGGCATGACATGAGCCAGTTTTTTAAACCAAAAATTGGAAATCTGCGTCAGAATCTCCCCTTTACCCGGAATCGGGTCATCCAAAATCACATCAAATGCAGACAGGCGGTCGGAAGCAACCATCAACATTCGCTTATCGTCAATTTCGTATAAATCGCGTACTTTGCCGGAGTAGATTTTTTTCAAGCTGATTTCAGACATTTTGGGTATCTCTTTGGTAGACAGAAGAATGCAGTATTTTAGCCCAATTTGGAATTTTTCGTCAGATTGTTTACAAAATAAAGGCCGTCTGAAACCTTATATTTTGGTTTCAGATGGCCTTAACCGTTGATTTCAGAGAAGAACCCTGAAAATCACCATCCTATCAGATTACAGAAGCTTGAGTCTGATCTTGGATTTGGTTCACAGCAGACAGAGAGTAGTAGTCGCCGTGGCCGGTTACTTGGTAAGTGCTACCGTCAGCAAACTTGAAGTTTTCAACTTTGTGATCGTTACCGGTGAACCAGTCATCGATGGTGATGCTATCGTTAGTACCGACAGAAACAGTCAGGTTAGCACCAGATTTGCTCAGCAATACGTCGGAAGCTGCAACGCCTTTACCGAACAACAGGGTGTCATTACCACTTTCTTCACGGATAGTGTCGTGACCGTAACCTTTGTCGAAGAAGTAAGTATCGTTACCGGTACCACCGATCAGGATGTCGTTGCCGACACCGCCGTCGAGGTAGTCGTTACCGTCTTTACCAACCAGACAGTCGTCGCCGGCCAAACCGTACAGATGGTTGTTGCCGCCGTTACCTTCGATGTTGTTGTTCAAAGAATTACCGGTACCGTTCAGGTTTTGCATACCTTGCAAAATCAGGTTTTCAACGTGATCGGTCAGTGTGTAGTCAATAACGGTACGAACAGTATCAATACCGGCGTGTGCATTGCCGTACTCGATAACTTGGTCGTTAACGTTGTCAACGAAGTAAACGTCGTTACCGTCGCCACCGCGCATGATGTCCGCGCCGGAACCACCGTTCAGGTAGTCGTTACCGGCACCACCTTGCAGGTAGTCTTTACCTTCTTCACCGTACAGAGAGTCACCGTCGGCATCGCCGTAAATGGTGTCGTTACCGGCACCGGCGTAGATTACGTCTGTGCCGTTGCCACCGTAGATGATGTCTTCGCAAGCAGTACCATAAATGGTATCTTTAGCATCGGTACCACGGATAACGTTGCCGTCTTTGCAGTCTTCAGCTCGGATGACATTACCTGGGTTTTTGTCTTCGTGACCGTATGAGTTGTTTTGGTTATGGTCGTCAACACAGTCTTTGCAGTCTGGCTCAGGTTTCGGTTCTGGTTTAGGCTCTGGCTTAGGCTCAGGTTTTGGTTCTGGTTTAGGCTCAGGTTTCGGTTCTGGCTTAGGCTCAGGTTTTGGTTGTGGTTTTGGTTCTGGTTGCGGTTCTGGCTGTGGCTCAGGTTTAGGCTCAGGTTTTGGTTGAGGCTTAGGCTGAGGTTTAGGTTGTGGTTTTGGACATGGGATCGGTTTGATTGGATCGCAGTTGTAAGGTGGGCAAACCGGAACACATTTGTAGTTAGGAGTTTTTGCCGGTGGGCAGAAAGCCGCAATAGCAGAAACCAAACCAGTTACCGCATTAACTACTGACACGCCGACGCTGGCAATGCTAGCGATGCTGCCGATAGAAACAGAAGATTTTGCTGCAGGAGCGCAGTAGTAAGAAGAGTAGGAAGCCTTAGGCGCAGGAGCGCAGTAAGAACTAACCAGGGGTCTAGTATAATACCCCCCGTAACAGTATGCCATAATAATTACTCCCAAAAGTTAATAAAATATTGGGTTGACGGAACGAGCAAATCCGCCCTTGCCCAATTATTATTTTAGTAATATTTTGCAAAATATTTACTCAAAAATATCAAACGGTAGAATTTGCCGATAAAAGGACGGAGTTTCGCCTGTTTTTAAATTCCATTATCCTAGCAACAATAAAAACATTAACATTGATTCACACTCTCTCAAACAGCATAGATCCTTTATCTATCTTGTTAAAAGCTGAATTTTAACTCTAGTTATAGTAAACAAACATAATACCAATAAGTGGTTATTATTCTGGATAGATAATATCGACAATTTACCCAAATACAGCCGCCTCTGCATTTTGTTCTACGCCAATAATGTGAATTTGTCGTATTTACACTATAATGATACGAACACCTATTTAACAGCTATCAGAGGAGATACTCAACCATGCGTACTTTATTGACCGGAGCCAAAGGCCAGCTTGCCCGTTGTCTGCGCGACCGCCTGCCCGAAGATTGGGAACTGATTGCTACCGACTCTACTTCGCTGGACATTACCGATACCGAAGCCGTGCATCACATGATCAAAAATTTCCAACCAGATGCCATCGTTAATGCCGCAGCTTACACTGCCGTCGATAAAGCAGAAGAAAACGCTGAAGCCGCTTTTGCCGTCAATGCAAGCGCTGTTCACAACCTGGCTGCAGCCGCCCGCGCCGCACACGCCCGCTTTATTCATATTTCCACTGATTATGTATTCGACGGCGAAGGCAAATGCCCTTACCGCGAAACCGACTACACCAATCCGCGCAGCACTTACGGTCAATCCAAAGTAGCGGGCGAGCTTTTGGCTTTAGCCGCGCATCCGGAAAGTACAATCGTCCGTACTTCATGGCTGTTTAGCGAATACGGCAACAATTTCGTTAAAACCATGCTGCGCCTTGCCAAAGAACGCGATTCCCTCTCCATTGTCCACGACCAAACCGGCTGCCCGACTTATGCAGGCGACTTGGCTCATGCCATCATCAGTTTATTGCAACAGCCCACTTCCCCACGCGGTATCTTCCATTACTGTGGCAATAAATCGGCAACATGGTACGAATTTACCAAAGCCATCTTTCAGACCGCCCACCAATTAGACGACAGCTTCCGCATTCCGGAACTGAACGCAATCACCACCGAACAATACCCCCTACCCGCTCCGCGTCCGGCATACAGCATTATGGATTGCTCACGCCTAGAGACCGAATTCGGTATCAAACCGTCCGACTGGCAAAAAGCCCTGCGCGAAATTCTCCGCAAAATCGACTGATAAGCTGATCCACCTATATCAAGGCCGTCTGAAAACATATTTTCAGACGGCCTCTTTGTTTCTTTTATATCAAATGCTTTATCTATCCAGTCTGTCATTTGAAAAGTGCTACAATAGCCGTTTATTTTATTTTTCAGACGGCCTGACAATATGTGCAACCATCATCCTAAACATTCACACGATAATGACACCATCCGCATCCGCGGCGCACGCACGCATAATTTGAAAAATGTCGATTTGGACATTCCGCGCCACAAGCTCGTGGTGGTAACAGGATTGTCCGGCAGCGGCAAATCGTCGCTGGCATTTGATACTTTGTATGCCGAAGGCCAACGCCGTTATGTTGAGAGCCTTTCCGCCTATGCCCGTCAATTTTTGCAGATGATGGACAAACCCGATGTCGATTTGATCGAAGGCCTGTCGCCCGCGATTTCCATCGAGCAGAAATCCACCAGCCACAACCCGCGCTCCACCGTCGGCACGGTTACGGAAATCCACGATTACCTGCGTCTTTTGTACGCACGCGTCGGTACGCCGTATTGCCCCGAACACAACCTGCCGCTATCCAGTCAAACCGTATCGCAGATGGTCGATGCCGTATTGAAACTGCCGGAAGACACGCGCGTGATGATTCTTGCGCCGGCGGTGCGTGAGCGTAAGGGCGAGTTTGTCGATTTCTTTGCCGACTTGCAGGCTCAGGGCTTTGCGCGTGTACGCGTGGACGGCGAGGTCTATCAGCTTGACGAAGTACCGAAGCTGGAAAAAAACATCAAGCACAACATCGACGTGGTCATCGACCGCGTTAAAGTAAAAGCCGACATCAAACAACGGCTGGCAGAAAGTTTTGAAACCGCGCTGCGCCACGGCAACGAGCGCGCGCTGGCGATGGAAATGGACAGCGGAGAAGAACATTGGTTCTCCGCGCGTTTCGCCTGCCCCGTATGTTCGTACAGTCTGCCCGAATTAGAGCCGCGTCTGTTTTCGTTCAACAACCCGATGGGCTCTTGCCCGACTTGCGACGGTTTAGGCAATACCAACTTCTTCGATCCCGAAAAAGTGGTCGCCCATCCGGAATTATCCTTAGCCGCAGGCGCGATTGACGGCTGGGACAAACGCAACCAATTCTATTTCCAAATGATTCAATCGCTGGCGCATCATTATAAATTTGATGTCAATGCTGCTTGGGAAACGTTACCTGAAAAAGTCAAAAAAGTCGTGTTGCACGGATCGGGCAAAGAAGTCATCGACTTCACCTACCTGTCCGAACGCGGCACCACCTTCAACCGCAGCCACGCCTTTGAAGGCATCATTCCCAATCTCGAACGCCGCTACCGCGAAACCGACAGCGAAACCGTGCGCGAAAAACTGCGCGAATACCAGAACCACCGTGCCTGCCCGAGCTGCGGCGGCGCACGTTTACGCAAAGAAGCCCGCTACGTTTACGTCAGCGGCGAACCGTTGCACGAAGTCTCCGCCTGGCCGCTGACCAAAACCCACCAATTTTTCGAAACGCTGGATTTGGACGGTAACAAAAAACAAATCGCCGAAAAAATCCTCAAAGAAATCACCGAGCGGCTCGGCTTCCTGATTAACGTCGGGCTGGATTACCTAAACTTGAGCCGCTCCGCCGAAACCCTCTCCGGCGGCGAAGCCCAGCGCATCCGCCTCGCTAGCCAAATCGGCAGCGGCCTGACCGGCGTGATGTACGTTTTGGACGAACCCTCCATCGGCCTGCATCAGCGCGACAACGACCGCCTGCTCGCCACCCTCAAACGCCTGCGCGATTTGGGCAACAGCGTGATTGTGGTCGAACACGACGAGGACGCCATCCGCGAAGCCGATTTCGTCGTTGATATGGGCCCCGGTGCAGGCGAACACGGCGGCAACGTACTGATTGCCGACACCCCCGAAAACGTCGCCCAATGCGAAAACTCCATTACCGGACAATACCTCAGCGGCAAAAAATCCATTGCCGTGCCGTCTGAACGCACGCCCGTCAATCCCGAGCGAATGCTCGTCCTCAAAGGCGCGCGCGGTAACAACCTCAAAAACGTCACCCTCGAACTGCCGCTCGGTTTGATTACCTGCATCACCGGCGTATCCGGCAGCGGCAAATCCACCCTGATTAACGACACCCTCGCCAAAATTACCGCCCGCGAACTCAACCGCGCCCAAGAAGAACCCGCCCCATACGACGACATCCACGGCCTCGAACACCTCGACAAAGTCATCAACGTAGACCAATCCCCCATCGGCCGCACCCCGCGCTCCAACCCCGCCACCTACACCGGCCTGTTCACCCCCATCCGCGAACTCTTCGCCGGCGTCCCCCTCTCGCGCGAACGCGGCTACAACGTCGGTCGATTCTCCTTCAACGTCAAAGGCGGCCGCTGCGAAGCCTGCCAAGGCGACGGCGTCATCAAAGTCGAAATGCACTTCCTGCCCGACGTGTACGTCCCCTGCGAAGTCTGCCACGGCAAACGCTACAACCGCGAAACCCTCGAAATCCAATACAAAGGCAAAAACATCAGCCAAGTCCTCGACATGACCGTTGAAGAAGCCCGCGAATTTTTCGACGCCGTTCCCACCGTATCGCGTAAACTGCAAACCCTGATGGACGTAGGACTCGGCTACATCCGCCTCGGACAGTCCGCCACCACCCTCTCCGGCGGCGAAGCCCAGCGCGTCAAACTCGCCTTGGAACTCTCCAAGCGCGACACCGGCAGAACGCTCTACATCCTCGACGAACCCACCACCGGTCTACACTTTGCCGACATCGCCCTGCTGCTGGAAGTCATAGGTCGTCTGAAAGGCAAAGGCAACTCGATAGTGATTATCGAGCATAATCTTGACGTTATAAAAACTGCTGATTATATTGTCGACTTAGGGCCTGAAGGGGGAGATGGTGGGGGACAGATTATTGCTAAAGGATTTCCAGAAGATGTTGCAAAAATAAGAAAAAGTTATACTGGTCAATATTTAGCAAATATTTTATTTGATATTTAGAAATCTCTTTTTAGGATAGCACTATGAACGAAGATATCATTAACTTACATGTAAAAAATTTTAGAGCTATACACGAAGCCGAAATTAAAATTAATGGAATAACTGTTGTTGCAGGGCTCAATGGATGTGGTAAAAGTACTTTATCCAAGTTACTTTATTATGTATTCAAAGTAACTAATAATTTTGAACAATCTGTTGCAAAAGAGATAAATAGTGAATTAAACAAATTTAGAAGTGCTGTTATATACTTATCAAATACTATACGGGTTAATACGCAACTTCTCGTTTCAATTCATCAAAGATTGTTTGAATTTGAAGAGAATAATATTCTTCTTAAAGAAAGAAATATTTTGGACTTTCTTGATTGGTTATCAAATAAAATAAATGAAGATAAAGGAAAAAATGATGATATTAAAAAAAATCAAATAGAACGATCTATCGTAATTTTCAGGGATATTTTTAAGGGTGATTCAAGTTTAAAGACTGAATTAGATCAACTTTCATCTGCTACAAACTTGGTACCCTTTGTTAATATTCTAAAGATATATGTTAATAGTTTATATAATCGATTCAATCAACATCTTATTACAAAACCTAGATTATACTTGCACAGAGAAATTCGAGAAGCTTTCCATACCGCTAGTTTGCCAGACTTAATTGAAGTGTCAGAATTTTCAGAATTAATTATTTCTGGAAAACAAACAATGCAGACTCCTTTTAGTATTTTAAATGTAATTTATATAGATACACCTATGCTACTAGGAAATAATGAAATTTCTCACTGGAATGATGTTAATTTAAAATTACTTTATCAAGATAGCATCATTGATGATAGATCAAATCAAAATATTGAAAAATTCTTTTTTAATGATATATTAGAAGGAAATGCTACTATTGAATATAATGAAGAGTTAGATCATTTTGTATTTAGAACTAAACAAGGCATCGAAATTGATTTAAGAGATTGTGCAACGGGAATAAAATCTTTTGCAATTATTAATTTTTTAGTGAAAAATAAATCAATTAATGATAAGACACTCTTAATCCTAGATGAACCAGAGGCTCATTTACATCCTCAATGGATTGTTGAGTATGGAAGAATGCTGACACTGATTAATAAATATATCGGTGCAAAAATATTCGTTGCAACACATAGTCCTGATATGGTTCAGTCTCTAAAATATATCCCTAAAAAAGAAGGGATTGAAGATAAAGTTAACTTTTATTTAGCAAAACAAGTATCTAACCTGCAATTTGATTTTAAAGATTTGGGGGATAATATTTCAGAAATATTTGACTCATTTAATATATCATATGAAAAACTTGAACAATATGGAGAGGATTAATGTCATATATTAACACTCCTCCTTGCATTCAAAATATATTCAAAAATTATTTTGCAAGTAAACAGATTGAAATCTCTATACATCAAATAATCTGTCGAGAAGATGATATGGGAGAAGAGCCATACAAATTACTCAGCCCTAAGACTCGTGATTACGATACTCCCATATTTGATGATAGTTATCTATGTATAGATTTGGACTCACTTGAGTGTGCACGCCGAGAGAGAAGAAAAGGGAAAAAGCAAAATAATCCATCAATGGATATAGCTTTTTTTATTGAGGATAATGAAAATATTTTTACCGTATTAGCTGAATTTCGTCTTAATTACAAAATAGTATCAAATATCAAGAAAGATGAGTTAGATGGAAAGGTAACATATTCCACTCATTGCTCACGGCATTTTTTTAAACTACCAATTTACCAAAAACAATATTTTGTCTTCCCTCATGAGACATGTTCGCAGTTTAGACATCGTCTAGGTAGAATGAATCCTAAATGTTCCCCAAATTATATTGCAATAGATGTATCAACTCTATACTCAGAATTTTTTGATAAACAACCAAAGAAGTTTTAGCCTGCATACCCACCCCCGCGTATGTGCGGTACGCACGCACGCGGTTGTTTGATTGACAGTTTGCCGTTTTAAATTTTAACTTCATTGAAGCTAGCGCTTTCAGTTGCTTGATTGACGGTTTGCCGTTTCAACAAAGTTAAAACCTTAAATAACGAACCATTTCTTCCCCAACACTCAAGGTTTGATTGACGGTTTGCTGTTTCAACTTTTAACTTCGTTGAAGCTAGAGCTTTCAGACGGCCTCCAATGTCGTCTGAAAACATCAGCTTCAACGAAGTTAAAACCTTAAACAATAAACCATTCCTTCTCCAACACCCAAACCACAAGCAAAAATCCTATGGCGCGTTATCGCAGAAACTTCATTGCCGGCGGCACATTCTTTTTCACTGTCAAACTCGCCAACCCGAAATCGCACCTGCTTGTCGAACATATCGACTTCGCGTGCGGCTTATATGGATGTGCAAAAACAATATCCCTTTGAAACCGTCGCCGTATGCGTGCTGCCGAACCACATTCACGCCATTTGGACGCTGCCGCCTGACGATGCAGATTATTCCCTGCGCTGGCGGCTGATTAAAACCAAATTCTCCGCACATTTCCCTCGTGCAGAAAACCTGTCTGCCAGCAAACAGCGGCGGAACGAACGCGGTATTTGGCAACGGCGTTTTTACGAACACACCGTGCGCGACGAAACGGATTTGCAACGTTACGCGGACTACATCCATTTCAATCCTGTCAAACATGGATTATGTGACAATGTCCGCGATTGGGCGTTTTCGTCGTTCCACCGTTATGTGCGAGATGGATGGCTGCTGTTAGATTGGGGCGGAACAAAAGAAACAGCGGTAATGAGTTTTGGGGAGTGAATGCGCTATAAAACACTACCGACCGCGTGAGTAGCTATGCCACATACCTCACTTGACTTTAAGGTTTATTTATCTATAAATTATTTTGTCATCTTGACACATTAAAAAAATAAAATACAATCAAATCTTTACTGTTATCTCAAATTTAGGAATAACCATTATCATGAGTATTAAAGACTTTCTCTCCACTATGCTAAAACAAAAACAAGAAAAAGATGAAACAAAAATCCAAGTAAAACAAATTGTTGTAGAGCTAGAACAGGAAAATTTGGCATTTACTCAAGATAACCAAGAATTAGAGCCGGAAGCAGACGAAGATAATTCCGATATTCCTCAACCCGTACAAGAACTCAGTACTGCCATTAAAAGTATTCCCGGTATCAAACTTGCTGCGGTAAATCGCCATATGCTATTCGAAATCACATCGGATGATTTTACGCTTCCCATGTTTGGTGACTATCCGTTAGGTGCATTGAAACGGACTGATGGCGGTTTATCGGACGAAATCTTGATTTCGATCGACTTCATGATTACGCGTGATGAAACCGGATTGAATGCATTAGAGTTTTTGTCATGGTGGGTACGCGACTATGCACGAGGTGGAGATAGTATCCAGCTGCGCGCTCTAGCTCTTCCCCCAATCCCTGAGCAGTTTGGTAAAACTCTAACGTTCACCATCGACTATTTCTATGCTGATCCTGAACAGGATATTGATAAACTACTGAACAGTATCCAAAAACTAGCCGATAGTTTAAATGATGCAAAAATACAGTATTTAAACCAATAAGCTCTAACTGTTCACTTTAGCAAACTGTAGTCTGTATACTCAACCTATCGCGTGCGTGGTTACGCTACACCCCTACTGTAACTTCAAAACCTACGCGTAAGGCATGTACGGTACGCACGCGGTTAGTTTGATTAACTGTTTGCTGTTGTACATTTTAACTTAGTTGAAACTAACGCTTTCAGACGGCATAAGAAATGGCCGTCTGAAAACTGAAAAAGCTCATCTAAAACAACCATCCTAATTCACAAAACAAAAAACGGATTCCAAATCATTGGAATCCGTTTTTCTGTAAAGCTTAGCCGTATTATTTAGCTTCTTCTTTAGCGTCTTCAGCAGCTTCTTTGGCATCTTCCGCTGCGTCTTTTGCTTCTTCTTTAGCCTCTTCAGCGGCATCTTTAGCTTCTTCGGCTTTTTCTTCAGGAGTTTCTGCAGCAGGAACGCCTTTCAAAGCGTCCAAAGAAGTTTTACAAGTTGCATCACGCTGGTCTGCCGGCAGGTTTTTCAATGCTTCTTTGGTTTGTTCGAAAGATTTTTGCATCATGTCTTTGGTTGCGGCATCTACGTCTTTAGTTGCTTCGGCAAATGCTTTTTCGTACTCGTCACAAACGGCAGAAGAAGATGAGCCTGAACCACCGCATGCTGACAGGGACAGAGCTGCCAATAAAGCTGATGTTTTCATGTGTCTCTCACTTTTTTAAATTTAGGTTAAAGGATGTTATATGTTAATTCATTATATGAAGATGTCAAGAATTTTTGTTTAATTTAATCAAAACTATATCATTGAAAGAGCCTGCCTATCTCAACATGATCAAGGCCGTCTGAAATTTCAGACGGCCACTGCTTTTTTAAGTAATCCTTTTTTCAACAATTACGCCGCTTTACGGTGATAATGTCTGAGTGCGTGCTCTTTGCTCCGTCCGCTACTGAATGCGGATACGCGTTTCAGATAGCCGATGACGCGGGTGCCGTAATCGATGTCGTGGCTGCCACAGGCGGAACAGGCGTGTAAGGTACGTTTGTCGATATGGCCGCATTCGTTGCAAATGGTAATGCGCACGTTCACGCAGAAGTAGTTGCAGCCGGTTTGCGCGGCGATGTCTAAGAGCGAGCGGTAGCCGGATTCGGGCAGGGCTTCATCGAGGTTCAGGTGCAGCGCGGAGCCACCGTCGAGCCAGTCCACCAGTTCTTTGCCGTGCAGCAGGAATTTGTCGAGCGCGTTGATTTCTTCGTCTTCGACGACGTAGAAATAGGAGTTGTAGCATTCACGGCTGACTTTGTAGCCGTCGGCTTTGTCCCATTTGGCGTTTTTTACACCGAGGTTTTCGGCGGGGACAAACTCGGTGTTGAATTTCACGCCGTAGTGTTTGCTGGCGGCTTGGTTGGCTTCAAATATGGTTTTCAGACGGCCTTGGACGAAGTTGATGTAATCGTCGTTGTAGCCGACTTTAATGCCTTGCGATTCGGCGGCTTCCGCCATGCCGTTGATGCCGATGGTAAGGAACTGTTTGTCCAGCGTGATGAAGCCTGCATCGTAAACGGGCAGCATTCCGGCGGCTTGGTATTCTTCCATCAGTTTGCGGTAGGCGTATTGGTATTTGTGGATTTTGGCCACTTCGGCGGCAAGGTCGCGCCCGTCTTGCTC
The DNA here is from genome assembly GCF_003044935.1 of Neisseria subflava. NCBI lineage: Bacteria > Pseudomonadati > Pseudomonadota > Betaproteobacteria > Neisseriales > Neisseriaceae > Neisseria > Neisseria subflava. Next base: position 339,481 of record NZ_POXP01000001.1, on the reverse strand, counting down.
CAATCGGTTCATATTGATGGTGATGACGTTGATGGAACCGGTCGCTACGCCGCCCGCGCCGAGAGTGTAGCTGAAGGTTCGGTCTTCGATGGCGTTACGCAGGCGGCAGCAGGAAGCCAACGAGTCCGGATTGTCGGAAAGATAAACAAAGAAGGAATTGCCTTCCGCCAACTCTTTCGCCATTTCGTCGGCGAACACGGTGTCTTTGCATTTACCGCCGTCGGTCAGCATCGCAGCGGTCACGACAGGGAAAGTCAAAACGGCTTTGGTGCGCTCCTGATTGAACCATTTGAGGAAGAAGTTTTGCAGCTTCGCCACACTCGCCCACACCGGTTTGCTGAAATCGGGGAAGACGAAATCGCCGAACATCGCATCAAAATAGTATTGATCGTAAACGGAAATATTCCAGAATACGCTCTGATAGCCGCGCGCGGCGGCGGGCTGGTTAATGCTGTACACTACCTGCTGCATATGATTGGCGATTTCTTTGCCGTGGGTTTCCAAATAATCGTCGCCGTAGTCTTTACGGGCGAAGTAGTCGAAATAAGTCAGAAATTCCACCGTCGCCACCGCGCCGGCAAACTGCGCGCTAATGGCAAACACAAGGTTGATAAACGAGCCGCAAAACGATGCCAAATGTTGTGGCGCCTTAGATTCTCCGCCGAGTTTGCTTAAGCCGTCGAGCAGGAAGGGATACAGCGTAACCGACACACAATAAGGCTTGAGGCTGGTTTCGTCGTGCACATAAATCTCATGTGCCTCAATCTGGCGGATGTATTCGTCGGCGACGGATTGGTCGAAAATTTCGGCAATTTTGCGCGACACTTGGGCGCGGTTAATCTGCACGAAAAAGTCTTTCATGATTTCCGCTTCCATCGTAGCGATGTTCTTCTGGGTAACGTTGGCGTTGGCGTCCATTTTCGAGCCGTCCGCCGCGTTTTGCGCGCTGATGTAGTCGCGCATGAATTGTAGTTTTCCGTTTAACTGTTCGGGATGCAGCCGAATCATGTTAATTCTCCTGTATGGTTTGGTTGATTTATCAAGCAATGACGGTCAGGCCGTCTGAAACATCGCTGTCAGCGAATACAATAAATTCAATTTAAATCAGTGCAATACAGCATTGAGCTAAATTGAAGCCACTGGAAAAACTTTAGGCGCAGGTTTGTCTTTGATAAACAAGCGGTTCAACACTTCGCCCGTACGCAAATCAATAAACTTCTGATTGGTGGTCGGGCTGTCCAAGCCGCCCAGCTCCATCTGCCAGCGGCCGGTTTTCAGATACGTCAGATAAGGCAGAATGCCGTCTGAAACCGCCTCCAACTCCTCACACTCCAAACCGGTGTACAAGCAGGCTTTCAAACCCGCCTGTGTCACAATGGCCAGCATTTTCTGCAAGGCTTCCGGCTGCCATTCCCCACCCATAAACAACACGCAGCTGATTAATCCGCGATAGCGTTTCAGACGGCCTTTTAAATAATCCCCGGTCAATTCTGTGCCAATGCCCTCTTTCCATGTATCGGCACTGTGGCAACCTTTGCAACGCAACGGACAGCCGGAAAACAGAAATGCCAACGACACTTCGCCCGGCACTTCCTGCCATACAATTTGCTCGATTGTAAATTTCAAACCACTCATTGCAATACCACAAAACACAAAATATGGTGCGAATTAAAACACAAGACTACTAGATATGGTATTTTTATTTAACAATGTATTTTACCTATGCAATAGATTTTTATTATTTATATGATTGTCTATTACTATAAAAAGCAGTTTTAAACCAATAAAAAGACCGTCTGAACACGATTCAGACGGCCTAAAATTAAAATAAGAAAAGCAAACTCCGTTATAGCAAAGTCTATATAAATAAAACAAAAAAGGCCGTCTGAAATCATCTTTCAGACGGCCTCAATTTCAGGTTTTAGCCCCGATTTGAGCCTTTAACCATATCCATCAAAAACAATCGGCAATCCAAGTTGCCATTGAACAATGGAATTTTACGCTTCGGAGAAAGGCGCATAAATTTCGGCATATCGCGATCGCCGGTAAACATCCCAGCAAGCCAGCCTGCGTAATGCTGTTTCAACCATGTGCCCAGTTGAGGATAAAGCGCCTGCAAAGCCTGAATTTCGGCAAGGCGCACACCATAAGGAGGATTGGAAATCATAATGCCGTGTTCGCCGTTTGGTCGAGCGGCCTGCGCATCTTGCACGTCAAAGCGGATGAAATTATCCACTTCGGCGGCTTGGGCATTGGCCAATGCGGCACGAATCATATAACGGTCGTTGTCGCTGCCGGAAATTGGCGCGGCGGCCGGTTTGATTTGTTTTTCAGCTTCACGGCGCAGGGCTTGCCATTTTTCTTTGTCGAAGTTTTGCAGTTTTTCAAAACCGAAACGGCGCATCAAGCCCGGCGCACGGTGTGTCGCAATCCATGCAGCCTCAATGGCAATCGTGCCACTGCCGCAAAACGGGTCTTGGAAAGGCTGCGTACCATCATAGCCTGCCAAAAGCAGCAAACCTGCCGCTAAGTTCTCTCTTAATGGCGCTTCGCCGGTATCCTGACGATAGCCGCGTTTGAAGAGTGCTTCGCCGGAAGTATCGATAAAAATTTCCACATTGCGCTCATCGATAAAGGCATGAATACGGATATCGGGGTTGATTTTGCCCACGCTCGGACGCGCATCATAAATATCGCGGAAGGCATCACAGACGGCATCTTTGATTTTCAAACCGACAAAATCCAAGCTTTTCACATTGGCGCGCTTGCCTTCGACTTTGACTTTAAAGGTCTGTTCCAGCTTAAACCAACCTGTCCAATGCAGATTTCGTGCAAGTTTGTAGATATCGTGTTCGTTGCGATAACCGCCTTTGGTCAAACGCAACAAAACGCGGCTAGCAACGCGCGAATGCAGGTTGATGCGATACACCTGCTCCATGGTGCCTTTACATGCCACACCGCCGTCAACAGCGCGGATATCCTGACATGCCATGCTTTCGAGTTCCTGCGTCAAAGGCGCTTCTAAACCGCGAGGACAAGTAATAAAAAGTGAATAAACCGTCATATAGAACCTTTCCGGGTAGAGCTATCCGAACCACTCGGATAACAAATAAAAACAATATTATAGCCGAAAAACCAAAAGGCCGTCTGAAACTTCAGACGGCCTTTGAATAAAGCTTTCTTAGTGATCCAAACTGTCGGTTTCCACCTTAACCGCTTTATCGGTTTTATCTTCCGGTAAAACCAAGTTCAACAATACCGCCATAATACCGCCTGCGGAAATTGAGTTTTGGAACAATACAGGCAGGTTTTTGAACACTTCCGGCTCAAATGCCACGCCCAAACCTAAACCGACAGAAGTCGCCGCGATGACTGCTTCACGACGGCGAATACCGTGGCTGACCAAAATCCGCACGCCGGCAATCGCAATCAGGCCAAACATCAATACCATCGCGCCACCCAAAACCGGACTCGGAATCGTGGTAAATGCACGGCCGATAACGGGGAACAAGCCCAACAATACCAAAATCGCCGCAATATATTTGCCTACATGACGCGAAGCCACGCCGGTCATTTGAATCACGCCGTTATTTTGCGCAAAAGTGGTCAAAGGCAAAGAGCCCAACGCAGTCGCAATCACAGATACCAAACCATCTGCCAATACGCCGCCGCGCAGACGTTTGGTGTATTCCTCACCCTCAATCGGCTGCTCGGAGACCATCGCAGTCGCCGTCAAATCGCCCACTGCTTCAAATACGCTCAACAAGAAAATCGCACCGGCAACGATAAACGCGTGCCAATCAAATGCAAAGCCATATTTAAACGGAACAGGCAGGGTAATCAGCGGCAGGTTTTGCAGGGCGGAAAAATCCACTTTGCCCAAAAACAGCGCAACGATATACCCGACGATCAAACCCACCGCAATGCCGCTCATGCGCAGCAATGGATTCTTCAAGCAGTTGAAAACCAACACAATCAGCAACACCAGCGATGCCAGACCTAAGTTTTCCATCGAACCGAACGTACCGTCTGCTTTCGCACCGAAGCCGCCGCCGAAATCGGTAATACCGACATGCACCAAGCTCAGGCCAATCAGCATGACAACCACGCCGCTTACAGTCGGCGTAATCACTTTTTTCAAATAAGGCAAAAGCCAAGCGGAGAAACACACCAAAAACGCGCCGACAAAGGACACGCCCAAGAGCGTTGAAATCATCACATCTTCAGTCAAGCCGCCCTCTTTCATACCGGTACCGAGCGCAATCATCACGGTAACAAAAGAGAAGTTAACCGACTGAATCGACAACATACCCGAACCGACCGGCCCGAAACGGTTGACCTGCAAATAAGTACCGACACCGGAAGCCACCATCGCCATCGACACCAAATAAGCCGTCATTTCAACCGGCAGCTCCAACGCCCCGCCGACAATCAATGCCGGAGTAATCATCGGGACAAAAATCGCCAGAAGGTGCGTAACCGCACTCAACAACGCATTCCCAAACGGCGGCTTGTCTTCCAAACCATAAACCAAATCAAGCGATTCCGCCTGTTTTTCAGTCATTCCGGCCATGTTGAACCTTCTCTCAAGAATCGTTAAAAAATATTAAGATGCGTATTTTAACCAATTTGAAATGTATCAGCAAATTCAAAACCATCAGGCCGTCTGAAAGTTCCGTCCAGCCGTTTTCAGACGGCCTCAAACCGCCTTAACACATTTTAATTCTTGACATCATTTTTCCATCCCAAAACAAACAAACCAATGATTTAAAAATGTATTATTCATTAAGATAATGACAAGTCACCATTAAACGGCAAAGCCTCATAGCGGATATGTTTCACACAAACAACAAAGTAAGCTACAATCCACTGCATAATTCACCTACACCATAAAATTAAAAGGTTTCCGTATGTTAAAAGGCAGTCTAGTTGCCCTGATTACCCCGATGAATCAAGACGGCAGCATCAACTACGAACAACTTCATGACTTAATTGACTGGCACATTGAAAACGGTACCGACGGCATCGTCGCAGTCGGCACCACCGGCGAGTCAGCCACCCTGCCTGTTGAAGAACATTTGGCCGTTATTGAAGCCACTGTCAAACACGTCAACAAGCGCGTTCCCGTTATCGCTGGCACAGGCGCCAACAATACTGTCGAAGCCATCGCCCTTTCCAAAGCCGCTGAGCAAGCCGGTGCGGACTACACCTTATCTGTTGTTCCCTACTACAACAAACCTTCGCAAGAAGGCATTTACCAACATTTCAAAGCCATCGCCGAAGCCACTTCGATTCCGATGATTATCTATAATGTTCCCGGCCGTACCGTCGTGAGCATGAGCAACGACACTATTTTGCGTTTGGCCGAGATTCCGAATATCGTCGGCGTGAAAGAAGCCAGCGGCAATATCGGCAACAACATCGAATTGATCAACAACGTTCCTGAAGGTTTTGCCGTGTTCTCCGGTGACGACCCTACCGGTCTGCCTTTCATGCTGTGTGGCGGTCATGGCGTGGTAACCGTTGCAGCCAACGTTGCACCGAAACTCTTTGCCGACATGTGTCGAGCCGCCCTTGAGGGCGATATTGCGACCGCCCGTCGTCTAAACGAGCAACTTATCCCAATTTATAACACCATGTTCTGCGAGCCCAGCCCGGCCGCGCCCAAATGGGGCCTGAGCTTATTGGGCAAATGCGAACCCCATGTTCGTCTGCCTTTGGTAGCACTGACCGAAGCCGGTCAAGCCAAAGTCCGAGCCGCTCTGGAAAAATCAGGACAAATCTGATCCGGAAATAAGGCCGTCTGAAATCAAAACATCCTTTTCAGACGGCCTCCCTGTTAAGAACTTCATCCACAGGAAAACAAGATGACCTATATCAAACCCATCGTAGTAGCCCTCGCCCTGATTAGCATGACTGCCTGTTCCGGCAGCAAAAAAGAACAACCCAAACTCGACTATCAAAGTCAATCGCACCGCTTGGTCAAACTGGAAGTACCACCTGATTTGAACAACCCGGACCAAGGCAACCTCTATCAATTACCGGCAGGCAGCGGCGCCGTCCGCGCCAGCGACTTCAACAAACGCCGCACCCAAGCCGTACAACAACCTGCCAATGCAGAAGTTTTGAAATCCGTTAAAGGCGTACGCCTTGAGCGTGACGGCAACCAACGCTGGTTGGTTGTCGATGGCAAATCGCCTCGCGAAATTTGGCCTTTACTGAAAGTGTTCTGGCAAGAGAACGGTTTTGACATCAAATCCGAAGAACCGGCCATCGGCCAAATGGAGACCGAGTGGGCTGAAAACCGAGCCAAAATCCCTCAAGACAGCCTGCGCCGCCTGTTGGATAAAGTCGGCTTGGGCGGCATCTACTCCACCAGCGAACGCGACAAATTCATCATCCGCATCGAACAAGGCAAAAACGGTTCGACTGACATCTTCTTCGCCCATAAAGGCATGAAAGAAGTTTATGCCGACCGTAAAAAAGACACCACCATGTGGCAGCCAAGCGAGAGCGACCCTAACCTCGAAGCCGCATTCCTCGCCCGCTTTATGCAATACTTGGGCGTTGACGGCCAACAAGCCGAACAGGCACTGACCCAAAGCGTTGCCGCCCGCAGCAATGCCTCCGAGTTGGCCCGTTTGGACAACGGCACCCTGCTGCTGGCAGGCGATTACGGTCGCAACTGGCGCCGTACCGCCCTTGCGCTTGACCGCATCGGCCTGACTGTTATCGGTCAAAATGCTGAACGCCGCGCTTTCTTGGTTCAACAAGCGCCAACCGAAGGCGAAGCAGTTGCCAATAAAAAACCAGGCCTGTTCAAACGCGTATTTGGCAAAGGCAAAGCAGAAGCGCCAAAAACTTATCCTGAAATCATCGTATATGTTGAGCCTATCAACAATGGCGCACGCCTCCATCTGTTGAACAAAGACGGCAGCCCATACAAAGGCAGCGATGCCTCCACATTGTTGAGCCGCCTGCACACAGAATTGCGTTAATCCGTTATTCGACTTAAGGCCGTCTGAAATATTCAGACGGCCTTTTTAACGGATACGGCATGGTTTCAAATTCCCAATCTGACGTTATAATCAGAATATTTTTCTCCCTTAACCAAGCTGCCATGACCCGACAAAAAGCCTATCTGCTCCTGACCGCCCTGTTTACCCTGATGTTTATCGTCCTGATTCTGTTGGGCGCTTATCTTCTGAGCATTCACAGCAAACAATTTGCCGTTGCCGCCTTTCTGTTTGCCTTTGCCGCCGTTTTTGCCCAAATCGGCAGCCTTGCCCTTTACATCCGCCACAAAGCACGCGCACAAATGGCCCGTATGCAGCAAACCGAAACCCATTAAGGAAAAACCATGTTTGAAAAAATCGTCCTTGCCAGTGGCAACGCAGGCAAACTCAAAGAATTTTCCCGCCTCTTTACCGACTTAAACATCGAAGTCCTGCCACAATCGCAGTTCAATACGCCCGAATGTCCCGAGCCGTACCATACCTTTGTTGAAAATGCCCTGGCTAAAGCACGCCATGCCGCCAAATACAGCGCCTTACCGGCACTTGCCGACGATTCCGGCATCTGCACCAACGCCTTAAACGGCGCACCCGGCATTTTCTCCGCCCGTTATGCAGGCGAAAACCCCAAATCCGATGCCGCAAACAACGCCAAACTGTCTGCCGATCTTGCCGATAAAGACGATAAAAGCTGTTACTACGTCTGCGTGCTCGTCCTCGTCCGCCACGAAAACGACCCGCAACCCATCATCGCCGAAGGCATCTGGCACGGACAATGGCAGGCAGAAGCCGCAGGTACAAACGGCTTCGGCTACGACCCGCATTTCTATCTGGCCGAACATGGTTGCACCGCCGCCGAGCTTGGTCCTGAAATCAAAAATGCCGAAAGCCACCGCGCCCAAGCATTGCGTGAATTGTTAAGAAAAATTGAATCCTTATAAATCGATAACAGGCCGTCTGAAACCTTCAGACGGCTTACCTCACATTCACTCCCATGCCCAAGCCCACACCTGAAGAATTGGCAGCCTTTGCAAAACACGTTGCTGCCTTCATCCCAACCACACCTGACGAACTTCTTCAACTCATTGATAGTCAAGAAACTGCTATCGTCTTTCTAGGCAAACCAAGTTGTTCATACTGTCGCCGTTTTGTTGCAAAACTGTTTACTGTTTCCATAAACAAGCAGCTTACTATCCGCTTTACAGACAGCAGCAACAAAGCAGCTTTAAAAACTTTTCGTGAACAACACGGCATCAAAACTGTTCCCGCATTACTCAACATCTCACAAGGCAAAATAAAATCCGTCTGCGATTCCAAATTATCAGAAGAAGAAATAGAAGCTTTTTTGAGCGCTTAGACTGCGCAAATTTCCTACTGATTATTTTCCCGGCCGACATTTCAGTTAAAATAAGGCCCTAAAAATTTCAGACGGCCTCGAGCCTCAACACATATCATGACCCAAATCACCTTCCAACGTCCCGGCCAGCTAACCGCCCTGCCTCCTTTATCACTCTATATCCATATTCCTTGGTGCATCAAAAAATGCCCGTATTGCGACTTCAATTCCCACAGCCTGAAAAACGGCCTGCCGGAAGAAGCCTATATCGATGCCCTATTAACCGACTTGCAACTTGAATTGCCCAATATTTGGGGCAGACCTGTGGAAACCATATTCTTCGGTGGCGGCACACCCAGCCTATTTCAAGCGAAATCAATTGACCGCTTGTTAAGCGGCGTGCGTTCATTAGTGCGTTTGCACCCCGAAGCGGAAATTACTTTGGAAGCCAATCCGGGCACATTTGAAATTGAGAAGTTTCAAGGATTTAAAGACGCAGGTATTACGCGCCTGTCTATCGGCGTACAGAGTTTTAATGACGATATGCTTACTCGATTGGGACGCGTTCACAACGGCAAAGAAGCCCTGACAGCCATTGATACTGCCTTGAAATTATTTGAAAAAGTTAATATCGATTTGATGTATGCCCTACCAAACCAAACCGTTCAGACGGCCTTAAACGATGTGCAAACGGCTATCGCAACAGGCGTATCGCATATCAGCGCATATCATCTGACCATGGAACCGAACACGCCTTTCGGTCATACGCCGCCAAAAGGATTGCCGCAAGATGAAGCAGCATTGGATATTGAAGATGCCGTACACGGTGCATTGGAAGGCGCAGGCTTTATTCACTATGAAACATCGGCTTTTGCAAAACCTGGTATGCAGTGCCGCCATAATTTGAACTATTGGCAGTTCGGCGATTACTTGGGTATAGGTGCGGGCGCACACGGCAAAATCTCCTATCCTGACCATATCGAACGCACCGTCCGCCGTCGTCATCCCAACGACTATCTTGCCGCCATACAAAGCAATCCGCATGAAGCAGTTGAACGCAAAACTGTTGCTGCTGAAGACCTTCCATTCGAGTTCATGATGAACGCCCTGCGCCTGACCGACGGCGTACCTGCTGCAATGTTGCAGGAACGTACCGGCGTCCCCACTGCAAAAATCATGGCTCAAATCGAAACCACCAGACAAAAAGGCCTGCTTGAATCAGACCCGACCGTGTTCCGCCCGACCGAACAAGGCTGTTTGTTCTTAAACGATTTGTTACAGTGTTTTTTATAAGTGCGATTTTACAACAGCTGACACATTTTTAGATTTGCTTAATTTTCCACAAGAAAATACAATCAGAATAATTGTTGGGAATGAACAATCCCGGCGATTATCCACTACTCCTAATCCTACATTAAGGACAAAACAATGAAAAAAGTTCTGGTAACACTGATTGCTCTTTCCCTGCCTGCATTTGCATTGGCTGATGAAACCAAAGGTTTTTATGTTCAGGCTGATGCTGGTCATGCTACTGTAAAACTGGGTGGCGCATCAATTAAAGGCTTTAGCCCTCGTATTTCTGCAGGCTACGATTTCGGCGATTTCCGTGTTGCTGCCGACTATACGCATTATAAATCTGCAAAGATTAATGTACCTTCGGTATATGCTGAGGCTAAATATCACAGTGCCGGTGTATCTGCTATTTATGATTTTGACCTGCAAGCTCCTGTAAAACCTTATGTAGGTGTTCGCCTGGGTCTTAACCACTCTACTCATAAATATCAAACAGCCGAACAAACAGCTGAACGTAAGGATACTAAAATTGGCGTAGGTGCAATGGCTGGTGTAAGTTATGATGTAACTCAAAATGTAGCACTGGATGCAGGCTATCGCTATAACCACTGGAGCAAGATCAATAACGTTAAGCTCCATTCCCACGAAGTATCTGCCGGTGTACGCGTAAAATTCTAATATTTGAATACTTGGTATGAAGCAATCATTGCTTCAAATATCCAGTAACAAAAGGCCGTCTGAAACCTGTTCCTCAGGATTTCAGACGGCCTTTTAACTTCTTTAAATATATCTAACTTTTTGCTGCTTTTATTTTTTCTGCAAACCACAGTGCCGCAGCCGTACCTGCCATATCGGCAATGCCGTCCGCGATCGAACCTTGGCGCGTAGCAGTCAGAAATGCCTGAGCCAGCTCGCTTCCTATGGCAAACAATAAAGCGGCAAACAGAATGCCTTTATAGGGAATAGTCCTATTGTCTTGAATAAATATTTTTGCACACAACCATGCCTGACCGAAGAACAGCCCGAAATGGCCGACTTTATCAAAATGGGGAAATGGTGGAGCGCTATTGCCGCCCTCTTTGAAAAGCAAGGCATAAATGGCGGCGGCAAACCAAATCAAGGCAGCGGCAGTGAATTTGTTTAATGGTAAGGCTTTCATTTGTCGGCCTCTTCATCCAACCATGTTTGGCAAATACCTGCCAAGCGGACAAATTTCCCACCTCGAGCCTTCAAAATATCACGCCATTGTGCCACTTCTTCTGCATCCGGGGCATCTTCAATACTGCATTCGTAAAGGCAGAAGTCTAATGTCTCGCCAACAATCCCTGGGGCTTCGGTCTGCATAAGGCTGGTCAGTTCGTTCATATTTACTGTTTCTTTAATTGGATTATCGCTATTCAGGCACATTATCTGTTTTCAGACCGTCTGAACATGATGTGCAAGGCTACTCGTTTGATTTGGGTACGCTTACTTACTGTGTAAAAAACGTGTTGCTTCTTCCCATTCGCCATTCAACACGGCCGGCAATCCTTGCAGGGATTTGGCGATGGAATCATCAATTTGCTGTCTGTGTTCCGCTGACGGTTTATTCAACACATAACCGACAACCAGATTACGGTCGCCAGGATGATCAATGCCCAAGCGCAGGCGGTAGAAATTAGGCGTACCCAAACGAGCCTGAATATCTTTGAGGCCGTTGTGTCCGCCGTTGCCGCCGCCAAGTTTGAATTTGATACGGCCGCATGGAATATCCAGCTCGTCATGAACCACCAAGATTTCCTCCGGCTTGATTTTGTAAAACTGAGCCAAAGCGGCAACGGCCTGACCGGAGCGGTTCATAAAGGTCATGGGTTTGAGCAGCCAAACATCGCCATCAGGCGTAGTGGCGCGCGCTACTTCACCGTAAAATTTCTTTTCGTCTTTAAAATTGACTTTCCATTTCCACGCCAGCTCGTCCAACAGCCAAAAGCCGACATTGTGGCGCGTTTGTTCGTATTCTTGGCCTGGATTGCCCAAACCGACGATTAATTTAATTTTCAAGCTCATTACTGTTCTTTCAGTTTGACAGGCCGTCTGAAAAAATTTCAGACGGCCTTCGATTTATTCTTGCCCTGCGCGTTTACGTCTCGCTTCTTTCGGATCAATCAACAATGGACGATAAACCTCAATCCGATCGCCATCGCGCAACGCTGTCTCGTCTTTCACGGCCTTGCCGAAAATACCCAAAGGCGCTTGCTGCAAATCCAACTCTGGGAACTCCACCTCCAAACCGCTTTGCAGGGCAGCTTCGCGTACGGTTGTACCTTCGGCAACGGTCATGCCCTTCAACACTTGCCTGTCGGCCAGTCCGTAAACAATTTCAATCTCAAGCATAGCGGCGATCGGCCTCTTTAATAAAAGCATCTACCAGCGTACCGGCAAGATGGCCGAACACCGGGGAAATCATGGCAGAGAGTACGGCATTGGAGAAATCGTATTCTAATCTGAATTCGACTTTGCACATATCATCGCCCAAATCGATAAATTTCCAAGTGCCGCGCAGGGTTTTAAACGGCCCCTCAAGCAAATCCATGCGGATTTCCTGCCCCGGGATATTGTGGTTGTGCGTTGCAAACGACTGCTTGACACGCATATAGTCCATAAACAGGCGCGCTTTTAGCTCATTGCCTTTGCGTTCGATGACTTCAGTCTTGCTGTACCACGGCAAAAATTTTGGATAGTCCTCAACTTTGTCCACCAGCTCAAACATTTCCTTAGTGCTATGCAGCACCAATACGTTTTTCTCGACTTTTTTCATGTTGGTTGTAGACCTTGTTTTTGAATATTCGGGGTTCAGACGGCATGATTTAGAAAAATATCTGCCCTACTTTGGGACAAAATTCCTAATTTAAACCGCTTCGCCATTTTGTTTCGCTTCCAGCCATTCCCAGCGTTCCAGCTTTTCCAAAAGCAGCATTTCGATTTCTTCAGCCCTGCTTTGCAATGCACCTGCTTTTTCGTAATCTTTGAAAATTTCAGGATCGGAAAGCTGGGTATTGATTTCAGCCTGTTCGGTTTCCAAAGCGGCGATTTCATCAGGCAGGGCATCGAGTTCGCGCTGTTCTTTGTAGGAAAGTTTGACCGTACGGTTGGCTTTGGGTTTGATTTTTTCAGGCTCGGCAACCGCTTTAGGCGCAGAGGCCGTCTGAATTTTATCTTCCCGCGATTTTGCGTCGATATAGTCCTGATAGCCGCCGATATATTCTTTCAGACGGCCTTGTCCTTCGAAAACAATGCTTTGGGTAATCACATTATCCAAGAACATACGGTCATGCGAGACAAGGAATACCGTGCCTTGGTAATCACGCAGCAAGTCTTCAAGCAGCTCTTGGGTGTCGATATCCAAGTCGTTGGTCGGTTCGTCCAAGACCAGGATATTGGCAGGGCGGGTAAAGAGTTTTGCCAACAGGAGGCGGTTACGTTCGCCACCGGAGAGCGATGAAACGGGACTTTGCGCGCGGGCTGGATGGAATAGAAAATCTTCCAAATAGCTCATCACATGCTTTTTCTTACCGCCGACTTCAACGTAATCATTGCCCTGTCCCAGCGTGTAAAACACAGTGTCGTTTTCGTTCAACGCGCTGCGGAACTGGTCGAAATAAGCAACTTCCTGTTTACTGCCGATGCGGATTCTGCCGTAGGTCGGCTGCAATTCGCCCAAAATCAGCTTAAGGAAGGTGGTTTTACCGATACCGTTTGGACCGATTAAGCCGATTTTGTCGCCGCGCTGCAAGATAGCGGAGAATTTGTCCATGATGACTTTGTCACCATAGGCAAACGAAGCATGTTCCAATTCGGCGATGATTTTGCCGCTTTTTTCGCCACTGTCGAGCTTAAAGTTGACCTGCCCTTGTACGTTACGGCGTTCGGCACGCTGGCGGCGCAGCTCTTCCAAACGGCGTACGCGGCCTTCGTTACGGGTACGGCGCGCTTCGATGCCTTTGCGTATCCACGCTTCTTCCTGAGCGTGGAATTTGTCGAAGAGGCGGTTATGTTCCGCCTCAACTGCCAACTCTTGCGCTTTTTTCTCGCTGTATTTGGAGAACGAGCCAGGATAGGAGCGCAGAATACCGCGGTCGAGTTCGACGATACGTGTGGCGATATTGTCCAGGAAACGGCGGTCGTGGGTAATCACGACCAAGCTGCCTTCAAATGCTTTGAGCAGGTTTTCCAACCAAATAATCGCGTCGATGTCCAAATGGTTGGTCGGTTCGTCCAGTAGCAATACGTCGGGCTTTTGCACCCAAGCCTGCGCCAAAGCGACGCGCTTTTTCTGACCGCCGGAAAGGTTGCCGATTTTTTCGTTTTCCGGCAAACCCAGTTCCCCCAAAGTCTGCTTGACTGCCGCATCCAGCTTCCAGCCGTCCTTCGCTTCAATTTCGAGTTGTAATTCGTTGAGCTCTTTTAACAAAGCCTCACTCGAACCATTTTCCAACTCATGGCTGACATGATGATAACGGCGCAATAAATCGCGAATTTCGCCCAAACCTTCGGCAACGGTATCAAATACGGTTGCTTCCTTATCAAAAAAGGATTCCTGCGGCACATAAACAATTTTGAGGTTGTTCTGAACAATAATCTGCCCGTCGTCGAGCTTCTGTACACCGGCGAGGATTTTCAGAAACGAAGACTTACCCGCACCGTTGCGGCCGATTAAACCGATTTTTTCGCCGCTGTCGAGTTGAAAAGAAGTTTTGTCGAGCAAGGCGAAATGACCGACAGCAAAAGAAGCATTTTCTACGGATAAGATATTCATGGGGAAACTTCAAAAAAGAAAAGGGGAACATTTTAACCGATTATCGGCAGATATTTGCCGACAATCATATGAAATTGAAAGTATCAGGCCGTCTGAAAGCAGTTTTCAGACAGCCTTCATTATTATTCTTGAACCTTCAAACCGAAATGCAGATAGGCTCGTTCGGTTGCTACGCGTCCGCGCGGTGTACGCTGCAAAAAGCCCTGCTGAATCAGATAAGGCTCAATCACATCTTCGATGGTATCGGTCGATTCGCCAATCGCAGCAGCCACGTTTTCCAAACCGACAGGACCGCCGCTGAATTTGTGCAGAATCGCCTCAAGGAATTTCCTATCCATCACATCCAAACCTTGCCCGTCCACATCCAGCATACTCAAGGCCGCATCGGCAATTTCCGCATCAATCACGCCGTTGTTTTTCACATCAGCGTAATCGCGTACACGTCGCAAAAGGCGGTTGGCAATACGCGGCGTACCGCGGCTGCGCTTGGCCACTTCCATCGCACCCTCGTCGCCCATTTCCAACTGCAACAATTGGGCTGAACGGGCAACAATAGTCGCCAAATCTTTATTCTGATAAAACTCCAATCGGGACACGATACCGAAACGGTCGCGCAAAGGATTGGTCAGCATACCGGCACGGGTCGTCGCACCTACCAATGTAAACGGCGGTAAATCGATTTTGACCGAACGCGCGGCCGGACCCTCGCCTATCATGATGTCCAACTGATAATCTTCAAGCGCAGGATAAAGGATTTCTTCAACCACGGGGCTTAAACGGTGGATTTCATCAATAAACAGCACATCATGAGGCTCGAGGTTGGTCAACAAGGCTGCAAGGTCGCCGGCACGTTCCAAAACCGGGCCGCTGGTTTGGCGCAAATTAACGCCTAACTCTTTGGCGATAATGTGTGCCAAAGTAGTTTTGCCCAAACCCGGAGGGCCAAACAGCAAAGTGTGGTCAAGCGCTTCGCCACGTTTTTTCGCCGCCTGAATAAAAATGGCCAACTGCTCTTTTGCCTTATCCTGCCCGATATAGTCGTTTAAAGTTTTCGGACGTAAAGCACGTTCAAGCAATTCCTCCTGAGCGGAAATATTTTGAGCAGTGATAATGCGCTGAGGTTGTGCAGAAGTAAGATTATCGGTTTGTAACATAATGTTTCTAAATTCTAAGACCGTTCCCGACCCGTTGTTTCAGACGGCCCGAACAATCAGACAAAGCGGTTAAATTATGATTTTGGCCATTATACCTGATAAGGCCGAACCGCTTTCCCCTCAAATCTAAATCACACAAAAATTTTCGTTTTCAGACGGCCAAAGCAACGTATAATAAACGGTTAATTCAAATACCTATCGCATTCAGGAGAACACATGAGCCTCAAGCAAAAAGTCATCGCCATCGACGGCCCCAGCGCATCCGGTAAAGGGACAGTTGCCTCACGCGTAGCCGAAGCCTTGGGTTTTCTTTACCTCGACTCCGGTGCGCTTTACCGCCTGACCGCGCTTTACGCACAAAAACAAAATGTTGCCTGGACAGATGAAGATGCCGTCAGCACACTGGCAGAAACTTTGCCCGCACAATTTGAAGGCAGCGCCGTATTATTAAACGGCGAAGATGTATCCGAGCAAATCCGTACCGAAGCGATTGGCATGGGCGCATCTGCCGTCGCGCAGTTGCCTAAAGTGCGTGCCGCCCTTTTGCAACGCCAACGCGACTTCCTAACCGAAAAAGGCTTGGTCGCCGACGGCCGCGATATCGGCTCGGTTATTTTCCCTGATGCCGCATTAAAAATTTTCCTGACCGCAAGTGCCAATGTCCGCGCCCAACGTCGTGCCAAACAACTCGGTATCCCATGCGAAGGCGTTGCATTCGAGCGTATTTTGTCGGACATTGAAGCGCGTGACGAAGCAGACCGCCGCCGCCCTGTTGCTCCGTTGAAACAGCTTCCCGACGCCCTGCTTTTAGATACTGATAACCTTTCTATCGAAGAAGCTGTAAAAAAAGTGCTTGATTGGTATCATAAAGTTTAAAATTTGGAGTATAATCGCGAAGTTTTCATTTCAGACGGCCTGTTAGCCCTATAACAAGGCCGTCTGAAAACATTTCCCAACCTGCCGCGCCAAGGACGGCAGGTCATTTCAAACCTAACCCGCACCCCTTGGCGGTGTACCGAAAAGAGTATATATGACTATGGAAAATTTTGCCCAGCTGCTGGAAGAAAGCTTTACCCTGCAAGAGATGAACCCAGGTGAAGTGATTACTGCCGAAGTAGTCGGCATCGATCAAAACTTCGTTACCGTTAACGCAGGTCTGAAATCAGAATCTCTGATTGATGTTGCTGAATTCAAAAACGCTCAGGGCGAGATTGAAGTTAAAGTTGGCGACTTCGTTACCGTTACCATCGAATCTGTTGAAAACGGCTTCGGCGAAACCAAACTGTCCCGCGAAAAAGCTAAACGCGCTGCCGACTGGATCGCTTTGGAAGAAGCTATGGAAAACGGCGACATCCTGTCCGGCGTTATCAATGGCAAAGTCAAAGGTGGTCTGACTGTTATGATCAACAGCATCCGTGCATTCCTGCCGGGTTCTTTGGTTGACGTACGTCCTGTAAAAGACACTTCTCACTTCGAAGGCAAAGAAATTGAATTCAAAGTGATCAAACTGGACAAAAAACGCAACAACGTTGTTGTGTCCCGCCGCGCTGTTCTGGAAGCTACTTTGGGCGAAGAACGCAAAGCCTTGCTGGAAAACCTGCAAGAAGGTTCAGTTATCAAAGGTATCGTTAAAAACATCACCGATTATGGTGCATTCGTTGACTTGGGCGGCATCGACGGTCTGTTGCACATCACCGACTTGGCATGGCGCCGTGTGAAACACCCAAGCGAAGTTTTGGAAGTTGGTCAAGAAGTAGAAGCTAAAGTCCTGAAATTCGACCAAGACAAACAACGCGTTTCCCTGGGTATGAAACAACTGGGCGAAGATCCTTGGAGCGGCCTGACCCGTCGTTACCCACAAGGTACCCGCCTGTTCGGTAAAGTATCCAACCTGACCGACTACGGTGCATTCGTTGAAATCGAACAAGGCATCGAAGGTTTGGTACACGTTTCCGAAATGGATTGGACCAACAAAAACGTACACCCAAGCAAAGTTGTTCAACTGGGTGACGAAGTTGAAGTAATGATCCTGGAAATCGACGAAGACCGCCGCCGTATCTCTTTGGGTATGAAACAATGCCAAGCTAACCCTTGGGAAGAGTTTGCTGCCAACCACAACAAAGGCGACAAAATCTCCGGCGCAGTTAAATCTATCACTGACTTCGGCGTATTCGTAGGTCTGCCTGGCGGTATCGACGGCCTGGTTCACTTGTCTGACCTGTCTTGGACTGAAGCCGGCGAAGAAGCTGTACGCAAATACAAAAAAGGCGAAGAAGTTGAAGCCGTTGTATTGGCAATCGACGTTGAAAAAGAACGCATCTCTTTGGGTATCAAACAACTGGAAGGTGATCCGTTCGGCAACTTCATCAGCGTAAACGACAAAGGTTCTTTGGTTAAAGGTTCTGTGAAATCTGTTGACGCCAAAGGTGCCGTAGTTGCTCTGTCTGAAGAAGTTGAAGGCTACCTGCCTGCTTCTGAATTCGCTGCTGACCGCGTTGAAGACCTGACTACCAAACTGAAAGAAGGCGACGAAGTTGAAGCCGTTATCGTTACCGTTGACCGCAAAAACCGCAGCATCCGCCTGTCTGTTAAAGCGAAAGACGCTAAAGAAAACCGCGAAGCGCTGAATTCAGTTAACGCTGCTGCGACTGCCAATGCCGGTACTACCAGCCTGGGCGACTTGCTGAAAGCCAAACTGTCCGGCGACCAAGAATAAGGTTGCAGACATGACGAAGTCTGAATTGATGGTTCGCCTTGCAGAAGTGTTTGCCGAAAAAAATGGCAACCAACTGCTGGCTAAAGATGTCGAATACAGTGTAAAAGTCTTGGTTGATACCATGACCCGCTCACTGGCTCGTGGACAACGTATCGAAATCCGCGGCTTCGGCAGCTTCGACTTGAACCACCGCCCTGCCCGTATCGGGCGCAACCCCAAAACCGGCGAACGCGTGGAAGTGCCAGAAAAGCATGTTCCTCACTTCAAACCGGGTAAAGAGTTGCGTGAGCGTGTAGACTTGGCATTGCAAGAAAGTGCTCATTAATACTTAGTAGCAAAACGCCGCAGAAATGCGGCGTTTTTTGTTTTTTCAAGAAATACCAAAGCCAGCTCTTTTTACGCATACCTTAATCGCACACTTTTCCAACTATATTGACAACAAAGCCTTTGCAAAAAACGCAGGCCGTCTGAAATCATTTATAATAGACCGACTATTCTGTAATGAAAACATCATTCCAACTACTGTCCAAACTATTGCGGATGATGTTTCGACTATCGCCAGTAAAGCATAATAAAGGTTACACATGAGCAATAGAGATCAACTATTCACACCACCTCCATTTGAAAACCACAGCCCATTGACTTGGTATCAAGCTGCAGCCGAACAGCCCAACTTTATCCGTGACGAAGCACAAGCACGAGCCATTGAATATTTGGATCGCTTGTGGACCGAGTTGATGATGTTCAAACGCAAACGCAACCGTTTTCTCGGCCGCAGCCTACGCTCCCCCCAAGTACCAAAAGGACTCTATTTTTATGGCGGCGTAGGACGCGGTAAAAGTTTCCTGATGGATGCTTTTTTTGGCTGCCTCCCTTATCGCCGTAAGCGCCGCGTGCATTTCCATGCCTTTATGGCCGAAATTCATCAACGACTGAAAGTCTTAAAAAGCGAAGCCAATCCCTTAAAAGCCGTTGCAACAGAAATTGCCAAAGAAACACGCGTATTATGTTTTGACGAGTTTCATGTCAGCGATATTGCAGATGCCATGATTCTAGGCCGTTTGCTGGAAAACCTGTTGAGTGAAGGTGTAGTCTTGGTAGCCACTTCCAACTACGCCCCATCCGAACTCTATCCTCAAGGCCAAAACCGCAGCAGTTTTCTGCCAACCATCGCCCTTATCGAGTCCAACCTGACCGTTTTAAATGTAGATGGAGGCGAAGATTACCGCTTGCGTACGCTGCGTCCTGCCGAAATTTTCTTTGTCCCCAATAATGAAGAGAACGAGCAAAAACTGGCTGCTTTATTTAAAGAAATGAGCGGAATCTCTGAATTAAACCCAGGCATCAGCATTATTCATGGACGGGAAATTCCCCATAAAGCCCAGTCAGAACGTGCCATCTGGTTTGATTTCCGCGCATTATGTTTTGGCCCGCGCTCACAAGCTGACTATCTGTATTTAGCCGAACATTACGAGATGGTTTTCCTTTCAGGATTAGAGCGCCTAACCCCTCAAGAAAAAGCAGAAGCACGCCGCCTGACATGGTTAATTGACGTTTTATACGATTTCCGTGTGAAGCTGTGCGCTACCAGCACAGTTGGCGTAAACGATATTTACGTTGAAGGCGATTTCGCCGAAGAATTTACCCGTACAGCCAGCCGTATGATCGAAATGCAATCTGAAGTCTATTTGGAACAACCACACCTGACTTTAAGCAAATAATGCCTTTCCCCAAAAGGGGCGAAATTTGGTAGAATACACTTCCCTCGCCTCTTGGCTGCGACAACTTACCTACCAATAAAAACAAGGACATAACATGGCCATCGAACGTACGATTTCCATCATCAAACCCGATGCAGTAGAAAAAAACGTCATCGGCAAGATTTACAGCCGCTTTGAAGAAAACGGCTTGCGCATTATTGCGGCGAAAATGAAACATCTCTCTGATCGTGAAGCGAAAGAGTTTTATGCCGTACACAAAGACCGCCCTTTTTATGAAGACTTGGTTAAATTCATGACACGCAATCCTGTCATGATTCAAGTGTTGGAAGGTGAAAACGCCGTTGCAAAAAATCGTGAATTGATGGGCGCAACCAATCCAGCCGATGCAGCTCCGGGTACAATCCGTGCCGACTTTGCAGAATCTGTCAGTGTTAATGCCGTACATGGTTCTGACAGCGTTGAAAATGCTGCGATTGAAATTGCTTACTTCTTCAGCCAAAGCGAAATCTGCCCACGCTAAGAGTAAAAGCCTGTAGCCGCTTTACGGCCGTCCGATTCATATCGGACGGCAAAACTGCTTTGTATATCCTACAAATTAAAGGCCGTCTGAAAACCCAAAGGCTTTTAAAGCAAAGCTGCCCAATAAGCCCCTTTGCTTTAAAAGCTTTACTGAGAAACATAAAAATACATGAAAACCAATCTACTGAACTACGATTTAAACGGACTGACGCAACACTTTGCTGAAATGGGCGAAAAACCTTTTCGTGCCAAGCAGGTAATGCGTTGGATGCATCAAGCGGGTGCACAAAACTTTGAAGAAATGACTGACTTGGCCAAATCATTGCGGGCCAAATTGAATGAACAAGCCACAATCGAGGTGCCTAAATTAATGATGGCACAAGAATCTACTGATGGCACACGCAAATGGTTGCTGGATGTCGGCACGGGCAACGGTGTAGAAACCGTTTTCATTCCCGAGGCTGACCGCGGTACTTTGTGTATCTCTTCCCAAGTTGGTTGTGCATTGGAATGCACCTTCTGCTCTACCGGACGACAAGGTTTCAACCGCAACCTGACTGCCGCTGAAATCATCGGTCAGCTTTGGTGGGCCAATAAAGCCATGGGCGTTACCCCTAAAAATGAACGCGTTATCTCCAATGTTGTGATGATGGGCATGGGCGAACCCATGGCAAACTTTGACAATGTTGTTACTGCTTTGAGCATTATGCTGGATGATCACGGCTACGGCTTGAGCCGTCGCCGCGTGACTGTTTCCACTTCGGGCATGGTTCCACAAATGGACAGACTGCGTGATGCAATGCCTGTTGCTTTGGCTGTATCTTTACACGCATCCAACGATGAAGTGCGCGATCAGATTGTTCCCCTCAACAAAAAATACCCGCTCAAAGAATTGATGGCGGCCTGTCAACGTTATTTGGTCAAAGCACCCCGTGACTTTATTACCTTTGAATACGTTATGCTCGACGGTATCAACGATAAAGCACAACATGCGCGTGAATTGATTGAATTGGTTAAAGACGTACCCTGCAAATTCAATCTGATTCCGTTCAATCCTTTCCCAAATTCCGGCTACGAACGTTCTACCAATGAAAATATCCGTATCTTCCGCGATATTCTGCAACAAGCCGGCTTTGTCGTTACTGTCCGCAAAACCCGCGGCGACGATATTGATGCCGCTTGCGGACAATTGGCCGGACAAGTACAAGATAAAACACGCCGCCAACAAAAATGGCAACAAATTTTGGTCGAACAATAAGGTTAATTATGAAAATCAAGTTCGGATTCGCTTTACTTACCGCACTGACTCTTTCTGCCTGCGCATCCTCTTCCGGACCAAGCCCCAAAGAACGTGCCATTCAGGTTTCCAATATCAAAACCCAGCTTGCCGTAGAATATATGCGCGGCCAAAACTATCGCCAAGCTACCGAAAGTATCGAAGAGGCGCTTAAATTCAATTCAAAAAACGATATTGCTTGGTTGGTACGCGCTGAAATTTATCAGTATCTGAAAGTCCGCGATAAAGCTCAGGAAAGCTTTCTTAAAGCATTGTCTTTAAAACCGGATAGTGCTGAAGTTAACAACAATTACGGTTGGTTCTTATGCAATCAAATGAATGCACCTGCCGAATCTATGGCTTATTTTGATAAAGCACTGGCCGACCCGACCTACCCGAGCCCCTTTATTGCCAACATGAATAAAGGCATTTGCAGCGCAAGGTTAGGCCAATACTCTTTAGCCCAAGCCTATTTGGAAAGGTCTTTAGCAGCGAATCCGCAATTCTTCCCTGCTTTCAAAGAACTTGCCCGAACCAAAATGATGGCAGGCAATCTCAACGATGCCGACTATTATTTCCGCCAATACCAAAGTAAAGTCGATGTCCTGCAGGCTGACGAT
Source organism: Neisseria subflava (assembly GCF_003044935.1). Lineage (NCBI taxonomy): Bacteria > Pseudomonadati > Pseudomonadota > Betaproteobacteria > Neisseriales > Neisseriaceae > Neisseria > Neisseria subflava. The sequence goes on along the minus strand of NZ_POXP01000001.1, from coordinate 317,038 downwards.
TTGCTCTTAGGCTGGCGTTTGGCTACCGCCTTGGGCAATAAACACGCCGCATACGAATACGAAGCCCAACTTAGGGCAAACTTCCCATATTCAGACGAACTACAAACCGTCACAACAGGCCACTAAATGGAAAATAACGATAAAATCAACTACGACACACAAGCCGCCAAAACATTGGGGGATGAATTACGCAAACACAGAACTGATGCCAAAATCGATATTCAAGATGTTGCTTCACGTTTGAAACTATCTGCCGAACAAATTGATGCTTTGGAAAAAGGGGAATATTCAGGCTTTCCCGGTTTAGTCTTTGTTTCAGGCTATCTGCGTTCATATGCACGATTTCTGAAAATCGATGAACAAACCATCGCCAAACATTTACTCTCCATTACTCCGCAACTTGAAGACCATGTATACGCGGTAACACGCAGTGCCAACACAGGCTTAAGCTACAAAGACACTGAAAAGCAAGGCTTCCCCAAATGGATATTGGGAGTAACCGCATTGGCTTTGGCTGTAGGCGGTGTTTACTTTTGGCAAAGCAAATCCAGTTTTGAAAACGAGCAGGCAAATATTCAAAACAGCAAAGATGTTGCTGATACGATGAAAACGCCTGCCTTAAAAACGGATAATGTTGCCGTTAGCGAAATGACGGAAGACGGCAAAAAAGAAATCACCAATAAGCCTGAAACGGCCAATGATCAAGCAACCTCAGCAGCTTCCGCCGTCGTACAAGATGAGAAGCCTGCCGTCAAAGTTGAGAAAGACGAACTTTGGATTAAAGTCCAATACCGAAGCAATCTGATTATTACAGACAAAGATGGAAAAGTAGTATTCAGCCGTATCGTTCCGGCCGGAAGCGAACAACGTCTGAGAGGCGGCGCGCCTTACAATGTTTGGATCGGTATTGCAGCCGGCTCGGAAGCCAATTACGGCGGCACACCTATCGAACCTTTGAAATACCGTGTTGCCGGTGAAAAATCCGCCTCTTTTGTTGCAGGAAAAAACTAAAATGACCACACCTAAACGCCGTCAGACACATCAAGTCAAAATTGACCATCTCATCATCGGCTCCGATGCGCCCGTTGTTGTGCAATCTATGACCAATACCGACACCGCAGATGCAGAAGCAACCGCCCGACAGGTCAAAGAGTTGAGCGATGCCGGCTCAGAAATGGTCCGTATCACGGTTAATACTCCTGAAGCGGCTTCCAAAGTAGCCGAAATCCGCAGCCGCTTAGACGATATGGGCTACACCACGCCTTTGATTGGTGATTTCCATTTTAATGGCGAACGCTTATTGGCCGAATTTCCTGAGTGCGGCAAGGCCCTGTCTAAATACCGCATCAACCCTGGCAATGTCGGCAAAGGTGCAAAAGGCGATGAAAAATTTGCCTTTATGATTCGTACTGCCGCAGAAAACAATAAAGCTGTACGCATCGGTGTGAACTGGGGTTCGCTTGATCAAAGCCTTGCCAAGCGCATGATGGATGCCAACCTAGTTTCTGCTACACCGAAGCCGCCTGAAGAAATCATGAAAGAAGCTTTGATTGTTTCGGCGCTGGAGTCGGCAGAAAAAGCCGTAGCTTTGGGCTTGCCTGAAGACAAAATTATTTTGTCGTGCAAAGTCAGCGCCGTACAAGACTTGATTCAGGTTTACCGCGAATTAGGCAGCCGTTGCCGTTACCCACTGCATCTCGGTCTGACTGAGGCTGGCATGGGCAGCAAGGGCATTGTGGCTTCCACCGCAGCTCTGGCCGTATTGTTGCAAGAAGGCATCGGCGACACCATTCGAATTTCCCTTACGCCCGAACCCGGCTCCCCGCGCACACAAGAAGTCATTGTCGGTCAAGAAATCCTGCAAACCATGGGCTTGCGCTCCTTTACGCCAATGGTTACAGCCTGCCCCGGTTGCGGCCGTACCACCAGTACCGTATTCCAAGAGTTGGCTCAAGACGTACAAAACTATTTACGCCAAAAAATGGCTGTTTGGCGCACTGAATATCCAGGCGTTGAATCATTGAACGTTGCCGTAATGGGTTGCGTAGTCAATGGCCCGGGCGAAAGCAAGCTTGCCGATATCGGTATCAGCCTGCCAGGTACAGGCGAAACTCCGGTTGCGCCGGTTTATGTAGACGGCGAACGCAAAATTACCCTCAAAGGCGACAATATCGCTGCCGAGTTTTTACAAATTGTTGAAGATTATGTCAAAACCAACTACTGCGAAGGTGGCGCAAAACGTAAGCAAAACCGTGTCATTCCGATTCAGTCTGCCTAAAACATTATCAAGATAAAGAGGCCGTCTGAAAATATGTTGGGCAAACTGGATACTTGGCTGACTGAGCATCCTAAACGCGAGGATTTGCATGGTTGGCGACGCTTTATTGTTGAATTTTGGTTTTTCGGTTTGAAAGAAGCACGAGCCTGCTTATTTGCAGGCTTGTTTTTCATTGCCATGTTCCTCATTCCGAAAACAGGCTGGTTGGGAATTTCACGCTACGACCTGCTGCTGATTTTTGCCGTCTCCGTACAAGCAGCCATGCTGTATTTCAAGCTGGAAACTTGGGATGAAGTGAAATCGATTACGCTGTTTCACTTGGTGGGCTTTGCTTTAGAGTGGTTCAAGACTTCAGGCGATATCCAGTCTTGGAGCTATCCGGATGAGGCATACACCAAAATCGGCGGCGTACCACTGTTTGCGGGCTTTATGTATGCCGCAGTCGGCAGCTATATCATTCAAGCATGGCGGCTGTTTGACCTCAAAATCAAAAGCCATCCGCCATATTGGTTGGGTACTTTGTGCGCACTGGCGATTTATATCAATTTTTTCACCCATCACTATATCGGCGACTATCGCTGGTATCTTGCTGCTTTTGCTCTCGGCCTATACGCTCGGACAACGGTCTTATACACGCCCTATGACACCACTCGCAAAATGCCGCTCCTGCTCGCTTTTGTCCTGATCGGATTTTTCATTTGGCTGGCGGAAAATTTGGGAACCCTTTTCGGCGTTTGGCGCTATCCCAACCAAATCGGCGCATGGGCATCGGTACACATCAGCAAATGGAGTTCATGGGCTTTACTGGTGATGATGACTTTTACCATCGTTGCGAATTTAAAACACATCAAACATACCATCAGCGTATCGAAAGATTAGTTATTTAACATTTGAAAAGGCCGTCTGAAACTTTCAGACGGCCTTTAATTTTCAGTAATCAATTAAACAAACTTAAGGCTTTAACAAACACCATAATGACACCATAGCCCAAAGGAACGCAGACTAAAGCCCAACGCCACCATACACCGATACCGCCCGCTGATACTTTTTTGCTAATCAGATAGGCATCGGATACAGCGGTTTCATCATCGGGATTGCGGCTATGTGCCGCTACTTTAATGTTTTTCTCATGATGCTTTTCATGAACCGAACGAACACTCAAGTTACACAGCAAACCGACAATCAACAAACCCGCCATAATATACATGGTAATGCTATAAGCTTCAGCAGCCGGAACACCGCTTTCAATTTGACTTTGGCGGATATAGTTGACCAACACCGGGCCAATAACAGCCGCAGTTGACCATGCCAGCAAAATCCTGCCGTGTATTGCCCCGACTTGATAAGTGCCGAACAAATCTTTCAAATACGCCGGAATGGCTGCAAAACCGCCGCCATACATGGAAATGATGACGCAGAAACCAATAACAAACAAAGCCTTGTTACCGCTATCGCCAATAGACGGAATGGCAAAATACAACAGCGAGCCGAGTACAAAGAAAATAGTATAAGTATTTTTACGGCCAATTTTGTCGGACACACTGGACCACAAAAAACGGCCGCCCATATTAAACAGGCTCAACAGACTCACAAAACCTGCCGCCGCACCCGCACCAACGGCAGCCTGTTTACCGACAGAAGTTTCAGAAAACAGCTCCTGAATCATGACGGAAGCCTGTCCCAACACACCAATACCGGCCGTTACATTCAAACACAATACCCAAAACAAGAGCCAGAATTGCGGCGTTTTCATGGCTTGTGAAACATTGACATGATTACTGCTGACCAATTTGCTTTTGTTTTTCGGCGCAACATAACCTTTAGGTTTCCAGCCATCGGCAGGTACACGGATCGTAAACGCGCCGAACATCATCAACACCAAATAAAACAATCCTAAAACGACAAAAGCCTGCGCTACGCCAACTGAAGTTTCACTGGAGAAAAAATTCATCAGCGACACGGATAAAGGCGAGGCCAACATCGCGCCGCCACCAAAGCCCATAATCGCCAAGCCTGTCGCCATACCCGGTTTATCGGGAAACCATTTCATCAAAGTCGATACAGGCCCGATATAGCCCAAGCCCAAACCAACCCCACCAATCACACCGTTGCCCAAATAAAGCAAAAACAGATTGTGCGTATGAACGCCGATCGCCGATACAAAAAAGCCCAAGCTGAAGCAGCAGGCTGCAACAAACATCGCCTTACGCGGCCCAACGCGTTCCATCCAAGTACCGAACATAGCGGCAGATGCGCCCAACATCGCCAAGGCAATACTGAAAATCCAACCAACCGTGGTCAGCTTCCAATCTCCTGCAGCCGACTCAGTAATACCGATAAGCTTGGTCAGCGGCGCATTGAACACGGAATAAGCGTATATCTGCCCGATGGCAAGATGCACGGCCAAAGCGGCAGGCGGTACCAGCCAACGATTAAAGCCGGGTTTGGCAATGGTCGCCTCACGGTCTAGAAATTTCATAAAATCCTCTTGTCTATGTGTGTCAAACGCTGATTCCATATCATGCGGAACCAAAAAATTGTTGACAATATTTTAGCATAATCTCCCCTTTATCCTTTTTTCTGCTCCATGATAATTTTGCGCATCAAACAGAAAAAACATTCATCTAAACCATTTCTTCACACCCATATCGACAAAAAGGCCGTCTGAAAATTCTTCAGACGGCCTTTTCATTCATATCGTTTTATGCGGCGAAGCGTTTGGCAACTTCATCCCAGTTAACGATTTCCCAGAAACCTTTCAGGTAGTTAGGACGGCTGTTGCGGTAGTCGATGTAGTAAGCGTGTTCCCATACGTCGCAAGTCAACAGCGGAGTGTTTTCAGTAGTCAGCGGAGTACCTGCATTGGAAGTAGAAACCAGATCCAATTCACCGGCAGGCGTTTTCACCAACCATGCCCAACCTGAGCCGAAAGTACCAGCCGCGCAAGCATTGAACGCTTCTTGGAATTTCTCGAAGCTGCCCCATTTGGCGTCGATGGCCGCAGCCAATTCACCGGCAGGTTTGCCTTGACCTTTAGGGGTAAAGCCCAGCCAGTAGAAAGTGTGGTTCCAAGTTTGGGCAGCGTTGTTGAACATACCGCCGGAAGATTTTTTCACGATTTCTTCCAAAGGCATTTCTTCAAACTCAGTGTCTTTGATTTGATTGTTCAAATTGGTGATGTAAGTTTGATGGTGTTTGCCGTAGTGGAACTCCAAAGTCTCTTTGGTCAGATGGGGGGATAACGCATCCAGTTCATAAGGCAATTGTGGCAGCTTGTGTTCCATTTTTATGCTCCTAATTATTGATATTTATATTTTGGTAGTGTGTGTTGTCAAATCGACAACATTGCTATTTTACCTGCTTTAGCCTAAACAAACCAATTGAACTTACACTGCGCTATAATAGTGGATTGCAATTTTCCAGCCAGAGATGCCCGTCATGAGCAATTATTCCGATATGCCGTCTGAAGACCGTGAAATCAGCGCATTGTCACTGCCGCCACATTCCACCGAAGCGGAGCAATCCGTATTGGGCGGCCTGATGCTGGAAAATTCTGCTTGGGACCGTATTGCCGATGTCGTTTCCGGCGAAGATTTCTACCGCCACGAACACCGCCTGATTTTTCGTGCCATTGCCAACCTGATTAACGAAAGCCGCCCTGCCGACGTCATTACCGTTCAAGAAAGTTTGGAACGCAATGAAGAATTGGAAGCGGCAGGCGGATTCAACTATCTGATTACGCTGGCGCAAAACACACCATCCGCAGCCAATATCCGCCGCTACGCCGAAATCGTGCGCGAACGTTCCATCATGCGCCAGCTTGCCGAAGTCGGTACGGAAATTGCACGCAGCGCCTACAATCCGCAAGGGCGCGATGCAGGTCAACTTTTGGACGAGGCAGAAAACAAAGTATTCCAAATCGCCGAAAGTACCGCCAAATCCAAACAAGGCTTTCTTGAGATGCCCGATCTTTTGAAAGAAGTGGTCGAGCGCATCGATATGCTTTATTCGCGCGACAATCCTGATGAAGTAACCGGTATATCGACTGGTTTTATCGACCTCGACAAAAAAACATCAGGCCTTCAACCGGGCGATTTGATCATCGTCGCAGGCCGTCCTTCCATGGGTAAAACTGCCTTTTCCATCAACATTGCAGAACACGTTGCCGTAGAGGGCAAGCTGCCTGTCGCCGTATTTTCGATGGAGATGGGTGGTGCGCAGCTGGTTATGCGTATGCTGGGTTCGGTAGGACGTTTGGATCAAAGCGTTTTAAAAACCGGCAGATTGCAAGACGAACACTGGGGCCGTCTGAACGAGGCGGTCGTTAAACTCTCCGATGCACCCATGTATATCGATGAAACTCCGGGTTTGACCGCGCTCGAACTGCGCGCTCGCGCCCGCCGTCTTGCGCGCCAGTTCAACGGCAAATTGGGCTTGATCGTCATCGACTACCTGCAATTAATGTCAGGCTCCGGCCGTTCTGACAACCGCGCTTCCGAGCTTGGCGAAATTTCCCGCTCCCTCAAAGCATTGGCTAAAGAATTGCAAGTTCCCGTCATTGCCCTGTCGCAGTTGAGCCGTACAGTTGAGCAGCGTACCGACAAACGCCCGATGATGTCCGACTTGCGCGAGTCCGGCGCAATCGAACAAGATGCCGACTTGATTATGTTCATGTATCGTGATGAATACTACAACTCAGAATCACCCGCAAAAGGCTTGGCGGAATGTATTATCGGTAAACACCGTAACGGTCCCGTCGGGAAAGTATTCCTCACTTGGATGGGTCAATTTACCAAATTTGATAATGCTGCCTATGTTCCAGAATCCATGTTGATGGAAGATTGAGACAGATTGTCTGAAAAACTAACCGAATTTCATATTTCATTAGTCACGCATTACAAAATCGTTTAGAATTAATCTAATAAAAGCAAAAGCATTGCCACAGGCAAATGCAAAAGAGAAAACGTCAGTTACCCAACACATTACTACCAAAAATCACTCATGTATCAGACACAAAAAGGCTTCACCCTAATTGAGTTGCTGATCGTCATTACTATTGCAGCAGTAATGGCCGTCATCGCACTTCCCAATATGAATCAATGGATTGCCTCCAGACGTGCAGCATCGCAAGCAGAGCAAATTGCCAATCTGCTGCGCTTCGCGCGAAATGAGGCCGTCCGTCTCAATCTTCCCGTTTACATCTGCCCGGTCAAAATCAAATCCGATGGCTCGCCCAATAATGGTTGCGATTCCAAATATGCCGGTAATGGTATGTTGGCCTACGCCGATAAAAACGGAGATTCCAACTATAAAAACGATACAGTCGATTTATCCGTCCGCTCCATTATCCTTAATGGAGATACTGACAAAGTGGAATACAGCTTCAACTACATCCCTATCAGCAATGACCGTTCTGCCCTCTCGACCTCAGCTTCAAAAGAAGTCTGGTGGAGATTCCTACCAAATGGTACATTTGGCCATTCAACCGATGGAAAGAATTATCAATTTTCAGACGGCCACATCAAAATCAGCCTGACGGATAAATCCGCCGCCGATGCTGAAACCAAGAAAGCCCGTGCTACCGTACTTTTAATCAATGGTAATGGGCATGTCGAAATCTGTGCTAAAAACGATGAGCGCAAAATATGCGAATACTCTTCCAAAGAATAACAACGGTATCTTATGAACATTACTAATCCTACTCATCTCAGATCATTTAAAGGCCGTCTGAAAACAAGCTCAACAAGCTTTACCCCAAAACTTCAATCTGGTATGACCCTGATTGAAGTTTTGATTGCCATGTTTGTCCTTGCCATCGGTGTGCTCGCCCTTTTAGCTGTTCAATTACGTACCGTATCCAACGTGCGTGAGTCTGAAAATCAAACCACAGTTGCCCAAATTACGCAAAATCTGATTGAAGGCATGCTCATTAATCCGACGCTCTCTGAAGAAACCGATACTGCAGGGGAAAAAACCTCCCGTTATAAAAAATCCTATGATGCCTACCTAAAATCCGACTCTAAACAAACTGCGAAATTTGAAGCCAAAATGAACAAAACTCAACTTGCACAGGCTCAAATTGCACAGTTTAAAGCCGACTTAGACAAAGCCCTTCCCGAAGCCCAAGTCTTCTCGACCATCTGCAAAGATTCTTCCGGTGCAGAGCCGACTTACGAAAATGGGTTTAACGCAAAATGCGATGGCAAAGGCGACACAACCATCGTTAAAGTTTTATGGTTGCAAGATGTCGAAGAAGAAAATAGAGCAAAAAATCTCAACACATCGGGGCATCACGTTGTCTATACCTACCAATCACGCGTAAGAGACTAACAATGAACAATAAACGCTTACTCAATCATATTCCCAATAAAACCGCCATTCGCGGCTTCAGCATCCTTGAATTTCTGGTTGCCAGCCTGCTCAGCATGATCGTCTTAATGGCTGTCAGCTCCACCTACTTTACTGCACGCGGATTGAACAAATCTGCCAACACACGTATCGGTATCCAACAAGATTTGCGTAACACCGCCAATATGATCGTCCGTGATGCGCGTATGGCAGGCAATTTCGGCTGCTTCAATATGTCGAATTTTCCTGCCTCTGCAGTGATAGAAGACAAAAGCTCGGATGAATACACATTGAAAACAGCTGGTGTAAATAAGCTGTTACCAGTTAAAGAAATCAATAAATTAGGCTACGCAGGTTTTGCTCAAACCGGCAAAGCCCTGCTGTTTCAATATGGAATCGACAAAGCAAACCCTGCTGCAAAAACTGCTATTGTCAGCAGCTGTTTCGGCATTGCCAAACCTCAAACAGAAATTAAAGATTTAGATGCGGCAAAAACAGCTTTGAAAATTACCGACCCTGATCAAAATGGCAGTATCGCCATCATGAAACATGAAATGATTGCCTACGCTGTCGGTAAACTTGGTGAAGAGAGCGGTTTGTTCCGTTTCCAATTATCAAATGATGGTTCATGGAGTAATCCGCAGCTGTTGATTAAAGGCATTACAACCATGGATATCCACTATATCTATGCAGAATGTCATGATTCTGAAAATGCATCTGCCAGCGGAGTAAATACAGAATCATTTGATTACAAAAACGCATTGGATATCTCAGCTGAGGCTAAGTCTCCGGCTTCTATCCAAATCGTACTGAATAACGGCAGTATTGACCCATCGAAAGAACAAGACAATAAAGTTGATATCTACAATATTAATGCCACCATCCGCGGAGGAAATGTATGCGCCGACCGATCACTCTAATCAAACCTAACCGGCAGCAGGGCTATGCTTTGTTTATCGTTTTAATGATGATGGTCGTCATCGCCCTGCTCGTGGTCACAGCCACCCAGTCCTACAATACTGAACAGCGTATCAGCACCAATGATGCCGACCGCAAACTGGCAACCACCCTAGCCGAAGCGGCACTGCGTGAAGGTGAAAATCAAATTTTTGATATTGAAGGTAAAAAGACTACTTTTACCGCAAAATGTGAAAAAGGTTTATGTTCCACGCCAAACGTCAAATCCAATGGCGATTTTACTGAAGAAGGTAGCCCAACCGTAGATGCTTGGAAGCGCAAATGCGACAAAAACCTGTGTATTGACACCAATGGTACGGAATATCCTTTAGATAAAAAAAGCGGCATCGCAAACAATCCCCGCTACATCATCGAATATTTAAGTAAAACTACTGAAGGCCGAATCACCTACCGCGTTACCGCCAAAGCATGGGGTAAGAATGCCAATACCCAAGTCGTTCTTCAGTCTTACGTTGCCAGCGAATAATATAATGAATACCACCTCTACCAAACAACTAGGCTTTACGCTGGTTGAGATGATGATTGCCGTCACCATCTTAGCCATTCTGGGCATCATTGCCATTCCCTCTTACAACCGCTACATTGAACGCGGCCACCAATCACAAGCGCATGCCGAGTTAGTCGCCATCAATTCCGCTTTTAAAAACCAGATGGTTAAAAATCCAAAGTGGAAAACTGATAGGATTAAAAAAGAATTAGATACATTTATTTCCTCATATAAAGGCCATAAAGACTTGGCAGACAAATATGAATACTCTGCTGAAATGATTGATGCCAATAAAAGCCGGGCCTATCTTTTGAAAGCCATTCCCACAAAAAAAGGCTATACCCTTTCTGTTTGGATGGATAGTTTGGGCAATGCTTACAAATGTACTGATATTGATTCTGCCAAACATCCCAAAACTACAATGACCAATGGCAAAGGTTGCGAATCGGTTTCCAAAAAGAAATCTTCTTAGTCTGACAAACATAAAAAGCAGTGTCATCTTACTGACACTGCTTTTTTATTTTACTGCTTCCAATCATCGTCTCGGCGTTGGCGTTTTAACAAAATCCTGACTGCGCCATCATTGCCTTGTCGAGGCTCGACATAAGCCAACACATCAGGATGCTGCATCAACCAGCGGCGCGTCATATTTTTTAAAACCGGTTTATAGCCTGAAGAACCCAAGCCGCTACCGTGGACAATTTCGCCGCAAACGCCGCGTTTTTTCGTGAACTCGATAAATTCGTTCAATACCTGTTGCGCTTCTTCCTGCGTATAGCCATGCAAATCCACATCCGCCACAACAGGATAATGGCCGTTTCGCAAACGCATCAAATCATTTTTACCCTGCCCGTTTTTACTGAACGAAGCCGGCGGTTCTTCCCAGCCGCCGCTGCCCACATAAAAATAATCTTCCTGCTCCAAAGTCGCCATTTCTTTGGGGCGCGGCTTGATCGGAGATTTATCACGGGGCTGTTCATAATAATTACCGGCATTTTTTAACGGCGTAACCTTACCAACCGCCTTGCTGAAATCCACATCTTCTGCCTGCTTTTTAGCCTTCGCTTCCGCTTCCCGCTCCGCAGCTTCCTTTTTCGCCTGTTTGCCCAAAGCCTTCAGCGTTTCTTGAAAGTTTGCCGTCATGGTTTGTCCTTTCCAAAAAATTGATTGCGCACATTATAGCAAACCCGGCTACAAGGCCGTCTGAAAGACTCTTATCATCGCTTCTTGTTTAGGGTATAGTATTAACGCATTGCCAGTCTTATAAAAGAGAGAAAATATGTTTAAACGCCCAGAAGAAATCATCGTCTTGATACTTGCCCTATTATGGGTCGCACTCAGCTACTACTTTGCCGCCATCCTAATTTCAGATGCCTACACCATCCTCCTGATTACCGTACTGACTTTCGTTTGGGCAGCCATCTGTTTCCTTTTATGGCAGCGCAACTTAAGCCGTCATATTTGGCCGCTGTTCCTCGGCAGCCTAGTTGCCTGCTGGTGGCCATACTTCACTTGGCTTGCAAGCGATGTTCCCGAAGGCACATGGTATTCAGGCTGGACATTCAAATCCATTATCGCCTTGATTCCCGTTGTTGCCGCTTATATCTTCAAGTGGAAACGAAGCCGGAAAAACAAAATTTCCAATACCCTTGCCTGATACCTCGCGCCGTCTTTTTCAGACGGCGTTTTCCATATTTGACATAACGCTCAGACTGTCAACAATCCCAATAAAATGCTATACTCTTCACACGATTTAACACCCTAACACAGGCCGTCTGAAAGACTTATCAAGATGATCAGCAAACAAGAATACCAAGCCCAAGCCGCACAAGGTTACAACCGCATTCCACTCGTTCAAGAGCTGCTTGCCGACTTGGACACACCGCTCTCAATCTACCTAAAACTTGCCAACAAGCCTTTCACCTACCTGCTCGAATCCGTTGTCGGTGGAGAACGCTTCGGCCGCTATTCCTTTATCGGCCTGCCTTGCAGCCATTATCTCAAAACCAGCGGCAAACATGTCGATGTGTATCAAAACGGCGAAATCATCGAACAACACGACGGTAATCCCCTACCCTTTATCGAAGCCTTCCACAACCGCTTCAAAACGCCCGAAATCCCAAGCCTGCCGCGCTTTACAGGTGGCCTGGTCGGCTATTTCGGTTATGAAACCATCTATAATTTCGAACATTTTTCCCACCGCCTGAAACATACTGCTAAAGCCGATCCGCTCGGTACGCCCGACATCCTCCTGATGCTCTCGCAAGAGCTTGCGGTAGTGGATAATCTAAGCGGCAAAATCTATCTGATTGTTTATGCCGATCCGTCTCAAGCCAACGGCTACGAACGCGCACGCGAACGTCTTGAAGACATCCGTACCCAGTTACGCCAAAGTTGCGCCATCCCGCTTTCCCTCGGCAGCAAGCAAACCCAAGCAGTCAGCGAGTTCGGCGAAGAACCCTTCAAAGCCTGTGTCAACAAAATCAAAGACTACATCTTTGCAGGCGACTGCATGCAGGTCGTCCCCAGCCAACGCATGAGCATGGAATTTACCGACAATCCGCTTGCCCTCTACCGCGCCCTGCGTACGCTGAACCCATCGCCATACATGTTCTACTACGATTTCGGCGATTTCCATATTGTCGGCTCTTCGCCCGAAATCCTCGTCCGCCGCGAACGCGACGATGTCATCGTCCGCCCTATCGCCGGCACACGCCTGCGCGGCAAAACACCAGCCGAAGACCTCGCCAACGAGCAAGACCTGCTGAGCGATGCCAAAGAGATTGCCGAACACGTCATGTTGATTGACTTAGGACGCAACGACGTCGGCCGTATCAGTAAAACCGGCGAAGTCAAAGTCACCGACAAAATGGTGATTGAAAAATACTCCCATGTGATGCACATCGTCTCTAACGTCGAAGGCCGTCTGAAAGACGGCATGACCAACATGAACATCCTTGCCGCCACCTTCCCTGCAGGCACGCTTTCCGGCGCTCCCAAAGTCCGCGCCATGGAAATCATCGAAGAAGTCGAGCCGAGCAAACGCGGCATCTACGGCGGCGCCGTCGGCGTATGGAGTTTCAACAACGACATGGACTTGGCCATCGCCATCCGTACTGCCGTGATTAAAAACAATACCCTCTTCGTCCAAAGCGGCGCAGGTGTAGTTGCTGATTCCGACCCAACATCCGAATGGCAGGAAACCCAAAACAAAGCCCGGGCAGTAATCCGCGCAGCGCAAATGGTGCAAGAAGGATTGGATAAATAATTTTCAGACGGCCTGCGCTCTGAAATGACTAAACAACAAGATTATGATACTAAACGAAAAACAACTAAAATCCATCAGCAAATTCCTCAGCTTCATCTTGCGCCACCATCCTGAGCAAATTGGTATTACTTTGGATAAAGACGGCTGGGTGGATATTAATACCTTACTGACGCAGGTAAACCATCCTGATCGCGGCTTTACGGGCAATCCGCTGACCTATGAAGTATTGTTGGAAGTGGTCGAAAACAACGATAAAAAAAGGTTTACCCTTTCTGAAGACGGCAAACGCATCCGTGCGGCACAAGGTCATTCGACGGCACAAGTTCAGGTCGAACACAAAGTGGCAACGCCTCCTCAGATTTTGTATCACGGTACGGCTGAACGCTCTGTTTCGTCTATTTTGGAACAAGGCCTGCATTCTGCCTCGCGCCATTTTGTCCATCTGTCTGCCGATGCTACAACAGCCGTCAACGTCGGCTCCCGACACGGCAAGCCGCTTGTATTGACCATCGACACTGTCGCCATGCTTGCGGCAGGACATCAATTTTATTTGGCGGACAACGGCGTATGGTTAACTGAAAACGTTCCGCCGCAATTTATCGGCAAACTTTAAAACATCAGGCCGTCTGAAGCTGTAAAACCATTTTCAGACGGTCTGCAAACACCCTACCCAATTTCTTCATAAAGCGATTATCCATGAACACATCCCCCATCCTCCCTCCTGCTATGCTCGGCATTCTTGGCGGCGGACAATTAGGCAGAATGTTTACTGTTGCTGCCAAAACCATGGGCTACAAAGTAACTGTACTCGATCCCGACCCGAATGCGCCGGCAGCGGAATTTGCCGACCGTCATTTATGCGCGCCGTTTGATGATGAAGCAGCTTTGGAAGAATTGGCAAAATGCGCGGCTGTTACGACCGAGTTTGAAAACGTCAATGCCGACGCGATGCGTTTTCTCGCCAAACATACCAATGTTTCCCCCAGCGGCGACTGCGTTGCCATCGCGCAAAACCGCATTCAGGAAAAGGCATGGATACGCAAAGCAGGCCTGCAAACCGCGCCGTATCAAGCAGTTTGCAAGACCGAAGACATCACTGAAGAAAGCGTACAATTTCTGCCCGGCATCCTGAAAACTGCTACTTTGGGCTACGACGGCAAAGGCCAAATCCGCGTAAAAACATTGGATGAACTCAAAGCCGCATTTGCCGAACACGGCGGCGTGGATTGCGTTTTGGAAAAAATGGTGGATTTGCGCGGCGAAATTTCCGTTATCGTATGCCGTCTGAACAATGACAACGTGCAAACTTTCGACCCTGCCGAAAATATTCACGAAAACGGTATCCTCGCCTACTCCATCGTCCCGGCCCGACTGAGTGTCGACATTCAGCAACAGGCACGACAAATGGCGCAGCGTTTGGCCGATGAATTGAACTACGTCGGCGTATTGGCAGTAGAAATGTTTGTTGTCGGCGACACGCATGAATTGGTCGTCAACGAAATCGCCCCGCGTCCGCACAATTCCGGCCACCATACCATCGACGCCTGTGCGGCAGACCAATTCCAGCAACAGGTCCGCCTGATGTGCAACCTGCCTCCGGCTGATACCAAATTACTGAGCTCTTGCTGTATGGCGAATATTTTGGGCGACGTTTGGAAGGAAGACGGCGGCGACCCCGAATGGCTGCCGCTGCAAAGTAACCCGAATGCACATCTGCATCTTTACGGTAAAAAAGCCGCGCGCAAAGGTCGAAAAATGGGCCACTTTACCGTCTTGGCCAATGATGCGGACAACGCGTTCCAAACCGCACAAACCTTACATCAAAGCCTGTAACCTTACCCACTTTTTTCAGACGGCCTTTGATTACCAAAGGCCGTCTGAAATCAATTTTTCCGACCATCCGCCATGAGCCTTCTGACCATCCTCCGTCCGGCAACCGAAAAAGACTGCCAAGCCATACACAACGCCCATCTGCATGCCGTTCAATACGCCTGCATCCGCAGTTACGATGAAACCATTATGCACACATGGGAAAGTCTGCTCGACATCAACAGCTATTTGGAAACCATCTCCGATAAAAACAAAGCTTTGTGGGTGGTCGAATACAAAGGGCTGATTCAAGGTTTCTTCCAAGTCGATTTCAAAGAAGCGCAACTGGACGCCTTATACGTCCATCCGCTCTTCCACAATCTCGGCTTGGGTACGGCCCTACTCAGCCGCGCCGAAGAAATGGCACGAAATGCAGGTCTCAGCTTTCTCAAACTGTATGCTTCGCTCAATTCCGTGCCTTTTTATCGCCTCAACCGTTACGAGTCGCTCGGTACTGCCGTGTTGCAGCTGAACAAAACCGTCCGCGTCGAATGCGAATTGATGCGCAAATACCTGTAATTTTCTCTTCCTCCGTTGCTTTTTTGAAAGAAACCGATGTCCCGAATTGCCGCCCTGCCCGACCATCTTGTCAATCAAATCGCCGCCGGCGAAGTGGTCGAACGTCCTGCCAACGCCTTGAAAGAAATCGTTGAAAACAGCATCGATGCAGGCGCGACGGCGATTGATGTCGAGCTGGCCGGCGGCGGCATCCGCCTGATTCGCGTCAGCGACAACGGCAGCGGTATCCATCCGGACGACATCGAGCTTGCACTACACCGCCACGCCACCAGCAAAATCAAAACCTTAAACGATTTGGAACACGTTGCCAGCATGGGCTTTCGCGGCGAAGGTTTGGCCAGTATCGCCTCCGTCAGCCGCCTGACCCTGACCAGCCGTCAAGAAGACAGCACGCATGCAACCCAAGTCAAAGCCGAAGATGGCAAACTCAGCAGCCCCACCGCCGCCGCCCACCCTGTCGGCACCACCATCGAAGCCGCCGAACTCTTCTTCAACACCCCCGCGCGGCGCAAGTTCCTCAAATCCGAAAACACCGAATACGCCCACTGCGCCACCATGCTCGAACGCCTCGCGCTGGCGCATCCGCACATCGCCTTCTCGCTCAAACGCGACGGCAAACAAGTGTTCAAATTCCCCGCCCAAAGCCTGCACGAACGCATAGCCGCCATTGTCGGCGAAGACTTTCAGGCAGCATCCTTAGAAATCGACAGCGGCAACGGCGCGCTGCGGCTCTATGGCGCGATTGCCAAACCGACTTTCGCCAAAGGCAAAACCGACAAACAATACTGCTTCGTCAACCATCGCTTCGTGCGCGACAAAGTCATGCTCCATGCCGTCAAGCAGGCATACCGCGACGTATTGCACAACGCGCTGACGCCTGCTTTCGTCCTCTTTCTCGATCTGCCGCCCGAAGCCGTGGATGTCAACGTCCACCCGACCAAAACCGAAATCCGCTTCCGAGACAGCCAACAGGTGCACCAACTCGTGTTCCACACGCTCAACAAAGCCCTTGCCGACACGCGCGCCGACTTGACCGAAAGCGTCAGCAACGCAGGCGAAGTGTTGCATGACATTACCGGCGTTACGCCTGCACCAATGCCGTCTGAAAACAACAGCGAAAATCTGTTTGATAGCACATCCAACTACCCGACAGGCAACAAATCCAATACACGCAATGCCTTTGGCTCATCAGGCAAAACCGCGCCCATGCCTTACCAAGCCGCACGCGCGCCGCAGCAACGCAGCCTGTCCCTGCGCGAAAGCCGCGCGGCCATGAATACTTATGCCGAACTCTACAAAAAAACCGACGACATTGACCTTGAGTTGAGCCAATTCGAGCAGGCACGTTTCGGCAATATGCCGTCTGAAACGCCTATTCCCAAAACAGATACGCCGCTTTCAGACGGCCTTCCCTCCCAATCCGAATTACCGCCGCTCGGCTTTGCCATTGCCCAATTACTAGGCATCTACATCCTTGCCCAAGCAGAAGAGAGCCTGTTGCTCATCGATATGCACGCCGCTGCCGAACGCGTCAACTACGAGAAAATGAAACGCCAACGTCAGGAAAACGGCAACCTGCAAAGCCAACGCCTGCTTATTCCCGTAACCTTTGCCGCATCCCACGAAGAATGCGCCGCTCTTGCCGATCATGCCGAAATGCTGGCAGGCTTTGGCTTGGAATTGTCCGACATGGGCGGCAATACCCTTGCCGTCCGTGCAGTTCCCGCTATGCTCGGCAAAGCCGACGTTGTTTCGCTGGCTAAAGATGTATTGGGCGAACTCGCCCAAGTCGGCAGTAGCCAAACCATCGAGGAACACGAAAACCACATCCTCGCCACCATGTCCTGCCACGGCTCAGTCCGCGCCGGCCGCCAACTGACTTTGCCCGAAATGAACGCACTCCTGCGCGATATGGAAAACACACCGCGCAGCAACCAGTGCAACCACGGCCGTCCGACTTGGGTCAAACTGACTTTAAAAGAATTGGATGCGTTGTTTTTACGCGGACAGTAACGCCGATAAAAAGGCCGTCTGAAAATGCTTTCAGACGGCCTTTTAACTTATTTGCCCTTAACGAATATCCATAGGCGCAAACGATTTCACGGTTTCATCGATTGCTTTAACACGGGTCAGGAAATCTTCCAATTGGGCAAGCGGCAATGCGCTTGGGCCATCGCATTTGGCTTGGTCGGGATTGGCATGGGATTCGAGAAACAAACCGGCCAATCGGGTTGCCATACCGGCAAGCGCCAAGTCCAATACTTGGGCGCGACGGCCGCCTGACGCAGCAGCGCCGGATTCACGCGTTTGCAGGGAATGGGTAACGTCAAAAATAACGGGCAGGTTGTTACACGTTTTTTTCATCACGCCAAAGCCGAGCATATCGACCACCAAATTGTCGTAGCCGAAATTTGCGCCGCGTTCACACAAAATGATTTGCTCATTGCCTGCTTCTTGGAATTTCTCCACAATGTTTTTCATTTGAGACGGGCTGAGGAATTGCGGCTTTTTGATGTTGATGACATTGCCGGTTTTCGCCATTGCCACCACCAAATCGGTTTGGCGTGCCAAGAAGGCTGGCAGCTGGATGACATCGCAGACTTCGGCAACCGGTTGGCATTGGTAAGGCTCGTGAACGTCGGTAATCACGGGAACGTTAAACTCGCGTTTCACCGCTTGAAAAATCTTCATACCTTCGTCCAAACCCACACCGCGGAAAGAGTGGATGGAAGAGCGGTTTGCCTTGTCGAAAGAGGCTTTGAACACGTAAGGGATGCCGAGTTTATTAGTTACTTTAACGTATTGCTCACAGGCTTTCAGCGTAGAGTCAAGGTCTTCAAGGACATTGATGCCGCCGAAAAGGGTAAAGGGCGCATCGTTGCTGACGGTGATGTTGTTGATTTGGATATTCACGGCAAAGCCTTTCAGATAAGTTGAATTTGGGAAACAGGCCGTCTGAAACGTTTCAGACGGCCTTTGTTTGAATATTACAACACGGTGTGCGGCGGCTCATAAGAAATCACGTCGCGGATTTTATTGTTCTCATCGACGAGGACGACTTTCGGCTCATGCGCTGCAATTTCAGGCTCGGACAACATAACGTAAGACATGATAATTACGATGTCGCCTTTTTGAACCAAACGCGCGGCCGCGCCATTGAGGCAAACGACACCGCTGCCGCGTTCGCCGGGGATGGTGTATGTTTCAAGACGTTCGCCGTTGTTATTGTTGACGATGGCGACTTTTTCGTTAACGCAAATACCTGCCGCATCCAGTAGGTCTTGGTCAACGGTAATGCTGCCGACGTAGTTGAGGTCGGCTTCGGTAACGGTGGCACGGTGGATTTTGCCGCCGAGCATGGTACGGAACATGGGTTTCCTTTTTGATTGTGGGTTGATTTGCGGTTTTAACTTCCGGGAAGTTAAAACCGCTGTTTGTGTGATTGAGGATTAGTTATTGGGAAAGTCTGATTCGTCAAACTCGGGTTCCGGGTCGCTTTGAAGAACTTTTCCGTTTAATTTCAACTCGCTGTTTTGCAGAGTCAGATGGGTTTTGACATTATCGTTTTCTAAGGTCAGATATTTCTCACTTGCCATGCTTTTAATGGTGCTGTCCACCATCAGGCGCAAGGTCTCGTTGATATCGTCGATGCTGGCACGGCCTGCGGCTTCATCTTCGGCATTGACGCTAAACAGGCTGCTTGCTTGGTTGACGGCGAGTTGTTCCAACAATTTTTGCGGTACGCTCATGTTGAAGTCGGCTTCGGTTTTTTTCAGCATATCGCCCAGGCTGTTGAGGTCTTTGGCCGTCAAACCTTTAAACGCGAGTTTGCCGCTGACATCGACATCACCATGAGGCATGGTGAATTTGAAGGTTTTGACGTTCAAAACCGGATTATTGGTAAACAGGCCCGAAGCCTCGTTTTTGGCCGTCTGAATCAAGGAAGCCTGAATTTCTTCTTCGCTCATTTTCTTCACGGACACTTCGGCAATTTTGTTTTTCAATGCCAAAAGTGATGCCGCATCCAAATGCTCAGCAGCGACATTGATGTCCAGAGGGCCGTATTTGTCTTCGCCATAAGTCAGGCTTTCAAATTGGAAGCGGCCTTCACTGTTGATGAATTTATCGACTTCGCTGGTCTGGGTATCGAAACGCAGTTTGTTGACTTCGATTTTAGACGGAGCAATCGTGCCGGTCGGATTGATAAATGCACCGATTTGCAGGTTGGTCACAAGGTTGACCAACTCATTCAACTTAACGTTGTAATCGATGTTTTCTTTCCATTGCAGCAGGAATTTATCCAGCGTAATGCTGCTCTTGCCCAAAGCAAGCTTGGTCAGGCCGTCTTCCGTCTCGGATTGGAAGCGCAGGTTTTCCAAAGACACATCGCCTTTGTCGGCCAATTTGACTTGTAAAGACGGCGCAAGGTAATCGTGGCGATAGCTTTTGAAGCCTTGGCTGTAATCGGTATTGCCGCTAAAGCCTTTCCAGTTGAGCTTGATACCGGAAAGCTCTTCATAATCGAAGGCGGGAATATTGAGGCTGAGTTTGCCGTCGCCGGAAAGGTAAACCGTATTGGTCATGGTCAACGGCGTTTGCTGGCCGAAGAAGCGGTCTAAAACTTTTTTGGTTTCCGGATGGTATTGGAACTCGGTTTCCACATGGGCACGCGTACCGAAGCCGCCGGCAAACGGGCCGTGTGTTACGTGGTTGACGACCGTAATCGGCTCTTGCAGGACGGTTTTCAAATTGTCCGGCAGGTATTTTTGCGTATTTTGAAGCAGGGTCGGTTTGAGGCGGATGACGGTCGTCTCGGTTGAACTGAACCAGCCGCGATCGTATTGGTGGGACTCAACGGTCAGGAAACCGGATTCCTGCAACAGCTTTTGTTGCTCGGTCAGGCTTTCTTCCGCTTTGACACCAAGATAATAAGGCGTGCCGAGCGCAGCGGCGACAACGACGGCGGCAGTCGGGATAAGATACTTTTTCATCACTTCAAACAGATTAGGTTCAAAGCGTAAAGCATAGCATTTTTTAGCTGTTTTGTCTTATCCGCCGTTTCAGACGGCCTTTAGGTAAAGATTGTGATATTATGCAAACATAAACGATTTTTACACTTTTGGCGGGCCTTACCCTGTCTGCCAAAATGTCATTAAAGGTTTGCAAATGCTTTTATTCATTGATAATTACGACAGCTTCACCTACAACATCGTCCAATACTTTGCCGAATTGGGGCAGGAAGTTTTGGTTCGCTGCAACGATGAAATCACCATCGAAGAAATCGAAGCCCTAAAACCGCAATATCTGGTTATCGGCCCCGGCCCTTGTTCCCCTAAAGAAGCAGGCATTTCTGTTGCAGCCATGCAGCACTTTGCCGGCAGGCTGCCCGTCATGGGCGTGTGCCTCGGCCATCAAACCATGGGCGAAGCGTTCGGTGGCAATGTCGTGCGCGCGCAAACGATGATGCACGGCAAAGTCTCCCCCGTTTTCCATCACGGCACAGGCATGTTTAAAGACCTGTCCAATCCGGTCAACTGCACGCGCTACCACAGCCTGGCCATCGACCGCGCCACCCTGCCCGACTGCCTCGAAATTACCGCGTGGACGGAAGACGGCGAAATCATGGGCGTACGCCACAAAGAATATGCCGTTGAAGGCGTACAGTTCCACCCCGAAGCCCTGCTGACCGAACACGGCCACGATATGCTGAAAAACTTCTTGGAAGAATTCAAAAATTATCACCCGCAAAAATCTTAATGAAAGGCCGTCTGAAATGTGTTTGACAGTGTTCAAACCGCATTTTCAGACGGCCTGAATCACATCGGACACGAACAAAGGAAAAATCATGATTACCCCTCAACAAGCGATTGAACGCCTCATCAGCAACAACGAACTTTTCTACGATGAAATGACCGACCTCATGCGCCAAATCATGAGCGGCCAAGTTCCGCCCGAGCAAATCGCCGCCATCCTGACCGGCCTGCGGATTAAAGTTGAAACCGTTTCCGAGATTACCGCCGCAGCCAGCGTGATGCGTGAATTTGCCACCAAAGTGCCGCTGGAAAACGCCGATGACTTGGTCGATATTGTCGGCACAGGCGGCGACGGTGCCAAAACCTTCAATATTTCCACAACTTCCATGTTTGTCGCGGCTGCGGCAGGCGCGCAAGTTGCCAAACACGGCGGTCGCTCCGTTTCTTCATCCAGCGGCGCTGCCGATGTCATGGAACAAATGGGCGCCAACCTCAATCTCAACCCCGAACAGGTTGCCCAAAGCATTCAGCAAACCGGCATCGGCTTTATGTTCGCGCCCAACCATCACAGCGCCATGCGCTATGTTGCCCCTGTCCGCCGTTCGCTCGGATTCCGCAGCATCTTCAATATCTTGGGCCCACTGACCAATCCTGCCGGCGCGGCAAACCAACTCTTGGGCGTGTTCCACATCGACTTGTGCGGCATTCTTTCCCGCGTATTGCAACAGCTTGGTTCCAAACATGTTTTGGTTGTGTGCGGCGAAGGCGGTTTGGATGAAATCACGCTGACCGGCAAAACCCGCGTTGCCGAACTGAAAGACGGCAAAATCACCGAATACGATATCAGCCCGGCCGATTTCGGCATGGAAATCCGCCGCAATTTGGACGAAATCAAAGTCGAAAACGCGCAAGAATCCCTGCAAAAAATGAACGAAGTGCTGGATGGCAAAGTCGGTGCCGCACGCGACATCGTCGTCCTCAATGCAGCCGCCGCGCTCTACGCAGGAAATGTGGTCGCATCGCTGGCGGACGGTGTCAAAGCCGCGCAAGAAGCCATCGACTCCGGCAAAGCCAAAGCCAAAAAAGACGAGTTTATCGAATTTGGCAAACAGTTTGCCTAAACTTTAAAACCATAAACAAAGGCCGTCTGAAAAATCTTTCAGACGGCCTTTTATTCTTTAAATATTAAAATTTGCTTTTAATATCATTAATCAAGCCTTCAGCTTTTTCTTTGGCTTCTTCAGCCAAGTGTGCTACTTTCTCTTTGGCTTCACCGGCTAAATGAGCTGCTTTTTCTTTAGCTTCACCTGCAAAGTTTTCTACTTTTTCTTTAGCCTCGCCTGCAAAGTTTTCTGCTTTTTCTTTAGCATCCGCAGCAACTTCTTTTGTCTTACCGACGCCTTGTTGAACTACGCCTTCAGCTTTGAGTTTGGAATCGTCAAGAACTTCGCCGGCTTTCTCTTTTACTTCACCGCTGATTTGATCTAATTTGCCAGTCATCATTTATTCCTTCTTAGTTTCATGTTGATAAGAGTAATCACTATACCCCAATAGATATTGGGTTGCAACTTAAAGTCTGTCTCAATATTAAAAACATAATAAAAATGGATTACGTCAAGTTAGCACAACTGTTTCAATATCGCTTCGGCTACTGCCTCGCCTATCATCTTGCTGCCGAACTCATTGAAATGAAGTCCATCGCACAGCATCACATCGGTCAAATCCTGCTCAAACATCAGACTGTATAAATCATTGACGGTAAAACCATATTGCCTTGCCAAATCCTCCGCCACACGGTTATAGGCCTTCAAGTCGGCCAGATAGCGGCGCGAGGGTTTGACGATATTGTGTACGCTTTCCAAAAACGGCGTACTGCTCGCCCAAATAATTTTTGCCCCTGTCTGTTTCAGATAATCGAAAATTTGAATCAGGTTGCTGCGATAGGTTTTTATATCGGCCACCGGCCCGTTACAGCCTTGATTGTGGCGGATGTCGTGCAAACCGCAGTTGATGTGGATAATGTCTCCCACAGTCGCGCCCTCTGTCCATTGCCCGATATGCTCTAACACATCATGCGACGAACGGCAGTTTTCCGATGGAGAAACAATTTCCGCCTCAGGCAAAGCGGCGCGCGTGTAAGGCTCCGAAGCAAGCCGAACGGAGTCGCCGATTAAGTAAACGGTCATTTTTGTTCTCCTCCCTTTATTTGAATCAACAGCAAGGCCGTCTGAAATATCACTTATATTATTATAAGAGTGCTATTTCAGACGGCCTTAACTTCAGTCAAGTTCTATCGTTAAATCATCAATTAGAGCTGACTGTTTTTATAAAAATCAATTAATTGCTTGGCCTGCAACATGGGCAGCCCAAAACGGTCGCTCACGGCTTTCAAATCCTTCCATTCCTGACCAGTCAGATTCTGCCCAACCCATTTGAGGTTTTCCGGATTGCTTTTGATTTTCTCAAAATACGCCTGCTTGCGTTTCCAGTTACGCGACCACACCAGCAACATGGTAAAAATACATAAAACAATCAATACAATATTGGTAAACAACATCATGTCCATACGACATACTCCCGCTTAAGTCTCGAAATCAGAAAATATGGATTAAAGGCCGTCTGAAAAACAATCTTCAAACGGCCTCAGCGTGACGCTCAACGTTGCATTTCCATCATTAACGCCTGACAAGCGGATTCGTTTTCCAAAGCACAAGATTCGCTCAGTTGGTTTAAACGGCTGTCGCGGTCTGGTGTATTGCCTTGCGCCATCTCTGCTTTAGTTTCTTCAAAATTGGTACAGGCATTTTCATAACCGCCTTTACAGGCTCGCTCGTAGAGCTTGACTGCGGCGGCATAATCCATGCCCAAACCGCTGGACGGATTGAGATACAGATTACCCAAAACATTGCAGCCGCGCATATTGCCGCCATCGCAGGCTTTTTTCAGAAACGGATACGCATGAGCAGGCGCTTCAAGATAATCGCGCATCCAAATGGCCGCAGTGACGCAACTCTCCAGATTGTTCCGATTGCATTCCCGTATCAGCTTATCGTGCTGCTTCTCGCTGTAATCCTCAGCCTGCACGCTAAATGCAGTGGCAACCAATGCTAAACCAAACAATAAACGAAGTGTTTTCATCTGATTATTTCTCCAAAAATATTTGATGACAGGCCGTCTGAAAAAACAATCTTCAGACGGCCTTTATATTATCACTCAATGTTCACCCGTTTCAGGCGCAAGGCATTACCCAATACCGAAACCGAGCTTGCCGCCATTGCCGCGCCTGCGATGACGGGGTTTAAAAAGCCGAGCGCGGCGAGCGGAATGCCCAAAATATTGTAGAAGAAGGCGAAAAACAGGTTTTGCTTGATGTTTTTCAAAGTTGCCTGCGACACCAGCAGGGCATCGGCGAGCTGGTTGACCGAATGCTGCATCAGTGTGGCGGATGCGGTGTGTTCGGCAACGTCCGCACCGCCTTTCATGGCGAAGCTGACGTTGGCGGCGGCGAGCGCGGGTGCGTCGTTGATGCCGTCGCCGACCATCGCCACGGTTTTGCCGGCGGCTTTGAGTTTCTGCACTTCAGCGGCTTTATCGCGCGGACTCATATTACCAAAGGCGTGTGCGATGCCCAGTTGTTTGGCGACATATTCGACCGTACCTTGGTTGTCGCCGCTCATAATATAGACATCGATATTGTGTTTTTTCAGACGGCCTACGGCTTCGGCGGTATCGGCTTTCAACGCGTCTGCAAGTGCGAATGCGCCGATAGGTTTGTTATCGACCGAGACTGCAACAATGCTTGCAATGTCCCAAACGCCGTCTGAAAACTTCGGCAAGGTCAGTTCGGCAAATTCGGCTTTGCCTGCTTTCACCAAACCCACGCCTTCCACTTCGGCGGTAATGCCTGCGCCGACAACGGTTTGCGCGTTTTGTGCGGCGGGAATGTCCAAACCGCGCGCTTGGGCGGCGGAAACGATGGCGCGGGCAAGCGGATGAGCGGCGTTTTGTTCGACGGCGGCGGCGATGCGGTACAAAGCGTCTTCGTCAAAGCCGCTGTCGGGAACGCAATAAACGGCGGCAACCTGCGGCCTGCCTTCGGTCAGCGTGCCGGTTTTGTCCAGCACGACGGCATCGACGTGGGCGGCTTCTTCCATTGCCGCCGCGTCTTTAAACCAAATACCGTGTTTCACCGCTTTGCCCATGCCGACCATAATCGCGGCAGGGGTTGCCAGACCGAGCGCGCACGGGCAGGCAATTACCAAAACGGCAACGGCGTGCATCAGAGCAACCGTCCAATCGCCTTTTACCAGCCAAGTGGCGATAAAAGTCAGAAGCGCGATGCCCACGACGGCAGGCACAAACACCGCCGCCGCCTTGTCTGCCACGCGCGCAATCGGCGCTTTACTGCCCTGCGCTTCGGACAGCGCGTTCATCATGTCGCCAAGCAGGGTTTGGCTGCCGAGTTGTGTGGCGCGGTACACCACGCTGCCTTCGGTCATCAACGCACCCGCCAACACTTTGCCGCCCGCTTTTTTCTCTTCGGGGTTGGATTCGCCGGTAAGATGGCTCTCATCCGCCCAACCGCTGCCGCTCTCGATGATGCCGTCGGCGGCAATGCGTTCGCCGTGGTTGGCGCGGATAAGGTCGCCGATTTGCACTTGGTCGATGGGCAGTTGTTTCCATTCGCCATCGCGTTGCACGTTGACTTGGGTCGGCGTGAGTTTGAGCAGCAAGCCCAAGCTGTTCAGGCTGGATTTTTTGGTGCGGTGTTCCAAAAATTTGCCCAGCGACACAAAACCGATCACCATCACGCCTACTTCAAAATACACGTGTGCCATGCCGTGCGCCGCGTGCGGGCTGAAAAACAGCATATAGACGGAATACAGGTAAATCGACACCGTACCGATGGTAACCAACACGTCCATATTCGCCAGTCCGCCCTTAATGCTCGCCCACGCGCTTTTGTAAAACGGGATGGCCAGCCAAAGTTGCACTATGCTTGCCAGTACAAATTGCCATACAGGCGGAATCATCCAATCGTGCCGCCCAATCATCATCCCTGCCATGCCGATAAGGAACGGAATATTAATGGCCAGCAAAAGCCACAACCGCCAGCTTACATGCGCTGCTTCTTCGGGCTGCGGCAGCGCGTCTTCCGTTTTTTCCTTCGCGCCGTAACCGGTTTTCTCAATGATTTTGGCAATGTCGGCAGCGGAAGTTTTGCTGTCGTCAAACGTAACCTGCGCCTCCTCGCTGGCGAAGTTCACCCCCGCCGATTCGACAAAATCTTTTTTGTTCAACACTTTTTCAATACGCGAAGCGCAGGCCTGACAGGTCATGCCTTCGATTTGAAAACGGACTTTTTGTTGCATGGTTTCTTCCTTCTGAATGTGGTTGGGCTACCTGAAAAAAGCGGAGCAGGGTTTTCAGGTAGCCTTTGAGGTGTTGCGGTCGATTTGTTGCGATTCGATTTACAAAGCCGCATCAAAGCCGCCGTCTTCCACCGCTTCTATCAGCGCGGCGGGGTTGGTTTGGGCGGGGTCGAATTCCACGACGGCATTCTTGTTTTCCAGGCTCACTTCGGCCTTGTCCACGCCGTTTACGCCTTCGAGGATGCTGGTAACGCTTTTCACGCAGCCGCCGCAGGTCATGCCTTCGATGTTTAATGTGATGGTTTGCATAGGGTTTCCTTTCTGTTGGAATGAGGCTGAGGTTTTAAAGCCCGTTGCAGCCAAAGCTTTCAGGTAACCTGAAATGATGGGTCTGCTCTTGCTTTCCCGCTAAGTGCCGCCACTATAAAGCTTTACCCGAAGTAAAGGTCAAGCATCATGATGAACATCAGCCAGGCCGCGGCCGAGAGCGGCCTTTCCGCCAAACAAATCCGCGACTACGAAAAGCACGGCCTAATCGCCCCGGCCGCGCGCAGCGAAGCAGGCTACCGCTGCTACGGACAGGCCGACCTTGTCCGGCTGCGCTTTATCCGCCATGCGCGGGAAGTGGGCTTTTCGCTGCCGCAGATCGGGCAGCTTTTGAGCCTGCAACACAACCCGCAGCGCACCAGCCGCGAAGTGAAAACGCTCACCGCGCGGCACATCGCCGAGCTGGAAGCCAAAATTGAACGCTTGCAGGGCATGGTGGCCGAGCTGCAATGTTGGCACGATGCCTGCACGGGAGACGACTGCCCGGATTGTGCGATTTTGGCCGGGCTGGAGGAGCGTTAGGCGGCTTGGGCAGAATAGAAACAGGCTACCTGAAAAGTTTCAGGTAGCCTTAGTCGGCCGCTAACGGTTTGGTACAGGCCTCGTCGTAATACGGCAGCCACTTGCCGCCGCTTTGCTTCAGATATGCGCGAAAACTTTTGTTTACCCGTGTGGCGGTGTAATCCAAATAATGGCAAAAAGTAAGTTATCAAGAGACAGAGGCCGTCTGAAGCGTTTCAGACGGCCTTTTCAAAATACGCTTATCGGTTACAAAGCCACGTCGTAGCCGCCGTCTTCTACGGCATCAATCAGCGCGTCGGCATCTGTTTTGCTTTCATCGAAAGTAATCACTGCATTTTTGTTTTCCAGGCTGACTTCTGCTTTTTCCACGCCTTCTACGCCTTCCAAAAGACGGGTTACGCTTTTCACGCAACCGCCGCAGGTCATGCCGTCGATATTGAGGGTAACAGTTTGCATTTGTATTTCCTTTCATTCAAACAAATATGGTTGCCAAATACTTTACTCCTTACACAAACAGCTTGCAAATTCTTCATTAGGGCCGTCTGAAAAATGCAGATAGGCGTATAATAACGTCCCTTACTTCATCAAACGGACATAATAATGACTTCAACATTGAAACAATGGGTTAGTGTATGCGCGCTGGCGGTGGGAGCGTTTATTTTCAATACCACCGAATTCATTCCGATTGCGCTTTTGAGCGACATCGGTCAAAGCTTTGGCAAACCGGCAACGGAAGTGGGCATGATGATCACGGTGTATGCGTGGATTGTTGCGCTCCTATCGCTACCGCTGATGCTGATGACGAAAAACATCGAACGGCGCAAATTATTGCTGATGCTGTTTGCACTGTTCGCGCTGTTTCACGCGCTGTCGTTCTTTTCTTGGAACTTCACCATCCTCTTGGTCAGCCGTGTCGGGATTGCGCTGACACACGCGATCTTTTGGTCGATTACGGCTTCTTTGGCGGTACGGCTTGCCCCCGCCGGCAAAACCAATCAGGCTCTGGGCTTGCTCAGTACGGGTTCGGTTTTGGCGATGGTTTTGGGTATTCCGCTGGGGCGCGTGGTCGGGCAATACTTCGGCTGGCAGCTCAGCTTCCTGCTGATCGGGGTCTGCGCTGCCGGCGTAATGCTGGTGTTGGCTAAAAACCTGCCTGCTTTACCCAGCCAAAATACCGGCTCTTTAAGCAGCCTGCCGAGTTTGTTCAAACGCCGTAACCTGATGCTGCTCTATGTCATGACGGTGTTGATTATTACAGCCCATTTCACGGCATACAGCTATATCGAGCCTTTCGTTTTGCAAATCGGCCACTTTAAAGCCGAACAAGTAACAATAGTCTTGAGCCTGTACGGTTTGGCAGGATTTGCTGCATCTTATCTGTTCGGCAAATGGTTTGCCAAAGCGCAACGTTTGTTTATGCTCGGCGCAGTGGCAGTCATCCTGCTTTCCGCCCTGCTGCTTCTGCCGCTTGCCTCTTTCCCGTATGCGGTATATGCGCTGGTGTTTATTTGGGGCGTGGCCATCGTCATCGTCAGCTTGGGCATGGTCTCAAAAGTATTGTCGTTTGCTTCCGATGCGACAGATGTGGCCAACTCGATTTATTCAGGTTTGTACAATGTCGGTATCGGCGGCGGTGCGCTTTTGGGGCATTACGTGACCACTTGGTTCGGCCTTTCCAATATCGGCATTGCAGGCGCACTCTTGGCTGCAGCCGCTTTGGCCGTGTGCAGCCTACTGGTTAAAGCACAAGACAACCCGACACAAAACGTTTAAAATCCAATCACTTTCCTAATCGAACGGACAAACAGCCCTCCTGCTGCTTGTCCGTTTTTTATTTTATTTTAAAAAATAATTTACAATTTATTTACACTACATTAAATTACAAATATACTGTCGCTGTCAGGCCGTCTGAAAACGGTCGGCACAAGCGTAAAAGAAAAACCAGCAAACTTCAGAGGAACATTCTATGGATCTGCACGCAAAGGACAAAACCCAGCATCCGGAAAACGTCGAGCTGCTCAGTGCACAAAAGCCGATTACCGACTTTAAAGGCCTGCTGACCACCATCATTTCCGCCGTCGTCTGTTTCGGCATTTACAGCGTCCTGCCCTACAGCCCCGACGCCAACAAAGGCATCGCGCTGTTGATTTTCGTTGCCGCGCTTTGGTTTACCGAAGCCGTCCACATCACGGTAACCGCATTGATGGTGCCGATTCTCGCCGTCGTACTCGGCTTCCCCGACATGGACATCAAAAAGGCGATGGCGGGCTTTGCCGATCCGACGATTTACATCTTCTTCGGCGGCTTCGCGCTTGCAACCGCCCTGCACATGCA
The DNA here is from genome assembly GCF_003044935.1 of Neisseria subflava. NCBI lineage: Bacteria > Pseudomonadati > Pseudomonadota > Betaproteobacteria > Neisseriales > Neisseriaceae > Neisseria > Neisseria subflava. Next base: position 286,983 of record NZ_POXP01000001.1, on the reverse strand, counting down.
GCGCCTCGACCGTAAAATCGCCGTCAGCCTGTTGCGCCTGTCGCGCGGCAATATGAAAGTGGCCGTGTTGATGCTGTTTGCCGTTACCGCCTTCCTGTCCATGTGGATCAGCAATACTGCAACAGCCGCCATGATGCTGCCTTTGGCAATGGGTATGATGAGCCACCTCGATCAAGAAAAAGAACGCAAAACCTACGTTTTCGTCCTGCTCGGCATCGCCTACTGCGCCAGTATCGGCGGCTTGGGTACCGTGGTCGGTTCACCGCCAAACATGATTGCCGCCAAAGCGCTAAACTTGGACTTCGTCGGCTGGATGAAGCTCGGCCTGCCGATGATGCTGTTGATTCTGCCGCTGATGCTGTTCTCCATGTATGTCATCCTCAAACCTAATTTGAACGAACGCGTGGAAGTTAAAGAGGAGTCTATCCCTTGGACGCTGCACCGCGTGATCGCATTGTTGATCTTCTTGGCTGCCGCCGTTGCTTGGGTATTCAGCTCCAAAATCAAAGCTGCATTCGGTATTTCCAACCCCGACACCGTCATCGCCCTGATTGCTGCCGTTGCCGTCGTCGTATTCGGCGTGGCTCAATGGAAAGAAGTTGCCCGCAATACCGACTGGGGTGTATTGATGCTCTTCGGCGGCGGTATCAGCTTGAGCGCACTGTTGCAATCTTCCGGTGCGTCCGAAGCATTGGGTCAACAGGTTGCCTCCACCTTCTCCCATTCTCCTGCATTGCTGGTGATTTTCGTGGTTGCCGCCTTCATCATCTTCCTGACCGAGTTCACCAGTAACACTGCCTCCGCCGCGCTGCTCGTACCCATTTTCGCCAGCATCGCCACGCAAATGGGTCTGCCCGAACAAGTCTTGGTATTCGTCATCGGCATCGGCGCGTCTTGTGCCTTCATGTTGCCGGTTGCCACGCCGCCTAACGCGATTGTGTTCGGTACGGGCTTAATCAAACAACGCGAAATGATGAACGTCGGCTTGCTGCTGAACGTCCTCTGTATCGTATTGGTTGCGCTGTGGGCTTATTTCGTCCTGATGCCGTAAACCCGTAAACATAGTCGAGGCCGTCTGAAAGAATATTTTTCAGACGGCCTTGAAGTTTGTCGTTCAGACACAATTTAACAAAATGATTAAAACCGGATTCTAACGAAAGGAAACCCATGATTATCCTGCACACCAACAAAGGCGACATCAAAATCGAACTCGATTTCGACAAAGCCCCCGTTACTGCTAAAAACTTCGAGCAATACGTTAAAGACGGCTTCTACGACGGCGTAATCTTCCACCGCGTCATCAAAGGCTTCATGATTCAAGGCGGCGGCATGGATGAAAACATGAACGAAAAAGAAACCCGCGATCCGATTCAAAACGAAGCGTCCAACGGTTTGCCCAACGAAAAATACACCATCGCCATGGCGCGTACTTCCGATCCTCACTCTGCCAGCGCGCAATTCTTCATCAACACTGCCGATAACGCCTTCCTGAACTTCCGCTCTAAAGAACTGTACGGCAAAACCGTCGTCCAAGACTGGGGCTATGCCGTATTCGGTAAAGTCGTTGACGGTTTTGACGTTGTCGATGCCATCGAAGGCGTTTCTACCAAACGCCACGGCTACCACGACGATGTACCGACCGAACCTGTCATCATCACCAAAGCCGAAGTGGTTTAATTGATTGATTTCCCATAAAAACAGCCTGTCCGAATTCAAAACGGACAGGCTGTTTTTCAATCATTAATGACGATACCTTCACACATCATAAGTACCGACCACGCATGCCGAATCCAAAACATGACCCTGCATGGCAAAATGCAGCTCATTAAAGCGGAAACCGCGCGGCAAATCCAAAACGGTATCCAGCGCGTACACAATCAGCTCATAACGATGGCGGTTGTTCGGTGGCGCCATGCCGCCGTAAAACGAAGCCTCTTCGATTTCAAATTTACCCAATGCGCTCGCCCAGGTGTTCGCGCCTTGCGTGAAATCCGTTGCAGAAATACTTTCATTTTCTACCACGGAAGTACGTTTCAAATCCGAAATCAACCAATGCGTCCATACGAAACCCGATGCTGAAATGGCATCTTTGTCTTCCAACACCACGGCAAACGATTTTGTTCCTTCAGGCGCATCTTCGATCTCAAAAGGAATCGAATAAGTAGGCATACCGTTCGGACTGAACTGGCTGCCGCGCTTGCCGTATTTGTCTTCAAATTCGCCGTTGACAATAGCTTTACTGCTGACTTTCATCTTATATCTCCCAATAGTAGGTTTGTTCATTCTAACAAACCCCAAGGCCGTCTGAAAGATACTGCCGTTTTCACTTTCCCGATGTCGCATTTTCAGACGGCCTCAAGCAATATTCGCAATTCGATCAAACACATTTGACATTCCATAGTATAATCCGCCGCATGAAAACTACACAGGATACGCATTATGGATTGGAAAGGCCGTGAACAAAGCCAAAACGTCGAAGACCGCCGCGGAAGCCGTGGCGGCGGCGGTGGCGGCAAAACGCCGGGCATACTCGGCATTATCGTGGTTTTGGTCGGTGCATATTACGGCGTGGATTTGAGCGGTTTGGTTGGTGGCTCATCTTCAATGAGCATTCCTACCCAGCAAGCTTCCCGACTCGACAGCCAACAAGAAGCCGAATTGAACGAACTGTCCCGCGTCGTCCTTGCAGATACGGAAAAAGCATGGAGCAAATATTTCCAACAACACGGTCAACACTACACGCCGGCAACCATGGTGTTGTATGAAGGCGGTACATCCACCGCCTGCGGTACGGGCCAATCTGCCATGGGCCCGTTTTACTGCCCAGGCGACCAAAAAGTTTATTTGGATTTGAGTTTCTACGAAGACATGCGCACCAAACTCAAATCTGCCAGCGATGCTGCGTTTGCCTACGTTATTGCCCATGAAGTCGGCCATCACGTCCAAAACCTGCTCGGCATTCTGCCTAAAGTCCACAAAATGCAACAGCAAGTCGGCAAGAAAGAGGCCAATGCCCTTTCCGTCAAACTCGAATTGCAGGCCGACTGCTTCGCCGGTATTTGGGGACACTACGCCGTCAACAACAATATCTTCAAAGCCGAAGACATTCAAAAAGCGATGCTGGCTGCCGAATCCGTCGGCGATGACCGCTTGCAGAAACAGGCTCAGGGCTATGTCGTTCCCGACAGCTTTACCCATGGCTCGTCCGAAGAACGCATAACTTGGCTCAAGCGCGGTTTGGAAAGCGGCGACATCAACCAGTGCAACACTTTCAACAATTGATTCGTCCAAACAACACTGTTCTTTGATGTAACGATAAAAGGCCGTCTGAATTCTTCAGACGGCCTTTTAGCCGTGTTAGAATAACGCCTATTATTTCCCCTTAAATTCAAAGGAAACCCACATGGCAAATATCGCCCGCGACATTTTCAAAGCCTACGACATCCGGGGCATCGTCGGTAAAACCCTGACCGACGAAGCTGCCTACTTAATCGGTAAAGCTATTGCTACCAAAGCCTCCGAAAAAGGCATTACCCGCATCGCACTCGGTCGCGACGGCCGTTTGAGCGGTCCCGGCCTGATGGCACAAATTCAACGCGGTTTTACAGACAGCGGCATTGACGTCCTCAACGTCGGCATGGTTGCCACCCCTATGCTCTACTTCGCAGCCATCAACGAATGCGGCGGCAGCGGCGTGATGATTACCGGCAGCCACAATCCGCCCGATTACAACGGTTTCAAAATGATGCTCGGCGGCGACACGCTCGCAGGCGAAGCCATTCAAGAACTTTTAGCCATTGTTGAAAAAGACGGTTTTGTTGCCGCCGACAAACAAGGCAGCGTAACTGAAAAAGACATCTCCGGCGAATACCACAACAACATCGTCGGCCACATCAAGCTCAAACGCCCGATGAAAATCGCCATCGACGCGGGCAACGGTGTCGGCGGCGCATTCGCGGGCAAACTCTACAAAGGTTTGGGCAACGAAGTAACCGAACTTTTCTGCGAAGTAGACGGCAACTTCCCTAATCACCACCCTGATCCTTCCAAACCGAAAAACCTGCAAGACCTCATCGTCGAGCTCAAAAACGGCAATGCTGAAATCGGCTTGGCATTTGACGGCGATGCCGACCGCTTGGGCGTGGTCACCAAAGACGGCAACATCATCTATCCAGACCGCCAACTGATGCTTTTCGCGCAAGACGTGTTGAACCGCAATCCTAAAGCCAAAGTGATTTTCGACGTCAAATCCACCCGTCTGCTCGCGCCTTGGATTAAAGAACACGGCGGCGAACCTGTAATGGAAAAAACCGGCCACAGCTTCATCAAATCTACCATGAAAAAAACCGGCGCACTGGTTGCAGGCGAAATGAGCGGCCACGTTTTCTTTAAAGAACGCTGGTTCGGCTTTGACGATGGTATGTATGCCGGCGCACGCCTCTTGGAAATCCTGTCTGCCTTCGACAATCCGTCCGAAGTGTTGAACAAGCTGCCGCAAAGTATTTCCACTCCGGAACTCAACATTGACCTGCCTGAAGGCAGCAACGGCCACAAAGTGATTGAAGAGCTGGCTGCCAATGCCAAGTTTGAAGGGGCGACCGAAATCATCACCATCGACGGCTTGCGCGTTGAATTCCCTGACGGCTTCGGACTGATGCGTGCTTCCAATACCACGCCGATTTTGGTATTGCGTTTTGAAGCGGATACGCAAGAAGCGATTGAGCGTATTCAAAACCAATTCAAAGCAGTCATTGAAAGCAATCCAGCATTGAAATGGCCGCTGTAAGGGTTTAGGCTAAAATAAAAGGCCGTCTGAAAATCATTTCAGACGGCCTTTAATATTAAACATTGATTATTTAAAGTTTGGAAACCAAGAATATCCCGGCTTAATTATCCAACTTGCGCCAACTGTTGACGCATTTCATCAATAACGGCTTTGTAATCCGCTTTGCCAAAAATCGCCGAACCGGCCACAAACGTATCCGCACCTGCCGCCGCAATTTCAGCAATATTGTCTGTCTTCACGCCGCCATCGACTTCCAATGCGATATGGCGGCCGCTTTGCCGTTCATACTCGTCCAACATCTCGCGCACTTTGCAGATTTTCACCAGCGTATTCGGGATAAAGCTTTGTCCGCCAAAGCCCGGGTTGACCGACATCAGCAACACCATATCCAGTTTGTCCAAAACGTTTTCCAGAATATTGACCGGCGTAGCAGGATTCAATACCAAACCTGCCTGACAGCCGTATTCTTTAATCAAACCCAAGCTGCGGTCGACATGGCGGCTGGCTTCGGGATGAAAGGTAATGATATTGGCACCGGCTTTGGCAAACGCATGAATCAAATCATCCACCGGCTCAACCATCAAATGCACATCGACCGGCACGGTTGCATACGGTTTCAAAGCCGCGCAAACCATAGGGCCGAAAGTCAGATTCGGCACATAATGATTGTCCATCACGTCAAAATGAATCAAATCCGCACCGGCGCGAATCACTTCGGCAACCTCTTCGCCCAAACGGGCAAAATCGGCAGACAAAATACTGGGTGCGATACGGTAGTCGGTCATGTTTATCCTCCTAAAGTGTGTTCCTTTGTCATTATCGCATTTTTAACCCTATGTTGTATGCTGCCGACAACATCTCTGCCGTCATTTTTATGAATTTACATTTCATATACATTAATGAAACTTATAATCACATAGTAAGGCTTTGAAAATAAATTATTAGATTACATACATATGCAAAAAAATCTAACATCATTAACAAAAGTTAACTGCATTGATACTGCCTTTCACACGCTTATCGGTTATATTTCCAAACCTGATGAAACATTAGGAAAACACCGTGTCTGTTGCACTTTCCCGCTATCCGACTTTTATTTTCTTAGCACTCGCCCTACTCTGTTCCAGTCTGCCTGCACACGCCGGCCCGTTTCTGGCCACTTTGGACGACTTCCACCCGAATTGCGACATCCGACAGCTTAATTTATCCGCCGACCAACACGCCGCCCTGCGCCACCTGCGTACCGACTTCAAACAAATCAACGATAAAGCCTACCGCAAAACCGTACGCTCCGACCGCAACCGCCGTCAAACCATCATCAAAATCCTCTCCGGCGACTCATTCGACTCAAACGCCGCCCGCGATTATGTTGAAAACCGCTACCTCTCCAGCATGGACTATGCGGTGGATGAAATGGAAATCCAATACCGCTTCTATCATCTGCTAAATCCGCGCCAACGCCAGCAATGGTTGTCTTCATGCTTGCGCTGATGGATAAATAAAAATACAAAAAGGCCGTCTGAAACCATATTCAGACGGCCTTTGCTTTTTCTGCCTTAATCCAGCACTCTTTCTTCCAGCAACCGCCCTGCCCAGTCGCAGGCAAACTGCCATGCCGAGCGGCCTGAACGGCTGCCGCGCATTTGCGCCCATTGCAATGCAGCTTGGCGCGCCGTATCGTCAAAAGGCACATTGAAATCGTCCAACCAGTTGGCTACAGCGGTCAAATAATCGTTTTGATCGAAAGGATAAAAACTCAGCCATAAGCCGAAGCGGTCGGAAAGGGAGATTTTCTCCTCGACAGCTTCCTTCTGATGGATTTCGCCGCGAGTGCCCGTAGTACCGCCGTTTTCATCCATGTATTCGGGAATTAAATGACGGCGGTTGGAAGTGGCATAAACCAAAACATTGGTGCAACGTTGCGACAGTCCGCCGTCTAAAGCAGTTTTCAAGGCTTTATAGGTTTCATCGCCGGTTTCAAACGACAAATCATCGCAGAAAACGATAAATTTCTCGGGACGCTCGGACAACAGCGTCAACAAAGCCGGCAAACTGATTAAATCGCTTTTATCCACCTCAATCAGTCGCAGGCCGCGATCTGCATATTCGTGCAACAGCGCTTTAACCAAGGAAGATTTTCCCGTACCGCGTGCGCCGGTCATCAAGACATTATTTGCCGGACGGCCTGCCAAAAATTGCTCGGTATTGCGTTTCAGCCTGTCGGTTTGCGAACCGACTGCCGCCAATCTGCTCAAAGGAAACGTATGCGGACGCGGCAGGCTTTCCAAAATGCCTTTTTTGCCCACACTGTGCCAACGGTAGGCCAAAGCGCGCCAGTCGGTTTTACCGGCTTCGTCAGGCAGGATTAAATCCAGACGGTTTAAAACGGAATTCGCTTTTTTCAAAAAATTGGATAATTTCATTTCGGCTTTCTTTTTTTTTTCAGACGGCCTTTTGTGCCAATACACGCATCACGGTATCGACAACGGCTTGGGTTTGCGGATCGATTTCAATATTGATGAGATCGCCTTCTTTGCGGCTGCCAAACAGGGTACGTTCCAAAGTCTCCGGAATCAGGTGTACGCAAAATTCGCTGTCGCTGACTTCGCCTATGGTCAGGCTGCAACCGTCCAAACCGACAAAGCCTTTGGTCAGGATGTAGGGTTTGAGGTTTTCCGGCAGCTCAAACCAAACTGTACGGTTGAACTCGCTGGATTCGATACGGGAAATTCGGGTAACCACCATCACATGGCCGCTCATCACATGGCCGCCGATTTCGTCGCCAAACCGCGCCGCGCGTTCCAAATTGACACTGTCGCCGACTTTCAAGCTGCCGAGATTGGTTTTACGTAAGGTCTCGTCCATCAAATCAAAGCTAACTTTGTTGCCGTCGATTCGGGTAATGGTCAGGCAGCAGCCGTTGTTGGCGACAGATGCGCCGGTTTGCAGATTATCGGCGATTTCGGGGGGCAGCTCGACAGTGTGGGTACGAAAGTCGGGCGAAGGTTGGGCGATGTCTGTAATTTTGCCTATGCCTTGTACGATACCTGTAAACATGATGTCTTCTTTCCGATGGTACGATAAGGCGGATATTGTAGCATTTTCCAGGCACAAAGGCCGTCTGAAAGCGGTGATGGCGATGGTTTGGGGTATAATCGGATTTTTATTTCCGCAGCCCGATCATGCTCAGCTACCGCCACGCCTTCCATGCCGGCAACCATGCCGATATGCTCAAGCACTTCACCCTCTTCCTCGTCCTCGAATATTTCAACCGTAAAGACAAGCCCTATTGGTATATCGATACGCACAGCGGTGCCGGTTTGTATGATTTGAGCGGCGATGAAGCGCAAAAAGTCGGCGAATACAAACAAGGCATTGCGCTCTTGGAACAAGCTGACAAGCTGCCTGCCGAATTGGCCGAATTTGTGGGCCGTCTGAAACAAATACTGCCGCAAGACAACCTTTACTGCGGCTCGCCTTGGCTAGCACAGGCACTCACGCGCGACAGCGACAAAATGCGCCTCTTTGAACTGCACCCTGCCGATTTTGTCCATTTGCAAAACAATATGCGCGAAGTCCGTCCGACGCGCAAAGTGCAAGTCAGCCAAGCGGACGGTTATCAAGGCCTGATTTCACTCTTGCCTCCTCCGCCCCGCCGCGCCACCGTCTTGATTGATCCGCCCTACGAAGAAAAACAAGACTACCGCCGCGTCGTCCAAGTCTTGAAAGATGCTTTAAAACGCTTTGAAACCGGCTGCTACATGATTTGGTATCCCTGCTTGAGCCGTGAAGAAAGCCGTAAACTGCCGGACGAACTCAAAAAAATCGCTCCCGACAATTATCTGCACGCCGAGCTCCATGTCCATACGCCGCGCAGTGACGGCTTCGGTATGCACGGCAGCGGCATGTTTGTCATCAACCCGCCCTATATGCTTGCCGAACAGCTGCAAAACAATCTGCCCGAACTTTCCAAAATTTTGGCGCAAGATGCCGACGCGCATTATATATTGGAAAGCAAAACGAAATAAACGCTGCCGTCTAAATGCATATCCAAGAGCTTCAATTTTTCTGCCAGACCTGCTCAGACGGCCTTAACCCTTTATACTTAAGCCTTTTTCCACTACAATTCACAACATAACAATTAACGACCGTCCACTCATGAATATACGCACACCCCTAGCCTGCACGCTCCTACTTTGCGCGTGCAGCGAATCTGTAAAAAACGAATTTAAAGAAGAATTTACCCAAAGTTTCCGCACCGAATTTGTCCGCTCGGCAACCGAAGCCTGCGTAGAAAAAGCTTCCGGAAAAAGCCCGTTTGATTCCGCGACCACTGAAAAAATCTGCCGCTGCATCGGCGAAAAAACAGTCGACCAAATCAATCCTGAAGAAGCGACATCGCTTTTGGGCGGCAGCGACTCCATGAGCGACGAGCTGAAAAAACGCATCAAAGACACCAGCATCGCCTGTACTAAAGAAGTTTTAGGCATGGCTGACAGCAAAACCAAATGAACACGCCGTTTTCAGACGGCCTGAAATTGAAAAATATTCGATTCAAACTTAGGAAAAGAGTGAAACCATGAAGACATTGAACCAATTCTTAGCCCACCACCTGCCCGAACACAAACTGCCGCAAGAGCTGGCCAGCGTATTGGAATCCGTAGCCGCCGCCTGTTTGGATATCAACGCCAAAGTCCGCCTCGGCGCGCTTTCCGGCGTTTTGGGTATGGCAGGTACCGGCAACATCCAAGGCGAAGACCAAAAGAAACTCGATGTCATCGCCAACAATATCATGATTGATGTTTTAAAAGCCAATGCCAACATCGCCGGTCTTGCCAGCGAAGAAGAAGACACCTATGTCGCCACGCACGAAAACGGCGGCTATTTGGTATTGTTTGATCCGCTGGACGGCTCTTCCAATATCGACGTCAACATCTCCGTCGGCACCATCTTCTCCATCTTGGCGAAACCTGAAGGTGCATTGACTACCGAGTCTTTCCTGCAAAAAGGCCGCGACCAAGTGGCCGCAGGTTATGTTTTATACGGTCCGCAAACCCAACTGGTACTGACTGTCGGTCACGGCGTGTTCGTCTTCACTCTGGACGATGCCAACCAATTCCTGCTGACCAAAGAAAATCCGCGTGTTCCAGAATCCACTAAAGAATTCGCCATCAATATGTCCAATCAAAGACATTGGTTCGCTCCTGTTCAACAATACATTGACGAACTACTGGCAGGCGAAACCGGCGTACGCGGCAAAAACTACAATATGCGCTGGGTAGCCAGCATGGTTGCCGAAATCCACCGCATCCTGATGCGCGGCGGCGTATTCATGTATCCGCAAGACAAACGCGACCCATCCAAACCGGGCAAACTGCGCCTGATGTACGAAGCCAACCCGATGAGCCTGATTATGGAACAAGCCGGCGGCGCATCAAACAACGCCATCGAAGCCATGCTCGACATCCAACCTACCGGCCTGCACCAACGTGTTGCCGTATTCATGGGCAGCCGCGAAGAAGTAGAATACGTTTATAATCTGCATCAAAAATAATCAGATGTATTGATTTCAAACCAAAAAAGGCCGTCTGAAATATGATTTTCAGACGGCCTTTTGTTAAAAAATAAAAGAAACGAAAGATTAAAAAGACAGACTCAAATCTGTTCTTTACTGTTTTCCATCTAACCTTTATTAGATTACGCCGAACGAGCCAGCGCTTCCGCTGCTTTTTGCACCATATCCGGCGTCAGCTTGTTCAAACAATCCGTATGCCCCAACGGACATTCACGTTTGAAACAAGGTGAACAATCCAAATTCAAGCTGACGATTTTTGCCTTTTGGCTGAGAGGCGGCGTATGGTCAGGGCTGGATGAGCCGTAAACCGCAACCAATTTCCGATCAAGCGCGGCCGCAAGGTGCATCAGACCGCTGTCGTTGCACACAACCGTATCGGCGCAAGACAACAAATCAATGGCTTCAGAAAGATTGGTTTTGCCACAAAGATTGGTGCAAAGGCCGTCTGAAAGTCGGTTGATTTCATCTGCAATATCAAAATCTTTTTGCGAACCAAACAGCCAAACCTGCCAACCCTCTGCCAAATATCGGCGACCGAGTTCGGCAAAATGACGCGCAGGCCAACGCTTGGCCGGGCCATACTCCGCACCGGGACAAAATGCCAAAATCGGCTTATCCGTCGCCAAACCATGTTTTGCCAAAGCGGCTTGACGGCTTTCGGGATCAATCTTAAAACACGGATTATCGGAATGCCCGTTAAAATCCGCTTGGGTCGGATGCGCCAGCGCAGTATAGCGGTCGACCATCAGGGGCAACGCGACCTTATCCAACTTGCGGATATCGTTCAGTAAAAAATAGCGCGACTCGCCGACGTAGCCCGTACGTTGCTTGATGCCCGTAGCCAAGGCAATAATGGCGGATTTGAGCGAACCGGGCAAAACAATCACTTGATCATAGCCTTCTTTTCCCAATTCGCGACCGATATGCCAGCGTTTTTTCAATTCCAACGCACCATGTCCAAACGGGTTTTCCATCACACGGCTAATTTCAGGCATACGCTCAAATACGGCCATCGACCATTTGGGCGCAAAAGCATCAATAGTGCAGCCGGGATGCAGCTCATGCAAACGGCGATAAAGCGGTTGGGTCATGACGCAGTCGCCAATCCAGCTTGGGGTAATAATCAGGATTTTTTTGGACATAATGAAATGTGTTTTTAATTTTGGCTTATTGTAATACGATTTTTAAAAGGCCGTCTGAAACTCGGTTTAATCTCTCAGTTCAAAACGTACTAGTTGATACATGTCATTTCAGCGCATGAAGCGTTCGTCTTCCCAATTATTCGGCAAATTCTGCAAATACCCAACCTGAAACACCAGGCTAAACGGCGGCAAACAATATTTGCTTCATTTTTAAAACCTTATAAAAACAGAAAGGCCGTCTGAAATATTTTCAGACGACCTTTTTATAGTGGGTTAACGATGGTAGTTAGGCGCTTCTTTAGTGATTTGTACGTCGTGAACGTGGGATTCGCTCATACCGGCAGAAGTGATTTCCACAAATTCTGCTTTCTCGTGCATTTCAGCAATATTGGCACAACCCAAGTAACCCATGCTGGAGCGCAGACCGCCGGTCAGCTGGTGGATGATGTTCACAATCGGGCCTTTGTAAGGAACGCGGCCTTCGATGCCTTCAGGAACATATTTGTCTGTGCTGTCGGTTTTGTCTTGGAAGTAGCGGTCGGCAGAACCTTGGCTCATCGCACCCAACGAACCCATGCCGCGGTAAGACTTGTAAGAGCGGCCTTGGTAGAGTTCGATTTCGCCCGGTGCTTCTTCCGTACCGGCAAACATACCGCCGAGCATGACGCTGTATGCACCTGCTGCCAGAGCTTTGGCAATATCGCCGGAGAAGCGGATACCGCCGTCGGCAATCAGGGGAACGCCTGTACCTTTCAGTGCTTCGGAAACATTGTGAATCGCAGTCAGTTGAGGCACGCCCACGCCTGCCACGATACGGGTCGTACAAATCGAGCCCGGGCCGATACCGACTTTAACGGCATCCGCACCTGCGGCCACCAAATCCAAAGCGGCTTTAGCAGTCGCGATGTTGCCGCCGATGACTTGGATGTGTGGGTAGGTTTCTTTTACCCAGCGCACGCGATCGATAACGCCTTGGCTATGACCGTGGGCAGTATCAACCACAATCACGTCCACACCTGCTTCTACCAATGCTTTGACGCGCTCTTCGGTATCGCCGCCGGTACCCACCGCGGCACCAACGCGCAGACGGCCTTCGGCATCTTTGTTGGCATTAGGGAATTCGGTTGTTTTCAGAATATCTTTAACTGTAATCAGACCTTTGAGTTCGTCTTGGTCGTTCAACACCAAAACGCGCTCAACTTTGTGCGCATGCATGATTTCGCGGGCTTCATCGATGCTGGTACCTTCAGGAACGGTAACCAAACGGTCGCGAGGGGTCATGATGGCAGAAACCGGCAGATCGACACGGTTTTCAAAACGCAGGTCGCGGTTGGTCACGATACCGACCACTTTGCCGTTTTCCACAACAGGCAGACCGGACATTTTGCGTTTGCGTTGTGCGCGCATTTCCAAGACTTCGCGGATCAATGCGGTCGGCGCAACGGTAACGGGATCTTTCACCACGCCGCTCTCATGGCGCTTCACTTTGGAAACGGCACGCGCTTGCAACTCCGGCGTCATGTTTTTATGGATAATGCCGATGCCGCCTTCTTGAGCCATAGAAATGGCCAGACGCGCTTCGGTAACGGTATCCATTGCAGCAGAAAGTAGAGGGAGGTTGAGCGAGATATCGCGGGTGAGTTTGGTTTGAAGTTTGACATCTCGAGGCAGCACGTTTGAGTGCGCTGGAACCAACAAAACGTCGTCGAAAGTATAGGCTTTTTCTACAATACGCATGATGCTCGGTCTTTCAGTTTGTGCAAGATGCACGGCATTATATCACACCGGCTTGATGCTAACATTGGCAATACATGTTTTAACGTTATTTTTTTACATGATTTGATCCGCAGTACAAAAATATGCCAACGCATTTCAGTTTCAAGTAAAATAGGTCGGATGAGAACATCATTTACATAAGGGAAACCCATGAAATCTTCCGTACTCAAAACCTGTCTGATAGCAGCCCTTCTCTCTTCCGCCGCCCTGACCGGCGCGGCCGAGGTTTACACTTGGAAAGGCGCGTCGGGCAACAGCTATTCCGATACGCCAAACCGTCTGCAACCCAAGCGTTCCGGCGTGGTCAACATCCGCACACACAACGTCAAACCTGCCGTTGCGCCTGCTGTTGCGGCATCTGAGCCGGTTGCCGAGCAACCCAACGAACAGGTCGCGGAACAAAACAAACAAATCGAAGAGCGCAATAAAAAAATCGAAGAGCAAAACCGCCAAAACAAGCTGGAAAACTGCAAAATCGCCAAAATCAACCGCCAAGTCGCCGAAAGCGCACGCTTGGCCAATCGCGACAGCCTGATTAAGCAATACCAAAACGACGTCAATAAATACTGCAATTAAGCTCTCAAATAACAATATCAAAAAGGCCGTCTGAAATTTAATTTCAGACGGCCTTTATTTTTCACTCCATCAATAATACAGTTGAACCAACAACAAACCGATGGCTAAGCTGAATGCCATGCTCAACAGGCCCGGAATCATGAAGCTGTGGTTGAAGATAAATTTGCCGATTTTGGTTGAGCCGGTTGTATCAAAGTCGATAGCGGCAATAATCGGACCGTAGTTCGGAATGAAGAAATAGCCGTTTACCGCAACAAATGTGCCGATAATGATGGGCGCAGGAATACCCAGTTTGATGGCGATCGGAAACAGCGTTGCCACTGTCGCGCCTTGGCTATTGACCAATACCGACAAGACAAACAGGGCAAAGGCAAAGGTCCATGGTGCAGATTCAACCAAATGGCTGACTGTCGATTCCACTTCTGTTAAGTGGCCGTTCATCAAGGTATCGCCCAACCAAGCCACGCCAAACACCGCAATCACGGCACGCATACCGGCATGGAATACCGAACCTCGGGTAATCGCATCGCCATTGGGTTTACACGCCAAGATAATCAATGCAGAAGCAGACAACATCACGATTTCAATCGTATGCGCCATGCCCATAGGCTTGATCGCGCCATCGTGTTCAAAAGCCGGACGCAGCTCAGGCAGCGCACCCATCACAACTACCAGCAATGCCGCAGTCAAGAAAATACCGACTGACAATTTGGCTTTCGGCGAAATGGCGACATCGGTTTGTTGTTCCTCCACATCGATGTATTCTTTCACATAGTTCGGGTCTTTCAGCAAAGCCTGATAATGCGGATCGTCTTTCAATTCTTTGCCCAGTTTGTTTACGAACACGCAAGCCAAACCGATACCCAAAATCGTGGACGGAACAGTAACTTTCAACACATCCGCCATCGTGATGTGTTGCGGCTCAAGCATGGTAACACAGGCAACAACCGCGGCGGCAATCGGGCTGGCAACGATCGCAAATTGGGAAGCAATAACCGCCATCGTCAACGGACGGGAAGGACGGATGCCATTGCGACGGCTGACTTCGGCAATCACGGGCAAGACCGAGTAAGCCACATGGCCCGTACCTGCCAACACGGTAAAGGTATAAGTCACCGCCGGCGCGATAAAGGTGATGTATTTCGGATTGCGGTGCAACACGCGCGTGGCAATCTTAATCATATAGTCCAAACCGCCGCTGGCCTGCATGGCCGCCGCGGCAGACACTACCGCCATAATCATCAGCATCACATCAATCGGCGGGCTGGTCGGCTGAAGATGGAAACCAAAAGACAATACGGCCAAGCCGATACCGCCGAGCACGCCCAAACCAATACCGCCAACCTGCGCACCAATCAGGATACACAGCAGCACAACGGCAAACTGGATAAAAAACATAGTTGACATAACAACTCCCAAAATCCGGCCTTAGCCGAAATAAAATTACAAACGGTTGGATTATAGAGTAAACCCTCTTTCCTAACCATACTTTACCTAATTATACATACTGGTCTATATCAAATAAATAATATCCTCATTTAAACACTAGGTTTTAAAAATACAAAAGAGGCCGTCTGAAAATTTTCAGACGGCCTCTATGATTTAAAAAGATGATAAGGCTATTTTCCGGCTACTTCTTCATCTTTTATAAAATCCGATACGCCATGAACACAGCGGATTTTGCGTTCCGACAAAGTTGCCTCCAACAAGGCATCGTTTTGCGGCAATGAATCGCGTTCTGCCTCATTGTGCCAGAGGTGGTACGCAATGCCGGCAAATTTCAGATTATGGCGCTTCATCCCGTTATGATAGCAACGGGCGACAAATTCGCTGTCCTCCCTGCCCCAGCCGACAAAGCTATTGTCAAACCCGTTGACGGCAAGCGCATCGCTGCGGAAAAAGCCCATATTGCAGGTTTTGATGCCTTTGTGTTTGCGGTTGCCTTTTCGGCCTGTCAATTTGGCCAAACAACGGCAGCGCAGGGCGGAAAGCCGTTTTTCTATTCCCGAGCTGAACATGGACAAAGCAGGCAAATCGCCTTCGTCCAAAATATCCTGCGTTTTATCCTCAGTCAAAATCACGCGGGAACCCTGTATCAGACGGCCTTTGCGGGCAATCTTCAAATGATCGGCGATAAAAGACGGATCCAAGACCATATCGCCGTCAATCAACACAATATAATCACTTTTCGCCTGCGCCAACGCACGGTTGCGCGATTCGGCGGCACGAAAGCCCCTATCCGGCTGCCATGAATGCTTAACGGGAATACTTGTCCTGCGGCGGATAAAATCAACCACTTCGGCGGTTTCCTGCCTTGAGCCATCATCCGCGACAATAATCTCATCCGGCAGACGGGTTTGCGATAAAGCCGATTTCAACACCAGCTCCAAAGCATCTGGGCGGTTGTAAGTGGTAATGATGAGGGAGACGGTTATCGTGCGGTTGCGCTCGTAGAGTTTGACATATTTGTAATACGAACCTTGTGCATTGGAAACTGAAATCGTCAGGCCGTCTGCACCATAGGCAAAACCGCGCTTGAGCAGGTAATTCTTCACAAACGATACGCCGCCATGCAGCAAAGCCTTAAACGGCGAACTGTCTTTCTTAAAACGATTTTCTTCCGCATACAGCGAACTGTACTGCTGCATTTTTTGGATCAGTCCTTCGGCGTTTTCAAAAGAATAATGTTTCAGACGGCCATCAAGTTGTTTAACCTTGGCTTCCTGCGGCAACACCAAAGACTCATGCACCTGACGGTCGGAAAAACGGGTAAATCTGCGATGATAAAGGCGCGGAATAATATCCGGATACCAGCCGCAGCCTTTAATCAGCCTGCCGTGATAATGGTTCAAACGGGAAAGCGAAAAAATATGTTCCTTCTCATTTTCCAAAACGGCCGCACGAATGGATTCGATTAAAGCCTCATCCGCCACTTCATCGCTGTCTATGCTGAAAATCCAATCGTTTTGCGCCAGTCTGGCCGCCAGATTTTTCATCGGGCCAAACCCGATAAAGTCATGCTTGTAATAGCTGACATTGGAAAAGCCCTTGGCAATTTCAAAAGTACGGTCGGTCGAGCCGTTGTCCAACAGCAGGACTTCGTCAAAGTCTTTCAGTGCACTCAAAACTTCTGAAAGATAACGTTCTGAATTTTTTACCAACATGGCGGCGGTTGCCGGAATTGTGTGCATCATAAAAAGGCCGTCTGAAAAAGGAAGCTGTATTTTAACCGATATACCGCTACAATATGTCCTCCTTTTTTCAGACGGCCT
Organism: Neisseria subflava; assembly: GCF_003044935.1. Taxonomy (NCBI): domain Bacteria; kingdom Pseudomonadati; phylum Pseudomonadota; class Betaproteobacteria; order Neisseriales; family Neisseriaceae; genus Neisseria; species Neisseria subflava. Next base: position 269,856 of record NZ_POXP01000001.1, on the reverse strand, counting down.
GACTCATGCAGCTTATTCTTGCCCCCATGCAGGGGCTGGTGGACGATGTGATGCGCGACTTGTTGACGCGCATCGGCGGATTTGACGAATGCGTCAGCGAATTTGTCCGCATTACGCACACGGTCCACTCACGCGCCACTTGGCTTAAATATGTTCCCGAAATCGCCCATGCCAACCGCACGCCGGCCGGCACGCCCTGTACTGTCCAACTTTTGGGCAGCGATGCGGAAAACATGGCCGTCAATGCTTTGGAAGCCGTGCGTTTCGGTGCGGACAAAATCGACCTCAACTTCGGCTGCCCCGCGCCGACGGTCAACAAACACAAAGGCGGTGCAGTCTTACTCAAAGAGCCCGACTTGATTTACCACATCGTCCGCACCCTGCGCCAACGCCTTCCGCAACACATTCCGCTGACTGCCAAGATGCGGCTCGGTTATGAAGATAAAAGTCTGGCATTGGAATGTGCTTCCGCGATTGAAAACGGCGGCGCATGTGCATTAACCGTCCATGCGCGCACCAAAGTCGAAGGCTACGAACCGCCGGCACATTGGGAATGGGTGCGCAAAATCCGCGATGCAGTCAGTATTCCCGTTACTGCCAACGGCGATGTATTCAGCCTTCAAGACTATCTCGACATTAAAACCGTCAGCGGATGCGACAGCGTGATGCTCGGGCGCGGCGCAGTTATCCGTCCCGACTTGGCGCGGCAAATCAAGCAATATGAAAACGGCGAAACAGTCAAAGACACCGACTTTGCCGAAGTCTCCTCATGGATAGTCCAGTTCTTCGACTTGTGCCTTGCCAAAGAAGCCAACAACAAATATCCGGTTGCCCGTTTGAAACAGTGGCTGGGCATGATGAAAAAAGAGTTTGAACAAGCGCAGGTATTGTTTGACCGCATCCGCGCCGTCAAAGAAGCGGATGAAGTAAAACAGATTCTGCTGTCATTTGAACAAGAGATGCATTCATGATTCAAAAAGGCCGTCTGAATTTCAGACGGCCTTTAATATGATTACTGACAGATATAATCAGCCAACAGTCTGCCTTTTTCCGCACTGGCTGCATTGGCCATATTTACCTGTCTGGTCTCAGGGCCATTCTTGGATTTCAGGGCTTCGCCATATTTTCTGGCAAACTCTTTATTGGCACTGGTCACTCTTGACTCAGTGGAATCCAATATAAACCCGTCTTGCTCATATTTGCCTTGCGCAGTGATAATCAAGATATTTTCAGGCGAAGGATAATCCGGAAAATTAACATAGTTGGTAACCAGCTTGTAGGAAACACCTTTGCCGTGTTTCATATCCTGACAGATGCCGTTAGGCGCGGTAAAGACTGCATGGCCGATACGGCCGTGGCCGAAATCGTAAAAATCGATTCTCTTCGCAGAAGCCAATTGTTTTTTATCGTTGCCGTCATTTACATTTAATGACTTGCCGTTTACCAGAAACAGGGTTGGCAACAAGGGGCTGCCATGAGAGGCTTCCAAATTATATGCTTCGCCCAACAGCTTGCCCTGACGATACACAGTCAAGACAGGCTTTTTCAGACCATTTTCCGGATTGCCGGTTTTCTTAAAAGAAATCTTCTGAAGTACATTGCCAAATTCATAATAAGGTCGCGACTGCACGCCTGTTTTCGTATCCTGCAGGGCGCTCCAGCTGCCGTCCATCGTTTGGGCGCACGCAGTCAGAGCAACAAACAGAATACCCGATAGTAAAACTTTAGAATGTTTCATTCATAAACTCCTTCTCAAGTAAACAAAAGAACGGATGTGTGCCTTTACTACCTAATTTTGTTTCTTTATTAAAATTTTAGAACTATTATACTAACTTAGCAAGGGATTAAAGAACAGGCCGTCTGAACATTCAGACGGCCTTGATTAAGCTCAAATTTTAAGAAGCCAAAACGCGGTGGAACAAAATCTCATTTTCCAAATGGATATGGTCTTTCAAATCGTCCACCATCTCTTTGGCCAAAGTGTACAAACGGGTCCAGCTGCCGCAAGCGCCTTCGGGAAGCTCAAAATTATTGGTCAATTCTTCCAAGCGCGCGATGGCCTGATCGTGGTCTTCGTGTTCATGCATCATCACGCTGATGGGCATGGCTGCGCCGCGACCCACACCCTGATTAATCATCGGGAACAACATGCGTTCCTCTTTCATCATGTGCATCAACAGCTCGTTTTGCATATAGGCCAACAAATCAGGCACTTCGGCAGGGAAAGTGTCGGCATGAACCTGCGCCACTTTTTGCGCCAGCGGAACCAACTCTTCAAACTGGGCGCGGTGGACATTGTGGTAACGCTGCAAAATATGGTCAATGGTGGAATTGAAAGGTGCGGTTTCCCAAACGGTAAAGTCGGTCATGGCTGTGTTCCTTTAAAGATTGATATTGGATGAATGTTAGACATAAGGATACACGCTGCAAACGGCTTTGTATAGTTTTTTAATTGCTTAATTAATTGATAATAAAAGTTATTTTCAAATTTAAAATAACAAACAGGCCGCCTGAAACATAAGGCTAACGTTTCAGACAGCCTACCCTTTTCTTAAATAATCCAACGATATAACGCAATCATCACCGGCATAGTTACCACACAAAGTAAGGTCGTCAGCCCATAAATCGCGCTGGCTTTTTGGGCATTTTTGCCGTAAACAACCGCCATTTGGGTAACTGTCGAAGCGGCAGGCGAAGTCGTTGCCAAAAAGCTGATCAAAACAACCGTATCCGCATGCGCATCATGATGGGCAAAACCACAGACTTTGACGGCAAAAAGCAATAATATCGGAATCAAAATCAACCTTAAAAAAGCAACGAGATAAAGCCTCGGTGTCCACACAATCGAACGCAACGGCAAAGAGGCCAGCAGCATGCCCGCCACCAACATGGCAACTGGGCCAATCATACTGCCCACCGTCGCCAAAGTATTATCGACAATATGAGGCAGCTTGATTTGAAAGGCAAACATCAGCAGCCCGACCAACATGGATAAGATGTTGATATTGGTAAAAATGGTTTTCCAAGCCACATTGCCTCGACCGCAAATCAACAGGCGCAGATGCGTCCAAAACAAAAACGTCTGCACCATGATAAAACCGCTGGTGTAAATCACCCATTCCGGCCCAAAGACCGACATTACCAAAGGGATAATCAGGTTGCCCGAATTGCTGTACACCGTCGCTGCGTGTTCGAGCGCATCGAGTTTGAACAAGTGTTTAAACAACCTGCCCAAAACAATCAACACCACATGGAAAAACACTGCCAGCATGACGGAAAGCTTCAGCCCTTCGATAATCTGCGGCATATTGTCCATCTGAAAAGCATGAATCATGACGGACGGGCTGATCAGGTAAAGCGCGATGACCGAGAGCGTATAGCTGTTTTCCGATTTCAACAGCCCTGCCTTCACCAAGGCCACGCCCATCAAAACAATCAACGTCAGCTCGGTAATTTTTCCGGCAAGCAGGAAAGAGGTTTCCATAATAAAAAAGCGGCAAAAACATTGATTTTACGCTTCTACCGCTTGGCATGCCAAATTCAGACGGCCTGAAGCCTTTTTCCAACAACCCGACATAATTTGCCCTACCGCAAAGCAAATCAATATAAATCTGTCCGTATATCCGCTATAATCAGCCATTTTCTTCAAACAGGAAACATCATGTCCCCCAGCCGTTTCAATCAAACGGGCCCCAAAATCGGCCTGAGCGTACGCCTTGCAGAAACCCAAGCTGAAATCGAAGCCGCCCAAAGATTGCGCTATCAGGTTTTTGCCCAAGAACTGGGGGCGGAAATCGAAAGCGATGACGGCCGCGATGTCGATCCTTATGATGAGCATTGCCACCACCTGCTCGCGTTTGACGATGCAACCGGCGAGGTAATCGGCTGTTACCGCCTGATTACCGAAGAAACCGCAAAAAAAGTCGGCGGCTGGTACAGCGAGCATGAATTCGACCTTGAGCCTTTAAAAGATATCCTGCCGCAAACCGTCGAACTCGGCCGCGCCTGTACCCACCCGGACTACCGCAACGGCGGTTTGGTCATGCTGTTGTGGACCGGTTTGGTCAAATTCATGAAAGACGAAAACCTGCGCTTTATGATTGGTTGCGGCAGTATCGAAATGCGCGACGGCGGCAACGATGCGGCCGGTCTGTATCATGCTTTGAAAGACAAATACCTCGCTCCGGAACAATGGCGCGTCAAACCGCTCAACCCGCTCAAATGGGACAGCATCACGCCGTCTGAAAATCCGCCCGTACCTGCCCTGATCAAAGGCTATCTCAAAGCAGGCGCGTGGTTCTGCGGCGAGCCTTGCGTCGATGAAGCATTCAACTGCGCGGATGTGCTGATCATGATGGACATCAACCACCTTTCCGACCGCTACTTGCAGCGTTTTGCCCCTAAAACCGATTCATAATAAAAGGCCGTCTGAAACTTCAGACGGCCTGCCTAATCTTTATAAAAAAACACACACAATGACCGCCAAAATCCGTTTTATCTTCCGTCTTCTCTGCATTGCCGGCTGCCTTTTATACGGCATGGCCGAAATGTTTTTTCTGTTTCCCTTTTACAGCAGCAAACGCAAACTGCGCGCGATCCAATTATGGTCGCTGCGCGTGCTCGCTTCCTGCGGCATGAAACTGCAAACTTTCGGCACGCCGCCGCAAGAAGATCGCGGTCAGCTGATTATCAGCAACCATATTTCATGGTTGGACATTATGGCGGTCAACGGTGCTTTCCCCGGCCGTTTTGTGGCTAAAGACGATGTGGCCAAATGGCCTGTGGTCGGTTATCTTGCCACACAGGCTCAAACGGTTTACGTCTCGCGCAACCGCGGCATCAAAGGCAATTCTGCCAAAATCGCCGGCGTAACCGAAGCGCTGAAAAACGGCGATACCGTCACCATTTTTCCCGAAGGCACCAGTACCGAAGGCCGTGAAATCCTGCCGTTCAAACCGAGCTTTTTTCAGACGGCCTATGATGCAGGCGTACCGATTATTCCGGCACTCTGCCGCTATCCGAATCCAGACGGCAGCAGCCCCAATCCGCACACTGCCTACTACGGCGACATCAGCCTCTGGCAATCTATCTGCATGGTCATCAGCCAGCCTTCCAACACGGTCGAACTGCATTTCCTCGATCCGATTGAAGCAGGAGAAGACCGCTACGCTACTGCGCTTCAAGTACACGCCCTGTTGAGCGAAAAGCAAAAACAGTTGGGTTGATCAAAAAAAGGCCGTCTGAATGTTCAGACGGCCTTTTCCATTATCTTATGCCTTAAGATGAATATTGAACCGAATCGCTACCGCTTTTCTTTTGAATAAATTCAATTTTGTAGCCATCTGGATCTTCAACAAACGCAATCACAGTCGTGCCGTGTTTCATCGGGCCGGCTTCGCGTACCACTTTACCTCCCATTTCTTTGACACGCTCGCACGCCGCGTAAGCATCATCGACTTCAATCGCGATATGGCCATAAGCATCGCCCAAATCGTAAGACTCGGTATCCCAGTTGTGGGTCAGTTCCAAAACAGTATGGTCCGCTTCATCGCCATAACCGACAAAAGCCAAAGTAAAACGGCCTTCGGGATAATCGCGGCGGCGCAGCAGTTGCATATTCAATACGTTTTGATAGAAATTCAAAGAGCGTTCGAGATTGCCGACACGCAGCATAGTATGAAGCAAGCGCATGATATTGTTCCTTTCTGAATTATGTTTGGTCATGGATTATAACACATCGGGCACCATCCTCTTCAGCCTCAAAATACCGACACTGAAACTGCATAAAAATGAAGCACACACCCTGCCGTCATTTGAATTTCATGTATTAACAAGCACACCGACTGACTAAATTGCTATAATCGCCACAATTACAACACAACACTTCAAACTGTCATGAAAACCTTTGTTCTTCCAGATACCCGCCCTTATCCGCAGAGCCCTATCAAAAACTACCTTCTGCTCAATGCCTATCAGCTGGCGCACAACTCCTCCTCCGCATCACGCAAGCTTTCGGCCGGCCAACTGCAAACCGAAATCCGCACCATGCTCAGCCAAAACCATTACATCAACCTTTCATTGGCGATGACCATGGCGCCCGATGTCGGCACTTACACCAGCCTGATTCAAAGCGTGGGCGAAGTCCTGAAGGCAGAAAACGATAACGAAGCCCAATGGTTTGCCCTGCCTGTCGTTTTGGTCGCCGGTTGCAAAAAAGAACAAACCCTGCCGCTCACGCTGCCTACCGAAGCCCTCTTCGCCTGCCTGCAAAACTACCCCAACCTGCGTGCCCTCACGCAAAACACGCAATGGCTGCCTTACCTCGTCCAATCTACCGACTTGAGCAGCGTTACCCCGGGCGAATGGTTCCAAGCCAAGCAAAACGATGAAGCGGCAGGCGCATTCCTGCAAAAATTCGAATACAAACCATTGACGCTGCCCGAAGGTCAATCCGTCCATGTTGTTTACGCGCTGGGCTACGGCAATAAAGACATTCAGACTGCCTTGGGCCTTAACCTGCAACAGGCAGGCCTGCCATTGATGCAGGTTTGGCAAGAGCATCTCGCCCTCGACGGCGTTACCCTCTTTACCAACCCGCTCTCGCCCAATACGCCGCTTGACGCACTGACCGACGGCAGCCACACCCGCCAACGCATGGCCATGGACGTTTTTGCCACCAACGCTATCCGCGCCATCCGTATGCAAAGCCCGCGCGTCGGCGTTGTTGCCGCAGCGAAAGCGGACGGCAAGCTCCAGTTCAGCTTCAACGCGACAGACAGCGCGTTTGAAATTGTTCCACAGACCTTCACTTGGGAGCTGGCTTCAACCGACAATATCGCCATCGTTCAGCAAAACTTCCTCGACCTGATGGCAGAATGCCGAATCGAGCACCTCTATCTGCTGCACAACCCATTGGGCGAAAACGAGAACATCCCTACTTATGCCCAAGCGTTGAAACTGGAAGGTCATAATCCTTTCTTCAGCAATGTAAACTAAATTGAAAATGCAACACGCCAAGTCCGTCTGAAAACGGTTTAGCGTGTTGCATTGATTTTCAAACCTTACCGCTCATTTTCACGCATATGAAAACCCACAAAATCCTTTTCGTCTGCCTCGGCAACATCTGCCGCTCCCCCATGGCCGAATACGTCCTGCGCCACCGCGCCCGCGAAGCAGGCATGGGCAATGCCGTCATTACTGCCAGCGCAGGCACATCAGGTTGGCACGACGGAGAAGACATGCACGAAGGCACGCGCCGCGCGCTCAAGCAACACGGCATCGACCCGTCAGGCTTTACCAGCAGCAAAATCAAACCCAGCGATGCCGAGCATTTCGACTACATCATCGTGATGGACGACAACAACCTCAGAGAAACTGAAAAGCAGCTCGGTTTCCACCCCGGCAAAATCTTCAAACTGACCGACCTTATCCCCGATTCAGGTTACAACCACGTTCCCGATCCGTGGTACACAGGCGACTTTGACGAAACCTACCGTCTGGTCGATGCCGGCAGTTTGGCCTTGTTGGAAAAATTGAAACAGGCTTAAACCGGCTTGAACAATAAAAGGCCGTCTGAACAGGTATCTCAAAAGCCATGCTTTCGTGATTACCTGTTCAGACGGCCTTTATCTATGACCGCAATCAACCTACGCGATAAAACGCCAGACTGCCCAATAAATTCGGCAGATGTTTGACCTGTCGGTTGCCCGTCATGACCGCACGCTCAAGCACACGGATTTTATTTTTGGCACACAATAAATCGAAGTCTTTGAGGGTACACCAATGGATATTGGGCGTATCGTACCAATGATACGGCATCCGCTCGGAAACCGGCATATGGCCGCCAACGGCGATTTGAAAACGGTTGCGCCAGTAGCCGAAATTAGGGAAGCTGACAATAGCCTGCTTGGCCACGCGCATCAGGCAGCGCAGGATTTTTTCCGTGTTCTGCATCGCCTGAATGGTTTGGCTCAAGACAATCACATCAAAACTTTGATCGCCAAAAGCCACCAAACCTTCTTCCAAGTCGGCCTGAATGACATTCACGCCACGGGATATGGCGGCAATCACGCTGTCGGTATCTATTTCAACGCCGTAGCCGGTGCAATTTTTATGTTCCACCAACGCAGCCAACAGCTCGCCGTCGCCGCAGCCTAAATCAAGTACGCGGCTGCCTTCGGGTATCCAATCGTAAATGAGTTGCAAATCGTCGCGCAGATTCATTTTTGGCAGTCCTTGTAAACGTTGTTCATATAAGCGGCAACCGCGCGGATATAGGCTTCGTCTTCCATCAAGAAGGCATCGTGGCCGTGATTGGATTTGACTTCAATGTATTGCACGGATTTTTGCGCGGCGATTAATGCCTTGACCAATTCATGCGAACGTTGTGGCGAGAAGCGCCAGTCGGTGCTGAAGCTGGCAACGAAGAATTTGGCCTGTACATTCTCCACAGCGCGCGTGAGGTTGTGGCCGTAATCGGCGGCCGGGTCAAAATAGTCGAGTGCCTTGGTCATCAGAAGATAAGTGTTGGCATCAAAGCGACCAACAAACTTGTCGCCTTGATAGCGAAGATAAGATTCCACTTCAAACTCAACGCCGTAACCATACTGATAACCGTCTGATTTTAAATCGCGGCCGAATTTTTTACCCAAGCCGTCTTCGGCAAGATAGGTAATGTGTCCCATCATGCGCGCGATACGCAAACCGCGTGAAGGAACGGTATGATGGCTGCGGTAATTGCCTTCATGGAAATCGGGATCGGTCAAAATCGCCTGACGGGCAACATCGTTAAACGCGATGTTTTGAGTGGAAAGTTTAGGCGCAGAAGCGATAACGAGCGCGTGGGCAACGCGTTCAGGCAAAGAAATCGTCCATTGCAATGCCTGCATGCCGCCCAAGCTGCCGCCGACAATGGCCGCCCACTTTTGAATACCGAGATAATCGGCAAGCATGGATTGGGACTTCACCCAGTCTTTGACGGTTACAACCGGAAAATCCGCGCCATATTCGTGGCCGGTTTCAGGATTTTCGGACAAAGGGCCGGTACTGCCGTCGCAGCCGCCCAAGTTGTTCAAACCGACCACAAAAAAGTGTTCGGTATCGATGGGTTTGCCGGGGCCGACCATATTGTCCCACCAGCCGGCGTATTTATCCTCCGCACTGTGCTTGCCGGCAACGTGATGATTGCCTGACAGGGCGTGGCAGATAAGGACGGCATTGCTTTTGTCGGCATTGAGTGTGCCGTAGGTTTCAATCATCAGGTCGAAACGAGGTAAGGTTTTGCCGTTTTCCAGAGCAAGCGGTGTGTCAAACGGGATTTTCTGGGGCGTTACAATGCCCACTGAGGCATTTGTTGTCATTTGTAATTTCCAAGTGAAGCGGCAAAAGGGGTATTATAACGTTTCGTTTTTGTTTTGTGCATGAGGCTTCAGACGGCCTGCCCTGATTAAAGGCAATATTTTTGGGAGAATGTGGAATGATAGGCAGGCTTTTGCGATTTTTTTTCTTTTGCGCCATCGCTGCATTGATTGTGAACCGTTTGTTCAGCCGCCAACAAAAGCGCACCATTCGGGAAATCGCCAAAATCAGCGCGTGGGTATTGCTGGGCGCGGCGGCGGCTACGCTGTTTTGGTATTTGATGATGCTGTTTTTCAAGCATATTCCCAATTCTTATTGAAATAAAATATAAAAGGCCGTCTGAAAACCTTAATCCAGCGTTTTCAGACGGCCTTTTGATATTCAAACTTAAAACAATTCTTCCGGAATCTTGCAAACCGGAATCGGATTGACTTTGTGCTGCATGGCTTTGTGCAATCGGGTATAGATTGCCAAAACTTCGCGCTGTCTGCCTTCAAAATCTTCAGGCTTGTGGCTGCTATACACGCTCATCGCCCATTCGAGTTCAGGATAAGATGCGCCCATTTGTTCTTCATCGGTACGTTCGGTATCCCAAAGTCCGTCCGTCGGTACGGCTTTTTGAATGTCTTCCGATACGTCCAGTTCGGCTGCTAGCGCGTACACTTGAGTTTTGGTCAAATCGGCAATCGGGCTGATGTCCACGCCGCCGTCGCCGTATTTGGTGAAGAAACCGACGCCGAAATCTTCAATTTTGTTGCCTGTCCCCGCCACCAGCAAACCATGCAGCTGGCCGTAATAATAAAGCGTCGTCATGCGCAGGCGGCTGCGTGCATTGGCAAGTGCCAGCTGTTTGTTGGGAAATTCGGTTTCACTGACGTCAACGGTATCGGCAAAAGTATCAAAAGTTTGGGTCAAATCAACGCTTTGCGCTTTTACATTCGGATAACGCTGTTTCAGACGGCCCATGTGTTCTTGCGCGCGGTTGACTTGGTCGGATTTCTGACGAATCGGCATTTCCAACAACAAAACCGACAAACCGGTTTGCGCGGCAAGTGTGGAAACCACGGCAGAATCGATGCCGCCGGATACGCCGACGACAAAACCTTTGGCACGCGCCTGCTCGGCGTAATCTTTGAGCCATTGAACAATATGGCGGATGATGGCTTGGGTTTGCATAGGGATAAATGTTCGCTTCAAATAAAACGAATGATAGCCTGATTTGCACTTGTCTGAAAGACGACAGGGTATAATGCCCTTTTTATTTCTTGCACGCACACCATGTCCAAACCCATCCTTCTGCGCTGGCTCATCATCTGCCTGATTCCGCTCGCCACCCTTTTGTGGTTTGCCCTCAACCCGCCCGAAGACAAAACGCAACACCTCATCAACGGCATCATCCTTGCTTGCGAAGCCACGTTCCTATTCAAGTTCGTCCTCGTTGACGTCATCAAACACCACCTCAAACAAGAGCCTGAATTGAAACGGCAAAGCATTTGGATGTTTATCCCGATTATTTTGCTGATTGTTTATTTGTTCCATTATTTCGGCGCATTCTGATATTTTCAGACGGCCTTGGGCATATTTTTCCATGAACACCACCCCACCTTATACCTGCTGGATTTTCTGCAACGTCATCGACAACTTCGGCGACATCGGCGTTTCATGGCGGCTGGCGCGTGTTTTGCAACGCGAACTCGGCTGGCAAGTGCATTTGTGGACAGACGACTTTCCGTCCCTTCAGGCACTCTGTCCTGACTTAGCCTCGATTCCCAATATCCATCAAGGCATCGGCATTCACGCTTGGCAAGCCGATCATGCCGAAGATACCGATACAGTCCCTACCCCCGACATCGTCATCGAAACCTTCGCCTGCGAACTGCCCGACAACGTTCAATCCATCATCCGCCGACACCGACTGCTTTGGCTCAATTGGGAATACCTCAGCGCGGAAGACAGCAACGAGAGGCTGCACTTAATGCCCTCGCCCCAAGCCGGCGGCATACAGAAATACTTTTGGTTTATGGGTTTCAGCGAAAAAAGCGGCGGCCTGCTGCGCGAATGCGATTACGCCGAATCTGCCGGATTTGATACGGAAGCCTTACGCCGACAACTCAAACTTCCCGCAAAAAATGCGCCCGAATGGCTACTTTTCGGCTATCAAAGCGATATTTGGGCAAAATGGCTGACCATGTGGCAACAGGCCTGCCAACCCATTACCTTGCTATTTGCAGGTACACAAATCATCGCCAGCCTGAAAAACAGCGGCCTAGTGCCGCAAAATGCCCTGCTTGAAGACGGCGATATGTATCAGAGCGAACACATTACCCTGATCAAAATCCCTTTTGTCCCCCAACAGGATTTCGACAAACTGCTCAACCTTGCCGACGGCGCTGTCATACGCGGTGAAGACAGCTTTGTTCGCGCCCAGCTCGCCGGAAAGCCTTTCTTTTGGCACATCTACCCGCAAGAAGAAAATATCCATCTCGACAAGCTGCACGCGTTTTGGGACAAAGCGCATCAGGTTTATCCGGATGTTGTCGCCACGGCACACCGTCGCCTTTCCGACGAACTCAACAACGGCGAAACACTCAGCGACAGCCAACGCCTGCAGGCATGGCAAACCCTGACGGCACATCAAAACGAATGGCGGCAAAGCGCGGCAAAATGGCGGGACGGACTTTTTGCTCAAAAAAGTGCCGTTGAAAAACTTGCCGCCTTTATTTCAAAGCACAAAAAAATACGCTAAAATAGCGCGTTTTATTACAACCGATTTGATTGGAAAACTACAATGAAAACAGCACAAGAACTGCGCGCCGGCAACGTATTCATGGTTGGCAACGACCCTATGGTTGTTCAAAAAACCGAATATATCAAAGGTGGTCGCTCTTCCGCCAAAGTCAGCATGAAACTGAAAAACCTGCTGACCGGTGCCGCTTCTGAAAGCATTTACAAAGCCGACGACAAATTCGACGTCGTAATCTTGGCCCGCAAAAACTGTACTTACAGCTACTTTGCCGACCCAATGTACGTCTTCATGGACGAAGAATTCAACCAATACGAAATCGAAGCCGACAACATCGGCGACGCGTTGAAATTCATCGTTGACGGCATGGAAGACGTATGTGAAGTCACTTTCTACGAAGGCAACCCAATCTCCGTAGAATTGCCTACCATCATCGTTCGCGAAGTTGAATACACCGAGCCTGCCGTTAAAGGCGATACCTCCGGTAAAGTAATGAAAACCGCACGTCTGGTTGGCGGCACCGAAATCCAAGTGATGTCTTACATCGAAAACGGCGACAAAGTCGAAATCGATACCCGTACCGGCGAATTCCGCAAACGTGCTTAATCAGCCCGTAACACAAAAAGGCCGTCTGAACATTCAAACGGCCTTTTTATCAATCTACCTTATTGTTTCTTCAAGCCCTTGGCTGCAACAGTCGCAATCGTACCGTCAATGCCTTTGCTCTTAATCAGCTCGCCAAATTGGTTGCGGTATACCGTTACCAAGCTGGTACCGTCCACGCGGATGTTGTAAATCTTATACGCACCGCCACTTTGGTAAAGCTGGTAGGCCACTTCATACTTAGTGCCTTTTTTGGTCTGAATTTCTGAGAAAACGTCAAACTTATTGCCGTTTTCCGTCATCTTCGGCAACAGGCGCACATTCGCATCTGCCGCGCCAATTAACGCGGAATGCGAGTACATCGCAATGACCATGTCTTTGAATGCACGGATAAAATCGGTTTTCTGTTTAGCAGAAAATTCACGCCATGGCGCACCAACCGCCAAAGCCGAAATACGCTCATAATCCAGATAACGGTTGGCATACTGCTCAACCTGTTTCACACGTTGCGCCTCTGTCAAAGACGTGTTACGTGCAATTTTCAACACGGCATCAATGTTCTGCTGCATCTGTTTTTGCGCCGGATGCGTTTCCGCCGCCACATAAGGCGCGGCAATTACCATCGGTGCGGCCACAATCAAAGTCTGAAGAAAACGGTTCATGACGATATCCATCCAAAATAAAACCGCATTGTAAAAACAATCTATTCCAAAAAACTTAATTCTTTGTAAAAGCAGTCATGAGCAATGAAAAATCCTGCAATCAAATTTCAGACGGCCTGATAAAAATAAGATAACATGTGAACGCTATTTTAAAAGGAAAAAGCTATGCCCTATGTCAACATCAAAGTAACCGGCGGCAGCGAAGCCCCGAATGCAGAGCAAAAAGCCGAATTAATCCGAGGCGTCACCGAATTACTCACTCGCGTTCTCAACAAAAACCCTGAGACGACCGTCGTCGTCATCGACGAAATCGATATGGACAACTGGGGCATAGGCGGCAAAAGCGTGACGGTTCGCCGTTCCGAAGCGCGCAATAAGTAAGCCTTGGCCGTCTGAAGCTCTTTTAATTTACCCACAAAAAGAGTACATTTATCCCATTGTTAACAATTTTACGGAACACACATCATGGAGAAATTCCCTAAATCATCCAAACTGGATCACGTTTGCTACGATATTCGCGGCCCAGTTCACAAAAAAGCCCTGCAACTGGAAGAAGAAGGCAACAAAATCCTCAAACTCAATATCGGCAATCCGGCTCCGTTCGGCTTTGAAGCGCCTGATGAAATCTTGGTTGACGTCATCCGCAACCTGCCGACTTCACAAGGCTATTGCGACTCCAAAGGCCTTTACTCCGCACGCAAAGCCATCGTTCACTATTACCAAACCAAAGGACTGCTCGACGTTACCGTCAACGATGTTTACATCGGCAACGGCGTCTCCGAATTGATTACCATGTCCATGCAGGCGCTGCTCAACGACGGCGACGAAATCCTGATTCCTGCACCAGACTATCCTTTGTGGACCGCCGCCGCGACACTGGCAGGCGGTACCGTCCGCCATTATCTATGCGACGAAGAAAACAACTGGTTCCCCAACCTGGCCGATATAGAAGCCAAAATTACACCGAAAACCAAAGCCATCGTCATCATCAATCCCAACAACCCTACCGGCGCGGTGTACAGCAAAGAAATCCTGCTCGAAATCGCCGAATTAGCGCGCAAACACGGCCTGATTATTTTCGCCGACGAAATTTACGACAAAATTCTTTACGATGGTGCCGTACACCATCACATTGCCGCCCTCGCCCCCGACTTACTGACCATTACGTTTAACGGCCTCTCCAAAGCCTACCGCGTGGCCGGTTTCCGCCAAGGCTGGATGGTACTCAACGGCCCGAAACATCATGCCAAGGGCTATATCGAAGGCCTCGACATGCTCTCGTCTATGCGCCTTTGTGCCACCACACCCATGCAACACGCCATTCAGACGGCCTTGGGCGGATACCAAAGCATCAACGAATTCCTCCTCCCCGGCGGCCGCCTGCTCGAGCAACGCAACAAAGCATGGGAACTGGTCAACCAGATTCCGGGCATATCCTGCGTCAAACCCATGGGCGCATTGTATATGTTCCCCAAAATCGATACCGAAATGTACGGCATTCATGACGACATGAAATTCATCTACGACTTACTCGTGCGTGAAAAAGTCTTGTTCGTACAAGGCACAGGCTTTAACTGGATACGCCCCGACCACTTCCGTATCGTTACCCTGCCGCCCGTTCATCAAATCGAAGAAGCCATGGACAAACTCAAACGCTTCTTGCAAAACTACCATCAATAAACCTAAACAAAGAGGCCGTCTGAAAAAGCAAACCGCTGTTCAGACGGCCTTTTTAATCAAACAGCAACTTGGCAAAGCCTGTTGACATGCGTATAATCAACTTTTCCTATCTGGGGGCGATCTTGGTTTCGACGGGGGTTGCAAAGCAGATGCGGGCATACCGGGGTCTCAGATTTCCCGTTAAACACTGAATCAAAATAGTCGCAAACGACGAAACTTACGCACTGGCCGCTTAAGGCCTGCCGTTGCAGCAGTTGGTCAATGGGCTGTGTAGCGCAAGCTACCGCAACGTCATTCTACATTGACTGGTTTTCTGTCGGGTTACTTGGCAGGAAACGAGATTTAAGGTAACTGGTTCTCTGAAGGCCTGTTGGTCGGCATGATGGGAACGAGATTCTAAATAGACACAACTAAGTATGTAGAACGCTCTGTAGAGGACTTTCGGACGGGGGTTCGATTCCCCCCGCCTCCACCATACCGAATTTTCAGCAGTATCCTGTAATACGCATAAAGCCTTGAGCCATAACGGTTTCAAGGCTTTTTTATTACCTTGAATATGCTGGCGTATGCTTGAGTTTTCGCAATTTATAGGGTAACTTTTAGGGTAACTTTTCATGAGTTACCCAAAAAAACAAGCCTGAAAAGTAGGCAAATTAGCCCTATTTTTTTAAACAAGTTACCCCAAAAGTCCATAAAACCAATTATTAACAATGGCTTAATGAGTTTTTAAAAGTTACCCCAAACTGGATTAAAAATGCCTAAACAGACGCTGCCACTTACAGATAGCCAATGCAAAAAACTACAACCGCCGAATCAATTATCAGACGGCGGCGGGTTATATCTTCAAGCAAGGGGAAACGGCAAATACTGGCGTTTTCGTTACTACCGACCAAGCGACAACAAACGCGATGAAATGCGACTGGGTGTCTATCCTGAAATCAGCTTAAAAGAAGCAAGAGAAAAACGCGAAGAATTGCGCGGGCTGATAGCCAAAGGGATAGACCCTAAACTACACCAGCAAGACAAAGCACAGAGGCAGGCAGAACAGCTAAAAAACACATTTGAGGCTATTGCGCGCAAATGGCACAGCGACCAAGTAGCAAAGCCGAATAAATGGAAGCCCGACCATGCACAAAGAGTTATCCGCAGCCTTGAGCTTCATATTTTCCCTGACCTTGCAACACGCAAAATAGACGAAATCATGCCGCTTGAGGTTTTAGGACTGTTACAGAGGCTGGAATCGGCGGGGAAATATGACACGGCACAAAAAATTTATGACGTAGTAAATCAAGTTTTCAAATATGCCGTAAAACTTCGCTTGAGCCTATTCAATCCCGCCGCCGAATTGCGGGGAGAGCTGGCAAAGGTGGAACAGAAACATTACCGCTTCATTAAAGACCCGCAAAGGATAGGCGAGATGTTACGGGCTTTTGACGGTTACACAGGTTTACCGCAAACACGCGCCCTATTACAGCTTTCCCCTTATGTATTTGCCCGCCCTTCCGAATTACGTTTATTGCGCTGGTGTGAAATTGATTGGGAGGAGCAGCAATACTATAAAGATGGCATAAACATGAAGAACAAGATAGACCATATTGTCCCCTTGAGCCGCCAAGCCTTAGCAATACTGGACGGCTTGAAACCTGTAACGGGGCATTATGAATATGTATTTTGTAACACCAGCAAAAAACAGCCCTTGAGCGAGGGGGCGATACGGAAAGCATTAGACCGTCTGGGATTCTTGGAAGAAACCACACAGCACGGCTTTAGACATACAGCCAGCACGATACTGAATGAGATGGGCTATAACGCCGATTGGGTAGAGCGACAACTAGCCCACAAAGACCCCAACACGACAAGGGCAGCCTACAACCATGCGGAATACTTAGAACAGCGCGCCGATATGGTTCAAAAATGGGCTGATTATCTTGATGAATTGAAAGCACATTCAGGCGTATTGCAGGAAACGGCAGAATAAACTATCATCTTAAGCATTACGAAAGAAAACCATGCGGATATTTAGAAACCAGTGGATAACGAAATTTGCCAAGAAGCACAAAATCAGCGATTCCGAGCTGATAGAAGCGGTAGAGCGGGCAGATAAAGGAGTAATAGACGCAGATTTAGGCGGCGGCGTTATCAAGCAGCGCATAGCAAGGCAAGGGCAAGGCAGAAGCGGCGGTTATCGTAGCCTGATATTTTTCAGACGTGGGGAACGGGCGTTTTTCATGACCGCCTTTGCCAAGAACGACCGCGAAAACATCACGAACAAAGAACTTGCAGAATTAAAGAAAGCCGCCGCCATCATCTTGGCAATGACGGAAACCGACATAGAGCAAGCCAAATCAAACGGCACTTTCACGGAGATACAGCCATGAAATACAAAAGCGAGATTTTCGCAGCAATACATGAAACCATGCAGGGTTTGCACGACATCGGCATTATCGACAAAAAAACCATGCGCGATTTTGACAAATCATGCCTGACCGAAATCAAACCATTGAGCGGCGAAGACATCAAGGCAATCAGAGAGCGCGAAGCATTATCACAAGCCGCTTTTGCCATGTATCTAAACATCGGTAAAAACCAAGTTTCCGAATGGGAACGGGGCATTAAAAAGCCGAGCGGCGCAGCTTTGAAGCTGCTTACCATCGTCAAGAACAAGGGAATTGAGGCGATTGCCTGATACTGGAAACAGAAAAGGAGCGGATATATTTCCGCCGCGAAGTACCACACGACGCCCCACCCGTTGATTTTTGGGGCTACTCAATCCGTTTTATGCAGTCAGAAAAAGAACATGGAGTGAATAGAATATGGCAGACGTCTTAACCCTTTCAGATATGCCCGATTTGTCCGATTGGCGATTAGCCCCGTTATGGACATTGGAGCAAGCCGCCCTATTATGGGCAGGAATTAATCCCGCGTTTTTCACTTTTGGGAGTATATGGCAGGAACACCCACGCAAACAGGCACGGGCAAAAATTGCATTACAGGCTTTTTCGGGCGGTATTGTTTTAAAAACCCTGACTGTCCAAGATTTGTATTTGCATGATGGAGATAGCGGGATTTATTGCGCCAGTCAAAAAACTGCCGTTTTCAGTATGAATGACATCGCACCAAACGACACAACCATTATGCAGAATGTGCTAATTAGCTGGGCAACGAAAGAACGTGTACTTAGCTTGAGGCAAACTATTCAGGCAGAAGAACAGGTAAGGCGGGAAGCGGCTAAAGCAGAGGCAGAAAAACAGGAAATGAAAGCCTTGCCTTATTGTGTTGTCCCTGAATTTGAAACCCCAGAATTTGAAACCGCTTGCATAGCGATTAAAGAATTTTGGAACAAGCAGACGGTAGGGGTTGCACCCCCTAAAGCACTTATAGTTCAAGACTTTATCAAGGACACCTTTAAGAAAATAACAGGGGTTGAGCCCACACTGGCAGCAATCAAGCGTATTGACAGCCTGACACGCCCGCCATTATTCAAAAACCAGTAGGCGAGTAACCCCCAAACCCCTTATTAGTCATACATTACAGGACGGTTAAACCCCTTTCTTGAAAGGAGGGTTTAACCGTTTTTTTATTGCCTAACCCCCCTATGCTTTTTGCACAATGCCGCTATCGAAACGCCAGCAACCCGCAGGCGTAATTAACCAAAAGGAGGCAATAAATGCACATTATCAATATCGACAGCTTACCTGATACCGCGCAATTAACTATCGCAGAACTTGAGACCAGCCAAGCGAAAGGACGGCGCGGAATCACTCGCTTGAGCAGTAGCCAAATTAGACGACTGGAGGCAGCAGGACAATTCCCGCAATCACGCCAAATCACAGGCACGCGCAGCCGCTTTTATGTAGCAGGAGAAGTGAAGAAATGGCTTACAGAACAGGCAAGCTAATGAAAGGATAACAGGAGTTTTCGGACCAATACGCGCCCGCGCGCGCGATTGTAACTCAAGACAAGCGCGCTTGTAAAACGTGCTAGGCAAGGCATAGCCCCTTTTAATTAAAAGCAGAATCAGACATTTATAAAAATCCGTCTGAAAAGTATTTACAAACACCACGCAAAACGGCAAGATTAGCAAACCTGTTCAATAGCAGGTCAGCCGTGAGAAGCTGAAACAAACAGGCAGATACAAAGCCGCCTAGCGGTTTTTTTTGTATCTATCCCCTAGCTTTACCTTTCATGGTGGGCGGGGCAAGGAGGGCGCACGCCCGCTGGTACTGTTTGCCAGTTTCTCACACCTTGCCTTTGCCCGCCGCCCTACCGTGTGAGAACGGAGGAGGCATTAGCCAAACAGAAAGGTAGCACCTCATGAAATCTTCAAATTCTACCCAAATCCAAACCATTCAAAATCAAGCCCAAACGGTAACCATCCCCTTAGAGCTGGCAAACCGCATCATGGACGCGCTGTATTACGGCGGCGAATTTATCGCCAATACGGGCGCAATCATCGACACCATTTGCGACAACATGGCCGCCCATCCCGTCCACAACGCCCCCATAAGTGCGATCAGAAGCACGGCACGCCTTGCCACAGTCATTCAAACCCTAGTCCCCCATGCGGAAAACTTGGAATCTTTCGATTTGTCATCCGAGCTTGAGGGATATATTCAAAACCGACCCCATCCCGCGCCCTGACGATTCAGACGACCTGAAAGAATGGGCTGTTTACAGCGTAACCCACGCCGGTTAAGCCCACCTATTCCCTGAAATTTACCCGCCTTTATGCCGCCTATTTCAGACGGCATAGGGCAAACTTCGCCCTAGTGTTTTCATAACTAATTGATTTTATTAGATTCATGTTTTGAAACACTGGAGGCAGAGCAAAGGATAAAACCATGAAACAGACCAATAAATCCGACCGTTTCCGCCGGTATCTTAACCGCGCCTTGCTGGTGTTTTGGGTGTTGCTTTTGGCTTTGGTAGTCCGAGCCTGTAACCAGCCCGCCCACGCCGACACGGAGCAACTAGAGCAGGAAACGCCCGCAATATGGGAAACCGACCCGACCGCCGGAATTGTTTTAGAACCAGTATCAGAGGAGGCAGAGCAATGAAACCAACATACCAAGACATTAAAGCCGTCGCGCAATACCGCTGGCCGGAAATACACGCCGCATTAGGCATAGACCCGCGATACCTGAAAAACAAACACCAGCCCTGCCCCGCGTGTGGAGGGAAAGACCGTTTCAGATATGACGACAAGGACGGAAACGGCACATTCATTTGCAGCCATTACAACAACGGCGCGGGCGATGGTTTCGGCTTGGTAATGCACTTTTTCGGGTGTGATTTTCAGACGGCCTTAAAGCAGGTTTCAGGCATTTTAGGCATGGACAATGCAAACCCTTTGCCGATACCGCCAACACGCCCACAAGCGCAACCACGCCCCGAAAAAGACCAAATCGAGGAACTGGCCGCATTGTGGAGAAGCACAGAACCTATCCGCCCCGATTCCCCTGTTATCCAGTATTTGAAATCACGCGGTTTGGACATGGCGCATTTACCCGAAAACGTCCGTTTCCTACCTGAAAAAGACTATTGGACAACAGGCGAAGATAAGCCGCTGTTGCTTGGTAGTTTCCCCTGTATGGTTTGCGCTATCCGCGATATGGACGAAGAGCTACAAGGCTTACACCTAACCTATTTACAGCCTAGCTATGACAAGCCATGCGGAGAGGACGGACTACACGCCCCGCGCTACCAGAAACTGGCAATCAAAGGCCCTGTAACAGGCGAAACATTACCGGCCAAGAAAATGAGAAGCCGCAAGAAAGGCAGTATATCGGGGCAAGCCGTCCACCTGTTCCCGATTCCTGAAAATGGCCGTCTTGTCATTGCAGAGGGCATAGAAACCGCCCTTGCCGCCCGTGAATTGTACAAGGCTTACGATTGGGGCTTATGCGCGGCCTTGAGCGCAAACAGCTTGGCAAATTTTCACTTTTTGAACGGTATAAAAGAGATTGTGATTATTGCCGATAACGACACGCCCCGCCCCGTTGGTTACAGAGCCGCTTATGACTTGGCAATGCGAGCCATTAAGCAGGGAATCAAGGCGAGTATATGGCAAAGCAAAACGCCGGGCTATGACGCACTGGACGAACTGAACGAGAAAAAGCAATCAGACAATCATTCCGGAGGACAGACAGCATGAAAAATACCGAAACAGCGAAGCAGGAAAGCCCTAACGATTACAACCTTGAGAATATCGAGCTATTCCGCCCGCGCCCTCACTTTGAAATCGATAATCAGGGCGTATGGTGGGTAAACGTTAGAACCGATAAAGACGGCGATATTATCGAATCAGAGCCGCAATTCCTTTCCGACCCTATCGACATCATAGGCACGGGGCAAGACAATGACGGCGCGTATTATCGGATTATCAAGTTTAAAGACAAAATCACACGCCAACAAAAGACCGCCGCCCTACCACAAGCAGAAATCGGCACAGTTCAAGGCTGGCAGCGTTTGCAGAATTTCGGCCTAGTCATCATGAGCGGACGGGCAAAAAGGGAAAGACTGGCAGACTATTTGCAGAAAGAGGGAAGCCCGATAGCCTTTACCATTACCGACCGCGCCGGTTGGAACGGGGACGCCTACATACTGGCAGGCGGGGAAGCCGTTAATGCAGACGGCACAAACATTCTATACAACGGAGACACCAGCCAAAAAGACGGTTACACAGAAAAAGGCAGCCTCAAGGAATGGCAGGAGCAGGCAGCGCGATACGCAGAGAACAATAGCCGCCTATGCCTTGCTTTGGGAGCTTCATTTGCCGCCCCGTTGCTTTCCCTGTTAAACGAAGAATCGGGGGGCTTCCACTTGATGGGCGATTCTTCAGACGGCAAAACCACAGCCGCAAAAGTAGCCTTGAGCGTATGGGGCAAACCATCAGGAAGCCTGTTGTCTTGGAGCGGTACGAAAATAGGCTTTTCCAACACAGCCGCCGCCCGTAATGATGGCTTGCTGGTGTTGGACGAAATAGGACAGGCAAGCCCGCACGTTATCGGCGATACTGTTTATAGCGTTATGAACGGTATCAACAAAGTGCAAGGCGCAAAACAAGGCGGAAACCGCGCTTTAAGCCGCTGGAAAGTGATGATGTTTTCCACTGGCGAAAAGACCCCCGATTCCATCTTGAAGCACCATAAGGGCGATTGGAACGCAGGACAAGCCGCCCGCCTGCCTAGTATCAGAGCCGCCGCGCAATACGGCATTTATGACACTTTGCACGGATTTGAAGATGGCGCATTGTTGAGTGAGCATATCGCCCAATCAACAGAAAAATATCACGGAACGGCAGGAAGACTATTTATCCGACAGCTTTTAGACGACCTAGAACAAGCCAAACAGCAGGCAACGGAGCGCATGGCCGCATTTATGGCAACCATTCCCGAACTATCAGGACAGGCGCGAAGAGTAGCGAAACGCTTTGCGATTGCCGCCGCTGCTTTGGAACTTGCCGCCCCTGTTACCGGCTTGCCCGTAGGTGTAGGCATGGCAGGCGTGAAAAAATGCTTTGATGAATGGCTAGAAGCCAACGGAGCAGGAAAACACGAAGACCGCCGAATCATTGAGCAGGCAGAGGATTTTATCGCCCAGCACGCATTAGGCACGCGGTTTATGGAATGGAGCGATAAAAGCACCAATAAAGACCATGCAGGATATAGGAAACAGGAGGGGGAAAAATTGGAATTATGGGTAATCCGCCGTGTCTTTGCCAATGAAATCGCCCAAAGTTTCGATGAAGCGAAAGTTTGCCGCGTATTAGCAGATAATGGATTGTTGAAATATAACCACAAAAATAGAGGCTATCAACACCAGCGGAAAGGTAACGGCTGGTTTCATGTTTTAGCTACAAATATAGAACTGGACGACTAATCATTTACATGGGGTTAATTCCAAAATCCTAACCAAGCCCGCCATGACCAACACAGGCGGGCTTTTTTACGTCTAAACATTCAGGCAGACCAACCAAGAAAGCATAAAATCAACAGGAAGCCCCTAAATTTCAAAAATTAGGACTGTTTGACCCTTTCCCTATACCTACCCTACCAAAACAAAGAAACGCGCTTACAGCGCAATTACGCCCTGTTTCCGCTATGACCAACAAAGACAGACGAGGGATAAATAATTTCGACACCAATACGCGCGCGCGTAATAATGTAGCCCTTGAATTTTGCGAGCCCATAAAAAAGAAAAGAAGACTAAGACAAGCGAATAGATAAAACCATATGCGCGAGACAAAATCACTTGTTACCTTTGTTACCACAAAACTTAACATTTATAACTATATGAATATAAATATAAAAACACAGAAAAAACGGTAACAAATGAACATAAATTTACTTGTTACCGATTTGTTACCACTTGTTACCCTTTTATATTCATATGGTTACATTTAAAAAACAGGGGCGGTAACAAATGGTAACAAGGTTAAAATTTGTATTTTGTTACCACGAAAGCCACGAATAGCAAGCCTTTCAGCCATTGGTAACAAGGTAACAAACGATTTTTGCGTTTTTTTTGTATATATACGCTTTCTTTTGCGGGCAAATGACCGGCAGAACTGATACAGACAAAAGCAGACCGAAAGGCAATATCGGACGGCTGGAAAATAAAGCAAGCACCAGCCCACAAGACGGCGCGTGATTGCCGGTGTTACAATCAGACCATATTTCACAGCTTGGCAGAAATGCCACAAAATATTTTTGCCCCTGCCACCCAAACGGCTTAAACTGGCAATCTAACAAAGGGAAAAATAGTGTCAAAAAATGCACCTACCTGACATTTTTGGGGTAACTTTTGGGGTAACTTTTACCGCAAACAAGAATATGATTATATTTAAATCAATAAGTTAAGTTCAAAGTACGATTGACCCCGCCTCCACCAGATTTAAAGCGCAAACTTTTGATTTAAAAAGGTTTGCGCTTTTTTATAAACTTAAACAGATCGTCTGAAACTTTTCAGACGGCCTGTTTTTGTCTCAAATATCTGAGTGAAAAAACTTTTTCTTTCGATACATTGCCAATAGTGCTTTGCTTTAAAAAAGATTTCAGCCTTACATTTTTCTATCGGATTTCATATTCATTTTACGATGCGGTCTAACCGTTACACTCAATGGAAGATGATCTGATAAATACTGCCAGTCTTTACTGTTGTGGATTTCAGAATCGATGACATCAAGATTGCGCGTGTAAATGCGGTCGAGACTGAGGATGGGCAGGCGCGAAGGGAAGGTTTTGGGGCGTTTGCCTGTATTATCGACAAATACTTCGTTCAAATCTAATGCCCTGCCCAGCTCATGGGCTGATTTCTGCCGCCAGTCATTGAAATCACCGGCGATAATCAAGGGGCTGTCAGAGTTGATATGGCGGTCAACATAGTTGCTGATGGCGCGGTATTGTTTAAGGCGGTCAGGCTCGCGCAGATTGAGGTGGACGCACAGACACACCAGCGGATCTTCCCAACCTTCGGGCACGACTTCGCAATGCAACAGGCCGCGCTGTTCGAGTTTATTGACGCTGATGTTGAGGTTGTTTTCCGTTTTCAGCGGTAGGCGGCTGAGAATGGCGTTGCCGTGGTGTCGTTTGGGATAGACGGCATTTTTGCCGTAGCTGCGATGATAATCGAGGCTGTCGCCGATGATGTCGTAATGCGGCGCATCGGGAAAGTCGGTACGGCGGCTTCTGTTGAGATGTTGTCCTTGGACTTCTTGTAAAAACAAAACGTCCGAACCCAATGCACCCAGCGCGTCAGCCATGCGGTTGACCTGCACTTTGCGGTTGAGCGCAGACATGCCTTTGTGCATATTGTAGGAAGTAATGGTAACTGGACGGGGAGACATGATGTGTGATGAAGCGGTTTATTTGTTTCAGTATAACACCGGAGCGTGTGGTTTTACGGCAATTTTGGTTATACTTGTTTAAAGAATAAAACGGCGTTTTGACAGGGAATTTCCCAATCAAAACGCCTTCCAAATAGAAGTGTACTCCACATTATCTCATCATTCAATTTAATAACAACCAATATTTATTCAACTACAACCAATCATTATCAAGCAATATGAACTACAAAAACAGTATAACTTGCATTAGACTCTTTTACATAGTAGGTTCATCAAACTTCTTGCGAATCATTTTGATATCATTTTTTACCAGATTCAGATATTGATTCTTTTTCATCCGCACATACGAAGGATGATAGGTCGGCATAATAAAATGGCAAATATCTTTCTCACATTTCCACTCACCTCTCAACTTAGTAATTCCAACTTTATCCAATACTGATTTGCATGCAGAATTACCAAGCAAAACTATTATCTTTGGTTCTATCAGTCTAATGAACTTCAAAATATACGGGCGGTAATATTCAATCACTTTAGTACTTGGCCGACCGAACTTTTTTCCATTTTTACCTGGTGGCATGCGAAACACCGCGTTAATAATATATATATCCTGGTCTAGTTTAAATTTCTCACTCTCCAACATCTCGTCTAGCAGAATACCAGCAGGACCTCTAAAAGGTTCTCCCTCTTCGTTTTCTATTGGTCCAGGAGCTTCACCGATAATTAACAACTTTGCTTTTGAATTTCCACGACTGATAACAAGCTTGTTACCCGTATATTCTAAGGGATCACCACGCATATTTTTAATTTCATCAATTAACCCTTCAATAAGATCCTCCTTTTCTTCAGATAACATCTAATGTCTCCATTCCAAGTCAGTTGTTGATTACTTCAACATTGGTCTCAAAAGTAACGGTATGTTGGTATTTAGATGCAGTTTTACGTTTCGGATAAGGATATTTGGAAACGCTTTTCACTGCGCGTTCGTCCATTTCAGGATTGCCGCTGGATTGAATGATATTCACGCGGTCAACATTGCCGGCAGGAGTTGTGAAGACATCCATCAAAACGGTTTTAACGCTGCCGTTTTGCGCTTTCATGGCTTCCAGAGTTTCGGTATCGGCTGCTTGTGCTGTACCGAATACAGCGGCAAACAACAGGGCTGAGGCGAGGAGTTTAGTCGTTTTCATGTTTTAGTCCTTATTAGGGTTGTGGTTAGGTTAAATATTTCAGACGGCCTGATTCGTCGTTATTTGAAATTCAAAATCGGCCAACCTTTTGCTTTGGCTTCTTTTTCCAGCTCGGCATCCGGATTGACGGCGACAGGTTCATCCACGATACGAAGCAGCGGCAAGTCGTTTTTGGAGTCGCTGTAAAAATAAACCTTACCGTAGCTTTCAAAGGTCTCGCCTCGCTCGGCAAGCCATTGGTTCAATCGGGTAATTTTGCCTTCTTTCAGGCTGGGCATACCGACATAGTTGCCGGTATATCGGCCGTCTTCGCCGGTTTCAAGCTGTGTGCCGATAATGTTGTGAATACCAAAAAGATGGCAGATTGGGGTAATGATGAATTCGT
Organism: Neisseria subflava; assembly: GCF_003044935.1. Lineage (NCBI taxonomy): Bacteria > Pseudomonadati > Pseudomonadota > Betaproteobacteria > Neisseriales > Neisseriaceae > Neisseria > Neisseria subflava. The sequence continues at coordinate 243,389 of NZ_POXP01000001.1, read as the reverse complement.
TGGTCGAAGAAATAACCAGCATTTCGTCGCCCGCCATTTGATGGCTTTGCACCAGCATACGCTGCATCGGAGAAATATGCGGAACAATATATTCGGCCATAAACTCGCGATGAAACTCAGCCAATTCCTCCTTGCTGAAACGGGCTAAAGGCGCGAGATGGAATTTGAGGAAGGCATCGATATCAAGACAACCGTTTTGATAGTCTTGGTAGAACTTTTCATTTTGCGCCTCGGTTTCAGCCGCATCGACTATGCCTTTTTTAATCAGGTATTGCGGCCAGGAGTGATCCGAATCGGTATTGATTAAGGTGTTGTCGAGGTCGAAAATGGCAAGGTTTTTCATTGGGTTTCCTGTTGTTTTAAAAGCTGGCGCAAAAGCGGCAAAGTAATACGCTTGCCCATCATAACGGCGTAGTTGTCAAGGGTATCGAGCATTTGCATCAGACTGTCCATATCGCGCCGCCAATGGTTCAGCAGGTATTCGAAGATTTCCGGATCGATGGTTACCTGACGGGCGGCCGCCATGCTGACGAGCGCATTGATTTTTTCCCGGTCGGTCAGCGGTTTGACTTCGTAAACCAAGCAATACGCCATGCGTGTGCGCAGGTCTTCGCGGATAACGAGCTGTTGCGGCGTATATTCGGAACTCAAAAGCAAAAAGCCTTTGCCGCTGTTGCGGAAGCGGTTGAAGATGGCAAACAGTAAAGCCTGTTCTTCATTATTGAGCTTTTCGATTTGGTCAATGGCGAGATATTCTGCATCCAACGCGGCTTCTGTCAGCGGCGTGGCGGCGGCATCAATATAGAGGGCATTTCGTCCGGCATCGAGCGCCTGTGCGACCCATGCCTGCAAGAGATGGCTTTTGCCTGCGCCCTCTTCGCCCCACACATAGATAAACTGCCCATGTTTGTGCTGCAACACATACACCAGCTCGGCATTTTCTGTTCCCAGAAATTTGTCGAAGCCGGGATAATCATGGCTGGCAAAATCGAAGATGAGCTGGTTCACAAAGGCGCACCGGTTAGGTTGAAATCGGCTTTATTTTACGTTGTTTTGCCGTCCACCATCAAGGATAAAGGCCGTCTGAAGCCTATACCTGCAACATATCTGCACTTCTAAACATATCTTGACGCGCTTACGGCATTGGTTTTATTCCGCTTTGGTTTTACAATGTCGAACTTCTCGCCGAAACATTTGTCTGTTCTTTTTCAGACGGCCTTTTTATTTGGGGAACCCTAGTGATTTCTATCCTTATTGATTTCATCCTCCATATCGACCAACACCTTGTCCACCTCTCCGCCCAATACGGCCCGTGGATTTACGCGATTTTGTTTGTTGTGATTTTCTGCGAAACCGGTTTGGTCGTAACACCATTTTTACCCGGCGACTCACTGCTGTTTGCTGCAGGCGGTATTGCGGCCATCGGCGGCATGAACATCCACGTCATGGTATTGCTGCTCTTAGCGGCCGCCATTCTAGGCGATGCGGCCAACTTTATGATTGGCAAATATTTTGGACAAAAACTGTTTGCCAATCCTGATTCCAAAATTTTCCGCCGTTCGTATTTGGAAAAAACCCATGCGTTCTATGAAAAACACGGCGGCAAAACCATCATCATTGCGCGCTTTGTGCCGATTGTGCGGACGTTTGCGCCATTTGTCGCAGGCATGGGCGATATGCACTATGGCACGTTTATCCGTTACAACATTATCGGCGCGATGTTGTGGGTATTGTCGTTTTCCTATGCAGGCTACTTCTTCGCCAATATCCCCGTCGTCAAAAACAATCTGGGCTTAGTTATGGCGGCAATCATCGTGATTTCGATTTTACCTGCGGTAGTCGAAGTCGTCCGCGCCAAACTTAACGCCAAAAAATAACAATCAATCGAAAAGTTTGAAAGTTTAAACACATCAAGGAATTGTCATGCCGTTGCTGTCTATTGAGTTTGCGGTATTCTTTATCGTATTTTTGCCAGTGTACTGGGCATTTGCACGTTTGCCGCAAGTTCAAAACGTTTTACTTTTGGTTGCCGGGCTAGGCTGGCTTTACCGTATCGACCCTATTTTTGCCGCGCTGATTTTGGTTTACTCGTCTGTGGTTTACCTGATCAGCGTGCTGATGTTTTCTGAAAACGAGAATATCCGCAAATTTTGGCTGGGTTGCGGTATTTCGGCGGCATTGACTGTTTTGTGTTTCTTCAAATATTTCGACTTTTTCCGCCCAATTATTCAGCAATATACGGGGCAAAGCGCCGTCATCGACATCCTTTTGCCTTTGGGCTTGTCTTATTACACTTTCCAATCGCTGGCTTACATGGTGTATTGCTACCGCGAGCCTAAGGGAGACCGTTTTGAATGGCATGAGCTCCTACTGCACCTGAGCTTCTTCCCCACCATCACATCCGGCCCGATTATCCGTGCGGCTGCTTTTAAAAGTATAGATGGCGAACAGGCGGGGGCATTGGTGCAAATCCGCACCAAACAGGCACGCCAGCTGATTTATCCGGCTTTGGCGGTCGGCCTGATTGTATTGGGCATTGCTAAAAAATGGTGGCTTGCCGGCGTATTGGCGGAAGGCTGGGTATCACCTGTTTTTGAAAATCCGGCCCAGTTCGACGGCTGGGGCGTGTTGTCTGCGATTTATGGCTACACCTTCCAACTCTTTTTCGACTTTTCCGGCTACTCGGATTTGGTCATCGGCTTGGCCATGCTACTCGGCTTCCAGCTGCCGAAAAACTTTGCCGCGCCGCTTCGCGCCATCAACATCCGCGACTTCTGGGACAGATGGCACATCAGCCTGTCCACTTGGATTCGCGACTATATCTATATCCCTTTGGGCGGCAGCAAAAAAGGCTTCGGACGCACCCAGCTCAATCTGATGATTGCCATGTTGCTTTCCGGCATTTGGCATGGCTACGGCTGGAGCTTTTTGATTTGGGGTGCGCTGCACGGTGCGGCGTTGGTGTTCCTTAACTGCGGCGATAAAATCGTCGGCCGCAATGCCTTAGGCCGTCTGAAAATCGGCAAACCGCTTGCCTGGCTGTTTACCTTCCATTTCGTTTGTTTCGCTTTTGTCGTCTTCAACAGCGCAACGCTTGCCGATACGGAAATGCTGTTCAGCGCCTTATTTGCCAATGATAAAGGTTGGAACGCGCCTCTGCCGACCGACCTCATGTTGCTGGGTGCATTTGCGATGATGCTTTTGCTATACCCGTATTTACTCCGCTTATTTGAAGCATCGATAAAAGGCTTGGACAAACTGCCTGCATGGCTGTGGTTTATCCCCATCACGCTTATCCTCGCACTGATTATCGTCTTCGCCCCGTCCGGCATTCCCGGCTTTATTTATGCCAACTTCTAAGGAGCAGAACATGAAACGCTTTATCTCCCTGTTTGTTTCGATTCTGCTCAGTGCGGTTGCACTGACGTGGTTTGCCCAAAACTCCATCAATGCCTATTGGCAGCAGACCTATCATGAAAACAGTCCGCTTGAGCCTTTATCCGAATATGCTTGGTGGCGTATCGGTGCGGATTGGCAACAAAAAGCCTACGAATTTTCAGACGGCCTGAAAGCCTCGCTGGAAACAGAAGACGCTTTAGCTTCGGAAGACTCTGGCATTGAAACAACAAGGCCGTCTGAAAATACGGAAAACATTGAAGTATCGGACAATCAAAAAGACTCTGCTGCTTCCGATGCGGCTAACAATACGGATACCGCCGCCAGCGAGCCAAGCAATCAGGCTGATCAGTCGGCAACGCAGGTCGTGTTGAAAAAAGGCAATAAAGTTTTCTTTGCCGGCGACTCGCTGATGCAGGGCGTTGCACCTTTCGTACAAAAGCACCTCAAGCAAGAATATGGCGTACAATCGGTCAACCTCAGCAAACAAAGCACCGGTTTGTCCTACCCCAACTTCTTCGACTGGCCGAAAACCATCGAACAAACTTTGCAAAAAGAACCCGACATCCGCGTTTTGGTTGTATTCTTAGGCCCTAACGACCCTTGGGATTTCCCGATGGGTAAAAAATACCTGAAGTTCGCCTCCCCCGAATGGGAGGCAGAATACCTCAACCGCGTCCGCCGTATTCTTGATGCAGCCTCCGCACATGATGTCCAAGTCATTTGGCTGGGCATTCCTTACATGAAAAAAGCCAAGCTCAACGAACAGATGCGCTACCTCGACAAAATCCTGTCGGGTACGGTGTCGCCTCAAGCCATTTGGCTGCCGACCGACAAACTGTTGAGCAATGGCGCAGAAGAATATGCCGACTCTGTCAAAGTAGATGGAAAAATCATCCGTTACCGCAGCAAGGACGGCATTCACTTTTCCGCAGAAGGCCAAAAACTACTGGCCGGAAAAATTATGGAAAAAATTAATTTTACACACGATATACAACCATGAAATTTAATAAAACCTTACTCCTCACGCTTCTCGCACTCCCTATTACCGCCTGCGCAACCAATGACGGCCTGTTAAGCAACTACGGCTCCAACCGTCCTGCCTGGCTGAACAAACTGCAACAGCTCAACCATACTTCAGACGGCAAATTCCGCATTATCCAAGTCGGCGACTCCCACACCGCCGGCGACTATTTCACCGACCGCCTGCGTCGCCGTTTGCAACAACAATGGGGCAACGGCGGTATCGGTTGGGTTTATCCTAATACCGTCAAAGGCCAGCGCATGGCAACCGTCCGTTACAGCGGCAGCGGTTGGAACACCATCAGCAGCCGCAAATCACACAGCGATTTTTCTTTCGGCGGGATTGAAGCACGCGCCGATGGCGGCAGCGTTACCTTAAGCGCAGCCGACGGCAGCATGGATATGCAACAAATCTCCATCTTCGGCAAACCAGTTTGGTCCGAACAAACCCTGACCGTCAACGGCCGAGAAATCCCTGCCACACAAAACGGTTGGCAACTGGTGCGTACCAATGCCTCCCTGCCGATGACCCTCAGCAGCAGCATGCCTTGGCAAATCGGTTTCATTAACATCGAACGCCCCGGACGCGGCGTAACCGTTTCCGCCATGGGCATCAACGGCGCACAGTTATCCCAATGGTCAAAATGGCGGCCGGGTATGTGGGAAGATTTGGCACAAACCAAAGCCGATTTAATCATTCTTGCCTACGGTACCAATGAAGCCTTTTCCGGCAACCTCGATATTTCTTCTACCGAGCGGACATGGCGCAATTACATCCGTCAAATCAAAAACACCCTGCCCAACGCAGGTATCCTGATCCTCGGTGCTCCGGAATCTTTGAAAACCGCCTACGGAAGCTGCGGCAACCGCCCTGTCTTGCTCAGCGAAGTACAACAAATGCAGCAACGCGTTGCCCGTGACGAAAAAATTATGTTCTGGTCTTGGCAGGATGCGATGGGCGGGGCATGCAGCATGAAAAACTGGATGGCTCAAGGCTTGGCAGCCAAAGACGGCGTTCACTTCTCTGCACAAGGTTATGAAACTGCAGCCGATAAACTTGCCGACAGCCTAATCCGCTTTGCCCAATAAATTGCAAAAGCCTAAGTACTTTTCATTAAGAGCACACAAAAGGCCGTCTGAAATTAATATTTCAGACGGCCTTTTGTTTATCGCTTATTTAGCAAACTGCTTAATTTTTAAGCCAACATATTGCTACTCATTCGTTGCGTTTGGTTTTCCGTAAAACGAACCAATCTTACCTGCTTGTCAAAGCCTAATGGCTTGGCGACAAGGCGGTTGGGCAATTTGTTCAAATGATGGTTGTAGCTTCCGGCTCTGCGGTTGTAAGTGCGGCGTGCCGATGCGACTTCCGCCTCTGCTGCATCCAGCATTTCCATCAAACCGGCCAATTTCTCATCAGGATACTGTTTCAAAAGGCCTTTGACGGCAGTTTGCAATTTTTTCAGCGCATGATTCAATGCTGTTTCGGCTTCACACAGATGTTTGATTTTGGACTCGGAAAATGTTTTGGCAGTTTGCGCCAATGCGGTTTCGACTTCGGCACACATCTGCTGAACGTTTTGATCCAATGCAATGCCCTGCTCTTGCAGGTGTTTGCTGTATGCATCCAATACATGACGGACAGCCTGATGTCGGCAGTCGAGCGCAATGCGCAAAGAGACAAAGGATTCGCGACAGTCTTTTTTGCGGTCTTTCAACTGTTGTTTGAAATACAATAAGACAGCGGCGATTGATACGAAGATAAGTGCAAGACTGATAATGCCCATAGTGAGTTCCCTAGTTATGATGCCACTCATATCGGTGGCTGATTTTATTAACATCGATTATAATCCAATTTTAATATTTTTTCCCAATTTTCATAAAAAAGGCCGTCTGAAATTCAGACGGCCTGAAGTTTATATTTCTATTTCAATGCTTTGACTTGATGTCAATAACCCACACTTCTGATTGCGAACCCAAACGAAGGGGAATGCCCCAGAAGCCGTAGCCTGAAGTGGTGAAGAAATGGCCGTTGCCGATTGCTTCATAACCATAAGCGAGACGATAAAGCGTACGGACGATAAGGTTGGCGGGTGCAACTTGGCCGTTGTGGACATGGCCGGAAACCTGCACATCTATCGGCAGCCGGGCATGGGTTTCGATTGAAGTAGGACGGTGATCCATCAATAAAACCGGTAATTGGGTATTTTGACCTTCCAAAAGCTGCTCCGCACTAGGACGCTTGCGATCCAAATCATCGCTCCGCCCTACCAGCAACACACCATTCACTTCCAAAACCTGATTGGCCAAAACCGTCAAACCTGCCGCTTCCAATTCATGTTTGATGCGCTTCTGATCGCGGAACCAGTCATGATTGCCCAAAGTGGCGTAAACGCCCATCGGCGCAGTCAGCTTCTGCAAATGCGGTTTCATGTTTTCTTTCAGGTACGCATCGACGGTATCGTCCATCAAATCGCCCGGCAGCAACACCATATCGACTTGTTCCTGCTTCATAATGTCCGTCAGCTTGTCTAATTGACGCGCGCCAAACAAAATCCCCAAGTGCAAATCGCTGGCCACGCCGATACGTAGCGGCTTATCCATTTTCTTATTGATGAATACGGTCTGATGGCGGACAACGGGCGTATAGGCGTTATACATCCCAAAACCGAGCAAACCGGCCACAAACAAAGGCGCAAACAGCCTCAGGCTTCGAGAAAGCGGTTGGCGTGCCATAAAACGGCGCAGCAAAAGATACAGGATAAATGTCGCCAGCGCGGCATACATCACAAACAGCAAGATCACCATCCAAAACGCCACCACGCGGAACATCATATGCCCCAATTCCAGTAGTAAGCCGACCAACAAGCCGTTTGTAATGAAATAGGAAATACCCATCAGCCAACGCCTGCCGACTTTGCCAATCCAAGGCGCAAACAGCCATTGCAGCGAACGCCCAAGCCCGAATGTAAACACTTGCAACAGAATGACGCTCACAAAAAACATCTTGCCAAACATGCCTTTCCGCCCTAAAAAATCAAAAGGCAGATTTTAGGCCGTCTGAAACTTTCAGTGTATAATCTCCCGCGTAAAAACCCATAATATTTTGAAAGGAATCATCATGAGCCAACCTCAATCAGCTATTATTCCTGATCACGCACAAGCCGGTATTTTTATCGAAGCAGACATTTCAGACGGCCGCAACGAAGACATCAAATCTGCCTGCCGTCTTTCTTTGGAATCCTTGGCCAAACTGAAAACTCGTTTTCCGAATGATATTTTGGGTTTGACCATTGCTTTTGGCAGCCGCGCATGGCAATCGTTCGGCCATACTGACGAAGGCAGAGAAATCAAACCTTTCCCTGAATTGGGCAACGGCCTCGCCCCTTCCACCCAACACGACCTCTATATCCACATTCAAGCCACCGAGCAAAAAGCCGCCTATGCCTTGGCTCAATCTGTTTTAGGCGCATTCGGCGACAGCATCCGCGTATCCACTGAAGAACACGGCCTGCGCCTGTATGAAGACCGCGGCTTTGACGGTTTTATCGATGGTACGGAAAATCCGCAGGGCGATGACAATGTGCGCAATGTCGCCATTATTCCCGAAGGCAAGCCCGATGCCGGCGGCAGCTATGTTTTGCTGCAAAAATACCTGCACGATTTGAAAAAATGGGATGCCGTTCCTACTGCCGAACAAGAAGCCAGCGTGGGCCGCAGCAAAGAAACCAATGATGAATTCAGCGAAGATGTACGCCTGCCCGACTCCCATCTCGGCCGCGTCAATGTCAAAGAAAACGGCGTTGGCTTGAAAATCGTCCGCCGTAGCTTGCCATTCGGCAAAATCAGCGGCGAACACGGTTTGATGTTCACTTCCTATTGCAACACGTTGCACAATATTGAAGTTCAACTGCTCAATATGTTCGGCGAATCTGACGGCAAAACCGACTTACTGCTGAAATATTTGTCTAAAGCCGTATCAGGTGCTTACTACTACGCGCCTTCTGTCGAGCGTTTGCAAAATCTTTAACGGCTCACAGGCCGTCTGAAAAACCTGCCTTTTCAAAGGCAGGTTTTTGTTATTCAAATCCCATTAATATTTTTATGGTATTATCATAGAAATTTATCCCATTATTGCTTCATAAACCCTGATTGCAGACAAGGATAAAAACTGATACGCCCCAAGCAGCTATTTTCGATAAAATAAACCCAATTATTATCTCTATAAAATTACGACACCATGTATAAATCCCGCCTTCTTCCCCTGCCCGTATTGATTCTTTCCGCGCTAAACGCCTATGCGGCCAATACGCCGAATCCCCTCGATCAAATCGATAAAAACGTACCCAACCAATTCGACAAAGACTTCCGCGACAACCTCGATCAAATTCATTCCGTCGAAATCCAAACACGCGAGCAGTCGGCATGGGATTTACAGAAAAAACAAGATAACGACGCGGTTAAACAAGAGAGGCCGTCTGAAAACAATACCGAATGCTTGGATTACACGGGTATTGAGCTTTCCGGCATTACACTCATCGATTCCAAAAAGATTGAAGCCAAGCTCCCCAAATGTGTCAATCAAAACAGCATCAACCAACTGAACCGGGACATCGTTGCCGAGTATATCGCTCAAGGCTATCCGCATACGCAAATCAAATTTGAAACCACGCCCGAGCGTGTTTTGAAATTGGCCGTCATCGAAGGCAAAATCCGTGAGATTACCGGCGGCTCCCGTACAGTTAACGTCGACACCCTCTTCCCCAATCATCAAGGCAAACCGCTGAACATCCAATACCTCGACCAAGGTATCGAACAGGCAAACCATGTTGTCGGCAACAACGTCAGCATCGATGTTTATCCGCATGATGACGGCACCGCCTCCATCCAACTCAACAACGATGCCGAAAAACATTGGGGCGGCAGCATTACCATCGACAATAAAGGCAGTAAACCCAATACCACGACACTGCGCGGTAGCCTGAATATTGGCAGCCCGTTGGGATTGAGCGACTCCCTTTATCTAAACGGCTATACCAATCTAAACAACCACGACAGCCATTACAGTCGCGGCGGCAGCCTGTTCTACCAAGTTCCTTATGGCGCATGGACATTCAGCACTTACGCCGCCGCGTCGCAATCGCAAAGCATCTTAACGCCCAGCGTGACCCGCTATGCCTACCGCTCCAAATCCAAAGCGGCAGGAATCAAAGCAGACCGCGTATTTTCACGCAGTCAAAAACACATTACCTCCGCCTATGCCGGTATCGATTATGTGAAACAGACTGCAAAATTTGCCGACAGCAAACTGGAATTGCAAAGTCCGGAAATCTATTCGGCACAAGTCGGCCTGTCGCATACAGCCATCCTGCCAAACGGTATTTGGCTCAACAATATCGGCGTGGAACAAGGGTTTGCAAAAAATACCGAACATACGCCGTTCGACAAGCGCTATACCTCTGTATCCTTGCAAAGCAATTTGATTCAAAACCGTCCATTGGGTAAATGGATCGTGCGCAACCATCACCAAATCGATGCCCAATATAGCCCGCATGATTTGTTTGCCGCCAAAGAAATGGACATCGTCGGCTATCAAAATGTACGTGGTTTCCGTTCGACTTCTTTGAGCGCAAACAGCGCAGTCCTGTTGAGCAATACCGTTTATTTCCGCCGCAATACGCCCCACGGCATCTATATCGAGCCTTATCTGGGCGCAGACATCGGCGTTGCCAAAAACAATAACGAAGGTTCGCAACGCGCCATGAGCGTAGTTGCAGGTTTGAATTTGGGCAAAGCGGACAAATGGCAACTTTCTGCCGACTATGGCAAAGGTTTTGCACGCATGCCCAACCAATCAAACAGCGAAATACAGGATCATGTGACCGTTTCTTTACGCATTCCATTTTAAAGTTATGTAAATATATATCCTTTTATCCAATATATAAACCGCCCATCTTAACGTTATTAATTTTCTATTAATATCAATAAGATGAGCGGTTTTTATTTGCATTTGAAATAGTGCACACAAGGCCATACTGGTGGTATGATTGTAAAAAATTTCATAACAATGTTAATACATTCAAAAATTTCCTCAATAGAAATCCAATACTCGATATGGGATTTCTGATTCAATCTCCATCACGATAAATAAGGATTAAAATCCATGAAAATCGACACTTTATATCAGCCTAAGCTCTCAGCTTCTGGCAAAGTAACTGTCGCCGTGTGCTTTGCATTCCTGGGAAATGCAGCGGTAGCGGCCAATATCGAAGCCATCGGCCAAACTTCGGTACAGCAGCAGCACAATGTTGACATCGTCAATATTGCCGCACCGACGGCCCAAGGTCTTTCTCACAACCAATATAACAAGTACAACGTTTCCCAACACGGCGCCGTTTTGAATAACGCCCTGTCTGCCGGTAAATCCCAACTGGCCGGAAACCTGTCTGCCAACAAAAACTTCCAAGGTCAGGCCGCATCTGTGATCTTGAACGAAGTGGTCAGCAAAAACCCTTCTCTGATCTTAGGTCAGCAAGAGATCTTCGGTATTGCCGCAGACTATGTTTTGGCAAACCCTAACGGCATTACCCACAACGGCGGCAGCATTCTAAATGCCAACCGCGCATCCTTGGTTGTCGGTACGCCAACCGTTTCAGACGGCGCGTTGAAATCTTTCAATATCAGCGACAATGGCAAACAACTGCAAGTAAACGGCAATTTGAGCGGCAACCGCGTAGTTGACCTGCTCGCGCCGCAAGTTGTAGTCGGCAAATCAGCCAACGTTAATGCCGCCGATGCCATCAACGTTTCTTCAGGCAAAAGCAACTTCGACTACAAAACTGCACAAATCGAAGCATTGGACGCTGCCTCAAATGCGCCGGTGCTTGACGGCCATATCTTCGGCAGTATGCGCGCCGGTACCATCCGCATCCACGCGACCGATAAACGCGCCAAACAAAACATTCAAAATGCCGCCATTACCGGTACCCGCTACCTGAATATCGACAGCAAAGGCAACCTGAGCATCCAGTCCGCCAATCTGACCGGCGCACAAATGGAACTGTTTGCCCATGATACCGACATCAAAGGCACGGTTACCAGCCATTCCGCCAATAAATCTTCCAGTGGCAAAGAAGCGCAAAATGTTCAGCACTTCCGCTCTGACCGCAACAAAACTGAAAACTTTACCGCCAGCAATATCAATGCATCCGAGTCATTGACTTTGAACAATAGCGGCAGCCTCAACCTGAGCGCAGCCAACATCAATGCCGGCGCGCTGACTGCTTCTGCCACAGGCAACATCAATTCTAACGCGGTAAAAACAACCAACCGTACAGAATCCGACCACACTCAAAGCAAAGGCCTTTGGTACAACAACAACCTGAGCTCTTCTGTTGACGAAAGCCTGCATCAAACCAAAATCAATGCCGGTTCTGTCAATATTGCCACCACAGGCAAAGTCCAATTGGACGCGACCGAACTGAACTCGGCTGCTGATGCTCGCATTGCCGCCCAACAAGGCATCGTATTGAGCAGCAACAGCGAAACCGACAGCAGCTCGACTTATGTCAGCTTCAAAAATGAAACTGCCGCGCTGAAAACCGGTATCGCAACAAAATCTTCCCAAAACTCTACCGCCCATCAAACCAAAATCTCCGCAGCTGGTGATATCGGTTTGATTTCCGAAGGCGATTTGAGCACTTACGGCGCAAGCATTGCGGCAAACGGTAATGTCGTTACCGATGTCAACAACATCAACTTGGGTACTCAAACCACCATCAACACCAACAGCCTCAACGACCAGAAAAAATACTGGGGCGGTCTGTTCGGCGGTGAAAGCCAAGTTCAAAACAACCGTACCGAAAACCTGCACGGCAGCAGCATTACTGCCAACTCAAACGTAGTTTTGGGTGCAAAAAACGGCGTCAACGTTTACGGCAGTACCGTTGAAGGCCAAGCCGGTACATTCGTCAGCTCCAAAGCAGGCAATGTTGATATTAAAAACGCCACCAGCACCGATACTTCCGCACAAAGCGCGCGTAAAGGTACGATTTTCAATATCACGACCTCTAAAACCAGCAGCAATAGCAGCATTGAAAAAGTAACCGGTTCTACCCTGGTTTCCAATGCCGACCTGACCGTTGTTTCCAACAAAGACATCAATGTGATCGGCTCTGCATTGTTTGCGGCACAAAAACTGCAACTGTCTTCCGCAGGCGATTTGACCATTGATGCTGCCAAAGCGGTAGAAAACAAACAGGTCAACGAGTATTCCATCAAAGGCTACTCTGGCACCGAAACCAATAAAGAAAACGGCAGCGTGACTGCCAAAGCCGGTATCAAATTCACCGATACCCACACCGACACCCATTCTGTCGACCTGAACGGCAGCATTTTGACCGGTAAAAACACCCAGTTGTCTTCCAACTCAAACATTACCGTCAGCGGCAGCCAAGTCAACGGCGAAGAATCCGTCAACATTTCTGCAGCCAATGACGTCAATATTGTTGCATCCAAAGGCAGCAACACTGTAACCGAATCCGGCCGCGTAACCGATTTGGGCGTATCTGCTACTGCATACGAAAAAAATAACGTTGCAGGCGTCGGCGTATCTGTCGGCATTACCAGCACCAAAACAGATGCAACTACCGTAACGAATACATCCCATATATCCAACATCAACACCGGCGGCAACACCACCATCACTGCAAACGGCAATATTAATCAAGAAGGTACAGTGATTAATGCGACCGGCAATGTGGTTGAATCTGCCAAAAACGTTACCCATGCAGCGGCACACAGCGGTGCGAAATCCGATGTGAAACAAAACGGCGGCGGTTTGGTCGTTTCTGCCGGCATCAGCACCAACAAAGGCATCGGCGGTGAAATCACTGCACAAGGTCAAGGCAACTCTTCGACCCACAATGAATCCACTGCAACCGTAACCACCATCAACGCAGGCAATGCCATCGTTTTGGCAAATGACAAAGTGTCTGATGAAGGTACAAAATATGATGTTACCGGTGCGATCAACATTGATGCAGGTTCATACCACAACACTGCCGCCCACAACACCAGCAACAGCAGCAGCAAACAAGGCGGCGCTTCTTTGACTGTCGGCGCGTACACCAAAGACGGTTCAAACGTAGATGTGAATGCCAACCTGAACGTCAACTACGCTGATGAAAACAAAAAAGAATCTACCGCCGTCAAAGGCGATATGAATGCGACCAATGTTGTCATCAACGCCAAAGACTCTGCTGAAATCGCATCCAACATTACTGCCAACAACAACGTCAACATTACCGCAGGCAACGGCGTAACCTTCACCGAATCAGCCAATACTGCCTCCAACCAAGGTACAGCCGTTAATGTCGGTATCGGCGCTGGTGCGACAATCAATGTTGAAACCGGTGTTGCCGTTCCTCACGTCAACGGCTCTGTCGGCGTCAACAAAACCGATAACGCTTCTTCTACCGCCGCAGGCGCGAATGTAGCGGCCGGCAATGACATTAAAATCAATGCCAACAACGGCGACGTCAACCTGCACGGTACCAACCTGGTATCCAACAACTCCGTTGAAGTAGAAGGCAACAAAGTCAATACTTCCGGCGCGATCAGCAGCGTTAACGAAAAAAATCTGACCGTCAATGTCAACGGCAGCTACGCTTCAGGCAAACCAAACGGCGGCATCAACGCCAAAGGTAAAAATGACGCCAACGTAACCAATACGGCAAACGTCATCCAAAGCGACAATGTCGTTATTACTACCGGCTCTCCAACCGGTTTGAGCGTCAACAATACGGCCATCAACGGTAATAATGTTGTGCACTACTATGACAACACTAAAGCTTCTGCGGCGAACCGTTATACCTATCGTCCTCGCCAACCAAGCTACGCTAAACGCCGTTTGCGTTACTAAGATGCGCTATTGAAGTCATTTGAATAGCCATTAAGACATGCCGTCTGAAAACAGGAAGTTTTCAGACGGCATTTTTATCATCAATGCAAAACCACACACTATCTCTGTTATGATAATGCCTCGCTAATATTATTCCGTTCCAACCATGTCTTCCGCCCTTCCTTTTGACGCGCTCACACTTTCCATCGACGGCACCAACCTCATCGAAGCTTCTGCCGGTACGGGTAAAACCTACGGCATTGCCGCGCTCTTTACCCGACTGATTGTTTTAGAAAAAAAAGACATCGAGAAAATTCTGGTCGTTACCTTTACCAAAGCGGCGACAGCAGAACTGAAAACCCGTTTGCGTGCGCGTTTGGACGAAGTGTTGCAGGTTTTAAACGAAATCCAAACCTTGGGCGGCAAGCCGGAACATATTTCAGACGGCCTGAACAAATATTACGAAAAAGAGAAAAAATCCCCCGATGACTTTCTCAATCGCTTGATTCCTTTGGCCTTAGGCGAGCAAGACGGACAGGAAAGCTGCCATCGCTTGATTCTCCGCCTCAAAGCCGCGCTGAGCCAGTTTGACAACGCATCGATTTACACCATCCACGGCTTCTGTCAGCGCGTCTTGCGCGATTACGCATTTTTGTGCGGTGCGCCTTTGGATGTCGAGCTGTCGGACGACTCGCGCGAGAGGCTGCTGATTCCTGCGCAAGACTTTTGGCGGCAGAAAGTGGCAACCGATGCCACATTGGCACAATTGGTTTTTGACCGGAAATGCACGCCCGAAGAAATGCTTGCCGAAATCAAAAGCTATACCGGCCGCCCCTATCTGAAATTCAGACGGCCTAAAGGTGATTTGAAAGAAGCCCAAGCCAACCTTCAAGAAACATGGCAAAAAATTTGCGGCCAGTTGGAAGACTTGGAAAAAGCGTTTTGGGCAATCTTTCCCAAACTGAACGGCCAAACCTACAAAAGAAAAACCTTTGAAAATGTTTTTACCGATTTAAAAACAAACGCCGAATCCAACCATCAGCCCCGCCTGAGCAAACAAACGCTAGGGAAATTAAGCCTCTTCAGTATCGACACGATCAACAGCAAACTGAAAAAAGAATATAAAGCCGATGCCGATGCGACTGAAATTATTCAGCTGCAAGCCTTGGCCAATCTCGGTCGTGATTTGCAGGCAATGGAAAGCGCGGAAGAAGCGGTCTTCATCTGCCTGCAACTCGACCTCCTTTCCTACATCAACCAATCCATTGCCGAACAAAAAAAATCACGCCGCGAGCGCGTGTTTGACGATTTGCTGCTGGATGTCCATCAGGCATTGACCACCAATGAACACGGCAATGCGTTGGCAAAAGCGGCGGCGGCAAACTGGGAAATCGCGCTGATTGACGAATTCCAAGATACCGACCCGCTGCAATACGAAATTTTCCGCCAAATCTTTATTGAGCAAGGCTGCCCGCTGTTTCTCGTTGGCGACCCCAAACAGGCGATTTACAGCTTTCGCGGTGCGGACATTTACGCCTATCTGCAAGCCGCGCAAGATGCGGATAGGCATTACACCCTCGCTGTCAACTACCGCAGCCATGCCAAACTGATTAACGGCATCAGCGCCTTGTTCAAACAAAAAAAACACCCCTTCGTATTGGAAAATATCGATTACAGCGATGTCTCCGCCAGCCGTGCCGAAAGCCGGTTGTCGCCACACCGCCCTGCCATCCAAGTACGCTGGCTCAATACGGACGATCAGACCGGCAAAGAGATTTTGCGCAGCCGAGCCGCCGAATATTGCGCCGATGAAATTGCCTTTGCGCTTAATGAAGCAGCCGAAGGCCGTCTGAACTTCAAAGGCCGCGCGTTGGAATCCGGTGATATTGCCGTCTTGGTGCGCACCAACAACGAAGCGGCGATGATTGCCGGTAAACTGAAACAGCGCCGTATCCAAAGCGTGTTGCTGTCGCGCCAATCCGTTTTCGATTCCGCCGAGGCCGACTCGCTGTCCGCGCTGATCGGCTTTTGGCTCAACCCAAGGCAAACCGACTGGCTGCGCTTTGTCTTGACCGGCGTTTTGTTCGGCTATACCGCCAAAGAGATTTACGAGCTCAACCACAACGAACACCAGCTGCTGAAATGGCTGGAGTCGTCTGCCCAAGCCATGGAAAAATGGCGGAAAGGCGGCATTTTTGCCTCCGTACAGCAGTTTGCCGCCCTACATGATATCGAAACACGCCTGCTCAAAGGCGGCAACGAACGCAGCCTGACCAACTACTACCAAATTCTGGAGCTTTTGGCCGAAGAAGATAGCCAAAGCCGCAACCCTGCCGCCCTGCATAAATGGTTAAACGAACAAATCAGCCGTGCACGCAGCGGCCATTTCCCATCAGACGCGCAAACCATCCGTCTTGAAAGCGACGAAAAACTGGTCAAAATCGTTACCATGCACGCGTCGAAAGGTTTGCAATATCCTTTGGTTTACTGCCCCTTCGCGTGGGATACCAAAGACAATTCCAAAGAAAACTGGAAAATCCTGCATACTGAAAACCACGAAACCGAGCTGCTGGCCAAATCTCAAACCTCGGAAGCAGAACTAAGCCATCTTGCCGACGAAAAGACGGCAGAAGATTTGCGTCTGCTCTATGTTGCCCTTACCCGCGCCGAAGAACAGCTCAACATCTACGCCGCCGCCAACAAAAACTGTACGCCAAACAATCCTTTTGCCTATCTGCTCGAAGGTTTACCGGATGCCGGCCGCGAAAGCGTCAGCCAAAGCTATAAAAGCGCGACAGACGTTGTGGAAATGCTCAAAACCAACTGGCAACGCTTTATCACAAACACGCCTGAAAATACGGAGTTTGCCTTCACGGAAGAAGTCCCGCCGGAAACCATCTACCAATACAGCCGCCAGCAAGACCAAGCCTTGAGCGCACATAGCATCAAACGTCGCAATTTTGACTTTATCCGCCACACCAGCTTTACCGGTTTGAGCCGGCACACCAAGTCAACCGACGAACAACACGAGCCTTTGCAACCTGCCATCGATCCGGCAGAAAGCGCAGACCGTGCCATGCCGTCTGAAAACCTGCTGTCCCCGCTTTCAGACGGCCTCGATATCCATCATTTCCCACGCGGCACAAATGCCGGCGTATGTTTGCATGAAATGTTGGAAAAACTCGACTTCTCCGCCTCTGCCGAGAGCCAATCCGAAATGATTGCAGAAGTCTTGCAACGCCATAGCTTTGAAGACAAATGGCTGCCGATGGTAAGCGCCATGCTCAATACCTGCCGCCTAACGCCTTTAATCGGCGAGAGCCTGTCGCAGATTCCGCCAACCCGACGCCTACCCGAAATGGGGTTTACCCTGTATATGGATGATTTCAAACTGGACGACTTGCGCCGTTGGTTTGCCTCAAGCGAAGCAAACCTGCCGCCCGAATGCGTCCAAGCCGCGCAACTGCTTGATTTCCATGATTTGCAAGGCTATTTAAACGGCTTTATCGATATGGTTTGCCAAGATTCAGACGGCAATGTCGTTTTAATCGACTACAAATCCAACCATTTGGGCAACGATGCAAGCGCGTACACGCAACAGGCGATGAACGAAGCTGTGGCACATCATCACTACTACCTGCAAGCCCTGATCTACGCCGTTGCCATCGCGCGCTACTATGCCCTGCGCGGCAAGCCGTTGCCTAAAATCGCCATCCGCTACCTCTTCCTGCGCGGCATGGACGGCTCGGAACAAGGCATTTGGAAATGGGACATCGATACCGCCTTGCTCTCTACTTTCGTTGAGCGGAAAACAAATTCCTGATAAATCATTTTGTTAAATCGTCAAAAAGGCCGTCTGAAACGTTTTCAGACGGCCTTTGATTATTTGTGCAAACCGCATTCCTTATTGTCTTTGCTTTCCCACCACCATCGCCCGGCACGGATATTTTCGCCCAGCTTGACCGGACGCGTGCAGGGTTCGCACCCAATGCTGGGATAGCCTTGATGATAAAGCGCATTAAGCGGAACTTGGTGCTCGTGCGCATATGCCCAAACATCCTGCTCTTCCCAATCGAAAATAGGATTGAATTTGGCGATGTTGCGGCCCGTATCCAGCTCTTCAAAATTCAATTCGCTGCGCGTTTCCGACTGGCTGCGGCGTTGTCCGGTCAGCCATGCAGGCGCGTTGTGCAAAGCGCGGTTGAGCGGTTCGATTTTACGGATATGGCAGCAACGGCGACGCAACTCGATGCTGTCGTACATCGCGGTCGTGCCGAATTCCGCTTCAAATTCATCGGCGGTTTGCTGGTTGGGATAAAACACTTCCAATTCGGTTTGATAACGCGCATTGGTTTCGGCAATTAGCGCGGCGGTTTCGGGATTGAGTTTGCCCGTATTGAGCGTGATGATGCGTATGGGCAGTTTCAGACGGCACACGGCATCGGTAATGACCATATCTTCAACCGCAAGGCTGGATGCGAACACGGCTTGCGGATAGCGAGCGGCAATGTCTTGCAAACGGTGCTCCAAAGCAGCTGCCAACTCAGGCAGGCGGCGGCGTTCGTCATCGCTGATTTCGGGGATTTTCCAGAATTGTGGGCGGAATAAAGACATGGCTGGTTGTTCCTAATAATTTTCAGACGGCCTGTTTAAACGGCTGCCGATATGGTTATGGAACGATATTGTCCTGCGCCCTATCTTCAAACGGAAAGAATGCTTTTCTATTTCTTTATAACCAAAGCGTCTGCTGCTGGTTTTTCGGCAGCAAATGACTCACGCCGATACCGATCAGGCGGAAGGCGTCTTCGCGTTGCGGCGGTATGCGTTGCAGCAAAGTATGCGCCGCCTGAAGCAGCGAGGCGCTGTCGGGAAGGACGGAAGAATACGTCAGCGAACGCGTGATAATGCGGAAATCGTGGGTTTTGAGTTTGAGGGTAACGCCTTTGGCTTCGACGTTTTTGCGTTCAACCTGCCGCCAGAGGTCTTCGGCAAGGTGCGGCAAATGGCTTGAAGCCTGCGCCAAAGACAAATCTTCGGGCAAAGTAATTTCGGTTGAGATTTGCAGGCGTTCGCGTTCGGCTTTGACCGGCCGCTCGTCGATACCGCGTGCCAAATCGTAAAGGCGGTAGCCGTAGCGACCGAAATGGTTTAAAAGTTCGCCGCGCTCAAAACGGCGCAAATCGCCGGCGGTCTGCATACCGAGGGCATTCATCTTTTTCAGCGTGACTTTGCCGACACCGGGAATCTTACCCAACGGCAGGCTCTCCAAAAACGCCATGATTTTTTGCGGCGGCAGCACAAACTGCCCGTTTGGCTTGCGCCAGTCGGAAGCGATTTTGGCCAAAAACTTATTGGGCGCGATGCCCGCGGAGGCTGTCAAACCGGTTTCTTCAAAAATTTCAGCACGAATACGTTTGGCCACCTCGCTAGCGTACGGGATATTTTCAAAATTTCGGGTAACATCCAAATAGGCTTCATCCAAAGACAAAGGCTCGATCAAATCAGTATAACGCCGAAACACGGCATGAATCTGCGCCGACACTTGGCGGTACCAATCGAAATGCGGCGGCACAAACACCGCCTGCGGACACAGCCTTTTCGCCGTCGCCACCGACATGGCCGAGTGCAAACCGAATTTGCGCGCTTCATAAGACGCGGCACAAATGACCGACCGCGTACCGTCCCACGCCACAACGACGGGCAGTCCTTTCAATTGCGGCTGCTCGCGCAGTTCTACCGAAGCATAGAATGCGTCCATATCGATATGGATGATTTTGCGTTGGGACATGGGAAAAGATGGATAAGAAAAAGGCTTATTGTAACAAAAGGCCGTCTGAAGTTTCAGACGGCCTCTATGTTTAAGCCTTATTTTTTACTGGAAAGCTGGTCAAACAATCCGCCATCGGCAAAGAATTTTTTCATGATTTCTTCCCACGGACCAAATTTCTCATTCGGATTGAAAGTTTCAATATCGGGGAAGTCGGCTTTGTGTTTGGCCAACACTTCGGCATTGCGCGGACGCAGGTAAAGATTGGCGGCCAACTCTTGGGCCGGTTCGCTCCAGAGGTTTTGCAGATAGGCTTCGGCAGCGGCGCGTGTGCCTTTTTTATCGACCACGCTGTCCACGACGGCAACCGGCGCTTCGGAAAGAATGGTGTAGCTCGGATAGACGATTTCAAACTGGTCTTGGGTCAGCTTTTTGCTGACGTAGTTGGCCTCATTTTCAAAGGTAACCAAAACATCGCCGATATGGCGTTGGCTGAAAGTCGTCGTTGCTGCGCGGCCGCCGTTTTCAAATACCGGCGTGTTTTTCAGCAATGCGGCCACAAAATCTTTGGTTTTGCCTTCATCGCCGTTATTGACTTTCAAACCATAACCGTACGCACCCAAAAAGGCGTAGCGGCCGTTACCGGTGGTTTTCGGGTTCGCCAAAACGATTTGCACGCCGTCTTTGGCCAAATCGCCCCAGTCTTGGATGTGTTTTGGATTGCCTTTGCGCACCAAGAAAACGACATTGCTGGTATAAGGCACGGCATTGTCCGGCAGGCGCGTGTTCCAATCGGCTTTGACCAAACCTTTTTTCACCAAAAGCTCGATATCGGAAGTCTGGTTCATGGTCACCACATCGGCAGCCAAACCGTTGGCGACAGCCAAAGCCTGCTTGCTGGAGCCGCCGTGCGATTGTTGGACTTCAACCGACTGCCCGCCGTTTTTTTCGGCAAATTCTTTGACAAATAAAGGATTGTATTCTTTATAAAAATCACGGGCGACATCGTAGGAGACATTCAGCAATTTGACTTCGCTCCCCTTACCTCCGGCAGCTTGAGAAGCATTGTCGGCGGATTGTTCGGCTTTTGGCGAGCACGCGCTCAAAGCCAGCGCGGCGGTTAATGCGGCAAAAGAAAGCGTACGGATATTCATGGTCGGCTCCTGTTGAAAATATGGGAGCACTTTATCGGGATTGGATGCAAACTGGAAATAATGTTTGCTTTCGCGTTTATCAGTTTTGGTTATATACAATCCGGGCTGAAGATGGGAAAAAATGCCCACTCAGATAAACATCACAATAAATTGTATATAAATTAATTAGATAAAGATTAAAGCAACTATTTACACAGGATAAACATACGTTGCAAACAGCATTACCTAATACTTCAGGCCGTCTGAAAATTCAATATAAATAATTATTTATAATTAAAAAATATAGTTCTTATTATTTACAAAAAATGCAAATAAGAGTAATGTTTCTACTCGCCAAAATACAAGGCCTTTCATTCAACAACAAAATGGAGTGTAGAAACTATGAAACAATGGATGCTTTTAGGATTGCTGGGATTGGGCGCAGTGGCACAGGCACACGATGTTTGGGTGGCCGCACCGACACATCAGCCTGCCGGCAAAATCCTGCATGCGGATTTGGGTTACAGCCACGACTTCCCCAATGTCGAAAAAATCGCCGATGACCGCGTGCATATTTTCAAACCGCTGCAATTGACCGACAGCTCAAAGAAAACCGTTGATTTGGTAAATAAGGGCGAAAACTATCAATACGTTTCCAAAGCCGCCCTGCCCGCAGGCTCCTACTGGGTCAGCGCGACCTACCAACCGACTTTCTGGTCGAAAAACCAAGACGGCTGGAAACAGCAAACCTTGAAACAGCTGGCCGGTGCCACCTATTGCGAACAATCGCAAATGTTCGGCAAGAGTTTCGTCCACGTGGGCAACGGCGCAGTCGATGAAGCGGTATTGACCCGCCCTATCGGCCAAGAGCTGGAACTGGTTCCGCTGAAAAATCCGAACGCAGTCAAAGCCGGCGGTATTTTGCCGGTCAAAGTCCTGTACAAAGGAGAGCCTTTGGTTAAAGCCACCGTTACCGCCAGCTCGGACACTTTGGCCGAAATGGACTTGGAATCAACCCATGACCACCGCGAGCCTCAGGGCTTCTCCGGCAAAACCGATAAAAACGGCGTGGTCAATGTGATTACGCTGATTGACGGCTTGTGGAAAATCAAAGTGGTGAACGAGAGCGATTATGGCGATAAAAGCGTATGTCAGAAAGACAATACTTACGCAACGCTGATTGTGCCTGTCGGCACCAACCGCGCGGCCGCACGCCATGCCCACCATCATCAACATTAACAGCCATTGAAAAAGGCCGTCTGAACTTTCAGACGACCTTACTTTATTCACATTCATAACCCAAATTTCTAAAAAAACGGGAGAATGTTTCCAACTCATCACCATTCAATTGGGCAAACCGGACACGGTTGCAGCTGGTCAAGACCACATTGCCCATCCAGTGTGCCCCAAAGACGCGCTCTAAAGGGACATTCCTCATTCGATTGATAAACAGTGTTTCTGAAGAAAATTGCGTAGCAATATCCGGAGGCGCGAATTTCAAACCCAAGTCCTGCAATCTATAACGGTGTTGCGCCGTCAAAAACATATCTTCGTGGTGCAGCTGTATCAGCCATTCCATATCGGCAATTTTTTCGTCTTTCGGCGGTAAAGGCGGTCGGATTTCTACATTTAAACCCAGTTGTCGCGGCATGGTTAAAAGCCGTCTGCTGCGCAGGCTGAAACCGCCGTTCTGCGGCTCGTCCAAATTCGGAGAAGTCTGAATCAGATGTTGTTTGGCCAAATATTGGTCTGTTCCCTTCAGGAAAAACTGCCCGTCTGCTTCGGTTTCCAACAAAATCGGCAAAGGTGCGCCGATATAGTCATATTCCCGATAGGCATCCTGCCAGTTTTGACCGTTCAGCACCCATCCGTCATTTTGAACAATCAAACAATAATCCGTATCAATGTAATACATCAGTTGGTACAAAACAAACAGATTGTATTCCAGATAACCGAATTTCCGGCAAAGCTGATGTCGGATATTTTCCGGCAAACCTTGAGGACAGCTCGGGCTGATCAGCAATCCACGGCTTCCAGGCAATTCGGCACAGCTGCGGATAATGGCATACATCGTGCCCTCGGTATAAGAATCTGCGCCGGTAATACCAACCACGGTAATATCAGTAAAACTCATTATATATTTCCCCTGTTTCAGACGGCCTTTGAGTTATTTACGACGCCTTGTTGCAGATATCTTTCAAACGATACAAGGCATCCAAGGCTTCGCGCGGCGTGAGGTTGTCGGGCTGAATTTGCGCCAACGCTTCAGTCAATTCATTGGTCTGCAAATTATCAACAGGCTCAACTTCTTGTTCTTTCCCTTCCTCATCCTCCCCATTTTCAGACGGCATGGCGCTGAAAATATCCAACTGCGGACGGTTGGCGGCAGCTTGGTTTTCCAAATCGTTTAAATGCTTTTGAGCCGATTTCAAAGCGCGGTTGGGCAGACCTGCGAGTTTGGCGACGGCGATACCGTAGCTTTTGCTGGCAGGACCTGGCTCGATGTGGTGGAGGAAGACGATGTCTTGTCCTTGCTCGAGCGCCGAAAGGTGCATATTGACTGCGGTTGCATGGGCTTCAGGCAGTTTGGTCAGCTCGAAATAGTGGGTGGCGAAGAAGCTGAAGGATTTGTTTTTTTGCAGCAAATGTTCGGCAATGGCTTGGGCAAGGGCGAGGCCGTCAAAAGTCGAAGTGCCGCGACCGACTTCGTCCATGAGGACGAGGGATTGCTCGGTGGCGTGGTGGAGGATGTAGGCGGTTTCGCTCATTTCGACCATGAAGGTCGAGCGATTGGAAGCTAAATCGTCCGATGCGCCGATACGGGTAAAGATTTGGTCGATGGGACCGATTTGGGCGGCATCGGCAGGCACGAAGCTGCCGGTGTGCGCCATGAGAACGATGTGGGCAACTTGGCGCATGTAGGTGGATTTGCCGCCCATATTGGGGCCGGTCAGGAGCATGAGGCGGTGTTTGTGGTCGAGGCGTGTGTGGTTGGCGGTAAAGTGGCGCACTTGTTGCTCGACGACGGGATGGCGGCCGTTTTCGATATGGATGACGGGGTAGTCGGCGAACTCAGGACAAACGAAGCCGCGTTCAGCGGCAATGGCGGCAAACGTAGAAAGTACGTCGAGGGCGGCGGCGGCTTTGGCTGCTTTTTGAAGCTGCGGCAAGGCCGTCTGAACTTCTTTCAGCAGGGCTTCAAACAGGCGTTTTTCCAGTGCCAATGCCTGCTCTTGCGCGGTCAGGACTTTGTCTTCGAAGGTTTTGAGTTCAGGAGTGATGAAGCGTTCGGCGTTTTTCAGGGTCTGGCGGCGTTGGTAGTCGGCGGGGGCTTGTTCAGCTTGAACTTTGGATAGCTCGATGTAGAAGCCGTGGACGCGGTTGAACTCGACTTTGAGGGTGGAGAGGCCGGTGCGTTCGCGTTCGCGCGCTTCGAGGTCGAGCAGGAATTCGTCGCCGTGGTTTTGGATGTGGCGCAACTCGTCAAGTTCTGCCGAATAGCCTTGGTTGATAACGCCGCCGTCTTTGAGCCAGACGGCAGGTTCGGGCATTACGGCGGCTTTGAGGGTTTCGGCGACGGGCAGGGTTTCGGGGAAAACGGCTTTGAGGGTTTCTAAGAGACTGCTACCCTCGGCGGACAATTCGATTTCGGACAGGGCAAACAGGCTGTCGCGCAGGGCGGCAAGATCGCGCGGGCGGGCGTTACCGACGGCGATGCGGGCGGCGATGCGTTCGATGTCCGCGATGTTTTTCAGACGGCCTTGCAAGGTTTCGTTTTGTGAACCCAATGCGGCAACGGCTTCTTGGCGGGCGCGGATATGGGCGCGGCTGCGTAAGGGGTGGTGCAGCCAGAGTGCCAAGAGGCGGCTGCCCATGTGGGTGGCGCAACCGTCAAGTATGGAAAACAGGGTCGGAGATTTCTTACCGGAGAGGGTTTGCGTGATTTCGAGATTGCGGCGCGTGGCGGCGTCCATGCCGATATATTGGCTGTCGGTTTCAAGCGAAATGCCGTCGAGGTGTTGCGGCATCAGGTTTTGCGTCAGGCGGATGTAGTTCAACAGCGCGCCCGCCGCGCCGACGGCGGCTTCGTGTTCTTTGCCGTCCAAACCGAAGCCGTGCAGGTCTTGGCAGCCGAAATATTCGGTCAACAATTTCGCGCCCGCGTCGGCGGCAAACTGCCACGAGTTCAGGCGCGTGATGTTGGAGGAGGTTGCCTGAAAACCGTCAGGAAGGCTTTTGCCTTCGGGCAACAGGATTTCCGCCGCCTGCAAACGCGCCAGCTCGTCGGCAAGTTTGTCCGCCGTCGTCAGCTTGGTTTTGAATTCGCCGCTTTGCAAAGAAGCCCATGCGATGGCAACGTTTTTCTTGTCTGCGTTCACCGCTACAATGCGGTTGGTTTCCTTGTCTTCCAAAAACGCCGCGTCAGTCAGCGTGCCGGGCGTTACGATGCGCACGACTTTGCGCTCTACCGGCCCTTTACCCGCGCCAACTTCGCCCACCTGCTCGCACACCGCCACGCTTTTGCCCATCTTAACCAGTCGCGCAAGATACTGCTCCGCCGCATGAAACGGCACACCCGCCATCTTAATCGGCACGCCGTCCATCTGCCCGCGCGTGGTCAGGGTAATGTCCAACAGCTTTGCCGCCTCCACTGCGTCATCCAAAAACAACTCATAAAAATCGCCCATGCGGTAAAACACCAGCTTGTCGGCGTGTTGCGATTTGATGGCGAGATACTGCTGCATCATCGGGGAAACGGTGGGTTTGGACATGGAAAAACCTTAGAAACGCAAAAGCGTTATTGTAACAAAAGGCCGTCTGAAAACCTAAATAAGCTTTCAGACGACCTTTTATATATACCGAATAAGATTAGTCATAAACGAAAATAATGTCCAAGTCTTTCTTCGGCAGGAAATTTTCTTTGACTGCTTGGAAGCGGTTCGGCCCTACTTTGCGCAAGGATTTGTCCCAGCAGAGTGACAACACAGTATTGGGCTCGCGGTCTATGGTCAAAGTGAATTTACCGATAGGTTTTGCCCAGTTGGCACCTGTGGTCAGGACATAGCCCAAATGGTGATAGACCTTTGAACCTCCTTTCACATTTTTAAAGTTTTTAAGGAAGTTTTCATCCATGCAGTACTCATCTATGAATGCTTTGCTGTCTTTGGCTTTAAGCGAAGGCAGGAAGCTGCCGCCGACCAGCGGGGTGTATTGGTGTTTGATTTCGGTTACGGCGTTGGCTTTAAAGGTTTGCTTCCAGCTGTAAATAATCTGCGCCGACCAATACGTCCAGCCCATTGTGTTCAATTCGCTGGCTGGAAGCAAGGATTTGATTTTAGGCGAGCTGCAAGTACGAATTTTCTTATTAAGCTTTTCGGCATCTTTGTTTTGTGTCCACGGGTGCATCAACTCCTGATCGCTCAAACCACATTTTTTCAAATCGGCGGTCACGTCCACCAGCGAGCCGTTACGCCGTTCAAAATAGGCGCGGACGTGGGCTTGCGGGCGGACAGATTTGCCGTTGACGTAAATGCGGAAGCTGTCAACCAAGCCCTTGGTGTCGGCAAAGTCGGAAACTGTAGCCGCAGGAACGATGGGCAAAGGAAAAAGAACAGTTTCAGTAATGTCTTGCGAGGAGGTGTTCTTAAACTTGTAATGCACGCGGATTTGCCTTTCGCTGATGTGCAAATCTTCGCTCTGCATATCGATATGCGGATTTTTCAGATATTTGATGCCGCTTGTACTGACCGTACCCATACTGTCATTGGCATGAGCGGCCCCAGCCAGCAGAAAAAGCAAGATTAAAGCTTTTTGTTTCATGATTTAACCCCTTTGAAACAGGCCGTCTGAAAAACAGGTTTCAGACGGCCTTTAACAGCAGCTTGGTTTTAAGCCAAAGCCACTTCCAAATTATCAATCAGGCGCGTGGTACCCAAACGGGCGGCGGCAAGCACCACCAATTCTTTATCGCCAACATGAGCCACTGCCAAGCTGTGTGCATGGCGGATTTCAACGTAATCAACCACCCAGCCGGTATCGGTCAAACGGCGGATACATTCGGCCTCAAGCTGGGCGTAATCCAGATTGCCGTTTTTCAGGGCGGAGGCAATGTTTTGCAACTCTTGATAGAGGCGTGGCGCTTCTGCGCGCTCTGCTTCGCTCAAATATTGGTTGCGGCTGGAAAGTGCCAGGCCGTCTGAAGCGCGGCCGGTATCGACAGGAACAATGTCGATATTGAAGTTCAAGTCTTCGACAAAGCCTTTGATAATCGCCAGCTGCTGATAGTCTTTTTTGCCGAAACAGGCGGTATCGGGTTGAACAATATTGAACAACTTGGTTACAACGGTCGCCACGCCGCGGAAATGGCCCGGACGGAATTTGCCGCACAATTCGTTTTGCAGGTGCGGAGGCTCGACATTGAAACGCTGTTCCACATTCGGATACAGCTCTTTTTCATCAGGCGCGAACACGACGGCAACGCCCTCACCTGCCAATTTGTCGGCATCTTGTTGCAAAGTGCGCGGATATTTGTCGAAATCTTCGCCTTGTCCGAATTGCAGACGGTTGACAAAAATGCTGACCACAACGTTATCAGCACGTTTTTTCGCTTCGCGCACCAGCGCAAGATGGCCTTCGTGCAGATTGCCCATGGTCGGCACAAATGCCACTTTTCCGGCAGTTTTGCGCCACTCGCGCAATTCTTTAATCGTATGAATAATTTGCATGGTTTGAAAAATCCTTTATCTTTTCCGCTGTTTCATCAACGGAAATCACGCGCCGATTATACGCTTTTATTCATTAAAAAGGCCGTCTGAAATAAGTTTCAGACGGCCTGGTTTTTATTTTATCCGGCAAACGTATGTTCGACAGATGGGAACGTTTTTGCTTTGACTTCATCCACATAGGCTTTGACCGCAGCTTGAACACTGTCTTTGCCCTGCATAAAGTTTTTCACGAATTTGGCGGTTTTACCGGGGAAAATGCCGAGCATATCGTGCATCACCAAAACCTGACCGTCGCAATCCACGCCTGCACCAATACCGATGGTCGGGCAAGAAACGGTTTCGGTTACTTTTTTCGCCAACTCTGCAGGAACGCATTCCATCAATACGATTGCCGCACCTGCCGCATCATGCGCTTTGGCGTCGTTGAGCAACGCTTCCGCCTTATCGCCGCGGCCTTGTACTTTATAGCCGCCGAATGCAAACACGGATTGCGGAGTCAGGCCGATGTGGGCGCAAACAGGGATACCGCGCATTTGCAGAAATTCAGTGGTCTCCGCCATCCAGACACCGCCTTCGAGCTTGACCATATGCGCGCCGGCCGCCATCAACTCTGCCGCCGCCGCAAATGCCTGCTCTTTGCTCTGCTGATATGCGCCAAACGGCAAATCACTGACAATCATGGCATTTTTAGTGCCGCGAGCCACGCATTCAGTGTGGTAGCACATATCCTGCAAGCTCACCGGCAACGTGGACTGACGACCTTGCACCGCCATGCCCAAAGAATCGCCTACCAGCAGTACATCTACGCCGGCATTGTCCATCAGCGCGGCAAAGCTGGATTCATAAGCGGTCAGCATGGCGATTTTCTCGCCCTCTGCTTTCATTTTTTGCAAAGTGTTTACGGTAATCATGGTGTTTTGTGTGTTCCGCCCGACGGGCAGCCCTTTGTTGTAATGGAAACGCGGTATTATAAGGTCTGCTTTTAAAATATCAAAGCATAAGCAAAAAGCCCGACTGCTTTCACAATCGGGCTTTTAATTGGTGCCGGCACCAAGAGTCGAACTCGGGACCCCCTGATTACAAGTCAGGTGCTCTACCAACTGAGCTATACCGGCTTACTGAAATGCCTTGCGGCACCATCAGTCTTTAACTGGTGCCGGCACCAAGAGTCGAACTCGGGACCCCCTGATTACAAGTCAGGTGCTCTACCAACTGAGCTATACCGGCAAGGAAGTCGGCATTATGCCGATAAGTTCCCATCTTGGCAAGCATTTTAAAACAAAGTTACTCACGAAATTATAAAAACCAATGATTTTAAAGAAAATTAAATACATGCCTTATCTTTCCATCCAACACACTCAAAGGCCGTCTGAAAACCGCCCCAGCGCAAAACATCATTGTTTCTGTTAAAATAACGCCTTTTATATCTTTCCATCTGCACCCATGCCACCCCGCCATCCTTACCGCCGCCTGCGCCCAGCCAAATCCCATCTGCCCGAAGTCGGCATTTCCGAAGAAGTCAATATCCGTTCCCTACACTTGGGCAGCGACACCATTCAAAGCTCCATGAATGTCGATCATCCGTCCGAGCTGGTGTTGTCGTACAGCCGCGCCATGATGGGTTGGCTGCTGTTTGTAGAAACCCCGCCCAAACACATCACCCAAATCGGCTTGGGCGGAGGCTCGTTTGCCCGTTGGATAGACAGCTATCTGCCCCACACTAAGCAAACCGCCATTGACATCAATCCGCAAGTCATCGCCGTGGCGCGCAGCCTGTTTGAATTGCCGCACGAAGGCGAAAATTTTGAAATTATCGAGGCGGATGGCGCGGAATATATTAAAGTGTTCCGCCACAATACCGATGTGATTTTGGTAGATGGTTTTGACGGCGAACAGATTATCGATGCTTTGGTGGAAGAGCCCTTCTTCCAAGACTGCCGCAATGCCCTCTCTCCAGACGGCGTATTTGTCACCAACTGGTGGAGTGGCGACCAGCGTTATCAACGCTTTGTCGAACGCCTGCTCAACGTCTTTGACGGCCGCGTACTCGAGCTGCCTGCCGAGAGCCACGGCAACGTAGCGGTCATGGCATTCCAAAGCAGCCCTAAAGAACAAAATCTCGACAACCTGAAAAAACGCGCCGAAAAATTAAGCGAAAAATACGGCTTGGACTTCAAACGGATGCTTGCTGATTTGAAAGCCAACAATCAAAACAACGGCAAGAATTTTTATCTGTAAACCGTTTCAGGCCGTCTGAAAATAAACAAGGACACACCCATGCTCAAACCCGACATCATTCAAATCCCCGGCCCGGCCGGTTTGCTGGAAACCATCTACCTGCCAAGCACACAAGAATCCGCCCGCGGCGTTGCCGTCATCAACCACCCAAATCCCCTGCAAGGCGGCACCAACACCAACAAAGTCATCCAAACCGCCGCCAAAGCCCTCAGCCAGCTCGGCTTCCATTGCTACCTGCCCAATTTGCGCGGCGTAGGCAATAGCCAAGGCGAACACGACTACGGCCGTGGCGAAACGCAAGACTGCATTGCCGTTATCGACTACGCCCGTGCGCAACATCCTGACGCGCCGCAATTCGTCCTGGCCGGTTTCTCATTCGGTGGCTACGTTTCCACATTTGCCGCACAAGCGCGCACGCCCGATTTACTGTTGCTGATGGGCGCCGCCGTCCATCACTACACCGACCGCCCGGAACCATCCAACGTTCCCGATATCGCCAAAACATTGATGATTCATGGCGCGGAAGACGAAGTCGTCGAAATCAACAAAGCCCTGACATGGGCAGAACCACAAGGCCTGCCTGTTGTGACCATTGCCGGTTCGTCCCATTTCTTCCACGGCAAACTCATCGTTTTACGCGATACAATCACACGGTTTGCACCGGCTTTATTAGGCTAAAATCCGGCTACAAAATAAAACAAGGCCGTCTGAAAGCTTTTTCAGACGGCCTTGTTTGTATGAAAACCTTATTATCAAATATCAGGCTCAAGTATTCAGAAATCTATCAAGGATTTTCTACTTAACATATCAATTCTGAGTCAACCAATACTGCAAACCAATCAAAGTCTTACCATCTTTGATTTCATCGTTTGCCAATGCATTGCGCACCTCTTCCTTGCTCATCAGGACGGTTTCTGTAATTTCATCCTCATCATTGCTCAACTCGCTGCCCAAACGCACGCCTTGCGCTTGGTAGAGATACATTTTTTCATCGCAAAAACCGACTGCAGTGTAAAAGGAGTGCAACAGTTTGACGCTGTCGGCGACATATGGCGTTTCTTCCGCCAACTCACGCAAAGCGCATTCGGCAGGATCTTCGCCTGCAATATCCAATTTACCCGCCGGCAATTCCAACGTCGCCTGATCGGCGGCATAACGCCATTGGCGAACCAAAACAACTTTGCCGTCTTCCGTTTCCGCCAACACACACGCAGCACCCGGATGGCGGATCACAACCCGTTGGCTTTCATTGCCGTTGGGCAGGCGCACCCGATCGCGGCTGATGGTAACAAAAGAACCTTCGTAGATTGGCTCGCTGCTTAATTTAGTTTCTTTCAAATCCATTTTTTTTACCTCATTTCCAAATTATTAAATATTAAAGGCCGTCTGAAATCCTTTTTCAGACGGCATAGATAAGCCCTATTCCCGAACACGTTCAATCTCAATACCAACCTGCGCCACATCAGGCAAGATGCCCGGTTTCACAATACGAACGCGCACTTTGGCCGCACCAAAATCATTTAAAATCAATTGGGCGATATGTTCCGCCAACGTTTCCAGCAGTAAAAAATCCTGTTCGGCAAGGTTGCGGCGTACGACTTCGCATACTTCGCCATAATGGATGGTGTCGCCGATATCGTCGCTCGTGCCCGTACGCTCGGGAACACTAATCTCCAAATCCAAAATCAAAGTCTGTTTACGCTCGCGTTCCCAATCATATACGCCGATTAAAGTATCGGCTTTCATGCCGTACAAAAAGATTTTATCCATTTGCCTGTCCGTTTTTTTTGATAGAATAACCATTCCCATTTTAAGTAAAGCACCCAAAATGTTCAATGTACTTGCCATTATTGCCGCCTATCTTATCGGCTCCCTGTCTTTTGCCGTCATCGTATCAAAATATTACGGCATGGACGATCCGCGCACTTACGGCTCCGGCAATCCCGGTGCCACCAACGTCTTGCGCAGCGGCAAGAAAAAAGCGGCCGCACTGACCCTGCTCGGCGATGCAGTAAAAGGCTTGGTTGCCGTCATCTTGGCGCGCTGTCTGCAAGATGCTTTAAATTTGTCTGATGCAACGATAGCCCTGGTCGCCATTGCCGCATTGGTCGGCCATATGTGGCCAATATTTTTCAATTTTAAAGGCGGCAAAGGCGTAGCCACCGCATTGGGTGTTTTGCTCGCCCTCTCCCCCGCAACCGCCCTGCTCTGCGCCTTGATTTGGCTGGTTATGGCGTTTGGTTTCAAAGTTTCCTCCCTCGCTGCCCTGGTCGCCACCGTCTGTGCGCCCATCTTCGCCTTCTTCATGATGCCGCACGCCTCTTGGGCATGGGCAACTGTATTCATTGCCGCATTGGTGTTATACCGCCATAAAAGCAATATTCAAAATCTGATTCAAGGAAAAGAAAGCAAAATCGGAGATAAAGCCGGAAAATCTTAAAAGCGTAGATATATTCAAATAAAAGGCCGTCTGAAAGTATATTTTTCAGACGGCCTTAATAGTTTTTACTCACTCATAATCAGTCAATCTTAATATATTCCACCGACAGAATCTCTATAACCTCACGTCCTTCCGGTGTATCCAAGACAACTTCATCCCCTTCACGTGCTTTTATCAGGCTGCGCGCCAAAGGGGAAATCCATGAGATTTTGTTTTTAGCGGTATCGATTTCATCTACGCCGACGATTTTGACGGTTTGTTCACGACCGTCTCCGCGCAGTAAGCCAACGGTGGCGCTGAAAAAAATCTGGTCCGTGGCTTCACGCGCTTCTGGATCGACGACGACAGCGGCTTCCAAGCGTTTGGTTAGGAAGCGGATACGGCGGTCGATTTCGCGCATACGGCGTTTACCGTAAAGATAGTCGCCATTTTCGCTGCGGTCGCCATTGCTTGCCGCCCAGTTAACGATTTGGACGATTTCCGGGCGTTCTTTGTTGACCAGATGATAAAGTTCGTCTTTCAATGCCTGCCAACCGGTAGGCGTGATGTAATTTTTGGTTTCGGTACTCATGATGTGTCTAAAACATAATTAAAGGCCGTCTGAACGTTGATTTTCAGACGGCCTTTATTGTAAGTCAATTTACTTTATTCTTCATCATCGCTATCGCTGATACTAATGCTGTGTTCCATTTTGCTTGGATGTACTTTCAAGCCGCCGCAACCTGATTTTTCGGCGGAGAGGCGGTTTAGGTATGCTTCGTCGATATCGCCGGTTTGATAAACACCGTTAAAGCATGAGGAATCAAAGGATTCAATTTTTGGATTGAGTGCTTTAACTACTGCTTCCAAGTCTTCTAAGTTTTGGAAGACGATGCCGTCTGCGCCAATCTCGGTTGCGATTTCTGCTGCGCTGCGGCCGTTTGCAATCAGTTCTTCACGGGTCGGCATATCGATACCGTACACATTTGGATAGCGCACTTCGGGAGCTGCAGAAGCAATGTAGACTTTGCGTGCACCTGCCGCGCGTACCATTTCAACGATTTCACGGCTGGTCGTACCGCGCACGATGGAGTCATCCACCAACAAAACGCTTTTGCCGTTAAACTCGGTTTCCATCGGGCTGAGTTTTTGGCGTACTGATTTTTTGCGTGTTGCTTGGCCGGGCATAATAAAGGTGCGGCCGATGTAGCGGTTTTTAATCAGACCTTCGCGGTAAGGTTTTTCGAGATGGACGGCAAGCTCCATCGCGCTGGGTCGGCTGGTATCGGGAATCGGCATCACGACATCGATATCATCGACAGGCAGCTCGTGTTTGATTTTTTCTGCCAAAGATACGCCCATATCCATACGGGACTGATAAACGGAAACGCCATCGATGACGGAGTCTGGGCGGGCAAAATAAACATATTCAAAAAGACAAGGGCTTAATTTGGCTTTATCGCTGCATTGACGGGAAATAATCGTGCCGTCAAAACCAATAAATACGGCTTCGCCCGGCTGGATATCGCGTTCCAAATCATAGGCAAGCGCGTTGAAAGCAACTGATTCAGAGGCAACGGCATACGATTTTTTACCGGATTCGTCAATTTGCGAACCCAAAACCAATGGACGGATACCGAAAGGATCCCGGAAAGCCAGCATACCATATCCGGCAATCATGGCCACTACGCCATACGCGCCGCGCACTAAGCGGTGTACTTCGGAAACGGCGTTGAAAATATTGTCGATGGTAAGTTGATAAGGGGCTGTATTTTTAGAAACTTCGCGGCGTAATTCGTGCGCGAATACATTGAGTAGGACTTCAGAATCGGAGCTGGTATTAACGTGGCGCAGGTGTTTGTTGCATACGTTTTCATAGAGCTCTTCGGTATTGGTCAGATTACCATTGTGTGCTAAAACAATGCCGAATGGAGAGCTGACATAAAACGGCTGGGCTTCTGCGCTGCTGCCCGCATTGCCTGCAGTCGGATAGCGGACATGTGCAATGCCTGCATTACCGACCAAGTCGCGCATATTACGGGTACGGAACACTTCGCGCACCATGCCTTTGCCCTTGTGCATATGAAATATATTGCCTTCGGCAGTAACAATACCTGCTGCGTCCTGACCACGGTGTTGCAACATCTGCAAACCATCATACAACATCTGATTGACCGGCTCATGACTAACCAAACCTAATACACCACACATATCGTGCTTCTCCGAGTTTGAAGATTAAATGGGTAAGCTGTCATTATAAAATAATTTAGATGAGTTCGCTCGAATTGTTGACAATATGATGTCAAATTTACGCAAATAAAAACGGATTCAGACGACCCATAGGCCGTCTGAATCCGTCAAACTCAATCATCCAATTCTTCAACTTCAGCTGCTTTACCCGAAAGATGCGGCATTGCGGTATCTTTTCCAGGCAGATAAGGCATTGCAGCATCTGCAAGTGATTCAAAATACGGAATTGTGTGCGAACTTTGCCACTCTTCCGTTTTCGGCAAATCAGTGTGTGAAAAAATCATCACTGCCAGTGTCACCAAAATCACACCTTTCACTGCACCAAATACGCCTCCAAGCAAACGGTTGATGCTTCCCAAACCAACGGCAGACATCAAACTGCTTAACAGCGATCGTGCCAGTTTCTGCAACAGCCATGCCAGAAAAAACACAGCGGCAAAACCCATGGCAACCGCCAAAGAATGCGGCTCAACCGATTTAAAGACCACATCGGCAAACGGCACGGCGAGCGTTCTGGCTGCAATAAACGATACCACCCAGGCCACCATCGCTCCTGCTTCGGCAATAATACCCCGTGTCAACGAGATAATGATGCAGATGACGATAACGGCGGCAGCCAACAAATCGGCAACAGGCAAATTACTCACTGGTCACCTGACCGGCAATGCCATGTACACGCAATTTGTTCAAATCGCGCTCTGCATCGCGTGCATTTTTATAACTGGCTGATTTCACGCGATACACCTTACCTTTATCAGTCATCACTTCAGTAATGGTCGAGTCGATACCTGCGGCTTTCATTTTACGTTGCAGGCTTTGCGCACGTTCTTTTTCAGCATAACCAGCCTGAATGGCAGCTTTTTTCGCAGGTTTGGCTTCTGCTTTTTCTTTTTCAGCTTTAGGTTTGGCTTTTTCAGACGGCTTCTCGGCAGTTTTTACCTTATCGGCTTTTTCTGTTTTGGCCGTTTCTGGTTTAGCTTTTTCATTTTTTGGTTTTTCAACTTTAGCTTCTGCTTTCTTGGCAGGTTCGGCCTTGTCTTTTACGCTGTCTTTGCTGTTTTTGGCAGATTTACGCTCGGCAATGGCTTTCTCTGCTTTTTCCAATTGTGCCAATTTATTGCGTTCGGCAGCGGCTTCACGCTCTGCTTTTTCAGCACGCGCTTGAAGTACGCGTTTTTTAGCTGCCAATGCGTTTTCTTTCTCGGCAGTTTCCTGTTGGACTTGTGTTTTACGGGCAGCAGCACGTTGTTCAGCCTGACGTTGGCGGCGTTCTTCTGCTCGGCGTTCTTCGGCTCGGCGTTCGGCAGCTTCGCGTTTGGCAGCCTCGGCGCGTTGAATACGTTCGGACTCTTCCAAGCCTTTAATATTACCGTCATCCAAAGTATCGTTGATCAAAACCAACGGCTCGCCGACATCTTCGGGAGCAGATTCACGGTTTGGCTTCAATACTTCAACCGGTACATTGTCTTCTTCGTCGCCTGCATTTTGCGGTTTATTTGGTGCTTCTGCATCCGCATGGCGGGCAGCCTCTTCAGCAGCAGCAACATCCTCTTTATTCGGCTCTAAAACAACAGCCTTGCTCGGCTCGTCAGCCGTTTTGACTTGGCTCTGACCGACTGGCGCTTCTTTAAACGGTGAATTTTTATCGTCGCCGGAAGTCAGTGCCAGACCGAACAGCATACCCGATGCCACCACCAAGCCGGAGGCTAAGACCAAGCGACGGCGGTTGCGACGTTTGAGTTGTTCGTAACCGTCTAAATCGTATCCGTTTGGAGTTTCTTTTTGTTTATTGTCGGACATGATAATTTCCTCGTTAGTGTTCTTTCAAAACAGCCATTACATCGGCAACAGTATGGAATGAGCCGAAAACAACGATTCTATCATTTTCGGTTGCTTTAGCCAAAGCAGCGCGGTAGGCAGCAGCGACAGTTTCAAAAACATTTACATTGTCGATGCCGTGTTCAGCCAGTTTGGCCTGCAAAGCCTCTATCGTCATGCCGCGCGGTACATCTAAAGGCGCGATATTCCACTCGTCAAACTGGTCTTTAACGATTTCCAGCACGCCATCAATATCTTTGTCGGACAACATACTGAATACAGCAGTACGTTTTTGGGCAAAGGCAAGGTTAATCAGACTGCGGCGCAAAGCACGGGCTGCGTGCGGATTGTGGCCGACATCCAAAACCACCAGCGGACGGCCGGGCAAAACTTGGAAACGTCCAGGATTCTCAACCAACAGCAAACCGCGTTTAATCGCGCCGATATCAACCGGCAATTGTTCGTTCAAACATTCCAACACGGTCAATGCACATGCGGCATTAGACAACTGATAGGCACCGCGCAAAGCAGGAAACGGCAAGGAATTGCGGTTACGGCTTTGGCCGTCTGAAGATTGCGGATGGAAGCGGTAGTTCCACTGTACGCTTTCCATTGACGCAAAATCAAAATCTCGCTGAACCATCAACAGTTTTGCGCCAATTTCTTCTGCGTGTTTGACCAATGATTCAGGCGCAGGATTCTGACCGCATACGGCAGGTTTGCCGCTACGGAACACTCCGGCTTTTTCAAAACCGACCTGCTCGACAGTATCACCCAAAAATGCCTGATGGTCCAAATCCACGCTGGTAACAACCGAGCAGTCGCCATCGAATACGTTCACAGCATCCAATCGTCCGCCCAAACCAACTTCCAAAATCATTACGTCCACATTTTCACGCATGAAAATATCGACGGACGCCAAAGCATTAAACTCAAAATACGTCAGCGAAATTTCGCCGCGCGCCGCTTCGATACGCTCAAATGAGGAAACAATCAATTCATCTGAAACCGGCTGAGTGTTGATGGCGATTCGTTCGTTGTAACGCAGAAGGTGTGGACTGGTCAGCGTACCGACTTTAAAACCGGCTTCTTTATAAATATGCGACAAATAGGCGCATACGGAACCCTTGCCATTTGTACCCGCCACCACGACGACAGGACATTGCGGCACCAAATTCATGCGTTTTTTCACTTCTCCCACGCGTTCCAAGCCCATATCGATAAGGCCGGAACTATGGGCAGTCTCCAAATGAGAAAGCCAGTCTTGTAATGTTTTCATTGTATTTATCGCTTCAAAAGGCCGTCTGAAACAGCCGTTTAATCCATATCTGCCGCAAGTTCTGCTTTGTCTTCTTTTTCACGACACCAGCGCGCCCATACTTTCAGACGGCGGTATGCATCACGGTCGGCCATATCGGGCAAGATGCAGTGTTTGACTATTTTTCCGTCAACATTCCATTGTAAAAACAAAGCATAAACCGTCAACATACTGCTGTCTTGCAAAACCGCGCTTCTTCCCTCTTCCTCGCTATTCAAGTAAACCGTCGCACGGTATTGGCGGTCGATGATAATTTTTCTGACCGCATTTTTAGCGTTAAAATTAACGCTGCGCCAAGCATAGGCAAAACTGCCGGCCAACGCCGCCAAACCCAGCCACATCATCCAGCCGTAAAACTCGGCAAGGCATAAGGACAACGCCGAAAGGTGTAAGAAGACAATCAGAATTTTCAAAGAACGCGAGGGCTTTAAGGCCGTCTGAAAACTTCGCACGGCTTTACATCATATTGTCGAAAACAGGCGTAATGTTCAATTCCGCCTCTTCCATATCCAAAACCATATCGTGGATTTCGGTATCGAAAAATTCCCAAAAAGCCTTCAAGCTCATGTCTTGCGGCCATTTGCTTTTATCAATGTCCCAGCCTGCCAATTCGGCTTCAAAAATCTGCTGGTAGCGTTCGTCAAAATAAGAAATGACGGATTCGGGTTCGTCAAATTGCGGCACGAGGAATACGGAGCAGTTGGTGCGCAGTTGCTCGACGGTCAGGTCGGGCATATTTTCATCGGCGGATTTCAGCCATTCCAAAAAACGGGCGGTCGGCTTTAGCACAACAGCAGTACGGTCAACAAAATACATTATTTTCAACTTTCAAAATCATTCAAACCGATCATGCCGTCTGAAATTTCAGACGGCCCGAGTTTAATGTGTCATCACCTGTTGCAGGAATTGTTTGGCACGCTCGTGTTTCGGATTGGTAAAAAATTCTTCCGGCGTTTCATCTTCCAGAATCTGGCCTTTATCGACAAAAATCACACGGTCGGCGACTTCGCGCGCAAAACCCATTTCATGGGTCACACACATCATGGTCATGCCGCTTTCCGCCAAGTCTTTCATCACTTTCAATACTTCGCCGACCATTTCAGGGTCAAGCGCAGAAGTCGGCTCGTCAAACAACATCACACGCGGCTCCATCGCTAAACCGCGTGCAATCGCGACACGCTGCTGTTGACCGCCGGAAAGCTGACCGGGCAGCGCGTCTTTTTTATGCGCCAAGCCGACACGTTCCAAAAGCTCCATCGCTTTCTTTTCCGCCTCTTCACGGCTTTGGTTTTTCACTTTCATCGGAGAAAGAATAATATTTTCCAAGACAGTCAAATGCGGATACAGATTGAACCCTTGGAACACAAAGCCCACTTCTTCACGCACTTTGTTCAAATCGGTTTTCGGATCGGCAACATTGATGCCGTCCACCCAGATCTCGCCGCTTTCAATGCGCTCGAGTTGGTTTACCGTACGAATCAGCGTAGATTTGCCACTGCCTGAAGGACCGCATACAACGACCACCTCGCCTTGCTTGACTTCCAGATTCACGCCGTTGATAACGTGCAAATCTTTAAAATGTTTGTGTACATTTTTGAATTTAATCATTATTTCTTTCCAAACTGCCAAAATTTTCGGGGATTGAGTTGCGCTTGCCGCTGCCAAAGCAAAGGAATGGCCGTTTCAATCCAAAAGCGGCAACTGACTATGCCACCGGAGATTCCGCCTTTATTGTACCGATTGACTTTAAATTGCTCTTCCCTATCGAGACGATGCCCGGTCAATACCCAAACTGCGCCGATAATTGCTGCTTCAAAACGGTGCCGCTCAGGCGGCATATCCTTACCGGAAAAATACTGCGCCAACTCGCGCCACAAATATGAATCACCCAGAAACCCCCATTGAATAGGAGGTTGCTTAAAAATTGCCATCACTGTTTCAGACGGCCTTTTGAACCAGATAATTGCTCAGCTCCACATATTTCTCCGGCGCGATATGTTCGGCGCGGTCTTGCGGGCTGATGCCGACTGCCTGTAAATCATCATCGCCGGCAAGTTCCTTCAAATTATTGCGTATGGTTTTGCGGCGTTGATGGAAGGCCAGTTTCACCAGTTTGGCAAAATGTTCAAAATCTTCGGCTTTACCGATACGGTGTTTCACCGGAATCATGCGCACGACGGCCGAATCCACCTTCGGCGCAGGATCAAAGGACTCAGGCGGTACTTCAATCAACATTTCCATATCGAAGAAATATTGCAGCATTACGCCCAGACGGCCATAGTCGTTGGTTTTCGGCTGCGCCACCATGCGTTCGACCACTTCTTTTTGCAGCATAAAGTGCATATCGATCACATCGTCTGCCACTTCGCTCAATCGGAACAAAAGCGGTGTGGAAATATTGTACGGCAGGTTGCCGACAATTTTTTTCTTGCCTTCAATGCTGTTAAAATCAAACTGCAATACATCGCCTTCGTGTATCACCAATTTGTCTGCAAACGGCAAGGTTTTCAGACGGCGTACGATGTCACGGTCGATTTCGCAGACATGCAGGCAGTTGAGTTTTTTCGCCAAAGGCTCGGTAATGGCTGCCAAGCCCGGGCCGATTTCAATCACGATATCATCGGGCTGCGGTCTGACCGCGTTGACAATATCGCTAATAATCCGCGTATCCTGCAAAAAATTCTGCCCGAAGCGTTTCCGGGCCTTATGTTCTTTCATATCTTTCTTCAAGCAAGCTGTTTAAGGCAGTATTGTAACTGAAACAAGCGTTTTTGTCGGCACGCTTTCAGTTGGCATTTGCCTAATTTTAAGCAAACGGCGGCGCTTCCAAACCCAAAGATTTCAGTAGTTGCGCGGTCTCATAAACCGGCAAACCCATCACGCCCGTAAAACTACCCTGTAAATGCTCGACAAATACGCCGCCCAAGCCCTGAATCCCATACGCACCGGCTTTGTCCATCGGTTCGCCGCTGGCAACATAGGCTGCAATCTCCTCAGCCGTCAACGTTTTAAAGCGCACTTCGCTCGTCTGCACCACATCATGGCGCACACCTTGCCAATAAACGCATACAGCCGTCAGCACTTGATGCGTCCGTCCCGACAAGCGTTCCAGCATATCGACCGCATCCACCTCGGACTCCGGTTTACCCAAAATAGCCGCACCATCCGCCACCGTCGTATCCGCCGTCAATACAGCAAATTCAGGCTCTTGATCATGAGCTGCAAACCATTGCGCCACCGCCGCCTGATTTTTCTCGCAGGCCATACGGCGCACATACTCTACTGCGGCTTCGCCTTCTTTAGGGGTTTCATCAATATCCGCAGGAAGGCGGTGTACCGTGAAACCCAAATTCTCCAAAATCTCACGACGGCGCGGACTGCCCGAAGCCAGATAAATTGCGTTCATTGTATTGGTTGTCCTTATTTTGAATTTTTATGCTGACCGGACAGGCGGACATAATGCGCAGAGGAATACGTCAAAAATTCCTTTTCCTCATCAGTCAGCGGACGCACTTGTTTCACAGGCGAGCCAACGTATAAAAAACCGCTTTCCAAACGCTTGCGCGGAGGCACCAAACTGCCCGCGCCTATCATCACATCATCTTCGACAACCGTATCATCCAAAATAATCGAGCCCATGCCCACCAACACACGATTCCCAATTCGGCAGCCATGCAGCATAACCTTATGTCCAATCGTCACATCATCGCCGATAATCAAAGGCGAACCGTCAGGCTTCGCCGCATTCTTATGCGACACATGCAAAACGCTGCCGTCCTGCACATTGCTGCGCTTGCCGATAGAAATACTGTTCACATCGCCGCGCAATACAGCATAAGGCCAAATCGATACATCTTCCGCCAGCGACACTTCGCCAATCACTACCGAAGTCTCATCTACAAAACAAGACTCATCAACCGACGGCACATAATCCAAAAACGCACGAATAGGGTTTGCCATTTCCAATATCCTTTTCTCAAAACCAAAACTGATCAGACCGTCTGAAAACACGGCGTAAAACGATTTTATACTACAACAATACGAAATCAAGCCAGAAAATCATCAAAAGGCCGTCTGAAACAGTTTTCAGACGGCCTTTCATCATAAACCCTTTATCTTGGCTTACGGCTCTTTATCATTAGCGCTCCATCTACCTTTTATGGAATAATCGTCTTCATTTGATTGATGGAGAAGCCGATGGACACACGTTCGGGAAATTATGCAGCGCCCCTATTGGTCGTCGGCTGCGTCGTCTTCGGCTTGGGCAGCTTGATCGTCAAATTTGTCGATGTCGGCTCTTACGCCATCGCATTCTGGCGCTTGCTGATTGCCGCCCCTATATTCTTCCTGCTCGGGCGTTTTTTCAGACAAAAAATGCCCACGAAAAGAAAAACGGTCGGCTACGCAATCTTATCCGGCGTTTTCCTCGCATTCGACCTCGCTCTGTGGCATGAAAGCATTCACGCCGTAGGCCCCGGCATTTCCACCTTGCTCAACAGCCTGCAGATTTTCTTTTTAGCCGCCATCGGCTTCTTCTTTTATTCGGAACGTCTAAGCGCCCTGCAAATTTTAAGTTTGATATTGGCCACCATAGGCGTAGCCTTAATCGGCAGCCCAGAATTCGGTCATAACGACAATGCTGCATGGGGATTTGTCAGCGGCGTAGTGTCCGGTGGCATGCTGGCCCTGTCTATGGTTTTCGTAAGCAAAACTCATGAGCAGGAAAAAGTCGGTTTGTTTCCGCTCATGATGATTTTAAGCTTCGGCGGCGCAATGGCGCTGATCATCCCATCTCTACTATTCGATACCGCCAATCTTTACCCTAAAACTTTAAACGATGCGATTCTAGTCTCAATCTACGGCATCGTCATGCAATGCTTCGCTTGGGCATTGATTGCTTACGCCATCCCGCTTTTATCCCTATCGCTGACCGGCCTACTACTGCTCTCCGAACCAGTTGCTGCCATGTTGATCGATTATTTCTGGCTGGATAAACCGATTAACACCGTCCAATGGATCGGTGCCACTTTGACTTTATTGGCGATTTATTTAGGTTCGTTAAAAGACAAAAAATAGATACAAAAAAGGCCGTCTGAAAAATTTCAGACGGCCTTTTAATCTGTTTATTGCTTATTGGATGCTGGTACCGATACGGCTGAGTTCGCCAAAGTTCATCCAAACGAAGAAGGCCTTCCCGACAATCAGTTTATCATCGACAAATCCCCAATAACGGGAGTCGGCACTGTTGTCGCGGTTGTCGCCCATCGCGAAATAACGGCCTTCGGGAACTTTACAGATAAAGCCATTGCCGTCTTCTGCGTATTCGCAATTTTCCAAACCGCTTGTTTCAAGCGAGTAATTGCTTTCAGGCATTACTTCCGAGGTATATTTGTTCAATACGGCAATAGATACGGAAGGCTGACCGGCCTCCTTGACCACGTCAAAGTTTTTGCCGTTCAAGGCCGTCTGAAAACGCTCAAGCGTATGAATCATAGATGGATCGGTATCATCTGCGTATTGATAATTGCCGTTT
The DNA here is from genome assembly GCF_003044935.1 of Neisseria subflava. Classification (NCBI taxonomy): domain Bacteria; kingdom Pseudomonadati; phylum Pseudomonadota; class Betaproteobacteria; order Neisseriales; family Neisseriaceae; genus Neisseria; species Neisseria subflava. Next base: position 199,868 of record NZ_POXP01000001.1, on the reverse strand, counting down.
GGTTTTTCGGGAATAATTTCACCGTTAACAGTCAAAACCTTATCACGATATTCCACAACGTCGCCCGGAATACCGACGATACGTTTGATGTAATTCATCTCAGGCTGAAGTGGGTAATTGAACACCACGACATCGCCTCGTGCAATATTGCCAACAGGGATAATGACCTTATTCAAAATCGGCAGGCGGATACCGTAAGAGAATTTGTTCACCAAGATAAAATCGCCTTTGACCAAGCCCGGACGCATGGAGCTGGACGGAATTTGGAACGGTTCAGCAATAAAGCTGCGCAATACAAAGATAACCAAGATGATGGGAAAAAAGCCGCCCATGTAGTCGGTAAAATGTGCATTGTCTTCGCCGGTTTCACTTTTTTTCAGACGGCCTTTATGGATTGCCCAAACAATACCGGTGAACACGACAAACACCAGCAATACGGCGGTAAAGCTCATAAATTCGGACAAAATGCCGAATACGCCGACCATGCACAAGAGATAACTCCATTGCAGGCCGGAGCTCCATTCGCCGTTTTCCTGACGCTCTTTGCTGCTTTTGAAGTTGAGAACCAAGCCGGCCAGCAGTACAACGATTGCGCCTAAAGTCAGATTTATACTCATTATTTATCACTCACTTGCAGAATCGCCAAGAATGCGCTTTGCGGGATTTCCACATTGCCCACTTGTTTCATGCGGCGCTTACCTGCTTTTTGTTTTTCAAGAAGTTTTTTCTTACGCGTAATATCGCCGCCGTAACATTTCGCCAAAACGTTTTTACGCAGGGCTTTGACGTTTTCGCGGGCGATAATCTGGCTGCCGATGGCGGCTTGGACGGCGATGTCGAACATTTGGCGCGGAATCAGTTCGCGCATTTTTGATGCCAGCTCTCGACCGCGGTGAACGGCGCTTTGACGGTGCACAATCAGGCTCAATGCATCGACTTTTTCGCCGTTGACCATAATGTCGAGCTTAATCAAATCAGACGGTTGGAACTCTTTGAAATGGTAGTCCAACGAAGCATAGCCGCGCGAAGTCGATTTGAGCTTGTCGAAGAAATCCATTACGACTTCGTTCATCGGCAAATCATAAGTCAGCATGACTTGGCGGCCCATGTATTGCATATTGACCTGAACGCCGCGCTTTTGGTTACACAAAGTCATGACGTTGCCGACATATTCCTGCGGCACAAGAATGGTCGCAGTGATAATCGGCTCAAGAATGGTTTCGATAGTGCTAATTTCAGGCAGTTTGGACGGGTTTTCAACTTCGATTTTCTCGCCGTTTTTCAACACGACTTCATAAACCACTGTTGGCGCAGTGGTAATCAAGTCCATGTCGAACTCGCGCTCCAAACGTTCCTGAACGATTTCCAAGTGCAACAGGCCCAAGAAGCCGCAACGGAAGCCGAAGCCCAATGCTTGGGAAACCTCAGGCTCAAATTTCAACGAAGCATCGTTAAGCTGCAATTTTTCCAAAGCATCGCGCAAGGCTTCGTAGTCGTGGCTTTCTACGGGATAAAGTCCTGCAAATACTTGGCTTTGTACTTCTTGGAAGCCGGACAGCGGCTCAGAAGCAGGGTTGGCAACCAAAGTAACCGTATCGCCAACTTTCGCCTGTCCCAATTCTTTCACGCCGGTAATCAAAAAGCCTACTTCTCCGGCTTTGAGTCCTTGTTTTTGAACTGATTTTGGTGTAAATACGCCCAGCTGCTCAACCTGCGTTTCCGCCTTGGTGCTCATAAAGCGTACTTTGTCTTTCAGCTTGATGGTGCCGTTTTTCACACGAATCAACATGACCACGCCGACGTAGTTGTCAAACCACGAATCGACAATAACCGCTTGCAACGGCGCATTTTCATCGCCGGTCGGCGCAGGGATTTTGGCAACGATTTCTTCCAAAACATCTTCCACACCAATGCCGCTTTTTGCAGAACATTGCACTGCACCAATGGCATCAATACCGATAATGTCTTCGATTTCCTGCTCCACGCGCTCGGGTTCTGCGGCAGGCAAGTCGATTTTATTCAAAACAGGCACAACCTCCACGCCCAAATCAATCGCGGTATAGCAGTTCGCCACGGTTTGCGCTTCTACACCTTGAGACGCGTCAACCACCAAAAGCGCGCCTTCACAAGCCGACAGCGAACGTGATACTTCGTAAGAGAAGTCGACGTGTCCTGGAGTATCAATTAGATTGAGCTGATACACCTGCCCGTCACGTGCTTTATAGTTGAGTGCGGCGGTTTGCGCTTTAATAGTAATGCCGCGCTCTTTTTCGATGTCCATGGAATCGAGCACCTGCGTGCTCATTTCGCGCAAATCCAAACCGCCGCAGTATTGGATAAAACGGTCGGCAAGCGTCGATTTACCGTGGTCGATGTGGGCAATAATGGAGAAATTCCGTATGTTTTTCATATTGTTATTAAGATAAATGCAATTAAAGGCTGAAAGGCCGTCTGAAAAAACAGGGATTCGGTTTTCAGACGGCCTTAGAATAAGGTTGAATCGTTCCGTATTCTAACGGAAATTCAACGCTTTTGCATGATTTTATAGCGATTTGACAATCTCGGTCACCATCTTCGCCGAGCTGACGGCCGCCGTTTTCAAAAACTCTTCAAAGCTGATGTCCGCTTTCTCATCTGCCGAATCGGATACGGCACGAATAATCACAAACGGCACTTCCAACTGGTGACAGGTCTGCGCAATCGCCGCAGCTTCCATTTCTACTGCTTTGACTTCTGGGAAATGACTGCGAATTTCTGTGACACCTTCGCTGCTGTGTACAAAACGGTCGCCACTGACAATCAGACCTTGCGTTACGGCTGCACCTTCAAACACTTGAGCTGCCTTTTCTGCTTGGCGAATCAAGTTTTCATCCGATGCAAACACCGCAGGAAGTTGCGGTACTTGTCCCCAAACATAACCAAAAGCCGTTACATCAACATCATGATGCGCCATAGTTTCGCCGATGACCACATCGCCAACCTTCAGCCCTTTGCCCAAACCGCCTGCACTGCCGGTATTGATGACACAATCCGGTGCAAACTGATGAATGACCCAAGAAGTCGAAACCGCTGCATTAACCTTACCGATACCACTCAAAACCAATACCATGCGTTTTCCGGCCAATTCGCCTTCATATGCCGAGAATTTACCGAAGGACACATGCTTGACATTGGCCATGCTTTCACGCAAAAGCTCAATTTCCTGCTCCATTGCGCCGACCACGGCAATTGTTTGTACTGACATCTCGTTACCACCTTTCCATTCACTAATCGGGCAACATTATAACAGCAGAATTTAAAATCACAGGGATACTGAAAAATCTGCTATATTCCCAGCACGACACTCAATTTAAAACAGATAGCCACTCTAGTGGGCAAAACAGCAAATAATGATTGCTTCTGTTATAATTATTTTCAATAAAATAACTTAATATTAACTATCTGAATTCTTATGTTTGACGAAAATACTCCGGGCGCAAAAGAAGAATTGTTCGCTTGGCTACGCCATATGAGCAAATACAAAGGCTCCGACCTTTTCATTACCACCAACTTCCCGCCGGCCATGAAAGTGGACGGCAAAATCATACGGCTGACCGATGAGCCGTTAAGCGCTGAAAAATGTATGGAAATCGCTTTTTCGATTATGTCTTCCAAACAGATCGAAGAATTTTCTTCCACCAACGAATGCAACTTCGCCATCAGCCTGCCCGATACCAGCCGCTTCCGTGTCAATGCAATGGTTCAACGCGGTGCAACTGCTTTGGTATTCCGCTCCATTACCAGCAATATCCCTAAATTTGAAACGCTCAATCTGCCACCGATTCTGAAAGACATTGCCCTCAGAAAACGCGGCCTGATTATTTTTGTCGGCGGTACAGGTTCGGGCAAGTCCACTTCCCTCGCCTCCCTTATCGACTATCGAAACGAAAACAGCTTCGACCACATTATTACCATCGAAGACCCGATTGAGTTTATCCACCAACACAAAAACTGCATCATCACCCAACGTGAAATCGGTGTAGATACAGAAAATTGGCCGATTGCATTGAAAAATACCCTGCGCCAAGCACCGGATGTTATCTTGATTGGTGAAATCCGCGACCGCGAGACCATGGACTACGCCATTTCCTTCGCGGAAACCGGCCATTTGTGTATGGCGACACTGCACGCCAACAGTACCAACCAAGCGCTGGACCGCATCATCAACTTCTTCCCCGAAGAGCGCCGTAACCAGTTGCTAACCGATTTATCGCTCAACCTGCAAGCCTTTATTTCGCAACGCCTGATTCCCCGTGAAGGCGGACGGGGACGCGTAGCGGCTGTCGAGGTTTTGCTCAATTCGCCCATTATTGCCGACTTGATTCGAAAAGGTGAAGTCCACAACATCAAAGAAATGATGAAAAAATCAACCGGCATGGGCATGATTACTTTTGACCAAGCCTTATATGATTTGTATGAAAACGGCGATATCAGCTATCAAGACGCCATTAAAAATGCCGACTCCGCCCATGACTTGCGCTTAGACATTCAATTACGAAGCCGTCGTGCGCAAAATGCCGGTCCGGATTTAGAATTGATTTAACAACTTCACAGCATAAAAAAGGCCGTCTGAAACCTCATTATGAGTTTCAGACGGCCTTTATTCCATCAAATAATCAAGCCTGTTTCAATTTTGCATCGGCATCACGCAATGCAGTACGCAGACCTTCCTCGATAACCGGATGGTAGAACGGCATATCCAGCATTTGCGGAATCGTCATCTTCATTTGATGCGCCCAAGCCATCAAGTGTGCCAAATGTTCGGCAGCAGGGCCGACAACTTCCGCACCAATGAAACGGCCGGTCGCTTTCTCAGCATACAAACGCATATGACCTTTGTTTACCAACATAACGCGGCTGCGGCCTTGGTTTCGGAAGGAAACTTCGCCGATTACAAACTCATCAGGCTGATATTTCGCCGCAACTTGCGCGTATTTCAAGCCGATAGTGGCAATTTGCGGACTGGTGAATACCACGCCGATTACGCTACGGCGCAAGCCGCCCTCAATATTCGGGAAAATAGCGGCATTGTGACCGGCAATTTTGCCTTGGTCGGAAGCTTCATGCAGCAGAGGCAATTGATTGGACGCATCGCCGGCGATAAAGATATGCGGAATGCTGGTTTGCATGGTCAGCGGATCGGCAACAGGCACACCACGCGCATCTTTTTCGATATTCAGGTTTTCCAAACCGATATTGTCCACATTTGGACGGCGGCCGACGGCAGCCAAAGCATATTCGGCATGGAACACACCTTTTTCGCCATCTTGTTCCCAATGAACTTCAACATTGCCTTCTGCGTCCAATTTGACTTCGGTTTTGGCGTCCAAATGCAAAGTCAGCTCTTCGCCAAAAACAGCTTTGGCTTCTTCAGCAACAACAGGGTCGGAAATACCGCCGATGGCTCCGCCTACGCCGAAAATCTCAACTTTCACGCCCAAACGGTGCAAAGCCTGACCCAACTCTAAGCCGATAACGCCGGGGCCGAACACGGCTACGCTTTTAGGCAAAGTATCCCAAGAGAAAACATCATCGTTCACAATCAAGCGATCGCCCAAAACTTCCCACTGAGGGAAAATCACAGGGCGCGAACCTGTGGCAATCACAAAACTTTTTGCAGTAATTTGAGTGTGGTCATCGATTTGGACGGTGTGTTCGTCAACAAATTTTGCCGTACCCATAATGCGCTTGTCGGCAGGCCACTCTTCTACATCGCTGACTACAAAACCGACGAAACGGTCGCGTTCGGATTTAACGCGTTGCATGACTTCTTCGCCGTTGACGACGATGCTGTCTTTATCCAAATGCACGCCAAACGGATCGGTATGCAGAGCATGATGGCGCGCTTCCGCAGCTGCAATCAGCAATTTGGACGGCATACAGCCGACACGCGCACAAGTTGTTCCGAATACATTGTTTTCAATCAGGTAAACATTGTCTGTATGAAGTCGGGCATTGCGAAATGCACCCATACCGGCTGTACCGCCACCCAGTACTACCACATCTGCTTGAATTTTTTTCATATTTTATCCTTACTGTCTATATCCAAACCGATATTGCCATCAGGTTATCCGTTTTCAGACGGCCTAAACTTCATAAACTATCAAAATTTAAAAATCAATAGCAAATATCTAAATATCGATTTAAAACAATAATCTCAAATTCTACTTGTAAATATAGAGTTATTCAGAACGCCGATTTGCAAACGTCGTCTGAATAACTCTATATTTGGTCTTTCAGCCGGCCTTTTCAAGCCGTCTCAAGCATACAGGCAATTAGTTTTTAGCCAAGTAAGCTTCCAAGTCTTCGCTACCGCCGATGTATTTACCGCCGATGAATACTTGAGGAGCAGTCATCTTGCCGGTAATAGCGCGTACGGAAGTAACAGTTGCATCTTTGCCCAATACTATTTCTTCGTAAGACAAGCCTTTGTCTTGCAGAGCTTTTTTAGCTTTAGCACAGAACTGGCAGCCAGGTTTGGTGAAGATGGCAACAGACTCTTGAGCTTTCCAGTCAGGAGCAATGTATTTCAACATAGTGTCAGCGTCAGACACTTTGAAAGGATCGCCTGGTTCTTCAGGTTCGATAAACATTTTTTCAACCACGCCGTCGTTAACCAGCATGGAGTAACGCCAAGAGCGTTTACCGAAGCCCAAGTCTTCTTTGTCAACCAACATGCCCATGCCTTCAGTGAATTCACCGTTGCCATCAGGGATCATGTAGATGTTGTCGGCTTCTTCTTCAGCAGCCCAAGCGTTCATTACGAAAGTGTCGTTTACAGATACGCAGTAGATTGCGTCAACACCGTTTTCTTTGAACGCACCAAACAATTCGTTGTAGCGTGGCAGGTGAGAAGAAGAGCAAGTTGGAGTAAATGCGCCAGGCAGAGAGAACACGACTACTTTTTTGCCTTTGAACAAATCATCAGTAGAAACATCTTTCCAAGTGTCGCCGACACGAGTGCGGAATACTACGGAAGGTACTTTTTGACCGGTACGATCTTGCAAAGCCATTTTTAAGCTCCTTAAAAATTCGGGTTTGAGAAATGAATCAATGCTTGCATTCTAATGCAGGCCTATCGATTTGTATAATTTATAGTTCAAATAATATTAATTACATCAAACTATCAATTCAATTAAACCGAAAACAGCTGTTTCTTTAAATGAAGGCTGTCTGAAATAAAACAAGTACCTGACTGAAATTATTTTTTAGGTAAGGGCTGAACGGGCGAATCCGAAGCCACAATTTCGCCGATGGCTGTTTCCGCAATATCCTTCAAAGCATAGCGGTCTTTATCCGGCATATCTGTCGGTTTGTATTGAGGCGAGAAATCCAAACGGATACGGATTTTCTTCATCGAAACAATACGCCATAAAGATTGAAACAGGTTTACCTCCGCATAGGATGGCAAATCCGTCCGTTGTCCTTCGCCATCATAATAGCGTAAGGTTACCGCCTGAATCGGCGCTTTCGCATCAATAGCCGATTGAAACAGGGCTGCTTTAAACGGCAAAATACCCAAGCCGGAAGAAGTGCGCGCCTCGGGGAAAAAACTTACATTCTGCCCTGCTTTCAATGCCGCACAAATCGCCTGATTAATCGGCTCGACATCACGGCGGGAATTGCGGTTGATAAACACCGTACCGGCATTTTTACCCATTTTCCCCAAAACCGGCCAACCGCTGATTTCCTGTTTAGCAATAAAACTGCTCGGATAAACGGCACTCATGGCAAAAATATCCAACCAAGACACATGGTTGGCCACCACCAAAGTACCGCTCACATTTCCTTGAGGCGGTACGCCGATTTCCAATTCAATATCCAAAGCGTCCAACGCACCTTTTCCCAAAACAACCACAGCGTGATTGCGTTCCTCTGCATTATTGCCATCGATGGCACGCAAATCCCGGCCGGTTCTGAATAACCAAGTTGCCAAACGGCAAAGTCGGCTCAGACGTTTAAAAAAAGGAGCTTTTTGTTTAGACATAAAATTTCTTCTGTATTGTGTTCATTATTTTCAGACGGCCTCTGACATTTAAGGCCGTCTGAAACTATTTCTGGCAATTTGGACAATAAAATGTTCCACGCTGCCCCAAAGTTTCTTTAAAAATCAACCCACCACATTGGACACAAGGCTCATTGTGGCGGCCATAGACCGTATATTCCTGCTGGAAATAGCCGCTTTTGCCATCGCTATTGACAAAGTCCCGCAGCGTACTACCGCCCGTTTCAATCGCCCTCAGCAGAATCGCTTTAATGGTTTCCACCAATGATGCGCATTCTTTCTTGGTCAGCTTATTTGCCGGACGCAATGGCGAAATACCTGCCTTAAACAGACTTTCATTCGCATAAATATTGCCAACGCCAACCACCACCGCATTATCCATCAGCGCCAATTTGACCGCACGCTTCTGCGTTTTCAATTTCTGATACAGGTAATTTGCATCAAAATCGTCCGAGAGCGGCTCCGGCCCCAGTTTTTCCAACAGCGGATGATGCTCGGCAATACCCTCATACCACAATACCGCACCAAATTTACGCGGGTCGTGATAACGCAATACGGTACCGTCATTAAATACAAAATCCAAATGATCATGTTTATCCGGCGTGGCGATACGCTCATCATCGGCGGTAAAAATCCGCAAACTGCCGGACATACCCAAATGAATAAGTAAAATACCCGTTTCAAAAGTAATAATCAAATACTTCGCACGCCGACTGCATGCCAAAACTTTGCGCCCGGCCAAAATTTGCGCCAAGTTTGGATGAATAAGCCATCTCAATTTAAACTGGCGAATAATGACTTTTTCTATCTTCTTGCCATCAATATGAGGCGCGATTCCGCGTAAAGTCGTTTCCACTTCAGGTAATTCAGGCATCGTTCTTCTCCAAATTCATCATTAATATACAGGCCGTCTGAAAACTATTCGGCCAAACGTGCCGTACTTAAAGCAACCGTATTGCCATCAAATGCAGATTCCAATTCAGGCAAAGGATGGACACCAATCAAATGTTTCGTTAACACCATCCCATAAACCGCTGCACACTGCGGCCACCACCTATCCCCTGCCTTTTCCATAAACCGCCAAAACTTCAAAGCAGAAGGCGAATTCACAGCAGGCAGATAATCCATAAACTGCCCATATTCTATTTCAAAACCAATATCCGCAATTTTTCGTTTCAACTCAGCCAGAGCCAAGCATTGAGATTTTAAAGGCAGCTTTTCCCCATCAAACCACGAGCTCAATCCCCACAAAGATTTAGGGTTGAACCCCGTCAAAATCAACCTGCCTTCAGGTTTTAATATCCTAAACGCCTCTTGCAACACCAAATCTGCAGATGAAACTTCCAAAAGATGAGGCATCAATAACACATCCACGGAATGCGTTTCAAATGCCAACATTTCAGCATCCATCCATACATCGCGAGGCACCACAATCATATTTTCAGACGGCCTCTGCCATATACCGCCCAATTGAACCGCCACCTGCCTATTCAAATACTGCAAATGCTGTCTGAAAAAATCCGCCTCTTTTTGAGCGAGATATTGTCCCATTGGCATTTGCATAAAAAAAGTTTCCATTAAATGCTCCCCTATGCATCCCGACTTGTGTGACAGAATTTTAACACCACAGCCACATCACACAAGCAAATTCCCTGCTCGACTTGACGTTTAAATGCTGAAACGATACTATCAAAAAGACGAAATTTTATTATATATTTGATAACTTTATTTACTATGGCAAAACTAAAAACCATCGCTCTGACCGTTTCAAGCCTGTCGGCGGTTTCCGCCACAGCCTATGCGCAAAACGCTACGCCCAACCAAGTCGGCATGGCCATGATGCGCCTCAACTCCGCCCTGCTCGACCAAGCCAAAGCACAAACCTTCGGTTCCGGTAGCTTATGGGCATCGTTGCGTAAAGACTTCCGCATCAACGAAGTCAACACAGAACTGGTTCGCCGCCATGAAAACAAATTTGCTGCAAACAGCGCATATTTCGACCGCACCATCTCCCGCAGCAAACCTTATATGTACCATATTGCCAATGAAGTTAAAAAACGCAATATGCCCGCCGAAATTGCTTTGTTGCCTTTCATTGAAAGCGCATTCGTAACCAAAGCCAAATCACACGTCGGCGCATCCGGCCTATGGCAATTTATGCCGGCTACCGGCCGCCACTTCGGCTTGGAAAAAACACCTTTGTATGACGGCCGCCACGATATTTACGCCGCTACCGATGCTGCATTGAACTACCTGCAATACTTGCACGGTATGTTCGGCGACTGGTCTTTGGCCCTTGCCGCTTACAACTGGGGTGAAGGTAACGTCGGTCGCGCCGTAAACCGTGCCCGCGCGCAAGGTTTGGAGCCGACATACGAAAACCTGCGTATGCCGAACGAAACACGCAACTACGTTCCAAAACTCTTGGCTGTCCGTAATATCGTTGCCAATCCGCAAACCTTCGGTATGAATATCAGCGAAATCAGCAATCAGCCGTATTTCAAATCTGTCAGCATCGACAAACCTATCGATAACAGCACAATCGCTCGCTTTGCAAACATCAGCGAAAGCGAACTGTTGGCACTCAACCCAGGTTTCAATGCCCCGGTATTTATCCCTAAAAACAACCGTCGTCTGTTGTTGCCGGTTTCTGCGGTTTCTGCATTTGAAAAGAACTACCGCAATGCCAATCCAGATACCCTGATGTCTTGGGATATCTATACTTCTTTGGGCAATAAAAAACTGAATGCCATCGCCAACGATACCGGCATGAGCGTAGCCGAACTCAAACGCCTCAATGGCCTGAGCGGTAGCGCCATTTCTGAAGGCCGCAGCATTTTGGTGGCTAAAAACTCAGCTACCCAAAATCAAGACATTATTAACTTTATCGACAAAGACAATACTCCGGATACTTACCAATCCAATATGCCGGCTATGTCTCCAATTATTGCTTCAAGCGTAGCAGAACCGGTTAAAGTCGCTCAAAATACCGTGACCAATATTGTTGCTCCTGTTGTTCCACAGTCCAGCAAACCGGTTGACTTTATTGCACGCAGCAAAACTGAAAACGTTACTTCCGTAGCGGTAACAGAAACTAAAGCACAACCTCAAGTTGCAAATGCGGAAGTAGCCGCCCCTATTGTAGCCATGACCCATACTACTGCTGAGCCTGCTGCCACAAATGTTGCAGAAGCACCAAAAGCAGCTATCCCTGCCGACTTGACTGCACCGACTGTTGCCGCAAACGATGTAGCCCCTACTCCAGCAGTTGAATCTGTTGCTGTTGCTCCGGTTCAAGAAGAGCATGATGACCTGATGGCTTTGGTACAAAGCCAACCTGCGGAGGAACCTGCAGCGACTGTTGCTGAAGCGACTTCTGAAGCCAAACAAGTTCAAACTGTTGTTACTGCTGAAAACGCTCGTACAGAACGTATCGCAGCCAATACCGCTAAACAACAACAACGCATCAATGCACGTCTTGCTCGTGTAAATGGCCAACAAAACACACAAACCGCTGCACTTACAGCAGGCACACACCGTGTGGCAGATGGCGATACATTGTTTAACATCTCCAAACGCTATAACCTGAGCGTAGCCGATTTGATTATTGCCAACAACATCAAAGGCAACAATATCAAAAAAGGCCAAATCCTCCGTGTTACAGCTGCTCCGGCAAAAGTCCGCAGCAACCCGGTTCAAAACGTTTCCTACACTGTACGCAAAGGCGATACCCTGAACACCATCGCCAGCCGTTTCAATGTTGATATTAACGATATCCGCCGTTGGAACCGCAATACACGTACGGTGACCCCTGGTCAACGTTTGAAACTGATTGGTAGCTAATACTTGCTTCAAAACAAAGGCCGTCTGAAATATTCAGACGGCCTTTTTCTTTATGATAAATAATAAATTCAATTTTTGATAACAAAATAGTCATCTCTTCAAGACATAAACATCTATGCAATAACTACCACATAGAAAAAAGAGTATGCAAAAACACACTCTTTCTCAAACAAATTGCCATCAAATTTTACTCTTAACAGCTGCATTCAAACATATAAATCCTGTATAAACATCACTATGCCGGTGAAAAAGCATCACAGAAGAAGGCATCTTCCGGTAAAGCACATTTTTGAGTCAGCAAACTTTGCGCACTCTCCGTCATGGCTGGTGACCCGCAAGCATAAACTTCATATTGACTCAAATCAGGATAATTTTGTGCGGCAATATTTTGCACGTACCCATTCTCCCCTTTCCAATCGGAATCAGGCTTAGAAAGAACAGGCGAGAATTTCGCATTTTTCAGACGGCCTATTAATGCTTCTGCTTCTTCCAATGCGTACAAATCTTCCTGCTGACGTGCCCCCCAGTAAAAATGAACCTGACGTTCGCTATTCTGACGAATCAAATCAAGCAAAATACTGCGAATAGGGGCATAACCTGTACCGGTTGCCAACAAAACAATCGGTTTATCGCTGTCCTTTTGCAAAGTAAACGTACCCAATGGGCCTTTAACGCGGACAATGCCTTTTTCTTTGATTTTAGGCTCGGCACCAAAAATCATTTCTGAGCATATGCCGTTTTCACGTTTGCGGATATGCAATTCCAAAATGCCTTCTTGATCAGGCGAATTGGCGATTGAATAGCTGCGGCTGATATTGCTGGGAAGCAGCAAATCAATATATTGTCCGGCATAAAATGCAAATGACGGCGCTTTAGGCAAAGCCAATCGCAACAAAGCAACATCATGTTTGATTTCAATCGTTTCAATGCGTACAGGCAAAGTGCGCACCGGCAAAGCATTCGGATTAAACCCCGGCACATTGATTTTGAGGTCGCTCTTCGCGGTAGTGCAACACAATAACACTTTGCCCTGCGCTTTTTCTTCTTCACTGATGGCTTTATCAATATGCTTGCCCATTTCAAATTCGCCACTCATCAACTCGGCCTTACATTGTCCGCAGGCGCCACTTTTACAAGAATGAGGCAAATTTAAATTCTGACGGGTCGCGGCAGCAAGAACGGTTTCATCCTCGTTTGCCGTAAATGTGATTTCATCTGATAAGGTAATAGTATGTGTCATGGCATTTAGAATAATTTTAGAATCAAAAATAAAGGCCGTCTGAAAAATAAGACCTATTTTTCAGACGGCCTGTCCTATCTATCAAGCTAATTTAGCTTTAATCAACTCTTGAACTTGAGCCGGATTAGCCTTGCCTTTACTTGCTTTCATCACTTGGCCGACAATCGCATTCAGGGCTTTCTCATTACCGGAACGGAATTGCTCAATGGCTTTCGCATTATTTGCCAACACTTCATCCACCATCGCTTCAATTGCACCAGTGTCAGTAATTTGTTGCAAACCATGTTTCTCGATGATTTCTGCAATACCTGCTTCAGGCTCGGCCCACATTGCTTCAAAAGCTTTTTTCGCCAGTTTGCTGCTTAATGTTCCATCTGCAACTTTAGCAACCAACTCGGCAAGGCGTGGAGCTGTAATAGGGCTTTCAGCCAATTCCAAGCCTTCTTTGTTCAAGGTGGCGGCAAGCTCGCCGTTCATCCAGTTCGCCGTTAATTTACCTTGGCCGCAAGCCTTGGCTGCTTCTTCAAAATAGGCAGCTTGAGCACGGCTGGCAGTTAACAGGCGCGCATCATAGTCAGACACGCCGTAATCGGCAACAAAACGCGCCGCCATTTCATGCGGCAATTCAGGCATTTGCTCTTTGGCTTTTTGCAACTGGCCGTCTGAAATAATGACCGGCAGCAAATCCGGATCTGGGAAATAGCGGTAATCGTGCGCATCTTCTTTCAAACGCATCACACGGGTTTCGCCTTTTTCAGGGTCAAACAACATGGTTGCCTGCTGTACTTTACCGCCGTCTTCCAAGATTTCAATTTGCGCTTCCACTTCATAATTGATGGCTTGTTCCAAGAAGCGGAAAGAGTTGAGATTTTTAATTTCACGGCGCGTACCGAACTCTGCCTGACCTTTTGGACGTACAGAAACGTTGGCATCGACACGGAACGAGCCTTCCGCCATATTGCCGTCGCAAATATCCAGCCAAGTCACCAAACCGTGCAATGCTTTAGCGTATGCCACGGCTTCGGCTGCAGAACGCATTTCAGGCTCGGAGACAACTTCCAACAAAGGCGTACCGGCACGGTTCAAGTCGATACCGGTAGCACCGTTCAAACCTTCATGTACGGATTTACCCGCATCTTCTTCCATGTGCGCACGGGTAACATTGATGGTTTTAACCTCATCGCCTACTACGATTTCCAGCTTGCCGTGCTCAACAATCGGCAAATCCAACTGGCTGATTTGATAACCTTTCGGCAAATCAGGATAAAAATAGTTTTTACGGTCGAACACGTTTTTCTGATTAATTTTCGCATCCAAAGCCAAACCGAGTTTGATGGCTTTTTCGACGACTTCGCGGTTCATTACCGGCAATACGCCCGGCAACGCACACTCAACCACGCTGGCGTGGGCATTAGGCTCGGCACCGAATGCAGTGGATGCGCCGCTGAAGATTTTGGATTGGGTGTTGAGTTGGACGTGGATTTCCAGTCCGATTACGGTTTCCCAAGTCATAAGGGTCTTTCTGTCGAAAAAAAGTTAATCGGTTAAATGAGTGATTCGTTTTTCAGACGGCCTGAATAAAAAACATAATAGGCCGTCTGTAAGATAAGTTTATTTCCTGCGGCGTTGGAAACCGGGCAGTTGCCAATGGAAACGGTATGCAGTCAGGCGAAACAACAATCCGCCAGCAAAGAGCAGGTTTAACGTAAAGATATTAATCCAGCCCAAATGCCCGAACAGATAAATCAGTCCGCCAATCAAAATGGCTACGCTGCCGTAAAGGTCGGTGCGCAAAATCATCGGCACATCATTGACCAAAATATCGCGCGCAATACCGCCACCAACGGCAGTCACAAAAGCCAAAGAAATAACGCCAAACAGATTAAGCTGCAAGGCCATACCGATTTGTGCACCGGTAATGCTGAACGCTGCCAAACCGATGGCATCGGCAATAATAAAAGCAGCGGCCAAATAGGTGCTGCGATAACGTTGCACCCTTATTAACCATGCGATGGCAAGCGTAGCAAACACAACAATCAGCGCATCGGTTTGCAAAAACACTTGCGGAATCCGGCCAACCAAGCCATCGCGTATCATGCCGCCGCCGACAGCCGTCAGTAACGCAGTAATGACGACACCGAGCACATCCAACCGCTTGTTGTAGCCGACCAAATAGCCTGAAATGGCAAACGCAGCTGTCCCAATGATTTGAATGAAGTCGGTGGCTGTCATGTTTTTAAATATCTACAATATGCAGCACCTCAATACATTCAGGCGCTTTTATATGGTTTATTTTCAGACGGCCTTGAATCATCAAGGCCCTAAAACATTATTCCGGCGCTTTGGTGTGCCAATCGCTGTTCAGCTGAACTTGATGTGCGGCACCCAAAATTTTGGCTTCGGAGAAATAGTTGCCGATAAATTGCACACCAACCGGCAGGCCGTTTGCGCTGAAACCGGCAGGCAGAGTCAGTGCAGGCAAACCGGCAAGATTCACGGCGATGGTGTAAATATCGGACAAGTACATTTGGACAGGGTCGTGGATGTCGCTACCGAGTTTCGGCGCGGCAGTCGGCGCAGTCGGCGCAAGAATAAAATCACATTGACCAAAGGCCGTCTGAAAATCATTGGCAACCAGACGACGCAGTTTTTGCGCTTTCAGATAATAAGCATCATAGTAACCATGACTCAATACATAAGTACCAATCATGATACGGCGTTTGACCTCGCCACCGAAACCTTCGGCACGAGTATTGCTGTACATTTCTTCCAAATCGCCAAATTGTGCTGCACGGTGGCCATAACGTACGCCATCGAAACGGGACAAGTTGGTACTTGCTTCCGCAGAGGCGAGAACGTAATAAGCAGGAATCGACAATGATGTTTGCGGCAGGGAAACTTCAACAGTCTCTGCGCCTTGGGCTTTGAGCAAATCGATAACGCTTTGTAAGGCCGTCTGAACATCGGCATCTGCGCCTTCGCCGAAATATTCTTTAGGCAAACCGATTTTCAAACCTTTGAGCGGCTTGTCCAAATCACGGGTGTAGTCTTCTTTGTCGCGCTCCAAACTGGTGGAATCGCGCTCGTCAAAGCTGGCCATGGCGTTCAACAAAATCGCACAGTCTTCGGCCGTTTGCGCCATAGGGCCGGCTTGGTCAAAGCTGGAAGCATAAGCAACCATACCGAAACGTGAAACCGTACCGTAAGTCGGCTTGATGCCGGTAATACCGCAATGCGACGCTGGCTGGCGGATAGAACCGCCGGTATCCGAACCCAAGGCAACAGGCGCCAAACGCGCTGCAATCACGGCAGCCGAACCGCCTGACGAACCACCGGGAACATGTTCAAGGTTCCACGGGTTTTTGGTTGCGCCGTAGAATGAAGTCTCATTGGTCGAACCCATGGCAAATTCGTCCATATTGGTACGGCCAAGAGTGACCATGCCGACATCCAACAGGTTTTGCACCACAGTGGCAGTATAAGGAGAAACAAAGTTATCCAACATTTTGGAGCTGCATGCACTGCGCCAACCTGTTTGGCAGAAAATATCTTTGTAAGCAACCGGTACACCGGTCAAAGCCGTTGCATTACCGGCTGCTATACGCACATCGGCTGCTTTGGCCTCAGCAAGGGTCTTATCTTGGTCGATGGTAACATAGCCGTTGATGGCAGGGTTTTTCGCAGCAATAGCGGCCAAATATTCGTTCGCCAATTCGACTGCGGAAATTTGTTTGGATTGCAGCAGGCTGCTGGCTTGTTTGAGCGTGTAAGCGGTCATTGTGCCGTACTTTCTATAAAACAGTTTTTGCTTTCAAAACAGATATTGAAAACATCCGTTTAAATCAATAAATCGGGCCGTCTGAACAGAATATCCTTTCAGACGGCCTTGCAATAGGGGCTTGCCGATAAGCAAAGGCCGTCTGAAACCTTATTCTTCAATCACTTGAGGAACGATATACAGGCGGTTGCGCACTTCTGGGGCAACAGCCTGATATTCGGCAGTGTGATCGGTTTCAGTCACTTTATCTTCGCGCAGGCGCAAAGCGGCTTCGTACGGATGCGCCATAGGTTCGATGCCGTCGGTATTGACGCTTTGCATGTTTTCAACCATGGCGAAAATGTCGTTCAACTCGGCAAGCGTTTTATTTTTTTCTTCGTCCGTTAAAGTGAGGCGCGAGAGTTTTGCGATTTTTTCCACATCATTTAAGCTTAAAGCCATAAAAAATCCTTGTCTGATAGCAATGCCTCTTGGGTTTGGGGTATCATTGCATTTCGTCTTCTATGAAGCGAAGAATTATAACCGAAAACCAAACAGGTTGGCATGGTGTTTTGATTCAGACGGCCTTTTAAGGGCGCATTTATCCGTCTAAAACCGTGTACCTGTTTTTCTTATTTTAAATAATGCTAAACACATCCGGGCTGGGCCGGAATTTCAGGAATCCTATGTTTCGTCTTTTATCTCGTTTCCTCTCTAATGATATTGCCATCGACTTGGGTACGGTCAACACGCTGATTTTTGTACGCGGCAAAGGGATTGTTTTGGATGAGCCGTCTATGGTTGCGATTCAATCCGGCGCAGGCAATAAAAGTAAAATTATGGCTGTGGGTACGGAAGCCAAAAAAATGCAGGGTCGTGCGCCGCGCAATATTGAAATCGTCCGCCCGATGAGAGACGGTGTAATTGCCGATTTTGTGATTACTGAGCGTATGCTGGGTATGTTGATTAAAAAAGCCACCGAAGGACAATCTTTGGTTCCGCCTCGTGTGGTTATCTGTGTTCCGGGCGGCTCTACCCAAGTGGAACGTAAAGCGATTTTGGACTCTGCGTTTGCTGCCGGCGCGGCAAGTGTACATTTGATTGAAGAACCGATGGCCGCCGCTTTGGGTGCGGGTTTACCGATTGAAGATGCTGCAGGTTCGATGATTGTCGATATCGGCGGCGGTACGACTGAAATCGGTATTCTTTCACTGGGCGGCATGGCCTATTCTGCTTCTGTCCGCGCAGCCGGCGATGAATTCGATAAAAGCATCATCCATTACCTGCGCCGTCATCGCGGTGTCTTGATTGGTGAAGCTACAGCCGAAGAATTGAAGAAACAAATCGGCTCGGCCTCGGGCTTTGAAACCGAAACAGCCATGCGCATTAAAGGCCGCGATCTGGCCGAAGGCACGCCTAAATCCTTGGCGGTTACTTCAAATGAAATTCGTGAAGCATTGAGTGAAACGGTAAATCAAATCATCCGTGCCGTCCGTCTGGCTTTGGAACAGGCTCCTCCCGAACTGGCCGGCGACATTGCCGACCGCGGCATTATGCTGACCGGCGGTGGTGCGCTTCTGCACGGTATTGATACCGTCTTAGCCGATGCAACCGGCCTGCCCGTCGGTATTGCCGATCAGCCTCTAAACTGCGTCGCCTATGGTGCCGGTAAGGCTTTGGACTATATCGGCAAATGGGATACCGTATTTACGGAAAACCCATAAGGTAAATGGTTATGGAACGCTCTTCTTTGCGCTTTGACGAGGCAAAAGGCCCTAAGCTGTTGCCTCGTTTTGTCGTTTATATCATGCTGGCTGCCGGCCTGATAGTGGCAGATTATCGCTTTTCATTGATGCAGCCTGTACGTGCAGCAGTAATGCCCATGCTCTATCCTGTTCAATGGTTGGCCAATCAACCTGTTCAACTTTATCAATATTTTGCCGACCTCTCCCAGTCCAAATCCGAGCTTTTGGAACAAAACCGCCAGCTTCTGGAAGAGAATGGCCGTCTGAAAATTGATTTGCAGCGGGATAAAGTCAATACCAATGAATTGCGCGAATTAAAAAAACTATACGGTTTGCAACAAAAAGGCATTCACAACGTTATCGGTGCGGAAGTCATTTCCAATGGCAAAGATCCGCTTTCCGAAAGACTGATTATCGGCAAGGGCAGTCAAGACGGCTTGAAAGTTGGCGATGCGGTCATCGATCAAAGTGGTTTGATCGGCCTGTTGACACAAGTCCACACACAAAGCGCGGAAATTGAACTGATCTCAAGCGGACAAAGCATTGTCCCCGTAGCCGTCAGCCGCACCGGTGAACGCAATTTGGCATACGGTAATGGCAGCGGTTTGGATTTACGCTATTTCCCAACCGGCTCGGACTTGAAACCTGGCGATGTTCTACTGACTTCCGGTTTGGACGGTACTTATCCGGCGGGGATTCCCGTTGCAACCGTCAGCAAGGTTGTTCGCGCATCGGGAACACCTTATTACGATACGCAACTGACGCCTTTGGCCGCTTTACGCAGCAGCCGTTTTGTCTTGGTACTTTCTTCCGCCCCTTCTTCCCCACGCTGATTTCATGAACGATTTTGACGATTCTTACCGTGCAGTACCGCTGCACATCATGGCGGCCAGTCTCATTGTGATGATGATACTGGACTTTATGCCGTTTTCCTTTGACGGATTCTTCTGGCTGCCTGAAATGACGGCACTGATGTTACTGTATTGGGCATTGCACCAACCGCAACGCGCAGGCATGGGACTGGCTTTTGCCATCGGTCTGATTGTCGATGCAGCAACCGCCGCGACTTTGGGATTACATGCCCTGTCTTACGTCGTGATGACTTATTTCATCTTAAACCGCCGCCGCCAAATCATGCTTTACGGCCATATTATGCAATTGGCCGCTGTCTTGGCTGCGCTGCTTCTCAATCAGGCCGTCTTAACTGTTGCCCGTCTGTTCCTCAATCATCAGGTCATTACTTTGCAAGGCTTTGTTGCCCCATTTGTCGGCGCATTGCTTTGGCCGATACTCAGCCAGCTGATGCTGATTGTGACCCGTATTTACCGCTCCCACTGAAAAGATGAAACCGATTCTTCCACGCCGTCTTTCCGGTGGTCAACATACCAAAAAACCTTCTGCTCAGGCTGCACAAGCCGACGCTTTATTGCGCCTGCTCGTTGCTTTTGTCCTGATTGTCATCTTCTTTTCCATCTTGCTGGCGCGGTTCTTTTACTTGCAAGTGACTCAACACAATGAGTTTTCCGGTCAGGCATCGAGTAACCGCATCACCCTGATTCCAACTCCGCCCGTACGTGGCGAAATCGTCGATATCAACGGCGTTCCTTTGGCCAAAAACTATCCAGTCTTTTCGCTCGAAGTTATTCCCAGCCGCATCGAAGGTAAGATGGAAGATGTCATTGAAGCATTGAAAAAATACGTCGATATCACGCCGACAGATTTAAAACGCTTCAAAAAATACCGCGAAAGCTATCGAAAATTTGAAAATATCCCACTCAAGCTCAGGCTGACCGATGAAGAGGCAGCCCGTTTGTCCGTGCATCTGCGCGAATTCAAAGGCGTAGAGGTCAATTCACGCACATTTCGCGAATATCCTTACGGCAAGCTGACCTCCCATTTCTTAGGCTACATCGGCCGTATTAGCGATAAAGACAAAGAAATTCTGGAAGAAGAAGGCCTGACTGCCCTCTATCGCGGCAGTACGCATATCGGCAAATCAGGCTTGGAAAAATATTACGAACACCAGCTTCATGGCATCCCAGGCTATCAGGAAGTCGAAAAAGACGCTTACGGCAATATCGTCCGCATATTGAAAAATGTCCCGTCCAAAATGGGGCAAACCTTGCGCCTAGGCATGGATATCCGCATGCAGCAGGAAGCCGACCGCATCTTGGGCGACCGCCGTGGCGCATTGGTGGCCATCAATCCGCAAGACGGTACTGTTTTGGCATTTGTTTCCAAACCTTCCTTCGATCCCAACCTCTTTATTGATGGCATCGACAGCGACACTTGGAAAATGCTGAATGACGATTGGAAAAAGCCTTTGATCAACCGCGTTACCCAAGGCCTTTATCCGCCGGGTTCTACATTCAAACCCTTTATGGGCATGGCTTTGTTGGAAAGCGGCAAAATCACTCAAAACACCATCGTCCCCGCTCCCGGCGCATGGAGCATACCCGGCAGCCGCCATATCTTCCGCGACTCCGTCCGCAGCGGTCACGGCTCGGCCAACTTGAGCAAAGCCATTCAAGTATCCTCAGATACCTTCTTCTACCGTTTGGGTTACGAAATGGGTATCGATAAAGCCTCTCCGTATCTGGCGCAATTCGGTTTCGGCCAGAAAACCGGCATTGACCTGCCCAGCGAATACACAGGCGTTTTGCCCAGCCGCGAATGGAAAGCCAAACGCTTTGCCAAATCTTCCGACCCTACTGCCAAAGAATGGCGCGCCGGCGAGATGGTTTCCGTCAGTATCGGCCAAGGCTACAATGCCTACACGCCTTTGCAAATGGCACATGCGACAGCATCTCTGGCCAACAACGGTGTTGTCCATCAGCCGCATTTGGTCAAAGAAATATTGGATTTCGGCGCGCGCAAAATTACCCGTATCAACCCCAATCCTGAGCGTCAAATTCCGTTCAAAGCCGACAACTTCGAATACGTCAAACGCGCAATGGAAAAAGTATTGAAACCGGGTGGTACGGCGCACCGTATCGGTGGCGGACTCTCCTATACGATGGGCGGTAAAACCGGTACGGCCCAAGTCGTACAAATTAAACAAGGCGGCCGCTACAATGCCGCAGCCCTGCGCGAACAACACCGCGACCACGCATGGTTTATCTCGTTTGCGCCATTGGAAAAACCTGAAATCGCCATTGCCGTTATTTTGGAAAACGGCGGCTGGGGTGCGTATGCCGCGCCATTGGCCCGTGAAATGACTGATTTTTATATGCTTCACGTCAAGCCGCAACAGTTTTCAGATGGCCTTGAATCAGATTCGGCCAAAACCGAAACAACGGACAAACATCAGCCTATTACCAGCATTTTCCAATCTGCCTACGGACTGACGCCGACAAGCCCTGCCTCACAGCCGGAGGTTCATCATGAATAACACATCAGCGTGGAAAAATTTCAAATCCACCATTACAGCCCCGATTGACCCTTGGCTGTTTTTTGCCATGCTCGCCATCTACATCATGAGCCTGTTCCTGCTCTATTCTGCAGACGGGCAAGAGTTCGGCCAATTGGAAAACAAAACCATCCATACCGTTTTGGGCTTTGCCCTTTTATGGATTATTGCCGTATTCAAGCCGCAAACGGCTGCCAAAGTTGCCCTGCCTATTTACATTGTCGGCGTATTACTGTTGATTGGCGTCGAAGTCGCCGGCGTTACCGTCAACGGCTCGACCCGTTGGCTGAGTCTCGGCTTTACCCGTATCCAACCTTCCGAAATCATGAAAATCGGTATTCCCATGACTGTCGCGTGGTATTTCCAACGCTATGAAGGCCGTCTGAAATGGATACATTATATTGTCGCCCTCGTGCTGATTCTTGTTCCTGTCGCCCTAATTTTGAAGCAGCCCGACCTCGGTACAGCCGCGCTGATTATGGCTTCGGGCATTTTTGTCATCTTCTTTGCCGGATTGCCTTGGAAGGCCATTTTTGCCGCCATTATTGCCTTTGTGGCCGCTTTGCCGATCTTGTGGAACTACGGCATGCACGACTACCAGAAAACCCGCGTCCTCACCCTGCTCGACCCAACCAAAGACCCGTTGGGCGCAGGCTACCACATCATCCAATCCATGATTGCCATCGGCTCGGGTGGTGTATGGGGTAAAGGCTGGCTCAACGGTACGCAAACCCATTTGGACTATATTCCCGAATCAACGACTGACTTTATTTTCGCAGTATTCGGCGAAGAGTTCGGACTGATTGGCAATATCCTTTTACTGCTGGTTTACCTTATCATTCTGGCACGCGGATTGTGGATTGCCGCGCAAGCGCAATCCCTTTACAGCCGTACTCTAGCAGGCGCATTGACCATGACCTTTTTCTGCTACGCCTTTGTAAACATGGGCATGGTCAGCGGCATTTTGCCCGTCGTCGGCGTCCCCCTCCCCTTGGTCAGCTACGGCGGTACGGCTACGCTTTCCATCATGGTGGTACTCGCCCTGTTGATGGGTATTGCCAACGAACACAAAAACCGTCGCCGCCGTAATGCGGATAACGATGACCTAACTGAAAGCGAGGAATAATATGGAACTGGGTGTAGAAATCGGCAAGCTGCTTGTGGCATTTCTCGTGCTGATTAATCCTTTCAGCGCGCTCTCAATTTATCTTGATCTGACACAAAACCACAGCACCAAAGAAAAACGCAGAATTGCGCGTACTGCCGCACTAGCCGTTTTCATCGTGATTGTCGTCTTTGCGCTAGGCGGCGGTATCTTGTTGAAAGTACTCGGTATCAGCGTGGGCTCTTTCCAAGTCGGCGGCGGTATTCTGGTTTTGCTGATTGCCATCTCCTTAATGAACGGCAACGATAATCCTGCCAAACCCAAAATTGATTCCCATTCAGAAGAACATCAAAGTGCGCAACAAGTCCGCCGCAATGAAAAAGCCATTGCCGTCGTACCCATTGCCATTCCGATTACCATCGGCCCCGGTGGTATCTCTACCGTCATCATTTACTCCTCTGCCGCCAAAAATTACAGCGATATTGCCCTAATTATCATCTCCGGCTTTCTGGTCAGCCTGATTTGCTATCTCATCCTGATCGTTGCCGGGCGCATCAGTAAACGCTTGGGCACGACCGGCCTGACCATCCTCAACCGCATTATGGGCATGATGCTTGCTGCTATTTCCGTAGAGATTATTGTTGCCGGCTTAAAATCTATTTTTCCCCAACTGGTCGCTTGAAGTACAATTATCACAATAAAAGGCCGTCTGAAACATTTTCAGACGGCCTCATAAAAACATAAAAACAAAGGAGCCAACCATGTTTCACAGCACCCACGTTTTCACCGGAGAAACCATTTACAGCAGACCGGTGCAAAGCTATATCGAGTTCACCTACGAATTAAACCGCCTCCAAACCCTTCAGCAAACCTTCGCACAATCAAGCATTATCGAGCGTACCGCCCTCTTGCAGCAATTTGCCAACAGCCTCACCCAAAACCAAGAACGCCTCGCCGAAATGGTTTGCGAAGAAGTCGGCCGTTGCCTGCACGAATGTCGTGCCGAAATCAGCAAATCCATCGAGCTTATCCGCTACTACGTCCGCCTTGCCCCTGAACTACTTGCCCATAAAACCATCGCCACCCAAGCCAGCCTCAGCCAAGTCCGCTTCGAGCCTTTGGGCGTTGTTTTGGCAGTCATGCCGTGGAACTATCCTGTTTGGCAGATTTTACGATTTGCCATCCCTGCCCTATGTGCCGGCAATGCCTGCGCGGTCAAACCTGCGCCCAGTGTCGCCCGCGTCAGCGAAACCCTCTTCAGCCTCGTCCCCAAAGGTTTGCCGCTTATCGGCGCATGGTTAAACCATGAAGATACGCTTAAATCCATTGAAGATACCGATGCCATGGCATTTACCGGTTCAACCCATACCGGCCGCCTGCTGGCTGCTCACGCAGGCAAACATCTGAAAAAAACCGTCCTTGAACTAGGCGGCAGCAATCCGTTTATCATCCTGCCCGACGCCGATCTGCAACGCGCAGCCATCGATGCCTGCTATTCACGTTTCCGCGATGCCGGACAATCCTGCAATGCCGCCAAACGCATCATTGTTACCCAAGATATTGCCGATCAATTTATCCCGCTCTTCCTTGCCGAATGCACCAAACTGCAAACCGGCAACCCCAAAGATCCGAACACCACCCTTGCCCCGCTTCACCGTGAAGACTTGCGTCAAACCGTACACGAGCAGGTTCAAGATGCGGTTGCACACGGTGCGCAATGCTTGAGCGGCGGCTATATCCCTGATGGCGAAAGCTGGTTTTACCCTGCCACGGTATTGGATCAAGTCAATCCCAACTGCCGCGTTTGGCACGAAGAAGTCTTCGGCCCGGTTGCCATGATCTTACGCGCCGACAATCCTGATCACGCCGTCGTACTTGCCAATGACACACCTTTCGGCCTCGGCGCCTGTATCTACACAGCCGACACGGCAAACGCATGGCAATACGCCGAAAAAATCCAAGCAGGCTCTGTCTTTATCAACCGCCACACCAGCAGCGACTTGCGCCTCCCCTTTGGCGGCGTCAAAGCTTCAGGCTACGGACGGGAGCTATCCGAATTCGGACTGTACGAATTCGTCAACGTCAAAACCTATTGGCAAAAATAAACCGTTTCATTAACTCAGGCCGTCTGAAAACCCAATTTCAGACGGCCTGATGTTGTCTAAAAAACTGGCAAAAATATTGTATTTAATCCCATAAAAATTCTGCAAAATCAAAATACTTCAAAAATAAGAAACCTATCTTAGAAAGCAATCCATATGCCCACGTCTCCGTTGAATCAGCAGCTTATCGTGTTTTTCATTCCAATTGCTGCATTAAGCCATTTCTAAAATACCCAGTAAACAAAAAGGCCGTCTGAAATACAACTTTCAGACGGCCTTTTCAATCAAATACTACTTACCGGATTACAATTTCAAACCGGCCAGTTTAGCAGCATACGCATCCAAATCGGCGATTGGACGGGTAGCCACGCCGATTTCCATAGCTGCTTTAGCGGTAGCAGAAGCAACGCGCGGCAACAGGCGGGAGTCGAATGGAGTAGGAATCAGGTATTCCGCACCGAATTCAAATTTCTTACCGTAAGCAGCAATCACTTCTTCAGTTACCTCTTCCATTGCCAAGTCAGCCAAAGCGTATACGCAAGCGCGTTTCATTTCTTCGTTGATGGTGGTCGCGCCGACATCCAATGCGCCACGGAAGATGAATGGGAAGCACAATACGTTGTTCACTTGGTTCGGGAAGTCTGAACGGCCGGTACCGATGACCACATCCGGACGGGTTTCTTTTGCCAATGGAGGCAGGATTTCCGGATTCGGATTTGCCATGGCGAACACGATTGGTTTTTCGTTCATGGTGTTCAGCATTTCAGGCGTCAGCAGGTTTGCGCCGGACAGACCCAAGAAGATGTCTTTACCTTTAACGGCATCGGCCAATACGCGTTGGCCGTTATCTTCAATGGCGTAGAACTGTTTGGACTCGTCCATACGGTCTTTGTCTTCGCGGGTTTTGTAAATCACGCCTTTGGAGTCGCAGACAGTTACGTTTTCACGTTTCAGACCCAAATCCAGCAATTGGTTCAAGCAAGCAATCGCTGCGGCACCTGCGCCGGAGCACACCAAGGTCGCTTCCTCGATTTTACGGCCGGTATAACGCAAAGCGTTCAGTACAGCGGCAGCGGTAATGATGGCGGTACCGTGTTGGTCGTCGTGGAATACAGGGATTTTGCAACGTTTGCGCAATTCGCGTTCGATGTAGAAGCACTCAGGCGCTTTGATGTCTTCGAGGTTGATACCGCCGAAAGTCGGTTCCAAAGAAGCGATGATGTCTACCAGTTTTTGCGGGTCTTTTTCATCGATTTCGATATCGAATACGTCAACGCCGGCGAATTTTTTGAACAATACGCCTTTGCCTTCCATTACAGGTTTACCGGCCAATGCGCCGATGTTGCCCAAACCCAACACTGCGGTACCGTTGGAAATCACGGCAACCAAATTGCCTTTGGCAGTGTATTTATAGGCAGTTTGCGGATCGGCATGGATTTCCATACAAGGAGCGGCTACGCCCGGAGAGTACGCCAACGCCAAGTCTTTAGACGTAGCCAGAGATTTGGTTGGGGTAACGGAGATTTTGCCCGGCACGGGGAATTCGTGGAACTGCAGGGCGGCTTCTTTTAATGAATTTTCCATTTATCGATCCTGTTTGCGAGAGAGATTTTACAGCGAACAAGTCTGAAACAGGCTGCTTCAGACGTTTAAAATTTCTAAAGTCGGGTTGTTAACAGACCGGCTTTGTAAGGGACCGTAATTTTATCATGTTCTTTTGGTGGCGCATACCGATATTTATTACATTTGTTTTGATATTTCGTTTTATTTGGTTTTATGTCTAAAAACTTCTGTAATAATATTTCTTCGCCACACTACCCTTCTTTCAGACGGCATTTTATTTAAACTTAAACATTCAATTCAAAATGACTATCTAGCGCGGTTTCAATCTGATTTTTTACCGCGTCCAGACTTTGACTGCTGTCGATGACGGCATAGCGTTCCGGCTGTTCGTTAGCACGTTGCAGATATACTTCGCGCACCCGATTGAAAAACTCGGCTTCTTCTTGTTCAAAGCGGTCTTTCTCACGCGTTTGGTTGATGCGCGCCATTGACACTTCCAAAGGCACATCCAACAGCAAAGTTAAATCTGGGCGGAAATCGCCCTGTACCCAATGCTCAAGCGTGGCAATATCTTGCAAGGGAACGCCGCGTCCGCCGCCTTGATAGGCAAACGTTGCATCGGTAAAGCGGTCGGAAACGACATGCGTGCCGTTTTTTAGGGCAGGTAAAATGACTGTTTCCAAGTGTTGCTGTCTGGCTGCAAACATCAGCAGGGTTTCTGTACGCAGGCTGACTTGGGTGGCTGGGTTGAGCAGGATTTCACGCAATGCTTCTCCGGCCGGTGTACCTCCCGGTTCGCGCGTAAACAATACGGGCAGTTGGTGTTTCTCAAACCATGCTTTCATTACAGCGAGGTTGGTGGATTTTCCGGCGCCGTCTATGCCGTCAAGGGTAATAAATCTGGGTTTCATATGGATATTATCAATTTAAAGGCCGTCTGAAACTGGGATTATAAATGTTTCAGACGGCCTATTCGGTTTATTTCTTCAAAATATATTTGCGTACGGCAGCGTTGTGTTCAGAAAGATTGTGGCTGAACTCGCTCAAGCCCGTACCATCCATTTTTGAGACGAAATACAGATATTTTTCATCAGACGGATGACCCGCCGCTTCAAGCGCGGCCTTGCCGGGAAGCGCAATCGGCGTCGGCGTCAAACCGCTGCGCGTATAAGTATTGTAAGGCGTATCGCGTTGCAGGTCGGCTTTGCGGATTCTGCCTTTATACGCATCGCCCATGCCATAAATAACGGTCGGGTCGGTTTGCAGGCGCATGCCGATATTCAGGCGGTTGACGAATACGGCGGCCACATGGGCGCGGTCGTCTTCGTGCGCGGTTTCTTTTTCAATCAGACTCGCCATAATCAGCATTTCATACGGATTTTTATAAGGCAGGCCGCTTTGACGGTCGTCCCATGCTTCTTGCAGGTTTTCCCGCATTTTACGGTAGGCGATTTTGTAAATTTGAAGATCGCTGCCGCCGGCATCAATTTCGTAACTATCCGGGAAAAACTGTCCTTCAGGATTGCTGCTCAAGGCGTCGGGTGCTACTTCGGCCATCAGTTTTTCATCGCTCCAACCGCGCGTATCGTGGGCAATGTCGGCAGTATTGTCGATAATACGGCGCATTTGGGCAAAACGCGCGCCTTCCAAAATTTGCACGCTGATCGAGTCAGGACGGCCTTTTTTAATGCGTTTTAAAATGTCCCAAGCCGATACTTTGGAAGACAGGCGGTAAGAGCCGGCATTGAGTTGGTTGTGTACGCCCATCACATATGCGGCGGCTACCAGCACATAACGGTTATAAACGATGCCGTCTTGAGCCAGTTTGCGGCTGACAGAAGAGATACCTTGGTTTTTGGTAACGGTAATACGGTATGGTTTGCCGTTGTCTTTCGGAACAAACAACAATGCGGCAACCACGGCGGCAAATGCCGTCAAAAATACGGCCAGCCATTTCAACAATTTTTTCAGCATGGTAGGATTCTTGGTTTGTGAACGTGTCGGGCGACAGTATAACCGAAAACAAGCGTACCACGCCTGCCACCTTCCCCAACGTATGTTTTCCTATCCCGAAAGGCCGTCTGAAACCATGAATTCCCCTTCAAAAAACACTTGGCAAAACGGCCGTTGGCTGAATGCACGCCAAACCCATTCGCCCAATTTCAGCCCGCGCGAACCGGATGAAGATATCTCATTGGTTGTCCTCCACAATATTTCCCTCCCTCCTTTTGAGTACAACACAGGTGCAGTGGAAAAGTTGTTTACCAACCAAATCAATCCTGACGAGCACCCTTTTTTCAGCATCATCCACACCTTACGCGTCTCCAGCCATTTTTTCATCAGCCGCAAAGGTGAAACCGTCCAATTCGTTTCCTGCGACGACATGGCCTATCATGCCGGAATATCGTCGTTTCAAGGCAGAGAAAAATGCAATGCCTTCTCCATCGGTATCGAATTGGAAGGCTGCGATTTCGAGCCTTTTACCGAAGCACAATACATCAGCCTGCAAGCCTTGCTGACCGCCATTTCCGAACATTACCCGATTCAGGCCGTTACCGGTCATCAGGACATCGCGCCGGACAGGAAAACCGATCCCGGTCATTTCTTCGATTGGCCTCGCCTTCAAAAAGCAGGTTTCCCCGTCCGGCGCGGATAACTTTCAGACGGCCTGAACAATGATTGGCAGACATAATGCTGTCACAACCGTTTATTTTCGTTATAATTCAGCTATTCATTCGGACGCATAAAGTCCGGCTCCAACGAACTTCCCGCGCAGCAAGATTCCGCACCCTGAAAAAGACGGAATGCTGCCTTTTTAAAAAGTGATTACTCCATGATTTTCATCGTCTTAGCCCTCGCCGCTCTTTTGGCGGTCATCGGTTACAACATGTACCAGGAAAACCAATACCGCAAACAAGTGCGCGAACAATTCGGCCATTCCGATAAAGATGCACTTTTGACCAGCAAAACCAAACACGTCCGCGACAGCAAAGAAACCGGCGGCCAAGGTTTGTTTATCAAGAAAAACAAAAAAAACGAAGAGGCATTGCGCAACCTGCAAGAGCAAGATGAAATCTACGCAGCAAAAGCCAAACTGGCTCACCCTGCCCAACTTAAAACCGATGTCGAGCTGACTGTGGAAGACGACTTCTCCACAGAAGAAAAAGTCCAACACACCGTTATCGGCTTGAACAACGAAATTACCGTCAGCCCTGCTGAAGCCGCTTCCACTCCGGTAGAAACCGCAGCCGAACCTGTGGCACAAGTACCATTAATCAGCTTGGACGAATTGTCTCAAGTCGAGCTGCCTTGGTTTGACCCGCGCTTCGACTACATGGCCTACATCTCCCTGAAACAAGCCCAAGAATTGCACGCCCTGCCGCGCCTTTCCGGCACCCACCGCTTCCAAATCATCGGTTGCACCATGGACGACCATTTCCGTGTTGCCGAGCCGATTCCGGGCGTTTACTACCAAGGCTTCGTCATGGGCCTGCAGGCTGTCAGCCGCAATGGTTTGGCCGCGCGTGAAGAGCTGCAACACTTCGACCAACAGGTTGATGCTTTTGCTCAACTGATGGATGGCAAAGTTTTGCATACCGACTTGGATGCATTCACCGAAGTCGCGCAAGCCCTCGACCAATTCTGTGCGCGTGTTGACCAAACCATCGCCATTCACTTGGTTTCCCATTCCAATATCAGCGGCGTAGAATTGCGTGCCGCCGTGGAAGATACAGGCTTCAAACTAGGCGAAGACGGCGCTTTCCACTTCGGCGACAACAACAACCCTCAATTGTTCTCCATCCATACTTTGGACAACAAACCGTTTACCAATCCTCTGTTGGACAACCAAGCCTACCGCGGTTTCAGTATGCTTTTGGATATTCCGCATGTTCCAGCCGGTGAAAAAACTTTCGACAAATTTATGGACTTGGCAGTCAAACTCTCCGGCCAACTCAGCTTGGATTTGGTTAACGACCAAATGGAAGAAGTTTCCACCCAATGGCTCAAAGACGTACGCAACTACGTTTTGGCCCGTCAGGAAGAAATGCTTAAAGTCGGCCTCAAACCCGGCAGCAAACAAGCCCTGCGCCTGTTCTCTTAAAATTCCCCAATCAAAAAGCGGATATGCAATGACGGCATATCCGCTTTTTTTCAGGTAAAATCCCTTCATCTTCAATATTCATCGATTTTCAGACGGCCTCTCTATCATCAGGCCGTCTGAAAACTCTATTTCGATTGCTCATGAATCCGACCGCACAACGTATCAAATACCTGACCGACCTCCTCAACCGCTACGCCTACGAATACTACACCCTAGATGCGCCCAGCGTACCCGACGCCGAATACGACAAATTGTTCCGCGAGCTCGAGGCATTGGAGCGAAACTACCCCGAGTTCAAACTGCCCGACAGCCCGACCCAACGTGTCGGTGGCGAACCTTTGGCAGGCTTTGATGAAGTGCGTCATGAAGTGCCTATGCTGTCACTGACCAACGCCTTTTCGCCACAAGACGAAAACGGAGTGTTTGACCATGCCGAAATGTACGCTTTTGATGAACGCGTTCGTGGCGGATTAAACGGAGAAAAACCAGAATACGTTATCGAACCTAAATTTGACGGTCTGGCCATCAGCCTGCTGTACCGCAACGGCGTATTGACTCAAGCAGCAACCCGTGGCGACGGCACCACAGGCGAAGACGTTACCCAAAACGTCAAAACCGTATCCAACATCCCCCTGCGCCTGCATGGAGAAAACATTCCCGAGCTTATCGAGATACGCGGCGAAGTACTGATGCTTAAAGCCGATTTTGCCGCCTTAAACGCACGACAGGCTGAAAACGGACAAAAACCTTTCGCCAATCCGCGCAATGCCGCTGCCGGCAGTCTGCGTCAACTCGATTCGCGCATTACGGCACAGCGCAAACTGCATTTCTTCCCCTATTCCATCGCCCGACAACAAGGCGGTTTTATCGCAGAAGAACACCTGCAAGAGTTGAGCTACTGTAAAGAGCTTGGTTTCAGCCTGCCCGATGGTAATTTCGGCTGTTTCCCAAATATCGAAGAAGTATTGGCGTTTTACGAGCAAATGCAGCAAAAACGTCCTACTCTGCCCTACGAAATCGACGGCATGGTGGTCAAGGTCAACAGTCTGGCACAGCAAGAAAAACTGGGCTTCATCTCACGCGCACCGCGCTGGGCCATTGCCCACAAATTTCCTGCCGAAGAAGCATTGACCATTGTCGAAGCTATTGATGTACAAATCGGGCGCACCGGCGCAGTAACCCCCGTTGCACGCCTGCAACCTGTATTCGTCGGCGGCGTTACCGTCACCAATGCCACCCTGCACAATCAGGACGAAGTATCTCGAAAAGACGTGCGCGTTGGTGACACAGTTGTTGTGCGCCGCGCCGGAGACGTGATTCCCGAGGTGGTGCGCGTAATTTTTGAACGCCGCCCAATGCAGGATACCAACATTGCTGTTTCAGACGGCCTGCAAGACGATTTGTTTGCCGAAACACCTTCTGAAACCCGCTCCGAACCGCTTCACAAACCTTACCACCTGCCCACCCATTGCCCTATCTGTCACAGCGAAATCGAACGCGAAGAAGGCGAAGCGGTTGCCCGATGCAGCGGCGGCATGCTTTGCCAAGCACAACGCGCGCAAGGTTTAATCCACTTTGCCTCACGCAAAGCCATGGACATCGACGGACTTGGACAAAAACAAATCGAGCAACTGGTAGCACAAGATTTGGTTCGTCATTTCGCCGACCTCTACCGCCTCGATATTCCAACCCTGCAAAAAATGAAGGAAACAGCGGATAAAGCATCGGCTAATGAAGAAGAACCATCAAACGGTGAGATTGAAAACTTTGAAGGCGAGACCGACAATACTCTGCTTGCCAAAAACAATAAAAAACAACCGACCAAATGGGCGGAAAACATCCTTGCAGGCATAGAAGCCAGCAAAACACCTGAACTTGCCCGCTTCCTTTTTGCCCTCGGCATCCGTCACGTCGGCGAACGCACCGCCAAAACGCTGGCGCAGGCATTCGGCACACTGGAAAACGTCCGCCATGCACCCGAACCCATCCTCGCCTGCCTGCCCGATATCGGCACGGTAGTTGCCCACTCCATCGCCCACTTTTTTGCCCAAGAAGCACAACAGGCGATGATAGACGAGCTGCTGGCAGTGGGTGTTGCCCCGCAAAGCCAGGCTGTCACTATCCCGCCGTTGCGCCATGCCGAACCACAATGCTGGATTGCCCGTCTGCCCGATTTTAAAATCAGCGAAACCAAAGCACTGGCATTGTGGGAGCTTGCCGGACAAAGCATAGAAGGTTTGCAAAGCGATAAAGCGTTGCCTGCCGATTGGCAGACATGGCACAGTAAACCGCAAAACGCAGCCCTGCTTGAAAATATGAAAACTTTCTTTGCTCAAACACTGTCTAAGCTTCAAGATGAAACGATTTCAGACGGCATTAATGAAGCCGTGTCAGGTAAAACCTTTGTATTAACAGGGACTTTACCCACACTCAAACGCGACCAAGCCCAAGCCATAATTGAGGCTGCTGGCGGTAAAGTTTCCGGCAGCGTATCCAAAAAAACCGACTACGTTGTCGCCGGAGAAGCTGCAGGTAGTAAATTGGAAAAAGCTCAAACTTTGGGCGTAGCCATCTTGAGCGAAGAGGAATTGCTGTCGTTGCTGGGATAAGGCAGTATATACAGTCTTTTTCGAGCCGCCTGATACTTTATCATGTGGTATTATCGTTACACACAATTACACTTTCGGGGGCTAATCCCTCAGACAAAATAGGATACCAATATGAAACCCATTAAAAAATGCGTCTTCCCCGTTGCCGGTATGGGCACCCGTTTCTTGCCTGCGACCAAAGCCAGCCCCAAAGAAATGCTGCCTATTGTGGACAAACCTCTGATTCAATATGCAGTTGAAGAAGCGGTTGAAGCCGGCTGTACCGAAATGGTGTTCATCACTGGCCGTAACAAACGCAGCATCGAAGATCACTTCGACAAAGCATACGAGTTGGAAACCGAATTGGAATTGCGTCAAAAAGACAAGCTGTTGGCACACGTTCGCGATATCCTTCCTCCGAATATTACCTGCTTGTACATACGTCAAACTGAAGCATTGGGTTTGGGTCATGCCGTGTTATGCGCTCAAGCTGCCGTTGGCGATGAGCCTTTTGCCGTTATTTTGGCAGACGATTTGATTGATGCACCTAAAGGTGCGTTGAAACAGATGGTTGATGTGTACAACCAAAGCGGTAACAGCGTTTTAGGCGTTGAAACCGTTGATCCTTCCCAAACAGGCTCTTATGGTATCGTTGAAGTTGAACAGCTGAAAAACTATCAACGTATCACCAACATCGTTGAAAAACCCAAACCGGAAGAAGCGCCTTCCAACCTCGCCGTTGTCGGCCGCTACATCCTGACTCCGCGTATTTTTGACTTGTTGACCAACCTGCCCCGTGGTGCCGGTAACGAAATCCAACTGACAGACGGTATTGCACGCCTGCTTGATCATGAGTTTGTCTTGGCTCACGCATTTGAAGGCAAGCGCTATGACTGCGGCAGCAAATTGGGTTACCTTGAAGCGACTGTGGCTTACGGTCTGAAACACCCTGAAACCGGCGAACAATTTAAAGAATTGCTCAAGCAATACGCTTAAGTTCAGCTATTTATAAAAAGGCCGTCTGAAATTTCAGACGGCTTTTTTCTACACTTATTTCTTCCAATATGCCGGAGTAAACAAAATTAAAACGGTAAAAATCTCCAAACGTCCCAACAACATCACAGCCGTACACAGCCACTTCTGTACATCGCTCAGCGCGGCGTAATTATGCGACGGACCAACTGCACCCAAACCCGGCCCTGCATTGGTAATACAGGCAATGACTGCCGTAAAGGCGGATAAAAAGTCCAAGCCTGCCGCCATCAGTAAAAAGCTGAATACGATGACCGTCATAAAGTAAATAAAGATGAACGACATGACGGTCAGCGCCATGCGATCCGGAATGGAGCGATTGTTGACCTTTACCGTACGAACCGCACGCGGATGCAGCAAAATCAACATTTCGCGCAAGCTGAATTTAAACAATACCAACGCACGCACGTTTTTAATACCGCCACCCATAGAGCCTGAACTTGCCAATACGTTCGACAGGAAAAACATCCACAACGACACAATCAGCGGCCATTGGGCAAAGTCTGCATTGGAGAAACCGCTTGCCAATCCGATAGACACGAAGTTGAAGCTGACAAAGCGCAAAGCTTCGCCAAGGCTTTGGTACACGTCCTGCTGCCACAGATACAATGCCGAAATCAAAATACTGCCCGACAAAACCAGCAGCATGGTGCGGCATTCTTCATCCTTCCAATACACCTGCAAAGAGCGGTTGCCCAACGCAGTAAAGTGGCTCGCGAAATTGATACCACCCCATACAGTAAAAAACATCAACGTCCATTCGACTGCTACGGAATCAAAATAGGCAACGCTGTCATCATGTGTAGAAAAACCGCCCAAGGCCACTGCCGACATCGCATGGCACAAGGCATCAAACCAACCCATACCGGCAATATGTAAGGATACAAAAGCCGCAGCAGTTGTCAGCGCATAGGCAAACCATAGCCGTTTGGCCACTTGCGAAATGCGGGGCGCCATCTTACTTTCTTTATCCATACCCGGAATTTCCGCTTTGAAGAGCTGCGTCCCCCCCACGCCCAACATCGGCAAAATTGCCACAGCCAGCACGATAATACCCATACCGCCAAGCCAGTTAAGCATGTGCCGCCAAAAATTCACCGATGGTGCCAACGTATCCAAACCGGAAATCACTGTTGCCCCCGTTGTCGTCAGCCCCGACATCGCCTCAAAAAACGCATCGGTGAAACTCATGGACGGCATATAAAAATAAATCGGCATCGCCGCCACGACAGCAAAAGCCAGCCACAGCATCAATACCAGGGTAAATCCGTCACGCGGCCGCAATTCACGGTTGAAACGCAGCGTCAGCACCCAAGTTACACACGATACCAGCAATACCGTCAAAGCCGTATAGGCAAACACGAGAAACGCGCTGTCGTGATAAAAATACGACATCAGTGTCGGCACGGCCAACAGTAATGAAAACAACAGCCCCAGCTTGGACAATACATGGACAATCGGCATCACCTTGCTTACCGCACCACCCAATCTGAACCCCTTATACAAATACATCATATCCCTATCATCAGAAAATAAAATATTCAGACGGCCTCATGAAAAAAAGGCCGTCTGAAACCGCATATTTTATCAAAATGCCGCAATCCCGTGATAAAGAAAAACAAAAAACACTTGCCTGCTCTTTTTCTTAGAGTATAATGTTATACCATAACACTCACTGGAGAAAGAAATGAAACCCGATATCCACCCGGACAACTATCGCACCGTCCTGTTTTACGACAGCGGCGCAGACCAAGGATGGCTCATCCGTTCATGCGCCAATACCCACGGAAAAACCATGGTTTGGAAGGACGGAGTAGAGTATCCCCTCTTTTCGCTTGATACTTCTTCCGCGTCCCACCCGGTGTACACAGGCAAACAACGCAATGTCAATATCGAAGGCCGCGCCAGCAAGTTCAACCAACGTTACCAATCCATGATGTCTTCCTTCAGAAAGGATAAATGATGCAAGTCCTCTCATCCCTAAAAACTGCAAAAAAACGACACCGCGACTGCCAAATTGTCCGCCGAAAAGGCAAAGTGTACGTCATTTGCAAGAGCAACCCCCGCTTTAAAGCACGCCAGCGTTAAGCGCCCCAACCCATATTTCAATGTAACTCTCTGAATTTTCCGCACTTTCGTTTACCTCTAGCGCAAGTGCGGCTTTTTTTCAAACGGCATTAATCATTCATATCAAAACTACAAAGAATCCTGCCATACTCCCGGAAACAGGAAGAAAAAGTAAATAATGGTTATCCCTATTGTGGAGCCATAAAGATATTTATAACATGCCGCTACATTCTTCCTTCAACACTGACCATAGGAGTCAAAAATGAAAGTAAAAGCCCTGCTTGCAATTGCCGCCGCCATGAGCCTCGCTGCCTGTGCCGCACCCGAAGCCCATCAACATGACCATGGTCACCGTCACGAGCACAATCATGACCACGGCCGTGCACACGATCATGATGCCCGTGTTCAATCATTCAGCTGCGAAAACGGCCTGTCTGTACAAATCCGCAACCTGAGCACCGATCAAGTTGAATTACGCCTTGACGACAAAGTTGCCACCCTGTCTTCTGCCGTTGCAGGTTCAGGCGAACGCTATGTTGCCAACCAAGGTCTGTTCGGCAAAGGCGCTGAATGGCATCAAAAAGGCAGCGAAGCATTCTTCGGCTTCACTGACCCATACGGCAACAAAGTAGAAACTTCTTGCTCTGCCCGCTAATTTCTACTTAGCAATAGAATAGCTAAAGGCCGTTTGAAACCCGGATTTCAGGTTTTCAGACGGCCTTTAATTTTATGGCTGATCGGGCTTGGGGGATTGTTGGTTAATTTTTATCAGTTCCCGTACCCAATCGACTGTTGCAGTACTTTCCCAAGAGGTAAATTTTGCCGTGGGAGAGTTGTTCATACATACGCCTTCAAACAATAATCCGTTTAAAGCTAGGTTGGCGGTAACTTCTGGTTTGGAATGGGCATATTTTCTAAATTTCTTTGCATAGACAATATAATTTACCCCTTCATCCAAAATATCGAATGTTACGATAGGCATGGCATTTTTCTTAAGTTCTCTTTTCTGATGTTCGATATATTTGAGGCTTCCCGATAACCGCTGTTCGTTTGGAAGTTTTATTAAAGAAGGATTGAGTAGTTCCATACTCACTAAAAAACATGTTTTTTCAACCAAGCCCAGGGAACATACTTTCGTAGAGTAGCGTCCGCTTCCCCCTGTATTGCATGATGGTTCGGGATAAATATAATATGCCCTCACAACCTTCCCTACTTGCTGAATCTGGTCGAAAAATTTTTTTACTTCTTGAAATTCTTTTTTTTCAAAATCAATCGGTACGCCATTTTGAGGAGTAATCACATTAATCGAAATATTGTGAACCTGGATTGTTTCCTGTAACGGTTCAACCGGTTGTTGTTGCTGATTATTTCAGGCAGACAATAAGCTTATGGCGAAAAGCAACATCCTCTGTTTCATCTTCATCTCCATTTTTGTCAAACAAAGGCCGTCTGAAAACCTATTTCCAAAGTTTTCAGACGGCCTTTATCTTAGACCAAACAATTAAGCGTAATGTCTTTCTTCGCCTTTACCGTCAACGTTTTCGGCACAACGTTTACAGATGGTTTCATGGCCTGCAACTGCGCCCACATCGTGGGTATAGTGCCAGCAGCGTTCGCATTTTTCACCATCGCTGGCTTTAGCGGTCACAGCAAGTTCATCACCTACTTTCACTTCTGCTTTAGACACCAGCAAAGCAAAACGCAATTCTTCGCCCAAAGTGT
Source organism: Neisseria subflava (assembly GCF_003044935.1). Classification (NCBI taxonomy): domain Bacteria; kingdom Pseudomonadati; phylum Pseudomonadota; class Betaproteobacteria; order Neisseriales; family Neisseriaceae; genus Neisseria; species Neisseria subflava. The sequence goes on along the minus strand of NZ_POXP01000001.1, from coordinate 161,549 downwards.
TCAGATAATCGGCAATTTCTTCCGGAGCCGTAATTTCGGTTTCGGCTTGCAATGAAGAACCGACGGTTTTATCCGTACGCAAAGGCTCGATGGCAGCAGTTACTGCTTCGCGTGCTTCGCGGATTGCCGTCCATTTTTTCACCAATTCGGCTTCGGCTTTTTCATTGATAGATGGAAACTCATGCCATGTATGGAAGAGGACGCTGTCTTCTTCGCCGCCACCGATGATGTCCCATGCTTCCTCGCCGGTAAAGCACAAAATCGGAGCAATCAGCAGAACCAAACTGCGTGTGATGTGATACAGGGCAGTTTGCGCGCTGCGGCGAGCATGGCTGTCTGCTTTGGTGGTGTAGAGGCGGTCTTTCAGGATATCGAGGTAGAACGCGCCCAAGTCTTCCGAGCAGAAAGAAACAATGTCTTTTACGGCAAAGTGGAAGGCGTAGCGCGGATAGTAATCGCCTGCCAGACGCTCTTGCAGCTGACGTGCCAATACCACGGCGTAGCGGTCGATTTCCACCATGTCTGCCTGTTGCACGGCATCTTCAATAGGATTGAAGTCGTTGAGGTTGGCAAACAGGAAGCTCAAGGTATTGCGGATACGGCGGTAGCTTTCGGTTACGCGCTTGAGGATTTCTTTGGAAATCGCCAATTCGCCGCTGTAATCGGTGGATGCCGCCCACAGACGCAGGATGTCTGCGCCGAATTCGTTGTAAACTTCTTGTGGTGCAACGACATTGCCGATGGATTTCGACATTTTGCGGCCGTTTTGGTCAACCACAAAACCGTGGGTCAGCAGCTGTTTGTATGGCGCACGACACATGGATGAGGCACAACCAGTCAACATAGACGATTGGAACCAGCCGCGGTGTTGGTCGCTGCCTTCAAGGTACAAGTCAGCCGGCCATTCCAATTCTTCGCGTTGTTTCAAGACGGAATAATGGGTCGAGCCGGAGTCGAACCATACGTCCATCGTGTCGGAAAGTTTGTCGTAATTTTCGCAATCTTCCGCGCTCAAGAGTTCGCTCTTATCAAGAGAGAACCATGCTTCGATGCCTTTTTCTTCGATGCGTTGTGCTACTTTCTCCAAAAGCTCAGCAGAGTTCGGATGCAGCTCACCGGTTTCTTTGTGAACAAAGAAAGTCATCGGCGTGCCCCAGTAGCGTTGGCGCGAAACCACCCAGTCAGGACGGCCTTCAATCATGGCTTCCAAACGCGCACGACCCCATGACGGGAAGAATTCAGTGTCATCAACGGCTTTGATGGCTTTGTCGCGCAGGGTTTTACCGTCAGCACCTGCTTTGTCCATACCGACAAACCATTGGCCGGTCGCACGGTAAATCAACGGCGTTTTGTGGCGCCAGCAGTGGGCGTAGCTGTGTTCGATTTTGCTGCTTGCCAAGAGGTTACCGGTTTCTTCCAACCATTGCAGGATAACGGGATTGGCTTCCCAAACGCGCATACCAGCGACACGAGGTGTTTCGCTGATGTATTTGCCTTCGGCGTTGACAGGGTTGTAAAGCTCGATGCCGTATTTATTGCAGACAGCGTAGTCTTCCAGACCATGCGCAGGCGCAGTATGCACCAAACCGGTACCGGCATCGGTGGTCACATGTTCGCCGTTGAGCATGGGAATATCGCGTTCGAGGAACGGATGATTCATATGCAGGTTTTCCAGCTTGTCGCCTGTGGTTTCTGCCAATACTTTCAGGTCGTCTGAAGTGAAGCCGTAACGTTTAAGCGCGTCTTCTGCCAAATCTTTGGCCAACACCAATTTGCCTTTAGGCGTATCAATCAATTGATACACCACGTCTGCGCCAGCTGACACAGCTTGGCTCGCAGGCAAAGTCCAAGGCGTGGTTGTCCAGATAACGGCAAACGCTTTGCCTTCGATACTTGCCAAACCGAATGCGGCGGCAAGCGCGGCAGTGTTTTTAAACGGATAGGCAACGTCAATCGCAGGCGATACTTTGTCTTTATATTCCACTTCCGCTTCAGCCAAGGAAGAGCCGCAGTCCAAGCAGAATTGAACTGGTTTCGCGCCGCGGTAGAGATAGCCGGATTTGTAGATTTCACCGAGCATACGCACGGTATCGGCTTCGGTTTTGAAATCCATGGTCAGGTAAGGATTATCCCAGTCGCCCAACACGCCCAAGCGGATAAAGTCTTTTTTCTGACGGGCAATCTGTTCGGCGGCATATTCGCGGCACAATTCGCGGAAACGGGCTTTAGGCATGTCTTTACCATGCAGTTTTTCCACCATTACTTCAATAGGCAAACCGTGGCAGTCCCAACCCGGTACATAAGGCGCGTCAAAACCGGCTTGGGTTTTGCTGCGGATAATGATGTCTTTGAGGATTTTATTGACGGCATGACCGATGTGGATGTCACCGTTGGCATACGGAGGACCGTCGTGCAGAATAAATTTCGGACGGCCTTTAGCGATTTCGCGCAGTTTTTGGTAGCGTTTTTGCTCGTACCAACTTTTCAGCCATGCAGGCTCGCGCTTGGCAAGATTACCGCGCATTGGAAACGGGCTCTCGAGCAGGTTTACGGTTTTACTGTAATCGGTCATTTTCTAATCTCTATTGTTGCGGTATTTCGGTTTCAGACGGCCTGATTGCTCATTTTGAAAAGAACAGGCCGTCTGAAAGAATCAAAGGACTTATTGTAGCCCAATTGTCTTGATTTTATAAGCGTATAGAAGCGTTTCTATGCTTCCCAAACCCTCGCATCTTCCATATCTTGCAAAATTTGGGTTTTCAATGCTTCGATACTTTCAAATTTTTTCTCGTCACGCAGTTTGTGCAGGAAGCGGACGAAGATGCGTTGTCCGTACAAATCGCCGCTGAAATCGAACAGGTGGACTTCCAACTTTTGCGAGCGGTTGTTGCTGACAGTGGGGTTAAAACCAAAGCTGGCGACGCCTCGGCGCGTACCGAATGTGCCGTCTGCCTCAACGACAAATACGCCGCTTAGCGCATAATGATACGGGGGAAGCTGGACGTTGGCGGTAGGCGCGTTGATGGTGCGGCCGAGCTTTTGCCCGTGCTTGACCTTGCCGCTTAACACGTAATCGTGCCCCAACAGTTTTTTGGCGTATTCCAACTTGCCGTCTGAAAGGGCTTGGCGGACGGCGGTACTGCTGGTGCGGATGTCTTCAACGATAACGGACGGTGTGCACTCGGTTTGCATATCGGGCTGTTGTGCCAAAAGTTCAAAACAGCCTTCCCGACCCGCACCGAAACGGAAATCGTCGCCAATCAGCAGATAACGCGTATTGAGCGTTTTTCGCAAAAGCCGGTCGATAAACACTTGCGCGCTCATCTCGGAGAAAGTTTGGTTAAAGCGCAAAACCCAAACGGCATCCACGCAGCCGGTTTCACGCAAAAGGCGCAATTTGGTACGCAGCGGACTGATGCGGTAAGGCAACTTTTTCCCGGCTTTGCGCGCAAAAAATTCTTTGGGCTGAGGCTCAAAAACAACAACGACAACAGGCAGACCGCGCTGGTCTGCCTCTCGTTTGAGTTTTTGTAGAATGTGTTTGTGCCCGAGGTGTACGCCATCGAAGTTGCCGATGGTTACGGCGGCTCCTTGCGGAAATTTGGGCGCGTGTCGCTGTCCAAGCCAGATGTTCATGGGTGGTGGGTATTGTGTTTGAATAGGCGGCTATTGTAAACGTTATTGCCGTTTCAATAAACCTTAGGCCGTCTGAAACCAATAAATATATGCTTTCAGACGGCCCTAAAGTTTGTTAATACCTTACCACCACCAAGGATAACGGCCAAACGGATATCCCCAATCGTCGTAATAGCGATAGTAACGTGCTTCGCGCAGCTGCTCTTGGGAAATATAGTTTTGCCATGCCATTTTGTAGCAGGCTTGGAACATCGGGTCGGAAACTTTGTCGATATATTTGAGGCGGAAGGCTTTTTGTTCCGCGGTTGCTACACCGGGTTTGCCTTCTTCGTCAAATTTGCGGCGGATCAGTGCGGCAGTTTCCTGATCGCATTGGGCAGCAAGATTGACTTGAAGATCCTGTTCATAGCGTTTCTGCGCTTGGGCGCGTGCAGCTTTTTGCTCAGGCGTGGTGGCACAGGCGGCAAGCAATGCAACGGCGCCAAACAATAAGGTCAGACGGATAGGATTCATCGGATGTTTCCTTATGTTTATATCTTTCTATTAATGTACGCCCTCATCTTGCAATGAGCAAGTGTAGCAACTTAGGAACACTTTATATTATTTGTTCTTGGTAGCAGACAGTTGCATATAAAATACACCCTGTATGAATGTTTAACTCCAAACCCACTCAATGAACACTGACAAACCGCCCCACTCCTACCGATTGCGCCACCACAGGCAACACACGCCGCCGTTTTGGCAGGCGGATCGCCCGTATCTGCACGAACACAATATTTCCGATGCCCGTTTCAGACGGCTGGGCTACATCATGGCCTTTCTTGCCGGAGCGATTAATGCCGGCGGTTACTTCGCATTCTCACGTTATACCTCCCATGTTACCGGCTCAATGTCGCTGTTGGCAGATGTTTTGTATCTTCAAGAGTGGAGTGTGGCCATTATTGCCACAATCAGCGTGTTGTGTTTTGTTGCCGGTGCCGCGCATTCGGGCTGGGTGATTTTATGGACGCAGCAGATGCGTTTCCGTGGCAGCTTTGGGTTTTCCATGTGGCTGGAAGCAGTTTATCTGTTGATATTCGGTTGGTTCGGTATTGCCGCGATGGAATGGGATTTTGGCGGCTCTGATTTTATTATGCCGTCTTTGGCATTGTTTTTATTGTGTTTTATCATGGGTATGCACAATACGGTTATCACGCTTCTTTCCGGCGGTGCCATCCGCTCCACCCACATGACCGGCACGGCGACCGACTTGGGCATTGAAATTTCACGCGCGCTTTACTACTCCAAACAACATCATCCGCGCCTGCCGCACGTCCGCGTCAACAAACCGAAAATGTGGCTTTTAAGCGGCTTGATGCTGTCGTTTTTGCTGGGCGGCGTGGTTGGTGTATGGGGTTATCATTTGGTCGGCCATCATTTCGCCCTGCCCGTTTCCGCCGTTTTGTTCATACTGGGTGCAGGCTCGGTGGGATACGATGTCAAAGTCAGATTGAAATGGGCATTTGTCAGCTGGTATCGCCGTAAAAAGAAAAACCGGAAAAAATCGTAAAGAAACTTACTTTTCATCTGACTGCAAAACAACCAAACGGTCAGAAAAATGCAGAAATGTTTCAGTATTATGTTAACTGGCAAATATTTGCGTAATATCGGGTTAAACCCGTTCTTTTACGTTTCGGATATTCGGTATCATTAATTCGTAATGACCCACGCGGTTTTTATTCATTTTTTTCAGACGGCCCGTGCCGTCATCTAAAAAGAGGATACGACATGAAATTCTTGAAACCCCTGACCGTTATTGCTACTGCAATTCCTTTGGCACTCACCGGCTGTGTGACCGATCCTGCTACCGGCCAACAATCTGCCAGCAAAACCGCTATGTATGGTTTGGGCGGTGCGGCTGTTTGCGGCATCGTTGGTGCGCTGACCCATGGTGGTAAAGGCGCGCGTAACTCCGCATTGGCTTGTGGTGCAGTAGGTGCCGGTATCGGCGGTTACATGGACTACCAAGAGAAAAAACTGCGTCAAAGCCTGGCCAACACCAACATCGAAGTTGAACGTCAAGGCAACCAAATCAAACTGGTTATGCCTGAAAACGTAACCTTCGCTACCGGCAGCGCTGCCTTGAGCGGCCATGCTCAAAGCGCCTTGTCTGCCGCTGCGCAAACTTTGGTTCAATATCCTGACACGACTTTGACCATCAACGGCCACACCGACAACACCGGTAACGACGCCATTAACGAGCCATTGTCTCGCAACCGCGCCGAATCTGTTGCTACCTTCCTGCAATCCCGTGGCGTAAGCAGCACCCGTTTGAGCACTTTCGGTTACGGCTCCCGTCAACCCATCGCTTCCAACGCTACTGTTGAAGGCCGCGCACAAAACCGCCGCGTTGAAATCTTGATCAACCCTGACCAACGCGCCATTGATGCCGCTAAAAAACAAATGTAATCCGACATCTGTCCGATTCCCATACTTAAGGCCGTCTGAAATTTCAGACGGCCTTTTTCTTTATAGATTTTGTTTGCAATTTCTCCTCCTCAATCCAATCCATCATAAAATTTATTCCTTTATTAACAAGACTTTTCAATTTTTCCTTCAAAAAAACTGTATTAATACTCTAATTTTTACACTAACTTAGAGTATAATTCCTAAAATTTTAAAAATACGCCTCATGCCGTCTGAAAAACGGCGGCGAAAAACACACTTATTTATATACACATCAGTCCGTTATCCAATCCATTTCATAGGATTTCAGACGGCACCATCCAGAATCTATGAAGGAGCATCCATGCAAAACAACTTTGACCCATTGATTATCCGTGGCAAATCACTGATTCCCGTTGTACAAGGCGGTATGGGTGTAGGCGTTTCCGCATCAAAACTCTCCAGCGCGGTTGCGCGCGAAAACGGCGTAGGTACCATCGCCAGCGTCGATTTGCGCCACTTGCACGAAGATTTGCTGGCCGAATCAAAAATCGACTCCAGCGAAGAAAAATACACCCGCCTCAACTGCATCGCGCTTGACCGTGAAATCAAAAAAGCCAAAGCCGATTCAGAAGGCAAAGGCATGATTGCCGTCAACGTCATGAAAGCCGTAAAAGACCATGCCGCCTACGTCCGTCAAGCCTGCGAATCCGGCGCAGACGCGATTGTGATGGGCGCAGGTTTGCCTTTGGATTTGCCGGAAATGGCCGAGGGCTACCACAAAGATGTCGCCCTTTTCCCTATTTTGTCCGAATCACGCGGTATCAACATCGTTTTGAAACGTTGGATGAAAAAAGGCATCTTGCCCGATGCCATCGTTATCGAACACCCTGCCCACGCAGCCGGCCACTTGGGCGCAGCAACCGTTGATGGCGTGAACGATGCCAAATTCGAGTTCAAACGCGTTATTGAAGAAACGTTTGAAGTATTCAAAAACTTGGGCTTGGAAAGCGAAAAAATCCCGTTGGTACTCGCCGGCGGCATGGCAAACTTTGAAAAAGTCAAAACAGCCTTGAAAAACTGGGGCGCGTCCGCCGTTCAAATCGGTACCGCATTTGCCGTAACCGAAGAAGGCGATGCCCACATCAACTTCAAGAAAACGCTGGCCGGTGCGGAAACCGAAAAAGTGGTTGAATTCATGTCTGTTGCCGGTTTGCCTGCACGCGGAGTGCGCACCAAATTCCTTGACAACTACATCAAACGCGAGGCCAAATTGCAAGCCAATGCCAAAAACGATCCGCGCCGTTGCACACAAGGCCTGAACTGCCTGACCAGCTGCGGTTTGCGTGACGGTTTGGCCAAAGCCGGTCAATTCTGTATCGATATCCAACTTTCCGCGGCATTCCGCGGTGAAGTCGATAAAGGCCTGTTTTTCCGCGGTAAAGACCCGTTGCCGTTTGGCAATGCCATCCGTACGGTTCAAGAAACCATTCATTATCTCTTGAACGGTTCCCTGCCTGTCGTCCCTGCCAAATAAACGCATCAACACTCAAAAGGCCGTCTGAAAAACATTTAAACCCTGTTTTCAGACGGCCTTTTTATCCCAATCCATCTAAAAAATGCTAAGATTATTGCCTGAATTTATCGGCAGAAACATCATGAACCCATTATTAAACCACCTCAAACCCTATCCTTTCGCCCGCCTGCGTGAAGCCATGCAAGGCATTGACGCACCCGAGGGCCTAACGCCCATTCATCTGCAAATCGGCGAGCCGAAACACCCGACACCCAAAGTCATCACCGACGCGCTGACCGCCTCCCTACACGAACTGGAAAAATATCCGCTGACCGCAGGCCTGCCCGAACTGCGCCAAGCCTGCACCGAATGGGTGGCCCGCCGTTATGATGGTTTGAGCCTCAATCCCGACAATGAAATCCTGCCGGTATTGGGCAGCCGGGAAGCTTTGTTCTCTTTTATCCAAACCGTTTTAAATCCGGCTTCAGACGGCCCCAAACCGGTCGTTATCAGCCCCAACCCGTTCTATCAAATTTACGAAGGCGCGACTATTTTGGGCGGCGGCGAAATCCATTTTGCCAACTGTCCTGCGCCCAGCTTCAATCCCGATTGGAGCAGCCTGCCCGAAGACGTATGGCAACGCACCAAAGTCCTGATTGTCTGCTCGCCCAACAACCCGAGCGGCAGCGTCCTGCAATTAGAAGACTGGAAAGAAATTTTTGATTTGCAAGACAAATACGGCTTCGTTATTGCCTCTGACGAATGCTATTCCGAAATCTATTTTGACAGCAACAAACCAATCGGCGGCTTGCAGGCTGCGGCGCAATTAGGACGCGGCACACGCAACATTATTATGTTCACCAGTCTGTCCAAACGCTCCAATGTCCCCGGTTTACGTTCCGGCTTTGTCGCAGGCGATGCCGAATTGCTCAAAAACTTCCTGCTCTACCGCACCTACCACGGCAGCGCGATGAGCATTCCCGTCCAACGTGCCAGCATTGCCGCTTGGAACGATGAAGAACACGTCATTGACAACCGCCGCCTCTACCAAGAAAAATTCGACCGCGTCATCCCTATTTTGCAACAGGCATTCGATGTCAAACTGCCTGACGCGTCGTTCTACATTTGGCTGAAAGTTCCCGATGGCGACGACTTGGCATTCTCGCGCAACCTGTGGCAGAAAGCCGCTATCCAAGTGTTGCCCGGCCGCTTCCTCGCCCGCGATACCGAGCAAGGCAATCCGGGCGAAGGCTACGTCCGCATCGCTTTGGTTGCCGATGTGGAAAGCTGCGTCAAAGCAGCTGAAACCATGGTTGCTTTATACCGCCGATAAAATAAAGGCCGTCTGAAATTTCAGACGGCCTTTTAAAATCGACCAAGTTATATCACGAAATCCAACAGATAAAAATCTTCTTTGCCTACGCCGCACTCAGGGCATTTCCAGTCGTCGGGAATGTCTTCGAACTTGGTACCTGCCGGCAGGCCGTGTTCGGGGTCGCCGACATCTTCATCGTAAATCCAGCCGCAAGGGCCGCACATATATTGAGCCATTTGGTGTTCCTTCCATTTTGAAAGGCCGTCTGAAACCGTATTTTCAGACGGCCTTTCGTGTGTTTTATTGTTGATATTTTGAATTTATTGCGCTGCTTCCAAAGCGGCGATTTCTTTACGCAGGTGTTTGATGGCCGGTGTTACGATGGCGACAAACATGGCCTCGCGGACGCGGCGTTGTGCCGGGCTGCGCATCAGATAACCTTTCGCGCCTGCATGCAATGCGGCAGATTGAGTGGCGTTCAATGCCAACACAGCAGCGGCTTCACGCAGTTTCAAGGTTGCCAGCGTGTCAGGTTTATTGTTCCACGCATCATCGGCAAGGCGTTCGGTTTCCGCCCATGCGTCGTCCAACGCAGCTTTCAACTCATCGTAGCTATGTTCGAGGTAAGCGTTCACTTCCGCGTTCACTACATTAGCCATGCGGATAATGCCGAGCGCACCGTCAATCACACCGGCGCCGATACCCATTTGCAACAGAATAAAACCGGCTTTAATGGTCGGGATATAAGACTGGAACTGCTCAGGTGAAGCAATCACATCTTCATCGGGAATAAACACATCTTTAAAATTCAGGCTGTAAGTGCGCGTGCCTTCCAAACCACAGAATTCAGGGCAATCTTGCAGGGTAACGCCTTCCCATTGGCCGCCGGTAATAAACATCACATAGCTGTCGCCGACTTGGGCGGTATTCGCCCAAATATGGTCTTCGCCGATATTGGATACCCAAGGCAAAGCACCGTTGACTTTATAGCCGCCCTCGACGCGCTCGGCTTGCAGGTTGTGTTTTTCAATGCCGGCAAGGTGTTTGACGGTATTGGACATGCCCGTACCGGCCAAAACTTTGCCCTGCAGAATATCGGCCAAATATTTGTCTTTAACCGCTTGGTTGGGGGATTGGTGCAGATACCACGCGCAAGCCGCCTGACACCATGCGCTGAACGAAGTCGCGCCGCACTCTTTACCGATTTCGCGCAATACGGCGATTTGCGTTGCCAAACCCAAACCGTTACCGCCTTCTTCAACCGTACCGGTCGCGGCAAAACCGCCGATTTTGCCCAATTCCAGCATAAATTCTTTCGGGTACAGGCCTTTGCGGTCGATGTCGTCCACCAATGGTTTTAATTTGCTTTTAACGAGTTCGGCAACATTGTTCAGTAAAGCTTCGCGTGTCATGATTTTTTCCTCTGAATAAGGTTTGAAGCGTAGATGGTTCTACTCATGAATTATTCTTGACAACAAGGATATCCCTTGCTTTTTGCTAAAAGGCCGTCTGAATTTTCAGACGGCCTTTGATGAGATTAGGCAAATGCCTGCAATTCAGGGTTGATTTCAGTTTTGGCAAGGTTGTTGACGTAGTTGCACAAGGTTGCCAAAGCAACGCCCATAACTACTTCAACGGCTTGCTGTTGGTTGTAACCGGCATCGAAGAAAGCTTTCAGCTCGTCGTCGGATACTGCGCCTTTTTTCGCCATAACGGCTTGGGTGAATGTCGCCAAAGCACTCAGTTTGGCATCGTCAAACTCACCTGCAGCCAATGCGCGTGCGGCTTTGATGGATTGTTCGGACAGCAGTTTTTTCAGGGTAGCCAGTTTGGTGTGGCCGGCAACACAGAAGCCGCATTCGTTGGTACGGGCGGCAATGATTTGAATAACTTCGACTTCGCCGGCAGTCAGGCTGTTGGCACCATTCATTTTGCCGACTTCTTGATAAAACGCCAAAGCTTCAGGCGCATTGGCCAAAACGCCGATCAGGTTAGGAATAAAGCCATTGTTTTTCAATACGGCTTCAATGCGTGGTTTAGCAGCTTCAGGAGCGGTTTCAACTGTGTGTATGGTTAAACGTGACATCTTTATGACCTTTTTTGTAATAAAACGAAGTGGGCATAATAAGCCATCCGTCTCCATCAGAAAAAGACTTATTGGTTATTTACCGCGAACCAAAAGTTATAAGGCCGTCTGACGGATTCAGACGGCCTTATCAAATGATTCAACTCATTATTTTATAAAGTTTTTCAGCAGCATAGAAGCGATGTCGTCCAAGCCGAAGCCATCCGCATCTTGAGCCGTGCCGTTAGGTGTGGCTTTATCTACCAAATCAGGCAATACTTTGGCCAACAAATCGCCTGCTTGACCGGCATCCACGCCGAATTTTTGCGCGATTTGGTTTACCGTATCGCTGCCCAAAGCATTTTGCAGGTCGGTGCCGGACACAGGCAGATTGCTGGATTGGTTGGAAACCCAGCTGCTCAGGGTATCGCCCAAACCGCCTTGTTGCAGTTGGTTGATCAGGTTGCCCACGCCGCCTTGCTGTTTCACCAAATCCATCGCCATATCGGTCAGAGAACCTTGTGCGCCGTTTTCGCTGTTGCCACCTAACATTTGAGTAGCCGCATTCAAAAGATTGTCCATGAGTGCCATGACTTTTTCCTTGTATTTGTGTCTAAAAAAGAGAACGGAGTGTAGCAAAATTTGCACTGAAAAAAATCAGGCTTAACCAAACTAAACTTCTTTTATCCCAAAGCCGTAACAAAACAAAGGCCGTCTGAAACCCAGTTTCAGACGGCCTTTATAATGAATAATGCTATTCTTCGCGGCCATTGAAATACTCGGCCGCGCCACCTTCAAAAAAACCTTGCAAAATCGCCTGCGCCGCTACTTGGTCAAGCACGGATTTTTGTTTTCGGCCAAATACTTGCGCTTCAGCAAGCAGGCTTTCCGCGTATAAGGAAGACATCCTTTCGTCCACCCAATAAACCGGCAAGTTAAAACGTCCGTGCAAACGGCGACCAAACTTGCGGCTCAAACGGGTCAGCTCATGCTCCGTGCCATCGGTATGCGTCGGCAGGCCGACCACAAAATACTTGGGCTGCCATTCTTTGACCAGCTTGGCAATGGCCTCGAATTTTTCATCATTACTGTTGCCGGTTACCGTCGCCAGCGGATGGGTCATGCCCAACTCGGCATCCCCCTGCGCCACGCCGATACGCGCCTCGCCGAAGTCAAAGGCCAAAACCGTGCCTTTTGTTGCATCAGGCATGGCCGACTCCTGAAACCAAGGCGTTCGGATTGATGCCTAATTTTTCAAAAGCGGCGGCATAACGGAGTTCGTAAGGCACATCAAAAAGAATATGCTCGTCCGCAGGCACGGTCAACCAAACATTTTCTGCCAGCTCGCGCTCCAACTGCCCTTTGCCCCATTTTGAATAACCAATACTGATCAAAGCCTTGTCCACCGCACCTTCTTTAGACAGGTTTTCAATCACATCGCGCGAAGAAGTTAGCGCGACGTTATCGGTTACCACCATGCTGTTTTGCCAGCGGCCGATCGGCGTATGCACGACATAGCCGCGCTCAATCTGAACCGGCCCGCCCATCATCACGTTTTCATGTTGCAGACGCAACGGGATATTGCGGTCGGCGGCGGCGAAAATCATGTCCATGGTAATCGGCGAAGGTTTGTTGATGATGATGCCCAGCGCACCTTCTTCATCGTGTTCGCACACATAAATGACCGTATCCGTAAAAAACGGATCATCCATATGAGGCATGGCAATCAGGAAATGGTTGGCTAAATTCATATTCTTTTAATCTATTAAGCTGATTTTATTATTTTTGTCCATCGGCAACCGGCGCGTCCACCACGCACGCACCGTAAACCGCGCCGCCTGCCGGTACCGGCGTATCGGTTTTCGCATGGGCAAAACACGATACCGCGCTCAAAGAGTTCTTCGGCGAACCTTGAACGATTTTATCGCTGTATACCAAATAAGCAAAAGACTTACGTTTCGGATCGTAGTAGCGGATAATCTGCTGGCTCTTAAATGCTATGCTGGCACTACGTTTGAACACTTGTCGCGGTTTCAAAACCGCAGCCTCGTTATAACGGATGACTTCCGCACTTTGCACGCAGGAAACCGATGCGTCGCTGGCATCTTCTTCCAGATTGACCGTTTCTTTCAAACCGCCTTTTTTCGCGTACGAAATATAACAGGCAACCCCCTGCACATCAGGATCGTCAAAACCTTCCACTTCAATACGGTCGTTTTTACCCAGCATATGAAACACCGTACTGGCACGTCCGATTTTATCGGTATTGTCACCGCAAGCCGCCAAAACCATGGCGCCCAACACTACTAATAAATATTTTTTCATAATATCCCGTCGATGCAGACTGTCAATTTCCAGGCAGACTTAAATCCCGTCCGCCTCCTCTATCGTTACTATATAAGACCGTTCGTCCATATTGCAACCCGATATTATTTTCAGACGGCCTGACAGACAGTATAATCCGTCCTATTGTTCCTACTTTGATAGCAAGATCGAACCATGCGTTACAAACCCCTCATTCTCGCCCTGTTGCTCAGTTTCTCCCTGCCAACCTATGCTGCCAAAGACGCGCCGAAAGAAAAAGCGGCCGCCGTCAAAAAAGCTGCGTCCGTGAAAAAAGAAAAAGAAGCCGCCAAGGCAGATGTAAAAAAAGAAACCTCAAAAAAACAAGCGGCAAAAGAAAAAGAGGAAGACAAAAAAGCGGTTAAAGCCAAAGCCTCCAAAGAGAAGGAAACCGCCGACAACAACGAACGCGCTTCAGCCAAAAACAAAACGGCTAAAGCCGCCGAAGTAGTTGCCGACAATAAAAAGGCCAGCCGCAAAACCGAAGAGTCTAAAGAAACGGCAAAAGACAAAAAAGCCGCAGCCGCAAAATCCGGCAAAGCCAAAGAACAAGACAAGAAACCTGTTGAAGATAAAAAAGACAGCAAAGTCAAAGAGCCTGCTAAACAAGCGGCCGAGGATAAAAAAGACGGCAAAAAAACCAAAGAGCCCGTAAAAAAAGCAGCCGAAGACAAAAAGGCCGAAGCTAAAGAAGCCAAAGAACCTGCAAAAAAAACTATTGAAGACAAAAAAGACGCTAAAAAAGACACAAAAGCCAAAGAACAAAACAAAAAAGCCGAGCCTAAAGTTGAGCCTAAAGCCGCTTCTTCAGTCGAAAACGATTTCAAAGCAGCCGTAACTGCCGCCGCCAACGATATGGAAACTAAAAAATCCTTTGCCAAACGCAACGAGGGTTTCATTATCCATGTCAATGCCACGCTCAAACAGCTGCAACAAACACGCAACAACCTCTCCGGCATCAACCGCAAACAACGCGACGCATGGGAAAAATTTCAAAAGCTCAATGCCGATGCCAACCAGTTGAAAGCCGAAGTTTCCAACACGCGCGCCCAAATTTCGCGCTTTGTGTCCGGCAACTATAAAAACAGCCAGCCCAACGCGGTTGCCCTCTTCCTGAAAAACGCCGATGCCGGTCAAAAAACCCGCTTCCTGCGTTACACGCGTTATATCAACAACGCCAACGACCAAGTCATGAGAGACTTGGAAAAACAACAGAAAGAACTGGCCGCGCAAGAGCAAAAAATCAACAATGAATTGGCTTACCTGAAAAAACTGCAAGCCAATATCCAAGCTTCGTTGCGTCAACAAGGCGTAACCAATACCGCAGAACAAGCCGAAAGCCGCCGTCAAAACGCGCAAATGGCCAAAGAAGCGCAAAAGAAAATCAACCACAGAGAAAACGAGCAACGCCTCAACAATCTCTTGAAAGATTTGGAAAAACGCAAAGCCGAGCAACGCAAAGCCGAAGCCGAAGCACGTAAAAAAGCCGCCGAAGCCCGCTTGGCCGCCGCTGAAAAAGCCCGCAAAGAGCAGGCTGCCGCCCAACAAAAAGCCGAAGCCGAACGCGCCGCCATGTCCACACTGACTGACGAAGACATGAAACTGCAAGCCCCCAACACCCAAGGCTTTACCGTCAGCAACGCCAACAGCTTCAGCCGTATGCAAGGCCGTCTGAAAAAACCGGTCAACGGCACACTGGCAGGCCTGTTTGGTCAAGACCGCGGCGATGGCGAAGTTTGGAAAGGCGTGTTCTACAATACCGTTCCTGCTCCGGTCAGCAGCATTGCCTCAGGCACGGTTACTTTTGCCGGCGAACTTGAAGGCTACGGCAAAGTAGTCGTTCTCGACCACGGCGACGGCTATGTCAGCATTTACTCCGGTCTGAACGAAATCGACATCGCCCAAAACTACGCCGTCAATGCAGGCAGCAAAATTGGCACCAGCGGCACTTTGCCGTCGGGCGAAACCGGCCTTTACCTTGAAGTCCGCTACAACGGACAAGTCATGAATCCGCTTTCCTGGATTAACTGATGTTTCAGACGGCCTGAGTGAGTTTTCCCCTTTCAGGCCGTCTGAATTTTCATCATAAACTACAATAAAACACGATTTTCACGCCTGTTCAGCACATTAAACAACAAACTTTTACCTTAAACTTATTGTTCCAAGCGTTTAAATCAAATAAAGTCAACGGGTTCAGAGAAAACAAAAACCACTTTGCTTACCGTACACAAAAAGAAAGTCAAACGAATGTCAACAAAATCCACTTTGAAAAAAGTTGCAATCTACACTCTCGGCGCGTTTAGCGGCATCGCCCTCAGTCTGAGTGTACAAAGTTTTGCCGCCGAAAAAGACAAAAAAGACAACGAGGCCCTGCCCGTGCAAACCATCCGCACCATGGCAGAAGTGTACGGCCAAATCAAAGCCAACTATTACCAAGACAAACCAGACGCCGAGCTCTTTGAAGGTGCAATGAAAGGCATGGTGTCCGACCTCGATCCGCATTCCGAGTATATGGACAAAAAAGGCTATGCTGAAATGAAAGAGTCCACCAGCGGCGAATTCGGTGGCTTGGGCATGGAAATCGGACAAGAAGACGGCTTCGTCAAAGTCGTTGCCCCGATTGAAGACACACCCGCAGAGCGCGCCGGCGTGAAAAGCGGCGACTTCATCGTCAAAATCGACAATACCTCTACGCGCGGCCTGACCGTCAGCGAAGCCGTCAAAAAAATGCGCGGCAAACCGGGTACCAAAATCACCCTGACCCTTTCACGCAAAAATGCCGACAAACCCATCGTCGTCAACCTGACCCGCGCCATCATCAAAGTCAAAAGCGTGCGCCATCATCTGCTTGAAAAAGACTACGGCTACATCCGCGTCTCCCAATTCCAAGAGCGCACCGTTGCCGCGCTTAACGAAGCCGCACAAGCCCTTGTCAAAGAAAACAAAGGCCCGCTCAAAGGCATCATCCTCGACTTGCGC
Source organism: Neisseria subflava (assembly GCF_003044935.1). Classification (NCBI taxonomy): domain Bacteria; kingdom Pseudomonadati; phylum Pseudomonadota; class Betaproteobacteria; order Neisseriales; family Neisseriaceae; genus Neisseria; species Neisseria subflava. Next base: position 145,271 of record NZ_POXP01000001.1, on the reverse strand, counting down.
GACGACCCGGGCGGCCTGCTCAACGGTGCAGTCGGCGTATCCGCAGCCTTCCTGCAGCCTGACGTAACTGTTGTCAGCACCAAAGGCCGCAACAAAAAAGAAGGCATGGTGCTCAAAGCAACTGCCGAAGACTACATCACCACCAGCGGCAAAGACCCGTTGGCCGGATTGCCTGCCGAGCTGAAAACCATTCCTATGACCGTCCTGATTAACGCAGGCTCGGCCTCCGCTTCCGAAATCGTTGCCGGCGCATTACAAGACCACAAACGCGCCGTTGTCGTCGGCACACAAAGTTTCGGCAAGGGCTCAGTGCAAACCCTGATTCCGCTTTCCGGCGGCAGCGCAGTCAAACTGACTACCGCCCTTTACTACACGCCAAACGACCGCTCGATTCAAGCACAAGGCATTGTTCCTGACGTTGAAGTCAAAGACAAAGACCGCGCCTTTGAAAGCCGCGAAGCCGATTTGGTCGGCCATATCGGCAATCCGTTGGGCGGCCAAGACGTCAACAGCAGCACTGAAACGCCTGCCGACGCTGAAACCAAAGCCGATAAAGACAAGTCTAAAAAAGACAAAGACGAAGACATCTCCAGCCGCCGCATTCCAAATCCGGCCAAAGACGATCAGCTCCGCAAAGCCTTGGACTTGGTGAAAAATCCAGCCGAATGGCAAAAATCTTTAGGTTTGGCAGCGAAAAAACCTGCACCGAAAAAAGATGCGGATAAAGACAGCAAAAAATAAACCTGTTATTTCTCAATAAAAAAGGTCGTCTGAAAACGATATGATTGTTTTCAGACGACCTTTTCTATGTTATTTCACTCCCCAATACACCAGTCCCTTATATGGCAACTTAATATTAGGCAACCAAAAATCTTCTCCCTGCCAACCTTTGTCTTTATTTCCTACTACTTGATAAAGTGTAAGGAATAAATCATTAGGATATTTTTCTCCTAATTTACGGTCGTCTTCCGAAAGCATTGTACCAGTTGCTCGAGAAAGTTTACGTCCGGTTTTGATCAAAATATAGGTTTTAAAACTTGGACGTTGTGCCTTTAATGCTTCTACACCAGCAATAAATTTTTCCTTATCCCAGTCATCAGGTACATAATTACCAAGCTTATCTAAAATCAAGAATAGATCTTCTATGTCTATTTGATACAAATCAGATTGTACCTTATCTATCAAAACAGATGGAAGAATACCGTTTATAGCCAACAAGTTATTCTCATTCGGACGAAGTGGAAAGTAATTTACACCACCAACCATTTGATTGATACTATCAGCTTTTAATACATTCTTTCTGGTCGGATTGATGTTTTTCGGGTAAATAACCTGAATATTGCCATCTGATTTTTTTGCCTGCTCAATAATCAGATTATTTGCTTGATTGAGTTGTACAAAGAAGTAATAGACATCAAACGGAATATAAAGCCGTAATAATGATTTATCACGGTCATATCCAAAAATACGCGAATGTTGCCAGAAAGTATCTGCATTCGGTTTTTTGGCAGTACGACTATAATAAACCGTTTGTAGTTTCGGAATAGTTAAGCCTCGTCCAATCACATTCCCACCAATAATAATGTTAAAGCCTCTTTCTAAATCAAAATCTGATTCTGTCTGCGAGTTAACGACGAGAGTATAAATTTGCTTATTTTCTAAAAGTTCTGTTAGTTTTTCATAAATTTCCTCAAAATGATGAATATCAGGCTTAGTCTTTTGCAAATCCAAATAATCTTCTTTAAAGCTGTCTGCAAAATTCTCCCCGCTATTAATCGCTTGTACCAAATCATTCAAAAAGGCTTGGATTTTTTGAGAAAAGGCTTGATGATCTTGGATTTTATAACTTGGATGTAAAGCAAAATTACAATTGGTTTTACCGCATAAAGCAAACTCTGCACAAGTAAGCAGAAAACTGTGCAATGCCTGTTTTACCCCTTCGGCAATTTCACCACTCGCATCTTTCATATCGTCCAATTCACTGTCAATGAAGCGAACAATATAGCTTGGAGGATCAGAAAAGACAAAGTTGCCACCGATGTATTTTTCACCAGCTTCAAAGAAATGGATAAATTCAGGTTGCCAATCAGATTCTTCATTTTGCAATAAAAGCGATTGAGGCGTGGCGGTCAACTGAATAAATAGGCTTTGACAACAAGAATTCTTAATGTCATTTAGCAGTTTATTGATAGTACTGACATCTTTATCTGGCTTATCAGCATTAGTATTTAAGCTGGCCGCATCGGCTTCATCGTCCACAATAACCAAAGGATAGCCTTTCAGGCTACTTTGACTGGCAAACAAATTACGCCAACGTTTCAATACACGGGCATTCTTTTTAATCACAACCAAAATAGGATTATTTGCCTTCATTACCTGCGTAAAACTACTGTCATCATTCTCAGATAATATAATAAATTTATCCAATGATGTTTTTGCTCGTTTTAATGTTTGTTGCTGTAAATCTACGCTATCGGTTGTCAAATAAATAAACAGCTTAAAATCACAATCAGCCAAAACACTCAATATACCCAATACTTGAGCGGTTTTACCACTTTGGACATTGCCTAACAGCAAAATGTTTTGGACGTTCTTCTGTTCAATTTGAGATAGTTTTTCCATAAAACCATCAACAGTCTTTTTAACAGAATTAGCCAACTCAGGCAGTGTTAATTGGTTCAGATAAGTTTGCAACATCTAGTTTTTCCCCTTGAATGAAAGCAACCAAACATCTGGATCATCGGTTGAGCGGAATTCAACGTGATCATTGCCGTATTGATGCAAGGTTTCAGGCGTAACAGGCTCACCTGATTTTAGACATCCTGAAATTTCCAAACGCCCCTTTATCCATTTACCCAATGTTTTTAGATCATCTTCTGAACGTAGATTTTCCGTAGATAATCGACTACCCTTATTTTTTGAACTGGAATAGCAAGAAAAAGACCAACCGTCATCAGTAATAATCTTTACTGTTCTATTTGTAGGGTAACCCTCTTGACGGACGATTTGAATAGGGACAATTAATTCAACTTCATACCAAGAACGAAGTTGCCATGGTTTCTTAGGATTTTTTCCTTTGCCAAAAAAACAATTTAGATTACTTTTTGGCTCTGTCTTTACAGGGATTAAAAAATGATATTGCGCTGTTTGTCTAAAAAGTTCAGAAACTTTATTTGCATCAATTTTCTCCACACCAATACAATTTTCCAAATAAACATTGTGCGGTGCAAAAATAGTCGGTTCACTTGCCTGATTAATAGGTTTCCCTAAAAACTTGATAATCCGTCGGATACCTGAATGTAAATCAGATGCCGTCTGAAAATCATCCAAATGCACCATGGTTTCGTAAGTGCGTTCGGTGTTATCCCAAAAACACGTTAAATTTGCAGAACCAATCAAGCCATTAATTTGTTCTTGATGCTTGAATGAGTACATTTTTCCGTGAAATTTAACAAATGGCGAAACGTATACTTGCCCACGTTTCTCAGCTTGTAAAAAAGCATTCAATCTGCACAAACTACGGTATTGTGGTTGGGAAAATCCTTCCAAATAGTGCATTCCGACCAATAATTCTACTGTTCTGATACTTGTCTTTTGTTCCAAAATACGTTGTAATTCAATAACAGCATCATTGGATACATAACCTGTTGCCATTAAAACTTCATCAGCATCTAAAAATAGATCCATCCAAACATCATTTAGCTTTTTTTGTGTTATTTGAGCAGGGTAGAAATTAGAAAAAACCGTATTCATCGTTTCCCTCCTCGAATTTTGCTTAATCGGTCATGAAATAAAACTTCTTTTTCTGCAACCAATTTCTCATGCAAATCTACTTTCTCATAGTTACCTGAAAAAATCGGTAAAATGCTTTTTGCCAGTTCAACCACGCCCTGGGGAGGAACCGCATTGCCAATCTGGCGACGTACTTCCGTCGTTGAGCCAACAAACTCAAAATCATCAGGAAAACTTTGAAGCCTTGCTCGTTCTCTATTAGTAAAAGCACGTGGTTCAGGGAAGTGATAGCCCCAAGTTCCACCGCCACCTGCTGCAATAATTGTTTTTGATGGCTCGCTACGATGCATACGACGATAAACGTGGCTAATCATACCTTTCACATATAAAGGATGATCTTTAGGAATATCAGTAAAATTTCCACCTTCAGGAATTAATTCCAACATACGGCGTGTTTTATCACTAATTTTTAGTAATTCATTATTACTAACATTTTGTGGAATATTAGATATCGCCTGACCAGCAGTTACATATGGTTTTAAGCCATTTTCGCCAGTTTCATTGTATGTCGGTTTTGGATGATGAAAATCAAATCCTGTATCCAAACGTACTCCGACAATCAGCACACGTTCACGAAATTGAGGTACGCCAAATTCAGCAAAGTTATACAGCTTTGCCTGAACGTAATAACCGCAATTTTCAAAGTCGGTAATAATTTGCTGGATGGCTTTTTTCTTGTTAGCAGTCAACAAACCTTTCACATTCTCAGCAACAAAAACTTTCGGTTTTTTTGCATTTACAAAACGTAAAAAGCTTTTATAAAGATTGCCGCGTTCACCCTCTAAGCCCGGCTGTTTCCAAATCATGGAAAAATCTTGACAAGGGAACCCGCCTAAAATGATGTCGCAATCGGGAATAGTTGGATCATTCGGATCAATTTGTTCAATATCACCTTCTACGATGACATCGCCGATATTTTTACGGAAACTTTCGCAAGCCCAATGGGAAAAATCGTTCGCCCAAACAGTTTCATAACCAGCTTGGTGAAAACCCAAATCTAAACCTCCACATCCTGAAAATAGAGATAGAATTCTGGGTTTATTGTCAGAAGAATTAAAATTTGCGATTTGTTTAGATGGCATAGGATTTCACTCCTATGCATAGATTTGATAAAAACCCTTGAAGGGATTTTAATAGAGAACTAGGCAAGGCAAGGCAAGGCAAGGCAAGGCAAGGCAAGGCAAGGCAAGGCAAGGCAAGGCAAGGCAAGCTTACCATCGTTATTTTGAAATAAAATCATTTTTCTAAAATTTCCATGTAAATTTTTCCTATTATGCCGCAAAAAAACAGCAAATGCCGCTGCATTAAACAAGTGATGAATACTTGAAATTATAAATAAAGTATTCATAATCCCAAGGCCGTCTGAAAACCTTCCTCACTTTTCAGACGACCTTTTCACACATCAAATATTCCACAGGGAAAACACCATGGCAAAAGCCCCCAAAACCATCTACCAATGTACCGAATGCGGCGGCACTTCCCCGAAATGGCAAGGCAAATGTCCGCATTGCGGCGAGTGGAACACGCTTCAGGAAAGCCTGGCCGCGCCCGAACCGAAAAACGCCCGCTTCCAATCTTGGGCGGCGGACACCTCGACCGTCCAATCCCTCTCCGCCGTTACCGCCACCGAAGTGCCGCGCAATCCGACCGGCATGGGCGAGCTTGATCGCGTATTGGGCGGCGGTTTGGTCGATGGCGCGGTCATCCTGCTCGGCGGCGACCCCGGCATCGGCAAATCTACGTTGCTGTTGCAAACCATCGCCAAAATGGCGCAAAGCCGCAAAGTGCTGTACGTTTCCGGTGAGGAATCCGCCCAACAAGTCGCCCTGCGTGCACAGCGTTTAGAACTACCTACCGAAGGCGTGAACCTGCTTGCCGAAATCCGTATGGAAGCGATTCAGACGGCCTTGAAACAGCATCAGCCCGAAGTCGTCGTCATCGACTCCATCCAAACCATGTATTCCGACCAAATCACTTCCGCCCCAGGCTCCGTGTCTCAGGTGCGCGAATGTGCCGCCCAACTGACGCGTATGGCGAAACAGATGGGCATCGCCATGATATTGGTCGGACACGTTACCAAAGACGGTGCGATCGCCGGCCCGCGCGTACTGGAACATATGGTCGATACCGTGCTGTATTTCGAGGGCGACCAACACTCCAACTACCGCATGATACGCGCCATCAAAAACCGTTTCGGCGCGGCAAACGAATTGGGCGTATTCGCCATGACCGAAAATGGTTTGAAAGGCGTCTCCAACCCGTCCGCTATCTTCCTTGCCAGCTACCGCGACGACACGCCAGGTTCATGTGTTTTGGTCACACAGGAAGGTAGCCGCCCGCTTTTGGTCGAAATTCAGGCACTGGTCGATGACGCACACGGTTTTACCCCCAAACGACTCACCGTCGGCCTCGAACAAAACCGCCTCGCCATGCTGCTCGCCGTCCTCAACCGCCATGGCGGCATTGCCTGCTTCGACCAAGACGTGTTCCTCAATGCCGTCGGTGGCGTCAAAATCGGCGAACCCGCCGCCGACCTTGCTGTCATCCTCGCCATGCTCTCCAGCTTCCGCAACCGCCCCATGCCCGAAAAAACCGTGGTTTTCGGCGAAATCGGCTTAAGTGGCGAAGTCCGCCCTGTTGCACGCGGACAAGAGCGGCTCAAAGAAGCGGAAAAACTCGGCTTCAAACGCGCCATCGTTCCCAAAGCCAATATGCCGCGCAATGCCAAAGAGTTTCCAAACCTGAAAATCTACGGCGTCAGCAGTTTGCAGGAAGCGATTGACGTTTGTCGTGACGGGGATTAAACCGTTTCGATAATCCGACTCAAAAAACAATCAGCTAAAAGGCCGTCTGAAAACTTTCAGACGGCCTCTCTTTAAATTTAAATAATTTTGTTATACTATAACGAACGACTTTATTCTATCTTTTCTACACATCGAAAATCGGAGAGAAATCATGAAAAAAACCGCTTTGCTTATCGCATCCGCCTTCCTGTTCAGCACTGCCGCACACGCCCATCGCGTTTGGGTTGAAACCGCCCACACGCATGGTGGCGAATACCTTGAAGCCGAATTGGGCTATGGTGAATTCCCAGAGCTTGAGCCCATCGCTAAAGACCGCCTGCACATTTTCAGCAAACCCATGCAACTGGTAACTGAAAAAGGCAAAGAAAACATGATTCAAAAAGGCACATACAATTACCAATACCGTAGCAAACTGCCGGTCAAAGACGGCAGCTACTTGGTAACCGCCGAATACCAACCGACTTTCTGGTCAAAAAACAGCGCGGGTTGGAAGCAGGCAAGCATCAAAGAAATGCCTGATGCAAGCTATTGCGAACAAACCCGTATGTTCGGCAAAAACATCGTCAATGTCGGCCACGAAAGCGCAGATACTGCCATCATCACCAAGCAAGTCGGCCAACATTTAGAAATCGTACCTTTGGACAACCCTGCCAACGTCCACGTCGGCGAACGATTCAAAGTCCGTGTCCTCTTCAATGGTGAGCCGCTGCCTAACGCCACCGTTACCGCTACATTTGACGGCTTCGACACCAGCGACCGCAGCAAAACCCATAAAACCGAAGCCCAAGCCTTCTCCGATACCACCGATGATAAAGGCGAAGTCAGCATCATTCCATTGCGCCAAGGTTTCTGGAAAGCCAGCGTAGAACACAAATCCGATTTCCCCGATCAAAGCGTGTGCCAAAAACAGGCGAACTACACTACTTTGACTTTCCAAATCGGTCATTCACATCATTGATTTTTCCATAACGAAAGGCCGTCTGAATATTTCAGACGGCCTTTATTCATCCTATTTAAGGACGATGCGGCGCAAACTGCCATTGTCCCAATTCCAAATTCAAATCAAACAGATTCAGACGGCCTATTGCCACGCGAACCAAGCGTAAACACGGAAAACCTGCTTTCGCCGTCATCCTTCGCACTTGGCGGTTTTTCCCTTCCGAAATTTTGATCTCCACCCAAAAATCAGGTACAGACTTACGCACACGAATCGGCGGCACGCGCTGCCATAAAACATCCGCTTCGCCTTCTTCCAATACCCTGACCTCGGCCGGACGGGTGACAAAATCGCCCAAATCTACGCCACGGCGCAACAAATCCAATTTGGCTTCATCAGGAGAACCCTCCACCTGCGCCCAATAAGTTTTGACCTGCTTGAATTTCGGGTCGGCAATCTGCGCCTGCAAACGGCCATTATTGGTCAGCAACAGCAAACCCTCGCTGTCCGTATCCAAACGTCCGGCCGGATAAAATCCCGGTTTTTCGACAAAATCCTTAAGGCACTGATGTTTTTCATGTGCAGAAAACTGGCAAATCACGCCATAAGGCTTGTTTAGGATAATCAAATCGTTCATTTCACACTTTCAGACGGCCTTAGATTCCAAGCAATCTCGGATAATAAAAAAGACACCGTATAAACGGTGTCTTTCATATTTGGCGGAGTAAGAGGGATTCGAACCCTCGATGCAGGTTGACCCCACATGCTTCCTTAGCAGGGAAGTGCCTTCAGCCTCTCAGCCATTACTCCTAAGGAAGACCGCAATATACGCTTTCTCCCTTCCCTCGTCAAGCATTACCGCCCCAAACTTTCTTAACGCCATGAAATCATTTAAATAAAAATATAATATTTTTTACATCATCCTATTTTTATACTTCTTTCATATATGTTAAAATGATTCTGTTTTCTGTAAACCTTTTTTCACACCCCTTATTACAAAGGAGTTCGTATGTTACGTTTTTCTGCTTTGGTTGCCGTATCCGCCCTGATGCTTGCCGCTTGCTCACAATCCGGCGATTCCCAACCATCTACTTCCTCCTCTCAAACTTCTACTCAAAAAACAACTGCCGCCGGCTCTGCCTGCCGCAGCATGGGTGAAGGCCATAAAGTCAATGGCAAAGGTCAAAACGACATTTATATGTGTAAAGTCGATGTAGCTTTGAACTCTGCCGAAGCCAAATCCGCTTTAGATCCTAGCATCCGTGTTCACTACGGCAGCACATCCGGAGCGACTTTGACTTCCCGTCAAATCTCCAACTCAGTCGGCAAAACCCCTGATGAAACCTGCCAACGCGCATTCCTGAGCGCGGTTAAACGCTTCCAAAGCACTGCACTTCGTAAAAAAGCCAAATCCGTTCACCTGGTTAGCTACTTTGACAAAGTAACCAAAGGCGGTAACGAGTACGAATGCCACATCGCTACATTCAACAGCCGTGTGGTTTTGAAAGGCAGCTTCCACTAAGCAATGTCAAAAATGCCGGACTTCAATATGAAGTTTGGCATTTTTCTATTTTATGGATACAACACCCCTTCACTGCCTACTGGCCGATCCGTCTTTTGCCGTCTGCTACGACCATGCGTCTCTAAACACAGCCGATTCACAACGTTTGGCTGCCACGCCGCAACTGGCGCAGCGTCAAGACTGGCAAGTCAGCCGCGCATTAAAACAGAAAACCGATTTACCGGCTGTATCGCTGAGCCACAGCCAAGGCTTTGCCGCTTTATTGTGTGCGCCTCAGCCCTTAACAGCCGGAGTCGATATCGAATTTATCCGCCCGCGTGATTTCAAAGCGCTATCGGCTTTGGTCTACACACAGGAAGAACAAGACTACTTGGAAACGGTAAACTGGCCGTCTGAAACGTTTTACCGATTATGGTGTTTCAAAGAAGCATTGATTAAAGCGGCGAATTTGGATTTCCCGTCAGACATGAAATCGGTCGGCTATGTTTTCGATTCAGGACAACCCGTCGGTTTACGCACTGGAAAGCAAACCGATTGGCACGGCACAAGCGCAATTTTGGCGGATACGATGGCACTTTCCTGCGTTTGGAAGGAAAAAGCCGTCACTCTGCAATGGCAGTTTTTCGGTTCGCTCAAACCCAATGATTTAACCGACCGGCAAACTATCTAACAACTGACAAAATAATAATAATCTGATTTAATTTACTGCACTTTTACTTATTCCACACACCAACAGCAGCATTTGCAAAAGGCCGTCTGAACGATGAATCTTCGCCTCCTAAACCGCCTCTATACTGCCCTTATCCTGTTTCTGACCCTGTTTTTGGTTTATGCCTTTGCTTCACAAGCGCGCATCCAAACCGACTTGACCGCATTGTTGCCAAGCGAGCAGCAACACGATGCCTTACTGACGGTCGCGGATAAAGCCGCAGAAGCGCAGCTCAATTCGCAAGTCATTTTGCTTGCCGGCAGTACCGATGCCGAAACTGCTTTTCAGACGGCCTCACAAATTGCCGATGCATGGCGCAAAAGTGGCGTATTTGAACAAGTCGATAGCAGCATGACGCCGAATTTGGACAAAGTACGTGTGGATATGCAAAAACTGAGTTTGGCAGTTTTGCCCCAAGACGAAATACGCCTGTTGTTTGAGCAGCCGCAAGCCTATTTTCAAGCGCGTGCAGAAGCCGCGGCCAATCCGTTTGCAGCCCCCTCGCCTTTGTCTTTAGAACAAGACTGGCTGGGCTTCGGACGCTTTGTTGCCGACAAGGCCAATCCGCAAAGCCGTTTACAGTGGGACATGGACAACGGCATGCTGTTTGCCGAAGACAAAGGCAAAACTTGGGTATTCTTGCGCGGACGGCTTGCCGGCGGCGATCAATTTTCCGGCAACGACGCCCTCTTACCGCTGATGGCGCAAAGCCGTCAAATCGCTTCGGAAAACGGCGCGGAAACCTTAAGCGCAGGTGGCGCATTGTTCGCCGCCGTATCCAAAGCAGCCGCAGAAAAAGAAAGTCGGCTGATGAGCATAGTCGGACTTGGGCTGACCTTTGCGCTGCTGTTGTGGGTCTTCCGCAGCGGCCGGGTATTTTTGCTGTCATTGCCGCTGGCAGCCGGTATGTTGACCGGATTGGCAGTTGCTTTATTGGTGTTCGGCGAAGTGCATATCCTGACCATCGTCATCGGCACCAGCCTGGTGGGTATGTTGGTGGATTTCCCGTTGCACTGGCTTGCTCCGTCGGTATTCGGACCGTCTGAAAAGACCGTTTGGCAGGCTGATTCAGCAATGAAACATGTCTTGCCGAGTTTTGCCGTCAGCCTGACGATTACCGTCTTGGGCTACGCGCTGCTGTGGTTTACCCCTTTGCCTGTACTGCGCCAAACCGCGGTATTTTCAGGCTTTGCCTTATTTGGCGCGTTTGGTGCCACCGTTTTATGGCTGCCGCCGCTGTTTCGCCACTACCGTGCCAAAACCGTGCCTTTTGCCGCATTAACCGAAAAGCTCTATTCCTTGTCAGGCCGTCTGAAAAATCGCCTGCACAAACGCGGCTGGTTAATCGTGGGCGGAGTTTTGCTGGCAGTCGGACTGTGGCGCAGCGACTGGCGTGACGACATCCGTCAATGGGTCAATATGCCGACCGCGATGTTGACCGAGGTACAACAAATCGGCCAGTTGAGCGGCACGGATTTTGGCGGCAAATATTTGGTGGCCGAAGCACAAAGCGAAGATGCCCTGTTGAAGAAAACTGCCGAACTCGGCCGCGCCCTGCAACCCTTAATTGCGCAAGGCAAACTGTCCGGCATCCAATCGCCCGACCAATTCATCCTGCCGACAACGGAACAGCAAAAACTCCAAAACCGCCTGCGCGAATTGACCAAGTTGCCTGATAGCTGGAAACCGCTCACAGAAATCGGTATTCCGCGCAAAACCGTGCGCGATGCCCTGCTGCAAGCTGCCGATACGCAATCATTGTCGCTTTCAGACGGCCTGAATACCGATTTGGCAGAGGCTTGGCGTTCCTTGTATTTGGGCGAAGTAGAACCAGGCCGTTTTGCTGCCGTCGTGCGTTTGAACGGCATGACCGATGAAGCCGCCGTACGTGCCGTGGCGCAACACGTCTCCGGCGTACATTGGGCAGACAAGCGCGCCCACTTAAACGAGCTTTTCCACCACACGCGCAATCAGACCGCATGGTTGAAACTGGCTTCCTATGCGTTGGCATGGCTGCTTTTGTGGAAAATGTTTGGTTTCAAACGCGGCAGCAAAATTCTTGCCGTGCCGCTGGCCGCCGCCATCTGTACCGTTGCCGTACTCGGTTTGGCCGGCATTCCCGTCAGCCTGTTTGCCATGTTCGGCCTGCTTCTAGTGTCCGCCATCGGCGTGGACTATGCCGTCTATGCCGCCACCGCACATCACAGCGCGCCGGCAAAATTAGGCGGTATGCTGCTTGCCGCTGCGACAACAGCCATTTCCTTTGCCCTGCTCGCCATCAGCAGCACGCCCGCTGTTGCCGCGTTCGGCATGACGGTTACCATCGGTGTGGCATTCAATATTTGGCTGGCAGGCACATTGTTGAAAAATTAGACACAAGATGAAGACGATTGAAATTGAAGCGATATTTTGTTTCGACTTCTATCGTCACGTTGTAAGAGGCCGTCTGAAAAACTTCAGACGCTAGTTTAAACATTTTTTTATCATTAAAATCAAAGGTATTTTCAAATGTCTGTAGAATTTGACGTTGCCGTTATCGGCGCAGGCCCTTCAGGTTCGGTTGCTTCCGCTTTGCTGAACAAACAAGGCTTTAAAGTTTGCGTATTGGAAAAACAACATTTCCCGCGCTTTGTCATCGGCGAAAGCCTGTTGCCGCATTGCATGGAAATGTTGGAAGAAGCCGGTTTTGCCGATGCAGTGCATGCCGAACCCAGCTTTCAATTTAAAGACGGTGCTGCGTTTTCATGGGGCAGCCGTTACACAGATTTCAACTTTACTGAAAAATTTTCAGACGGCCCCGGCACCATTTATCAAGTGCGCCGTGGCATCTTCGACAAAATCCTGATTGATGAAGCAGCAAAACAAGGCGTCGATGTCCGCTTCGGACATGGCGTAACCGCGTTTGACAACAGCGGCGATGTGGCACGTTTGAGCATTGCGACCGATACAGGCGAAAACTATGAACTGACCGCCAAATTTGTTTTGGATGCCAGCGGTTACGGCCGCGTCCTGCCTCGCCTTTTGGGCTTGGAAAGCCCGTCCGATCTGCCTCCGCGCCAAGCCCACTTCACGCATATCGACGACAACATCACCAGCCCGAAATTCGACCGCAACAAAATCCTGATCAACACGCATCCTGAACATCGCGATGTCTGGATTTGGCTGATTCCTTTCGGCGACAACCGCTGCTCCATCGGCGTTGTCGGCACGCCCGACAAACTGGCCGGCGAATCAGAAGCCGTGTTGAAAAAATTTGTGTACGAATGCCCGATGCTGGCGGAAATTTTGGATAAAGCCGTTTGGGAAAACGACTTCCCATTCCGCTCTATCCAAGGCTACTCCGCCAACGTAAAAACCTTATACGGCAAACATTTCGCCCTTTTGGGCAACGCCGCCGAATTCCTCGACCCAGTCTTCTCCTCCGGTGTAACCATTGCCCTGCACTCTGCCAAACTGGCTGCCGATTTGTTGGGCAAACAGCTCAAAGGCGAAGCCGTCGATTGGCAAACCGAATTTGCCGACCAACTGATGATCGGCGTGAACGCATTCCGCACTTATGTAAACGGCTGGTACGATTTCCGCTTCCAAAACGCCATCTATGCGCCCAACCGCAGCCCTGAAATCAGCCGCATGATTTCATCTATTCTGGCAGGCTACGCTTGGGACACGAACAATCCATTCGTGGAAAAATCCGAGCAACGCTTGTCCACACTTGCCGCATTGGTGGGCGATTTGAAGGTAGAATAATGACGAATGCCTTTCAGACGGCCAAGCCTGAGAACAGAACAGGCCGTCTGAAACTTCATCCACACCATTAAATATTTTGACCGATAGATAAAACCTTATGCGATTTATCCCTTTGCTTGCCGCACTGCTGCTTTCCGCATGCGCAACTTCGCTCCCCCATCCGCAAACGCTGCTGCCGCTTTCTAAAGAAGGCCAATGGTTCAAACTCGAGCAGACTAATGCGGCAGGGCAAACCGTTCAAACCAATCTCTTGGCAGTCGAGCCTCATTCAGACGGCATCCGCTTTGTCCAAACCGATGCACTGGGTGCGCCAGTATCGCGTCAATCGGTCAACACCAAAGGCTGGAAAAATGATGGTTTTGTGATGCCCAATGCCAGTTCGCGCCGATTGTTTGCCGCCTTGTTGCCGCTTTTGGCCGCCGAACAAGCCACTACACTTTACCCTGAAGCCCGCCAACAAAACGCCACCCATCAAGGCTTCTGCCCTGACGGCAAAGGCGCGGTGTTCAGCTACCGCGAGCGTGATTTGTGGTGTGTCGCCCACCATTCCGAACAATTCCTCATCGGCTTCCCCGACCAAACTTTCTGGACGGTCAGCCCGATTGCAGAAGACTAATTCATGAATACTCCTGTTTATCTCAGCCGCCCGGCACTGACCAGCGCATTGGGCAGCGGCTTGCAAGTTCATGCCGATTCCTTACTCACGCCGTCTGAAAACACGCCCCTGACTTTTTCAGACCAATGGGTAAAAGGCAAAACGCATGCTTTCGGTGCAGTCAAAGAAACCCTGATGCCTCTGCCCGACAGCATTCCCGAAGCGCATCGCAGCCGCAACAACCAGCTTATCCTGCACGCGCTTTCGCAAATAGACGGACTGATTCAGACGGCCATTGCCCGTTACGGCAAAGAAAGGATTGCTGTCGTTACCGGTACGTCAACTAGTGGCGCAGATGAAAATATCCCTGTGTTCCAACACGTTGTCGAAGGCGGTGAATGGACAGATGTTCCATTCAAGCAGCTGCAACACACCATGGCTTCGCCCTCCGAATTTATCGCCCAAGTGTACGGTTTGGACGGCTTGCGCTATACCGTCTCCACCGCCTGCACTTCCGGCGCACGCGCCCTCATCAGCGCAGCCCGGCTGCTTCGTGCGGGATTGTGTGATGTCGTAATTTGCGGCGGCGCGGATACACTTTCTCCGCTGACGATTAATGGTTTTGCCTCTTTGGAAGTACTTTCAGACGGCATCGCCAAGCCTTTTTCCGCCAACCGCAACGGCATCAATATCGGCGAAGCGGCCGCATTTTTCGTGATGACGCGCGATGCAGATTTTGACGGTGAAATGCAATTGTTGGGCTATGGTGCAAGCAGTGATGCCTACCATATGTCTTCGCCCCGCCCCGACGGTTTGGGTGCAGCCCAATCCTTTCAGGCTGCTTTGGATAAAGCCGGTTTGAAAGCAGAAGACATCGGCTGGATCAATCTGCACGGCACCGGCACTCAACACAACGACAGCATGGAAAGCCGAGCCGTTGCCGAAGTGTTTGGTTGCCATACCCTTTGCACTTCAACCAAGCCGTCCACCGGTCATACCTTAGGCGCAGCCGGTGCGATTGAAGCCGCGTTTGCTTGGTTGATGGCCAACCACCAATACAATCCGGAAGGCAAACTGCCGCCGCAACAATGGGACAACATACCCGATTCCGAGCTGCCCAACATTGCTTTGACCGACGAAAACAGCCGCTGGTCGTCTGAAAAACGCATTGCCGCCAGCTCATCATTCGCTTTCGGCGGCAGCAATGCCGTTTTGATTATCGGATAAGTCCTTATATTTAGGCTGTCTTTTCAGACGGCCTTTTTCTTTTCCGCAACTTAAAAAACAATAACATCAAAACAACAACCAAATCCGCCGAAATATGCCATAATAGGCTTAGCACATTTCTTCTCGCGATGTGCCCGAAAAGAAAAACTTAACCTACATAGAGAATAATCCCATGACTAAATCCACCATTATCTATACCTACACCGACGAAGCTCCTGCATTGGCCACTCAATCCCTGTTGCCAATCGTGCAGGCGTTTACCCGCCACGCCGATATTGATGTCAAAACCAGCGACATCTCTCTCTCCGGCCGTATTTTGGCGGCGTTTCCAGAATACCTGACCGAAGCGCAACGCGTACCTGATGCGCTTGCCGAATTGGGCGAACTGGTGAAACAACCCGATGCAAACGTAATCAAACTGCCGAACATCAGCGCATCCGTACCTCAACTGACTGCCGCGATTAAAGAATTGCAGTCTAAAGGCTTTGCCGTTCCCGACTATCCTGCCGACCCTCAAACCAATGAAGAAAAAGCCGTACGCGAACGCTACGACCGCATCAAAGGCAGCGCAGTAAACCCTGTCCTGCGTGAAGGCAACTCCGATCGTCGCGCGCCTAAAGCAGTGAAAAACTTTGCGAAAAAACATCCGCACAGCATGGGCGCATGGACCAAAGACTCCAAAACCCACGTTGCCACCATGCAAAGCGGCGACTTTTTCCATAACGAACAATCCGTTACCATACCTGAAGCAACTTCCGTATCCATCGTGTTCACCGACAAACAAGGCAACAAAAAAGAGCTGCGCGAGCCTGTTGTCCTGAAAGCCGGCGAAATCATCGACGCGACCGTGATGAGCAAAAAAGCCCTGCTCGCCTTCCTTGCCGAACAAGTGAAAGACGCAAAAGCTAAAGGCGTATTGTTCTCGCTGCACATGAAAGCCACCATGATGAAAGTGTCCGACCCGATTATCTTCGGACACGCCGTCAAAGTATTCTTTGCGCCTGTATTTGAAAAATTCGGCGACAAACTGGCTGCCGCCGGCGTCAACGTCAACAACGGCTTCGGCAACCTGCTTGCCAATCTGGACAAACTGGATGCGGACACCCGCGCAGCCGTTGAAGCTGAAATCGCCGCCGTTTACGCAGCCAACCCTGATTTGGCGATGGTTGATTCCGACAAAGGCATCACCAACCTGCACGTTCCTAGCGATGTCATCGTCGATGCTTCTATGCCTGCGATGATTCGTAATTCCGGTCGTATGTGGGATAAAGACGGCAAAGCGCAAGACACCAAAGCCGTCATTCCTGACAGCAGCTATGCTGGTGTTTACCAAGCAACCATCGACTTCTGCCGCGAACACGGCGCGTTTGACCCGACAACCATGGGTACCGTTCCTAACGTCGGCCTGATGGCGCAAGCAGCCGAAGAATACGGTTCGCACAACAAAACTTTCGAAATCGAAGCTGACGGCCAAGTTCAAGTCATTGATGCAGCAGGTAATGTCCTGATGCAACACGACGTTGAAGCCGGCGACATCTGGCGTATGTGCCAAACCAAAGACGCTCCAGTTAAAGACTGGGTACAACTCGCCGTCAACCGCGCCCGTCTGAGCAATACACCAGCCGTGTTCTGGCTCGATGAAAACCGTCCACACGACAAGAGCCTGCTCGCCAAGGTTAAAGCTTACCTTGCCGAACTGGATACAAACGGCCTCGACATCCGCGTCCTCGCTCCTGAAGAAGCCGCTAAATTCAGCTTAGGCCGTCTGAAAAACGGCGAAGACACCATCTCCGTAACCGGTAACGTCCTGCGTGACTACCTGACCGACTTGTTCCCAATTTTGGAACTGGGTACCAGTGCGAAAATGCTGTCTATCGTTCCATTGATGAATGGCGGCGGTATGTTTGAAACCGGCGCGGGTGGTTCTGCACCGAAACATGTTCAACAATTCCTCGAAGAAAACCACTTACGTTGGGACTCTTTGGGCGAATTCCTCGCACTCGCCGTATCGTTTGAACATCTGGCGCAAAAAACCGGCAATACCAAAGCCCAAGTCCTCGCCGACACTTTGGATGCAGCCACCGAAAAACTGCTGTTGAACGACAAATCGCCTAAACGCAAAGCAGGCGAACTCGACAACCGCGGCAGCCATTTCTACCTTACCCTCTACTGGGCGCAAGAATTGGCAGCGCAAGACAAAGATGCCGAACTGAAAGCCGCATTTGCGCCATTGGCAGCCGCTTTGACTGCCGACGAAGCCAAAATCGTTGAAGAACTCTCTGCCGTACAAGGCAAAGCGGTCGACATCGGCGGCTACTACGCAGCCAATCCTGAAAAAGCTGCACAAGCAATGCGTCCGAGCGCAACCTTTAATCAGGCCTTGTCAGCCTTATAATTAAAGCAATTAAAGGCCGTCTGAACTTTCAGACGGCCTCAAACCTTATGGAAACACAATGAAAAAAACCATTCTTTCTCTTACTCTCCTCATCAGCGCTCCGGCTTTATGGGCATTTTCCCCTGCCGAATTGGCACAAACCCTGCAAAAACCGCAAAACGTGCAAGGCAATTTTGTCCAACAACGCCAGCTCAAATCCCTCAGCAAACCCATGACCACCAGCGGCAGCTTTACCCTTGTGCCACAAAAAGGCCTGCTCTGGAAAATGCAAAAACCATTTGAAACTACCCTGCGCGTTCGTTCAGACGGCATCATGCAATGGAACGGCAGCCAATGGGTCAACCCAAATGCCAGCAAGCTCAACGGCCAAAGCCGCCAAATCAAACTCTTCCTCGACCTTTTGGGCGGCAATACCCAAGGTTTGGAAAAACAATTTGATTTGAAATTAAACGGCAACGAGAAAAAATGGACGTTGACCCTGACCCCGAAAACCGCCATTACCCGCCAAATCTTCAACCGTATCGAAATCAACGGCGATACGCTAGTACGAAAAATCGAATTGGACGAAAAACAAGGCGACAAAACCATCATGCAGTTCAACCAAATCCAAACCGATAAAGCTCTGGACAGCTTCAGCCGTACCGCCCTCTAAATTGTCTATTCCAACAAAAGGCCGTCTGAAAATAGATTTCAGACGGCCTTTTATATTAATCGGCTGAAGGCTACTGCCCTTTTCTTTCCGCCTTTCTGGCTTCGCGAATGGCTTTAAGTTCGGCCTCTTTCTGTCTGGCTTTTTTCAGCCAAGTTTCCCATTGATTTGGCGTTTCCAGCGTGATTCTGCCGATTTTGCCTTCGCGGAAATCAGTCAGGATATTTTCAGCGGCCTTTTGGTAGTTGACCCGTCCGCCGCTCAAAACCGCACCGCGTTTTTTGGCAATCCACTCAAGCCAAGAAGTATCGTCCCAATGGCTGCTTGGATCTTTGTCGGCCTGATAGCGCTCTTGCAACAGGGCCAGATAATGGCGGCGGAGGTAATCCAAAAGCTCAAGTGCCACTTCTTCTTCATCCAGCGCGTTGCGTCCAACTGCACCGCCAGCTGCAAGGTTGTAACCGCCTTCTTCAACGATAATTTTCGGCCACAACATACCGGGGGTATCGTACAGCCAGAAATCGTCGGCAAGGAAAAGGCGCTGTTCGGCTTTGGTAATACCGGGTTCGTTGCCGGTTTTGGCAGATTTTTTGCCGATCATGCCGTTAATCAAGGTGGATTTGCCAACGTTGGGGATACCGCAAATCAGGACACGCAGCGGCTTCTCGATACCTTGGCGATGCGGAATCATGGCACGGCAGGCTTGGGTAATTTTGCCATGTGCGCCGGTTTCGGAAGAATCAAGCGCAATGGCACGGGTATCTTGGCGGCTGTTGTAGTGTTCGAGCCAAACTTTGGTACGCTCGGGATCGGCAAGATCTTGCTTGTTTAAAATTTTCAGTTTGGGCTTGCCTTTGGACAACTGGGCAAGCAAAGGGTTTTCGCTGGAAGCAGGCATACGCGCGTCCAGCATCTCAATCACCATATCAACGCTTTTAATGCGTTCGGCGATGGCTTTTTTTGCCTTGTTCATGTGGCCGGGAAACCATTGGATAGCCATGTCTTTTTATTCTTTCTATTCGTATCTGAGGCCGTCTGAAAAATCATTGTTTTTCAGACGGCCTCGGTATTGGGATAATCGGTCAATCAGGATTTAGAGGTTGCCATGTTCATAGCTGTAATAACCTGCTTCATCCATACATTGCTCAAACGTTTTGGATGTATTGCCACGTTTGGTTCCATTTTGAACTTGTGATTTGCAGGTATTGATTTGGCGGGAAACTTCAGCTTCGCTCGCACCGGTACGGTGCCAACGGTAAGCAGTAACAGGCTCTGTTGCACAGGCGGTCAAGATAAGCAGAGATAATGCGGTCAGACTGATTTTTTTCATGGTTTCTTCCTTTGAGGCCGTCTGAAACGGCAAGTTAGCGTCCTGCCAAGCTTTGTGCCTGACGATGGCGGACAAGGAGTTCGTAACGGCCTTTGAGGCGTTCGGCCAGTTTTTCCACAACATAAACGGAGCGGTGCTGACCGCCGGTACAACCGATGGCAATCGTTACATAACTGCGGCTCTCTTGTTGCAGGCGCGGCAACCAGCGGCTAATAAAATGGTCGATGTCATCAACCATTTCTTGAGCCAACGGCTGCTGGCCCAAATAATCTTGAATAGGCTTATCCATGCCGGTAAAGGGGCGCAATTCCGGATCGTAATACGGATTGGGCAAGCTGCGCATATCAAACATAAAGTCGGCATTGTTGGGAACGCCGTATTTGAAACCAAAGGATTCAAGAATGACCAGCAAACCGACACGTTCAATATTGAGCCATTGTTGCACGGCATAACGCAGCTGCTGTGCGTTCATTTTGGACGTATCGATGCAATATGCGATGTCTCTAAGCGGAAAGAGCCATTCGCGTTCTTTTTGCAGGCTTTCCAACAAGGTCAGATTATGGCCGGACAAAGGATGGCCGCGGCGGGTTTCTGAGAAGCGGCGAACCAACACGCCCTCTTCTGCTTCAATAAAGAGGACTTCGACTTGATGCCCTTCATTACGCAAATATTGGATTTGCTCTTGCGCTTCCTGAATATTGATACCGGAACGGATGTCAACGCTGACACCGAGTTTGGTTTCATCGGCACGTTCGATATGGAGCGAGACCAACGACGGAAGCATTTCCAAAGGAAGGTTATCGACACAGTAATAGCCCAAATCTTCAAGCTGCTTGAGGGCTACGGATTTTCCTGAGCCGGATAAGCCGCTAATCAGGACGATTTTCATGGTTTTGTTCGTTTTCTTTGAGTTGTGTTTGATGGCGTTCGAGGAATTCTTTGGTGCTGTCCTTACCGCGCAATTGAAGGATGTAATTGCGCACTGCAGCTTCAACCAATACTGCTAAGTTTCGACCGATTGCAACAGGCAGGGTAACGGAACGGATGCTGACGTTGAGGATAGATTCAGTTTCGGTACGGATGCTCAATCGATCGAGTTGTTTCATGTATCCGTCGTCGGCCGGAACCAAATTGATAATCAGCTGGAGGATTTTTTTCGGACGGATGGAGGTTTCGCCAAAAATATGGCGGATATTGAGTATGCCCAAGCCACGTACTTCGAGGAAATCACGCAGCATCGGCGGGCAACGACCTTCCAGCATTTCTGGACCGGTACGGAAAAGTTCGACTGCATCATCGGCAATCAGGCTGTGGCCGCGCGAAATCAGCTCCAATGCCAATTCACTCTTACCCAAGCCGGATTGCCCGGTAATGAGTACGCCCACTTCAAATACATCCAAAAATACGCCGTGCTTGATGGTGGAAGTCGCCAATGTGCGTTGCAGATAAATCCGCAAAACGTCCATCAAGTGCGGGCTTTCCTGTTTGGAAGTCAGCAGAGGGATACTGTTGGTATGGCAATAATCGCGTAATTTGGGCGAAACCGGCAAACCGTTGGCGACGATGACCAAAGACATGGGGATGTCGAAAAGCTCACCGAAATCATAGTTAAGTTCGCCCGATTCCAGACGGCGTAAATATTCGGCTTCGGCTACGCCGACAACTTGAATTTGGTTGGGATGGATAAAGTTTAAGTGGCCGACCAAGGCCAAGACGGGTTTATCGGCTTCGACACCGATACGGTTGTCCGCGCCGGAATTGCCGGCAGCCCAAGCGAGTTCGAGTTTGTGCTGATTGTCGGAAAACAGGCGGCGGACGGATATGCTGGGCATGAATTACTCTTCGCTCAGGAGTGTGCGTACTTCTTCGGCAGAAGTCGCGGCCATCAACGCTTCACGGATGGCTTTTTGAGAGAATCTGCCGGCCAGTTTGGACAAGACTTCCAAATGTTCGCCGGTAGCGTTTTCAGGCACAAGCAGAATGAAAATCAGGGAAACGGGTTTACCGTCAGGCGCATCAAAGGCAACCGGCTCTTTGGTGCGGATAAACGCACCGGTGGCTTTTTTCACGCATGCGTGACGACCGTGAGGAATCGCCACCCCCTGCCCCAAACCGGTCGAACCAAGTTTTTCACGGGCAAACAGGCAGTCGAACACATTGGTATTCGGTAATTCTGCTTCATTCTCCAGCAGCTGTGCAGCCTCTTCAAACAGACGCTTTTTGCTGCTGACTTCCAAATCCAAAACGATATGGGACAAAGGTAAAATTTCGCCGATCAGGCTCATGTGTATCTCTTTTAAATGTCGCAAAACAATGGGATTGTACCGATTGTCGGTGCAAATCTCAATCCTGAAGGCGTAATTTACACTCGCCCTGCTAACATTTTCCATGTTGTTTTTGATATTTTTTAACGAGCTAAAAATAATCCAACTGTTTGCTTATATTGAATTTAAAGTAAAAATTCTATCATTAGACAAACTATGATTCAAATAAAAAGGGGTATGTCCGGCATACCCCTTTTCCCTTCCTTTTCAGACGGCCTCAACCTAGTTTTTTAAAACAATTTGGAAACCAAAAACAACCAGAAATAATGGCAGACCAATCCGCAAAACCACGCCAAGCCGATGCGGTTGTTGGCCAAAAACGTTTGGAAGCACAACTGACGGTCGCGCGTACGGATGGCCGCATATTGTTGGCACTGCCAATACGCGGTTATCGGCAATACCAGCCAATACGGCCAAGTTGCGCCGATTTTGATACCCAACACTACCATCAATACCGTAAACCAAAAATGGCAAAGCATGGTTGCGCTAATGTCGTGTTCGCCAAATGTGATTGCCGAAGTTTTAATGCCGATTTTCAAATCATCTTCTTTGTCCGCCATGGCATAAATCGTGTCGTAAGCCAGCGTCCATAAGGCATTGGCGGTAAACATCAGCCATGCTTCGGGAGGCACTCGGCCTTGCACGGCGGCAAAGGCCATGGGAATGCCGAACGAAAATGCCAGCCCCAAATAAAACTGCGGCAATGGGAAAAAGCGTTTGGTAAAAGGATATGTAACGGCCAGGAACAAGGCCGGAAGGCTCATCAGCCAAGTAAAACGGTTGAGCGGTACCAAGCATAAAGCGGCCATCAGACACAGCATGACAGTCAAAAGCAGCGCTTCAGTTTTGGAAACCAAGCCTTTGGCAAACGGGCGGTTTTTGGTGCGCTCTACTGCACCGTCAAAATTGCGGTCGGCAAAGTCATTCACGACGCAACCTGCGCTGCGCATCAGAAATGTACCTGCGGTAAAGGCAATAAAAATATCCGCGTCGGGAACACCTTTAGACGCAATCCACAATGCCCAATAAGTCGGCCACAGCAAAAGCAGGGTGCCGATGGGTTTGTCGATGCGCATCAGTTTGGCGTATATCACCATCCGTCCGACAGCGTAACGCGGTAAAAATTGTAGGAAAAAGCGCCGTATGTTCATTGGTGTAATGTGTCGTTGTATATGTATTGATGCTGAATGAAAGGCATTTTAGAGCCTTAGCTCTTATTATAATTTATTGCCGTCTAAAATCAAACAAATCTTAACAATTTAATTTATTGTATTATAACAGAATTATGACAAACATCGGTAATCGGTTTTATTTTCAGACAGCCTTATCGGTATAAATCCATTAATTTCAATAAGAAATATTCTGTTAATTCCAATGTTTCGCCGTTCCAATCGAAATACGAGCGGCGCGCGGTAACAGGCCGTCTGAAAGATGGATGGTCGGAATCTTCAAAACGAAGAAACTCAAAATCCGAACGTTTCAACGGCAATGTACCGTCAAACAGGCGCTCGCCCAAAGGCTGCGTTCCGCAATCCAATAATTCTGTCCATAGACGGCTATCCGGTCTGCACGCGCTTCTAGCTTGTATCACTGTTTCGCCGTCCAGTTTCAGCAAAACATCGCGCACAAAGATTTCGTCTCCGTTTTCTGCTCCCTTCGTCAAACCCAAATACACGGGCTCGACTGAAAAATCCTTGCCTGATGCGCGCAGAGCGGCGGTTAGCGAAGAAACAGTCAGTAGATGTTCGGCCTTAGACGGCAAAAGACTTGAAGCTTCGGCATGTGAACAAAGCGTGCCACGCGGTATATCAAGCTCCATCTGACACCCCTGTCTTGGCCAACTCCTGCCATTTGGCTTCGGGAAACTCATCTTTCAGACGGCCTTTAAGATATTCCAAAGTATCGCCGGCAACGGTTTCATCTTTGCTGTCGTGAATATGGTTGAAAATCAGGCTGTACAGGCTGATGCCGTATTGTTTGAGCGCGGTGAAGCTGAGCAGGGTGTGGTTGATACTGCCGAGCCGTCCGCTGGTAACGAGGATGACGGGATAATCTTGTTGCTGAATATAATCAATGGTTAATAGATTTTCCGTCAGCGGAACCATCAATCCACCCGCGCCTTCGACCAAGACGATTTCGTATTGCGTCGCCAACTCTTGAGTGGTGGTACGGATTTTGTCCAAATCCAAAGCCCTGCCGCCAAGACGGGCGGCGAGATGGGGCGAGGCGGGATAGCTGAAGATTTCGGGCATGGTCAGCCCTTGCTTGTCGGCTTCCTGCATGGGTATGCCCATGATTTTACGGTGGACGGCGATGTCTTCAGCGATGTCTTGGCAACCAGTTTGCACAGGCTTTTGCGTGATTACGCTTTTGCCTTGCTGCAATAATTGTTTTGCCAACATGCCGGTGGCGACGGTTTTGCCAATGTCCGTATCAATGCCGCTGACGAAGTAAACGCCTTTCATTTGTTGTGTTCCTTCAAAATGTGCACGGTTTTGTCGGCAAGTTCGGTTAAGAGGCCGTCTGAAATAATGTAAGGCGGCATGAGGTACACCAGCCTGCCGAATGGACGCACCCAAATGCCCTGCATCACGCAATCCGCTTGAAAACGCGCCATATCCACACCTTTTTCCAGCTCGATCACCCCGATAGCACCCAAAACGCGCACGTCTTTCACGCCGCGAATGTCCCATGCAGCTTTCAAACGGCCTTTTAAGATGCTTTCGATGCGGCGGATATTTGCCTGCCAATCTTGGGACAAAAGCAGTTTGACCGAAGCGCAGGCAACGGCACACGCCAGCGGGTTTGCCATAAATGTCGGGCCGTGCATGAACACACCCGCTTCGCCGCGCGAAATTGTTTCGGTAACTTTTTGCGAAGTGATTGCCGCCGCCAGCGTCATATAGCCGCCGCTCAAGCCCTTGCCGATACACATAATATCCGGCACGACCTCCGCGTGTTCGCAGGCAAACATCTTGCCCGTGCGCCCGAATCCGGTGGCAATTTCGTCAAAAATCAACACGATATCAAATTCGTCGCATAAATCGCGCAATCCGCGAAGATATTGCGGATGATAAAAATACATGCCGCCCGCGCCCTGCACGACCGGTTCCAAAATAAAGGCGGCAATATCCGCATGATGTGCTTCAAACAAGGCGCGGACAGGCTGCAAATCCGCCCCGTCCCATTCATCGTCGAAACGGCTTTTCGGATTATCGACAAAATAACGCTGCGGCAGAGCGCTGCCGAAAATATGGTGCATCCCCGTTTCCGGATCGCAGACCGACATCGCGTTCCAAGTATCGCCGTGATACCCGCGCCGTACCGTCGTAATATTCTGCTTCGCGGTCAAACCCCGCGCCTGCTGGTATTGCACTGCCATCTTCAACGCGACTTCCACCGAAACCGAACCCGAATCCGCATAAAAAATACGGTCCAGCCCCTGCGGCAAAATCCCGACCAACAATTTGCCTAGCTCCACCGCAGGCTCATGCGTCAAACCGCCGAACATCACATGCGACATCTGCTTAATCTGCGCCTCAACCGCCTGATTCAAAACGGGATGATTGTAGCCGTGTATCGCACACCACCAAGACGACATCCCGTCAATCAGCCGCGTGCCGTCCGCCAATTCGATGTGTACACCTTCCGCTCGGCGCACCGGATAAACAGGCAATGGGTCGGTCATGGAAGTATAGGGATGGAGCAGATGGGTACGGTCGAAATCGAGCAGGGAGGAATGTTCAGACATGTTGAAAACAATGGTTTGATCAGTTTCATTATTATATAACATATTTACCTTTTCAGACGGCACGTCTTCCGTACTGCATCAACGCCAATCCGCTCACCGCCGCCAAACAGCCGACAACCAAGGAAACATGCAATGCCTCGCCCAAAAACCAAGCGGAACACAAAATGCCGAATACCGGCACCAAAGTGATGTACGCCGCCGCGCTGCCGGCACCCAAAGTCTTCACGCCTTCAAAATACCACGCATAGCTCAAGACCGTTGCCCCGACAGACAACCCAATCAAAGCAAACCAGCCCCTGCCGTCCATTTCGGCAAGCATACCAAACGGCAGGCCGTCTGAAATCAGCGCAGGCGGCAGCAACATCATTGCACCCAGCCAAGCGGTAGCCACGGTGACCGTCAGCGCATCAATCCCCTGCAACACCGCCCTACCTATCATCGTATAAGTAACCAAGCAGCAAAGGCTGAAAAACACCAGCACTTCGCCCCACCCTATGCCGCCGCCCGACAAAAATGCCGCAATCTCGCCATGCGTGACCGCCCATATCGAACCTGCCACTGCCAACAACATGCCCGACACAATCTTGCCGTTGAGCTTCTCGCCAAACAGCAAAGCCGCAAAAAACATCGTCAACACAGGATTGAACGTGACCAACACCGTCGCCCTTGAAGCAGGAATCCGCTGCAAACCCAGCATAGACAACACAGTAAAACCAAATACGCCGAATGCCGCCGCCAGTGCCAATCCAAGCCATTGTTTGCGCGACAAAACTGCCAAAGTACGCAATCGATACCGTGCAAACAGCCAGCCCAAAAGCAAGATTGCCGCCGTCAAAAAGCGCAGCATACCGCCCGTTAAAGGCGGCAACGCCTGTCCCAGCATCCGCCCCATCGGCCAAGATGCGCCCCAAAACGCCGCCATGCCCAATAGTTTTAGATGGATTGCTAAATGTTTCATGGTGATGGATAACTTGAATAATCGGTTTAGAAAGCGTACAAGCTCGGTTTGGAAGGATAAATTTCCTTAGCCGCCGATACTTAATAGAGTTTGCGCGGATAAAATACTACGCTAATCATTACGGAAACAAAGGCCGTCTGAAAGACTGAAATCCAGCTTTTTCAGACGGCCTTTGCTGCTCAATCAATAAGGCTTACAACTCAATGCCTTTGAGTTTCGCCACGGTATTAATGTCTTTATCGCCACGACCAGAGAGGTTGACCAAAATCACTTGGTCTTTGCTCATTTTAGGCGCGTTTTTCACCGCCCAAGCAACGGCATGGCTGGACTCCAGCGCAGGAATAATGCCCTCAAAACGGCAGAGCAAATCAAAGGCTTCAAGTGCTTCGTCGTCTTTGGCAACGGTGTATTCCACACGGTTGATGTCGTTCAAATGGCTGTGTTCCGGGCCGATGCCTGGGTAGTCCAATCCTGCGGAAACAGAGTGCGTACCCAAAACTTGGCCGTTTTCGTCCTGCATCAAATAGCTGCGGAAACCGTGCAATACGCCGATAGGGGCTTTGCTGGTAATCGGTGCGGCGTGATCGGGCGTATCCACACCCAAACCGCCTGCTTCTACGCCGACCAAACGTACGTTTTCTTCTTCGATATAGGGATGGAACAAACCGATGGCGTTCGAGCCGCCGCCTACGCAGGCAACGGCAACATCAGGTTGGCGGCCGATGGCTTCCAACATTTGCTCTTTGGCTTCATTGCCGATCACGCATTGGAAATCGCGTACCATTTCAGGATACGGCGCAGGGCCTGCGGCAGTGCCGATGATGTAGAACGTATCATCCACACGCGCCACCCATTCGCGCATGGCTTCGTTCATCGCGTCTTTCAATGTACGGCTGCCGCTGTCAACACTGACCACGTTCGCACCAAGCAGCTTCATACGGAACACATTGGGCATTTGACGTTGGATATCGTCCGCGCCCATGTACACATCGCAAGTCATGCCGAAGCGTGCGGCGACGGTGGCAGAAGCCACGCCGTGCTGACCCGCGCCGGTTTCGGCAATCACGCGTTTTTTACCCATGCGGCGGGCGAGCAATGCCTGACCGATGGTGTTGTTCACTTTGTGTGCGCCGGTGTGGTTCAAATCTTCACGCTTCAGCCAGATTTGCGCGCCGCCCAAATGCTCGGACAATCGCGCGGCATGGTAAACAGGGCTGGGTCGGCCGACATAGTGTTTCAAATCATGGCGGAACTCTTCCCAAAATGAAGGATCTTCTTTCGCTGCTTTATAGGCTTCTGCCAATTCTTGCAAAGCAGGAATCAGGGTTTCGGAAACGTACAGGCCGCCGTGTTCGCCGAAAAAGCCGTTCTCGTCGGGAGCGTGATAATTTTTCATGGGATTTTTCCTTGTTCGTTTTATGGTTTCAGACGGCCTGATTCAGTAAAAGGCCGTCTGAAAGTAAAAATTGTCAGCAATTATAGCTGTTTTCCATTCATCTTGTCGGCAACTAATTGAATAATAATATCAGCAGACAAAATAGGAACAACAGCGTACAGCTCGATGTTGCAATCAATGCCGTACCCAACGGCGGCGCAATATATTTTTCTTTGTTTTTGTTTCTCATGCATAGTTTTAATACCAACATCCCCAGCCACAGCGCCAGCAACCAACAACCCAAAAAGTTAAGCACAAGCAAAGCAATAATCAACTCATTGGTATTTATAGTGCTTACGTTCAAAAATATCCAATTAAGGCCGTTAACAGACATAATGACTGCAGATATTTGTATCACATACAAAAGCGTTCCGCCCAACAATACCTTGATATGCCATTGTTTGGCCTTCAGCCACACTGAGACGACATTAAAAAGCCACCACAAAGCCATAAACGTCATTAAAGAAATTTCATAACGGTCCATCGCCTTACTCCTGAAAAACAGTCAATCCAGCCGTTTCAAAAAAAGCCCGATACGCCGCCGCTTTTTTCGCCAAACTCAAAGGATAGGCACGCGAAGTCGAGGGCAGGCGCGTCAGGGTTAACTCACGTCCAGCATAGGGGAACAGTACTGTTTCACCGGTCTTCGGCATTTTCATGCCGCTGCCTTGAATCTCCAACAAAACTTCGGTTGCCTTGCCGCCAGTGGTGCAAAGATGGCGGCACTCGGGCATTTGTGCCAATACTGCCGCTAAATCGACGGTTTCTATCACTTTTAAAAACTTATCCGAAGCATTACCATGTTCGCGTATTGCCTTCAACACGGTCGGACAGGATGCAATCCCCTTCTCACTCAAAAACGCTTTGATTTTATCGGCATCAAACGCCTTTTCGCCCTGCTTTTGAAAATGCGTCGCATCACCAAAAAACACCAACCCATACACACGCCACATATCGTTTTGAAAATTCGGATAATGAAACTGCATCGCGTGTTTTTCTTCTTTAGGCGGAAACGTCCCCATCATCATGACTGTTGCCTGCGGTGGCAACAAGGCTGCAAAGGGGTGGGACTCGACGATTGGCTCTTGCATATCTGTATTCCGGTTGTTTTTCATTCAAACAAAATTTCAGACGGCCTTTACTGCCTGAATAAACGCCGCCATTTTATCCCTGCTCTTAACCCCACCGGAGATTTCTACGCCGCCGGACACATCTACCGCCGCAGCGCCACTGATTTTTACCGCTTCGGCAACGTTTTCCGCAGTCAATCCTCCGGCAAGTATCCACGGTTTGCCGATATTGCCGTGCAACATGGTCCAATCGAAACTTTGTCCCGTACCGCCGTATTCGGTCGGATGATAAGCATCAAACAGCAAGGCGCGGGCATTCGGAAATTTGGCACAGGCCGTCTGAATATCGGCAGCTGACTGTACACGCACGGCCTTCAAATACGGGCGGTCAAACCGACGGCAAAAATCATCGTCTTCATCGCCGTGAAACTGAATCACATCTATCGGCACCTGACACAAAATCTTACGGATGGTTTGCTCGTTTTCATTCACAAACAAGGCCACCACCGATACAAACGGCGGCAGGTTTTTCACAACCGCCTGCGCCTGCTCAATATTCACTGCCCGTTTGCTCTTGGCGTAAAACACCAGCCCGATGGCATCCGCGCCCAATTCGGCCGCGGCCAGCGCGTCTTCAGGTCGGGTAATACCGCAAATTTTGGTGCGTATGGTGTTCATGGGGATTGCCTTTTTAAACAGATGGGTCGGATATTATATAGTTAACAAACACAAAGTTTAAGGCCGTCTGAACATGAAATATCAGGTTCAGACGGCCTTAAACTTTAAAACAACCATCAGCCGATATTACTAATAACTTTGTGATTATTCCCCTATTTCTAAACTGCCTATTTTTTCATCACGATTAATTTATTCTTTATTATCAAATATCAAACCAACCTATCCACAATTGGATTCACACAAAATTTGGATAACGCCCGTCAATAAAAAATATTAAGGCCGTCTGAAAAGTCTTTCAGACGGCCTTTTATCCTTTTTACTCAAACGGTTTCTTCTGCCAATAAAACTTATCCTTTTTCAAACGGCCTTGAAATATATCGCCCTGTCCCAAAGCAAACACCAACGCGCCTGACAAATCCGTTCTCAACAAAGTAATGCCGTGCGCGCGGACACGATTTTGTACGGCAACGGTCGGATGTTTGTAGGCATTGGCATAGCCGCTGGATGCCACGGCATATTGCGGCGAAACCGTATGCAGAAAGCTGCCCGACGAAGCCGTGCTGCTGCCGTGATGGCCCAATACCAACACTTGGCTATACAGCGCATTGCCGTATTTCTCAATCAAACCGGCCTCGCCCTTCACGCCTAAATCGCCGGTTATCAACAAGGCTTTGCCGTTTGCCACGACACGCAATACGCAGCTTTGGTCGTTATCTTCCTTGCCCGTATTTTCAGACGGCCTGAGCAACTCAAAATCTACGCCGTCCCATTGCCATTTGTCTTCTTGGCAAAACTCTGCATTCGGATAAAACTCAGGTTGTCCGGCAAGCAATTTATCGGTACCGACAGCCGCTACACTTTGAAAACCACCGTCATGATCAATATCATGGTGCGACAAAATCAGGCTGTCCAAACGGCGCACACCCATAGCATTCAAACTCGGCACAATACCTGTTTGCGCCACTTGCTCCGTTCCTGTATCAAACAAAAGATTGCGGTTGCGCGTTTGCACCAACACCGACAAACCTTGTCCTGCATCCATCACCGTAACTCTTGCCATCCCTTCCTCCAGCTTGGCAGGACGGTAAAACACAAAACCCAATAAAACCAGACATGCCCAAGGTTTCAAGCCCATTCCTTTGGGCAGCAATAACAGCAAAGCCGCCATCATCGCCAACACCAGCGAAGGCACAGGCGCCGCTGCGACGGCAAATTCAGGCGATACCGTAGCCAGCCATACCAAACCGCGTAAAGTATATTCCGCCAAAAATGCCGCTACCAACTGAACAAGTTCAAACGGAAAAACCGAACCCAGCAAAGCCAACGGCGTCAACACCCAAGAAAACCAAGGAATAGCCAGCGCATTAACCAACGGACTGAGCAAAGGTAACGAAGCAAACAAATAGCCCAGCAATACCACCGACAACACCGTTGCCGCCCATTGCCCCCGTACAGCCAAACGCCAGCCCGACTCTTTCAGACGACCTGATGAAGCCCAAATCAAAGCAGCAACCAAGCCGAAAGACAACCAAGTTCCCACGCCCAATACTGCCAACGGGTCCAACAGCAAAACAACGGCCAAGGCCTGCCACCACGCCGTCCAGCCCGAGCCGCCACTGCCGCGCCACCATGCCCACGCAAACGCAGCCAACATCAACACACTGCGTTGCGTCGGTACAGAAAAACCGGCCAAAAGCGCATAAAACAAAGCACCAGCAAAACCGCCAGCCAATATCCACACACGCGGTTTTGCCGGAATCCACAGCAAATAACGGAAAATTCGCTTAATCAGCCAGGCAAACAATACCGCCACCATCGTCACATGCAAGCCCGAAATGCTGACCAAGTGCGTCAACCCCAAAGGACGGAATGCCTGCCACAAAGGCGGCCGCAACGCCGATTGCTCGCCAATACTCAAAGCACGCATCAGCCCTATGCCGTCTGAAAACTCAGGATATTTGTCCGCCGTTCTCTGCCAACTCCGGCTTACCGCATCACGCATATCAGCCAAACCAAAACCACCACCTTGCCGCACGAGTTTCCTGTCGCGCCCCAAAGTACCCATGCCATCGATACCATTGGCCAAAGCCCATGTTTCACGGTTCAAACCGCGCACATTCACTTCACCGATTACCGGCCTTACCCGAGCCGATACAGACCACCTGCTGCCCACCACCCAATCGCGCCGCTGATAATCCGACAACATCAAATCAAAAACCTGCCCACGCTCATCCCAAGCCCTTGCCGCAAACTGCACGCGCCGACCATCATCACGCGGCATATCCGCCACTTCAACCATCAAAACTTTAGCCGCAGCCTCCCCCACAGGCCATTGACCAGCCAAAACCAGCCCAGTCCGCCACACACCAAACGCCATGCCCACGCAAACAGCCAGCACCAACCAAGCCACAGCAAATCTTCGACACAACGCAAGCGCGCCAATAATTACAGCCAACCAAACCCACCATGGCGGCACAAACGGCAACGCAAACGAAAGCACTACCCCAACCACCCAAGCAGGCAACACAAACCACCACGCCATGAACGTTTTCCCTTAAATTATGATTATTAGATATGTAATAATAAATGCTTTTAGTATATTATGACAAATACCAACCAGCGTTAACTGATAAAAAGAGAGGTTCAAATCATTTCAAAACTGATAGACGCAAAAAAGCGCAATCCGAAACAGATTGCGCTTTTTTATAAACTGGCACGCCCACGGGGAATCGAACCCCGGTTACCGCCGTGAAAGGGCGATGTCCTAACCGCTAGACGATGGGCGCGGAGATTCTCTGTGGCGCACCCGGAGCGATTCGAACGCCCGACCCTCTGGTTCGTAGCCAGATACTCTATCCAACTGAGCTACGGGTGCATCAAGAAAGATTTGAATTATAAAGAGAGGGCTGTTTACTGTCAAGCGTTTAATTTGGAAAACTTGCAGACAGCGTGTAAAATGCGCATTTGCTATTGAATTTACAGAGAATAAAATGTCAGATTTCGCACGCTGGCCGCTCTTATCCGAAGCATTTTCCCGTTTGGGACGACCTGTGGTCGTGGTGGATTTGGAGACGACCGGTGGAAATTTCTATCAAGACAGGATAACGGAAGTCGCCCTTGTTCGTTTTGAGCAAGGACGCGCCACACATTACGAGCAATTGGTCAATCCTTGCCGCAGCATTCCCGAATTTGTTGCCAGACTGACCGGAATTCATGATGAAACGGTGAAAAACGCGCCTGTCTTTGCCGATATTGCAGCCGATTTGTTGCCGCTGTTGCAAGGTGCAGTGGTTGTTGCACACAACAGCCGCTTTGACTACACCTTCCTGCGCCACGAGTTTGCCCGTATCCATACTGACTTTGCCGCACCCTCGCTCTGTACAGTTCAACTGTCGCGCCGCCTGTATCCTGAGTTTTACAAACACAGCCTCGACAGCATTATCGAACGCACCGGCATTCAGACGGCCAACCGCCACCGCGCCATGACCGATGTTACCGCATTGTGTGATTATCTCGAATTAAGTCTGGCAGAAAAAAATCATCAACAATGGGACGAACACGTCCGTGTATTGATGAATCCGAAAATGTTGCCCACTTGGCTGCCTGATTCGCTTGCCCAACAGCTCTATGCCCTGCCCGACAGTTACGGCGTATTGGTTTGGTTTGACCATTTCGGCAAAGCCCAAGCCATTGAAGCACATGAACGCGCATACAGTGAAACCGCTACCCTGCTGCACAGCAAAAAACTGCCGCCGCACATCAAAGCCGCAACCTCCATCCGTTTTATTCCTGCAGTCGGACAGCTCCATACATTATGGCTCAAAGCCCAGACCATGCAGGAATACCAACTGATGCCGTCTGAAAAGTCCACATCGTTTTCTACCGTCCGCTTTATCGCTGACGAACACGGCAGCCTTCAAGCACGCATTGTCTTGTTAAACAGCGGCACCAGAAATTGGCGCCCTTACGGTTTGTTTGCCCACAAAAAAGCAGCCAAACGCGCTTTGACGCAATGGTCGCAAGAACACAGACTCTGCCCGGATTCGCTCAATATTTTGCCGACCAGCTACGCAAAAGGCGAACCCTGCCCTGTCGAGGCCGTCGGAAAATGCAATGGTAACTGCCGCCAGTCAAACGGCATCAAACATCAAAATCAACGCATTACCGAGCTGGCCGCCCTACTCCCCGTAACCGATTGGGGCAAAGCGCACGAAATTGAAATTACCGAAACCGATCCCCTGACCGGAAACAGCATTACTCTGCTCTGCGCCGGCGGCGCGTTGGCATTGCCTGATGGAAGCTGGTATTTCGACAGCAGTCTGCCTCTTGTGATTAAAAACAAATTCAGGCAAGACAAGGAAAATATCCGTTTGATTGCTTAAAACAAGGCCGTCTGAAAACCAAATCTTCAGACGGCCTATTGTGAATAACTTTCCACTTTATTCTCAAAATAAAAATCTGCCTAAAATTTAATCAGAACTTATTTTTATAATAGCAATCAAATACTAAACCAATTTATACACAAGCTGTTCACACAATTTTCAATGAAAGCTGTGTATACCCAGCCCAACGAGTAAACCATGAACAACCCTGAAATCATCTTCTTTGACATCGACGACACCCTCTACCGAAAATACACGGATACCTTACGTCCTTCGGTTGCCCAAGCCATGCGCGCATTAAAAGCCAAAGGCATTTTAACTGCCATTGCCACCGGCCGTCCGGAAGCCGCCATTCCCGCCAAAGTCAAAGCCTTGATTCAAGAATGCGGTATCGACATGCTCGTTACCATCAACGGCCAATATATTTCCTTTCGCGGCAAACCCCTGCAAAGCTACCCATTGGACATTGCCGACATAGAAACCGCCATCAACCTGCTTGAACAACACAAAATAGACTACGCATTCGTCAACAACCAAGAAATTGCCGTTTCCTCCCATTCGCCGCGCGTTGTCGAAGGCTTATCGCATATCCTGCCCAACTTCCTGACGGACAAAGAATATTTCCGCAAACAGCCTGTTTATCAAATGTTGGTCTTTGTGGATAAGGAAGAAGAAAAAATCCTGCAACCCCTGACCCAACAACACGGCTTCAAATCCGTCCGCTGGCATGAATATGCTGTGGACCTGCTGCGCAAAGAAGGTTCAAAAGCACGGGGCATCGCCCACGCAGTGGAAAAACTGGGCATTGATATGAGCAAAGTAATGGCATTCGGCGACAGCTTCAACGACTTGGAAATGCTGTCAACCGTCGGCTTTGGCGTTGCCATGGGCAATGGCGAAGAAGCAGCCAAAGCTGCCGCACAATTCGTCTGCCCAAGTATCGATGAAGACGGCGTACTGCGCGGCTTGCAAGAATTGGGCGTCATTTAAACCATCAAATCAAAAGGCCGTCTGAACATTTTCAGACGGCCTTGTACGTTTTCCAGCAAGGTAATGCTTACTTCGGCAATACCAAAAAGCTAATCAGCAATTCTTTAAATACGAATCCAAACACACCCAAGCCCAAAACCAAGAAGAGCATGGCAATGCCGAATTTGCCGGCTTTGGATTCTTTACCCAAGTTCCAAACGATAAAGCCCAAAAAGATAATCAGGCCGGTGAGGAGGATTTTCATTGCCCATGAGGCGAATTCTGCTTCAGACATTATTTTTTTCCTTTTATTCTTAAGATGTGTGTTTAATTGCTTTCAGACGGCCTATTAAAATTTAAGGCCGTCTGAAATTTGTTTTTAGATTATTTGTTCAATGCTTGTTGCAAATCATCAATCAAATCGTCGATGTGTTCCAAACCGACAGAGAGACGGATCAAGCCCGGGCGGATATTGGCGGCGAGTTTTTCTTCAGGCTGCATCCGGCCGTGCGTGGTTGTCCACGGATGGGTGATGGTTGAACGCACATCGCCGAGGTTGGCAGTACGGGAGAAAAGCTCCACGCCGTCCACGACTTTCCATGCGGATTCTTGGTCGGCGACTTCAAAGCCGATGACGATGCCGCCACCGTTTTGTTGCTTGCGGATAAGCTCTGCCTGCGGATGGTCGGGCAAACCGGTGTAATATACGGCTTGGACTTGCGGCTGTTGTTGCAGCCATTGGGCGATTTTTAATGCATTGTCGAACTGTTTTTCCATACGCAGCGATAAGGTTTCTACACCGCTCAACAACTGCCATGCGTTAAACGGAGACATTGCCAAACCGCAAGAGTTGCAATACATGGCAACTTGCGTCATCAATTCTTCCGAACCGGCCAACACGCCACCCATCACGCGGCCGTGGCCGTCGATGGCTTTGGTTGCGGAAGAAACGGAAATATCCGCACCGTGTTTCAAAGGCTGAGAACCGACGGGCGATAAGAGGCTATTGTCCACCACCAAAAGCGCGCCGATGCTGTGCGCCAGTTCAGCCAGCACTTCCAAATCGGCAACTTCGCCCAATGGATTGGACGGAGTTTCCAAGAAAAACAGTTTGGTATTGGGCTTGATGGCAGCTTTCCATTCATCTACATCAACCGGCGATACATGGCTGACTTCGATGCCGAACTTGGTAACGATGTTATTGATGAAACCGACAGTTGTACCAAACAGGCTGCGGCTGGAAATAACATGATCACCGGCTTGCAAGAAGGTAAAAAACGCTGCCTGAATCGCGGACATACCGGTCGAAGTGGCTACCGCACGCTCTGCGCCTTCCAATGCGGCAATGCGTTTTTCAAAAGCGGCAGTAGTCGGATTGGCTGTACGGGTATAGGTAAAACCTTTAATTTTTTTGGAAAACAAATCTGCCGCATGTTGCGCGCTTTCCCACATGAAGCTGCTGGTCAAAAACAGCGCCTGATTGTGTTCGCGATATTCGGTCTGCTCTTTGCCGCCCCGGATGGCCAGCGTTTGCGGATGAAGTTTTTTGTTCATTTATTCTCCAATCTACTGTGTATTCCAATGGACGAAACAATATTTTCCGTCTGTTTAACTTGTTAACATTTTGCGCCGATTTCTACCATCTTTCAAGCCGAAGGCCGTGTTTCGGGCCGTCTGAAAAAACAGGAAAACCGTTTTTACTGATAAAGGCGGCCATCGTGTTTCAACCAGCCGTCAGTATGCCGGCCTGCCGGATCATGATGCGTCCAATGGATAACGCCGCCCTGCTCCGACCATTCATATTCACCGTAAAACGCTACTTTATCACCTTTTTTCAAGCCTTTGATTTTATCGGCCAAATCGATATTATGCGCCACCAAAAGCGTTTGACCGCTGGAAAGCTTCAAGATAAAGCGTTGATGGCGCGTGCCTTTGTTGTCATCCGGGAGGGTTTTCCATACCGTACCCTCGCCCTCAACCTGAATATCGCTTTGCTCGTTTTCAAACGCCTGTTTCAAAACCGCTTCGGCTGATTCTTTGCCTGAACCGATTTGCTGCTGAGCCGTATCGGCATTCTTTTTACCCGCATTATTTTGTTTTTGAACAGCTTCTATTTTCTGCTGATTCTGCGATTGTACCGGCTGCTTGTTTTGCATTTTGTTATAGGCAAATACGGCAACCAAAGCAATCAGCAATACAATGATTTTATTTTTATTCATAACAATCTCAAAAAAAATGCCCGATTCTGCATCGGGCATATCAACTATTTAGAAAGGATATTTATCACGAAAACGTGAGCCGCCATTATACACGCTTCGCAAAATTTTAAGGGAAATTTATGCCAAAGGCCGTCTGAAACTTTTCAGACGGCCCAGATACTCAACGGCGGTATTTCATTTCAGTCTTCATATCGTCCAAAATACGTTTGACGTTGTGTTCCAATACATCCTCCACCAAGCCCGGCGCCTGCTCGTTCAGCATTTGCTGCAACTGGTAAGTGAACAAGGCCATTTGTTTTTGCACGGCAATCCGAATCATGCCGTTGACTGCATCGGCCACATGGGGGCGCAAACGCTTAATCAGACGCTCGGTCAAATCTTTTTCAGAAACGCAGAATACTTCCCGACGGCCAATCGCCTGCGGGTTCAATACATTGATATGGACATTAATGGCCGGTTCTTTTTCAAGTCCGTCTGAAACCGCCTCTTCAGCCGCTTCCGTATCATCATTTTCCGGTTTTTCAGTTTCTTCCACTTCAGGCACATCAAAATCTACGGCACCTGATTTCGGATTCAGTCTGACGGTGCGGGTCGATTCGATATGACGCTCTGAAGCCGCGGCCTGCAATGCCGATTGCGCGCTCAACCAGTTATCCTGCAAAACCACCATTGCATCGGTTTCCACTGCTTCGCCATCGTCAGCCAAAGCAGTATTGTGTTCCAGCTGCCAACGATACAAATACTCTTCCAATACTTTTTCACGATTGTCAGCATCCAGTTTATATTCTTTTTTAGGCGCGGTTTTAGGAGCAGCTTCTACAGCGTCGTCCGATTTTTTAACCAATGGCGCATGAGTCGGCGCGGTATTAAATTGTCGTGCCTGACGCAATCTTTCCAGGCGTTTTTCCCAATTCAGGTCTTCTTCCTCGAGGGCTGTGGGGTCAAGACGGTTGTTTTCCATAATCTCGTTTTTTCATTTTTATTGTGAACCGTATTTCAAACCTAAAATTACTTGAAATACGGCCAATGGTTGGACATATCCGGCAAGCCGGCGCAAGCGTCACATTTTAATATTAATTCGCTATATAATCACTATTTTATTTAATACTCAAGGATACATCATGAGCAGCATCGAACAACGCCTCGAATATCTGGAAGAGGCCAACGACGCTTTGCGTATGCAAAACCACGTCCTCGCTACCGCGCTGAAAGGCCTTATCCGCTCCCTGCCCTCCGACATGGCCAACGATGCCGTAGAATCCATCCAGCTTGCCTTTGAAGACGCGTTGGCGGAATTGAGCTATGAAGACAGTCCGCACACCGACCTCTTCCATGACGTAACCTACGCATTTTTCCGAGAAAAAGACCACTGATTTCGGCTAGTTTGTTCACAAAATTATGCTAAACTAAGATTTTATCCGTTAACATTTTATTAAGAAAGCACATATCATGAACATGAAAAAATGGCTGGCCACTGCCCTCGCTTGTTCCGCCCTTGCCCTGACTGCCTGCGGCGGTCAAAGCAACAATGCCTCTGCTCCTGCCGATAAAGTGTACCGTGTCGGCTCCAACGCCGAGTTTGCCCCATTTGAATCTTTGGATTCTGCCGGCAAAGTGGAAGGTTTTGACGTAGATTTGATGAATGCCATGGCCAAAGCCGGCAACTTCAAAGTCGAATTCAAACACCAGCCATGGGAAAGCCTCTTCCCTTCTCTGAACAACGGCGACGTGGACATCGTTATGTCCGGCGTAACCATCACTGACGACCGCAAACAAAGCATGCTCTTCAGCGATCCATACTTTGAAATCACTCAAGTTGTCCTCGTTCCAAAAGGCAAAAAAGTGGCTTCTTCCGAAGACCTGAAAAACATGGCCAAAGTCGGCGTGGTAACCGGCTACACCGGCGACTTCTCCGTTTCCAAACTCTTGGGCAACGACAATCCGAAAATCGCCCGCTTTGAAAGCGTTCCCCTGATTATCAAAGAATTGGAAAACGGCGGTTTGGATTCCGTCGTCAGCGACAGCGCGGTTATTGCCAACTATGTGAAAAACAACCCGACTAAAGGCTTGGATTTCATCTCCCTGCCTGACTTCACCATCGAAAACTACGGTATCGCTGCACGCAAAGGCGACGAAGCAACCATCAAAATGTTGAACGATGCGCTGAAAAAAGTACGCGAAAGCGGCGAATACGATAAAATTTACGCCAAATACTTTGCTAAAGAAGGCGAAAAAACCGAAGCAGCCAAATAATCCGGTTTGACTTCTTAAACTAAAGGCCGTCTGAAAACTTTTCAGACGGCCTTTAATCTGGTTAACGCCATTAAACGCAAGCGTCCCCTATAATCCGCTTGTTTTTATCTTTCAAATGAAAGACACACCATGATCAAACCCATCATCCTCAGCCTCGCTGCCGCAACCGCTTTGGCCGCCTGCTCCGCTTCTGAAAAACAAGAATCTCCTAACCTCGGCGCAGCCAATCCGGCTTCCGAATTCTGCGTCAAACAAGGCGGCAAATCCGAAATCAAAAGAGACAAAGACGGCAACGAATACGGCGTGTGCCACTTGCCTGATGGTAAAGTCGTTGAAGAATGGGAATATTTCCGTCAACACAACAAATAATTACTCAATCATAGAAAAGGCCGTCTGAACCCAAGTTTCAGACGGCCTTTTCTTTTAAACAGCGATTATTTTACTTCCAATTTGGTCACGCCACCCATATACGGTTGCAACGCAGCAGGAACATTAATGCTGCCGTCGGCATTTTGATGGTTTTCCAATACCGCCACCAAAGTACGGCCGACAGCCAAGCCTGAGCCGTTCAAAGTATGTACCAAACGGTTTTTACCGTTTTCATCTTTGAAACGCGCTTTCATGCGGCGAGCTTGGAAATCTTCGCAGTTGGAGCAGCTGGAAATCTCACGATAAGTATTTTGCGCCGGAACCCAAACTTCCAAGTCGTAGGTTTTAGTTGCGCCGAAACCCATGTCGCCGGTACACAAAGTGATCACGCGGTATGGCAGTTCCAACGCTTTCAAAATATTTTCAGCGTGGCCGACCATTTCTTCCAGCGCTTCGTATGATTTTTCCGGGTGAACGATTTGCACCATTTCCACTTTGTCGAATTGGTGCTGGCGAATCAAACCGCGCACGTCTTTACCGTATGCGCCCGCTTCGGAGCGGAAACATGGGGAATGCGCAGTTAATTTCAACGGCAAATCACTGCCGGCCACGATGCTGTCGGCAACAGTATTCGTCAGCGTTACTTCGGCGGTCGGAATCAGATATTGCGTTTTTTTGCTCTCGTCGCCGCCGCGGGTAACGTGGAACAAATCTTCTGCAAATTTAG
Source organism: Neisseria subflava (assembly GCF_003044935.1). Classification (NCBI taxonomy): domain Bacteria; kingdom Pseudomonadati; phylum Pseudomonadota; class Betaproteobacteria; order Neisseriales; family Neisseriaceae; genus Neisseria; species Neisseria subflava. The sequence goes on along the minus strand of NZ_POXP01000001.1, from coordinate 104,429 downwards.
GCAGTTGACCCGTACCTTGCAGGGTCAGGTCATCCACAATGTAAGGCGTGTAATGCTCGGTATAGCCGTGTTGCAGCGTGTGCGTGTCCAGCATGAATTGCGCCAGTGCGCGGTGCAGACGGGCGATTTGACCTTTCATCACGGTAAAGCGCGCGCCGGACAGTTTCGCACCGCCTTCGAAATCCAAGCCCAAAGGCTCGCCCAAATCAACATGGTCTTTGATTTCAAAGTCAAATTCGCGCGGCGTGCCGACTTTGCGGACTTCAACGTTTTCAGTTTCGTCTTTACCGACGGGCACGCTTTCGTGCGGCAGGTTCGGAATGCTCAGCAGCCAAGCATCCAATTCCTTCTGAACGGCATCCAAATCGGCGGCAGCCTGCTCCAAATCCGCCTTGATTTGAGCAACCTGATCCATCGCAGCTTGAGCCTCTTCATGTTTGCCTTGGCCTTTCAACGCGCCGATCTGCTTGGAAATACTGTTGCGCGAAGCCTGCAACTCTTCTGTTTTCACTTGAACGGCTTTGCGTTGCTCTTCCAAAGCGTTGAAACGCGCGGTATCAAACTCGTAACCGCGTGCAGCCAAACGTTCGGCAACTGCGGCGGTATTGCTGCGGAGCAATTGGATGTCTAACATTGTTTTCTCTCGTTAAGATTCAGAATGGCATTATTGTAAACCAATTTAAAGATATTTTCACAGCGATAGGCCGTCTGAGAACAAAAAACGCCCCTGCAAAAGCAGGAGCGTTTTTAAGAATTCTGGCACGCCCACGGGGATTCGAACCCCGGTTGCCGCCGTGAAAGGGCAGTGTCCTAGGCCTCTAGACGATGGGCGCGTAACCGAAGCGCGAACTATACAGAAAGCCTTTTCTTCTGTCAACGCTTTTACTGCTTTTTTAAAGATGCTGCCGATTTCCGTATGTTATTTTCCCTGTATAATGCCGGTTTTAATAAAAAGGAAAACTCGCCATGTGGTTTAAGCAAATCAGTTTTTATCCGCTAAACAAAGACAAATTGCCCGAATTGGAAGTCCTTGCCGACAAATTGGCGCAATCCGAATTTGCCCATTGTCAGGGTTTGGACTGGTTTAGCGAAGGCTTTGCCACGCCGGTTTCCTTTTCGCCCGAGCTGGTTTTCCCTGCCGATTACACTTGGCGCGTTGCCCTGAAAAAAGAAGAAAAAGTCCTGCCTGCCGGCGTGATCCGCGATATTTTGGATGAAAAGGTTTTGGAAATCCAAAACAACGAAGCGCGCAATGTCGGCCGTAAGGAAAAACAAGAGCTGAAAGAGCAGATTACCGACGACCTGCTGCCCCGTGCTTTTACGCGCAGCAGCCGCACACAGGCGATTTTCGATACGCGCCACGGGTACCTTTTGGTCAACAATGCCGCATCTGCCAAAGCGGAAAACATCCTGACCAAACTGCGCGAAGCCTTGGGCGGTTTGGAAGCAGCCCTGCCCAACACCAAAAAATCGCCCTCCTCCCTGATGACCAGCTGGCTGCTGCAAGGCCATTGCGAAGGCGGTTTTGAATTAGACAGCGACTGCGAACTCAAAGGCGTAGGCGATGTTGTTCCGGTCGTCAAAGTTTCCAAACAAGACCTGACCGCCGATGAAGTGGTACAACACGTCAAAAATGGCAAAACCGTTACCCAGCTGGGCTTGGTATGGCGCGAACAAATCGCGTTCATCCTCACCCAAGACTTTACGCTCAAACGCATCCAGTATCTGGACGTTTTGCAAGAAGAAGCCGAAAGCAACGGCGACGATGCAGCCAGCCTCGCCTTTGCCTCACAAATCCTGATGACCGAAGCCATCAGCACCATGTTGGAAGAACTGGTTTCTTATTTAGGCGGCTGGCAAGAGTAATTTTTCAGACGGCCTTTCGATTGGGAATATCAAAGGCCGTCTGAAATATAAATAGAAGTATCAGAAAGGATGTCATGATGTTGGGCGCAGTCATTGGCGATATTGCCGGATCAAGATTTGAGTTTGACAACTACCGTCACATCGATTTCGATATTTTCAGCCCCGACAGCGACTTTACCGATGACACGATTTGCACTGTTGCCATTGCCGATTGGGTTTTACAAGGCTGCAACGATCATTTGGCCTCTATTTTACAAGGCTGGTGTAGGGCATATCCCTGCCCCAAAGGCGCATATGGCGGCCGCTTCTCACAATGGATAGAATGGAAAGATCCTGCACCTTATAATAGCTGGGGCAACGGCTCGGCCATGCGTGTTTCTGCCGTTGGTTGGGCATTTGCCACATTGGAAGAAACCCTGCATTTTGCCGAACAATCCGCCGCCGTAACGCACAACCACCCGGAAGGTATTAAAGGCGCGCAAGCCGTAGCTGCCGCCATTTTTTGGGCGCGTATCGGTATAGGCAAAGCGCAAATCAAAGAAAACATTACACGACAATTCGGCTACGACTTGAGCCAAAGTTGCGACCAAATCCGCCCGCATTATCATTTCAACGAAAGCTGTCAGGAAACCGTACCTCAAGCGGTTACCGCCTTTCTTGAAAGCGATGATTTTGAACACGCCATCCGACTGGCAGTTTCCTTGGGCGGAGACAGTGATACCTTGGCGGCCATTACCGGCAGTATTGCCGAAGCCTGCTATGGTATCCCTACATCTATGCGCGAACACGCTTTAGCCATATTGCCACGCCGTATTGCTGAAACCCTGCTGACTTTTGAATCCCAATATCAGGCCGTCTGAAACTGCCTGCAAAAAGGAATGAATGATGAAATACCTCGCCCTAGTCCCTATCGCCTTCATGCTGGGTACGCCTGCCATTGCTGAAACCATCAATCCTTATCAGGAAAAAGGTTGCGCTTATGATGGCGATGTCGGCAAAGATGGTAAACCATCCGGCAAAGGTACATGGAAATGCCAAGACGGCCGCAGCTATGTCGGAGCCTTTAAAGACGGAAAATTTGACGGCAAAGGCGTATATACCGTTTCCAGCAACAGCGAGACCTTTATCGAACCTTTCTCCTCCAACAGCGCCAAATTACGCAATATGACGCTGGAGGGCATGTTCAAAAAAGGCAGGGCGCACGGAAACTTTACCGCCTCCCAAAACGGCACACCAGTCTTCATCATGAAATGCGAAGACGGTATGATTAAAGAAGTCAAACTGCCTAAGAAATCTGCTTCCAAAACCAAATAAACAGCCTTTCAGACGGCCTTATCCAGCTTTTAGGCCGTCTGAAACATCAATGAACAAGCCCGCCTAAAGGCTGTTGTGTTGATTTTAAAGAATTTCCAAACAACCCTTACCCCAGGACAACCACCATGAGCATTAAATCCGACAAATGGATACGCCGCATGGCCGAAGAACACGGCATGATTGAGCCGTTCGAGCCCAACCAAATCAAAGAGGACAACGGCCAACGCATCATTTCCTACGGCACATCCAGCTACGGCTACGACATCCGTTGTGCTAATGAATTTAAAATCTTCACCAATATCAACAGCACCATCGTTGATCCAAAAAACTTCGACCCAAAAAACTTCGTTACAGTCGAAGACGACTGTTGCATCATTCCGCCCAACTCCTTTGCACTGGCGCGCACAGTCGAATATTTCCGCATCCCGCGCAACGTCCTAACCGTCTGCTTGGGCAAATCCACCTATGCTCGCTGCGGCATTATCGTCAACGTTACCCCGTTCGAGCCTGAATGGGAAGGCTACGTTACGCTTGAGTTTTCCAACACCACCCCCCTGCCTGCCAAAATCTATGCCGGCGAAGGCGTGGCCCAAGTCTTGTTCTTTGAAAGCGATGAAGTCTGCGAAACTTCATACAAAGATCGCAACGGCAAATACATGGGACAAACAGGTGTTACCCTGCCCAAGACCTAATATACAAAATAACAAAAGGCCGTCTGAAGTTTCAGACGGCCTTTTGTTATTTTATTTAGAAACGGCGTTTCAACTTACAAGCCTGCAAGATATGAACGGCGAGTTCTTCCACAGATTTATCGGTTGTATTGGTAAACGGCACACCGTGGCGTTTGAACATATTTTGCGCATCGGCAATCTCGCTGCGGCAAGTATCGATTTTGGCATAAGTCGAATTAGGACGGCGCTCCTGACGGATTGCCTGCAAGCGTTCAGGCTGAATGGTCAAACCAAACAGCTTGTCTTTATAAGGTTTGACCATACGCGGCAAATCGGTCGATTCCAAATCATCGGGAATCAATGGATAGTTTGCAGCGCGGATACCGTATTGCAGGGCCAGATAGAGACAGGTCGGCGTTTTGCCCGAACGGGACACGCCCATCAAAATCACATCCGCTTCCTGCAGGTTTTTATCGCTGACGCCGTCATCATGATTCAGTGAAAAATTGACCGCCTCCATACGCGCATCATAGCGTTGGGTATTGCCGATACTGTGGTGCCCCTGCCGGGCGGCAACCGCCTCCGTATTGAGTTCCTTTTCCAAAAGACCAAGAAAGGTTTCAAAGAAATTAATATGGAACGCATTGGCTTTCTTGATGATTTCACGGATTTCGTCATTGACCACACTGACAAAAGCAATCGGGCGCACGCCGAATTTTTCAGCTGACTGGTTGACTTTGTCTACAACAGCACGCGCTTTTTCAGGCGTATCGATAAACGGATAGGTATGGCGTTTGAACTCAACATTGCCAAATTGGTTCAGCAAGGCTTCACCAATATTTTCAGCAGTCAGGCCGGTTCGGTCGGAAATATAGAAGACTTGGCGTGGATCAGTCATAATGAATCCTCTTGAGGGTAACGTTTCAGACGGCAATCATAGCAGTTACAGCCTTTGCAATAAAGCGACTCCCGTCAGATTACACAGGATTACAACAAATTTGAACAATTTTAAAATTGGCACAAAATTTTATTTTTTGCTATTTTGTAGAATTTTATTCTAAAATTGCAAAATAAATCTTATTTATCAAATTTATTAACTTATTTTGTTTTCCATATTTAACAAGAAGATAACACGTAAAAACATGAATCTAATATTCATATTTCAGAAGGCTACACGCCTGAAAAGCACAATATCACAGACGAATTTGTGATTTTTAAAAAGATAAAACACATGACAGCCATCAAACGAATGGCTACAATAAGCAGGCGGATTTGTTTCTTTTTTAACATTTTTTGGATTGGATTGGACACACAAATGGCCGAAAACTACGTTATTTGGTTTGAAAACCTGCGTATGACTGACGTTGAGCGAGTGGGCGGTAAAAATGCCTCTTTGGGCGAAATGATCAGCCAACTGACTGAAAAAGGCGTGCGCGTTCCCGGCGGTTTTGCAACCACAGCCGAAGCTTATCGTGCTTTCCTGGCTCACAATGGTCTGAGCGAGCGTATTTCCGAAGCCCTGAAACAACTGGATGTTGAAGACGTTGCTGAATTGGCACGCGTGGGTAAAGAAATCCGTCAATGGATTTTGGATACCCCGTTCCCTGAGCAACTGGATGCTGAAATCGAAACAGCTTGGAACAAAATGGTTGCCGATGCCGGCGGTGCGGACATCTCCGTTGCCGTACGTTCTTCTGCAACAGCAGAAGACTTGCCGGACGCTTCTTTCGCCGGCCAACAAGAAACCTTCCTGAATATCAATGGCTTGGATAACGTTAAAGAAGCGATGCACCATGTATTCGCTTCCCTGTACAACGACCGTGCCATTTCTTACCGTGTCCACAAAGGCTTCGAACACGACATCGTTGCCCTTTCTGCCGGCGTACAACGCATGGTGCGCTCTGACAGCGGTGCCTCCGGTGTGATGTTCACCATCGATACCGAATCCGGTTACGACCAAGTCGTTTTCGTTACCTCTTCTTACGGCCTGGGCGAAAACGTCGTACAAGGCGCGGTAAACCCTGACGAATTCTATGTATTCAAACCTACTTTGAAAGCAGGCAAACCGGCTATCCTGCGCAAAACCATGGGTTCGAAACAAATCAAAATGATTTTTACCGACAAAGCCGAAGCCGGTAAATCTGTAACCAACGTTGATGTACCTGCAGAAGACCGTCAACGCTTCTCCATTACCGACGCCGAAGTAACCGAGTTGGCTCATTACGCGCTGACCATCGAAAAACACTACGGCCGCCCAATGGACATCGAATGGGGGCGCGATGGTTTGGATGGCAAACTCTACATCCTGCAAGCACGCCCTGAAACTGTAAAATCTCAAGAAGACGGCAGCCGCAACCTGCGCCGCTTCTCTATCAACGGCGAAAAAGTTGTCTTGTGCGAAGGCCGAGCTATCGGTCAAAAAGTTGGCCAAGGTAAAGTTCGCTTGGTGAAAGATGCTTCAGAGATGGATTCCGTTGAAGCAGGCGACGTACTCGTTACCGACATGACCGACCCGGATTGGGAACCGGTAATGAAACGTGCTTCTGCCATTGTTACCAACCGTGGTGGCCGTACCTGCCACGCAGCGATTATCGCGCGTGAATTGGGTATTCCGGCTGTTGTAGGTTGTGGCGATGCTACCGACCTGCTTTCAGACGGCCAAGAAGTTACCGTATCTTGTGCCGAAGGCGATACCGGCTTCATCTACTCCGGCCTGCTGGACGTACAAGTTACCGATGTTGCTTTGGACAACATGCCTAAAGCCCCTGTCAAAGTGATGATGAACGTTGGTAACCCTGAATTGGCATTCAGCTTCGCCAACCTGCCTAGCGAAGGCATCGGCTTGGCACGTATGGAATTCATCATCAACCGTCAAATCGGTATCCATCCTAAAGCCTTGTTGGAATTTGACAAACAAGACGACGAATTGAAAGCGGAAATTACCCGCCGCATCGCTGGCTACGCTTCTCCTGTCGACTTCTATGTCGATAAAATCGCAGAAGGTGTGGCAACTTTGGCTGCTTCGGTTTATCCACGCAAAACCATCGTCCGTATGTCTGACTTCAAATCCAACGAGTACGCTAACTTGGTAGGTGGCAGCATCTACGAACCGCACGAAGAAAACCCAATGTTGGGCTTCCGTGGTGCAGCGCGTTATGTTGCTGACAGCTTCAAAGACTGCTTCGCACTCGAGTGCAAAGCCTTGAAACGTGTCCGTGACGAAATGGGTTTGACCAACGTCGAAATCATGATTCCATTCGTCCGCACTTTGGGTGAAGCCGAAGCTGTTGTCAAAGCCCTGAAAGAAAACGGTTTGGAACGCGGCAAAAACGGCCTGCGCCTGATCATGATGTGCGAGTTGCCAAGCAACGCTGTATTGGCAGAACAATTCCTGCAATACTTCGACGGCTTCTCCATCGGCTCTAACGACATGACCCAGCTGACCCTCGGCCTCGACCGTGACAGCGGTTTGGTATCCGAATCCTTCGACGAACGCAATCCTGCCGTTAAAGTGATGTTGCACTTGGCAATCTCTGCCTGCCGCAAACAAAACAAATACGTCGGCATTTGCGGTCAAGGCCCGTCAGACCATCCGGACTTTGCCAAATGGCTGGTTCAAGAAGGTATCGAAAGCGTATCGCTCAACCCTGATACCGTGATTGAAACTTGGCTGTATTTGGCTAACGAATTGAACAAATAAGTTCGATGAGACCAAAATCCCCTGCCCATCTATCTCGGCAGGGGATTTTTATTGCCTTATTCAATGCCGTCTGAAAGAACTTTCACGTTCTTTTACCTTTTCAAAAAAGTCCCCTTGCATCAAAAAGATATAGAAATATTCAGCCTTATCTACAAATTCTCAATGGTACTATATTGCCTTTCCGCATTTTATCCCATGCCTTTTGAGTGAACCTTTTTTCACTCTTCCTATCTATCATATACAGTATAACGATACCTTTAGAAACAACTCATGAATACAAATTTTATTTCCACCTTTCAGACGGCCTTAAAACGTCTGGCACTCATCAGCACCATTGCCGTCTTAGCAGCCTGCGCCGGCAACAACACTTCTTCCAACCGCGCCGTACCCGACGGCTACTACAAAGTCCGTCCCGGCGATACCCTGACCCAAATCGCCAAACGGTACGGACAAAACGTCAATACATTGGTTGCATGGAACAACCTTCCCAACGCCTCACAAATCGAAGTCGGCCAAGTATTGCGCGTCCGCCGTCATGTTGCCTCCCGCAATACTGCTACGCAGCAACGCCAAGCAACCGCCGTTACCCCGATCAATCGGTTAAGTTTGCAATGGCCGACCGATAACGCCTCATCTTCCATTATCCAACGATACAACGGCACAACCAGCAAAGGCATAGATATTGCAGGCACACAAGGCCAACAAATCCGTTCCGCCGGAGCCGGTACCGTTATCTACGTTGGCGAAGAAGTCCGCGGCTACGGCAAGCTAATTTTAATCAGCCACAACGACTACACCATTACCGCCTATGCCCACAACGACACGCTTTTAGTACAAAAAGATCAAAAAGTCCAAGCCGGCCAAGTTATCGCCACCATGGGCAGCAGCGATACAGACAGCGTCAAGCTGCATTTTGAAGTTCGTCTAAACGGCAAAGCAGTCGATCCCCTGCCTTATTTGACCAGAACAAATTAATGTCCCAATCAAAAGGCCGTCTGAAATACTGTTATTTCAGACGGCCTTTTGATTATCTTGCTATAACAGCTATTTCAACAAAATCTTTTCCTATTTAACTTATGTTGATTGAGTGTAAACGCCGTTATACAATAACAACTCTTTTTAACATTCCATTTCAGGTGTTCTACTATGTCTCCTAACCGTATCCTTGCAACCGCATTCTTGTTTGCATCTGCATTTGCCAGCGCGGATGTCCATATTGATGAAAGCATTCCTTACCGCGATAAAGAAGAAATCGATACCCGTATTGTTTCCGAGTGTTTAGAAGTGGGCAGCATCATGTCCAAATCTTTGCAAGAAACCGCAGCCAAAAGCGATGTAACGGTTGTCCGTGACGGTAAAAAACAAGGTACATACGCAGATATCGCCATTACTTCCGCCATGAGTGCAGGCAATGCCTTTATCGGCCATGCCAAAGGGATGGCTGTTTCTGCTACTTTGTATGTTGACGGTAAACAAGTCGGCAAAAAAACCTTTACCCGCAACTCTTCCGGCGGCATGTTTGGCGCTTATAAAAGCTCTTGCGCCGTCTTGAACCGCACTTCTAAAGTATTGGGTTCAGATATTGCCCAATGGGTGGTCCGCGAACAAAAAAATGCTCAAGACAAATAAAACCCCAATTTGATAAAGGCCGTCTGAAATAGCAGTATTTCAGACGGCCTTTATATTTTCTATTTCTCTAGAAACAAAGAAATAAATTATCCATTAATCATTGTCAGAAATAGAGAATTTTATTTCCAACGCCCTTGATTTTAGAATATCCACCCTCAATTATTAAAACCATAAGAATTTTGTATATGAGCAGTCAAAGGAATAACATGGCAGAAAAAAACTATTATGAAATACTGGGCGTTGCCAAAGATGCGGATGAGGCCGAAATCAAAAAAGCCTACCGAAAACTGGTGCGCAAATACCACCCCGATGTCAGCAAAGAACCTGACGCAGCCGAACGTACGGTAGAAATCAACCGTGCCTACGAAACGCTTTCCGACAAAGAAAAGCGGGCCGAATACGATGAAATGTTGGCTAATCCTTACGGACGCAGCGCCGGAGGCAATCCGTTCGGTCAAGGCGGCAATCCGTTTGGCAATGGATTTAACGGCGGCGGCTTCCGCTATGAACGTCATGAAGGCGAGCCGTTCGGAGCGGGAGATTTCAATTTTGAAGATCTGTTTTCATCATTCCGCCAATCCCACACTCGTTCCGAGCAACCCCGCGGCCCAATAAAAGGCGAGGATCAACATGCTGAATTGAGTATTGATATTTACGCAGCGTATGTTGGCGCAGAACGTAGCATGACTTTGAATGTGCCGACCCTAGACGAATACGGACGTGCGGTTTATCAAAATAAAACCCTCAACGTCAAAATCCCCAAAGGCATTGCAGAAGGCCAACAAATCCGTTTAGCCGGCCAAGGTTTGCCGGGATATAACGGCGGTGAAAACGGTGACTTGTACTTAAAAATCAAGTTCCACGACCAACCTGATTTATACGTCAAAAATAGGAAAGACGTATATCAAACAATAGATGTCAAACCTTGGGAAGCCGTATTGGGCGGCAAAATCATCGTCCCTACCGCATCAGGCCGCTTGCAGGTCAATCTGCCTGCCAACAGCCAAAGCGGTAAAAGCATCCGCCTCAAAGGCAAAGGTATTCCTGCAAAAGAAGCCGGAGACCTTTATCTCAATATCCGCATTAATGTTCCGCCAGTAGAGAGCGAAGCCGACCGTGCCGCATGGGAAAAATTGGCCGAACACTTTGCCGCGAAACAAGCATAAGAGAAAGGATAAATTATGATTCAGTCCTCCGATGTTACCCTTACTTTTGAAGAAATCGTTGCCGCCAGCCGCTGCCGTCGTGATTGGCTGTTGGAACTTATAGCAGAAGACATCATCAGCATAGATGGAGTGCCCGAAAAAAGCACCTTCAGTGGTTTTCATCTTGCCCGCATCCGTCGCGCACAACGCTTAAGCCGTGATTTTGAGGCCGGCATTCCTGCATTGGGGCTGATTATGCGGCTGTTGGACGAGGTGGAAGAGCTCAGAAAAATACAGCGTCCGCTGGTACTGCTCGAAGAAGAGTAAATATTGGCAAGTTGTTCGATTAAATATTGATGACAAGACAAAGTTTTTGATTTTTATTGATATTCCATAATGAAAGGCCGTCTGAAAATATTTTCAGACGGCCTTTTTATGCCTTCATTAACAACAGCGCCCGCCGTTGCCGCCGCAACGGCGTTTGCGGCAGTAATCTTGGAATTGCAGCTCGGTCATGACCGGCGCGTTAGGATTATGTTTGCGCTGACGGGCAACGTAGTTTTCATAATCCGGGACACCGGCCATCAAGTTCGCTGTCAACTTGATGGTTTTCCACCAAGAGGCAAGCTTATGCTTCACTTTGAGCCTCCGGCTGTTTACCGTCGCGGTACACTGCTGGAATTTCTTTAGCAGTTGGCCAGCCAACTTTACGGGCTTTCATGGCGGTACGGAAACCGTACACGGCGACAATCACGACAACTGCCAAGAACAAAGCGGTCAGACCGGCATTGATTTGGTCGTTGAAGATGATTTGTGACATTTCGCCAATGTCTTTAGCAGGAGCAAGGACTTCGCCTGAAGCCAAGGCATCGCGGTATTTGCCTGCGTGCGCCAAGAAGCTGACGCGCGGATCGCTGTGGAACAGTTTTTGCAAACCGGCATAGCAGGTCACAAACAAGACGCCGACAGCAGGAACCAAAGTTACCCAAACATAGCGGTCGCGTTTCATTTTCACCAATACAACAGTACACATAATCAACGCTACGCCTGCAAGCATTTGGTTGGCGATACCAAACAACGGCCAGAGCGAGTTAATACCGCCCAGAGGGTCGGTTACGCCGGTATAGAGGAAGTAACCCCACAATGCCACGGCAAAGAATGTTGCAACCAAGTTGGCAGGGATAGAGTCGGTGTTACCGAATGGTTTGTAGAAGATACTGCCCAAGTCTTGAATCATGAAACGGGCAACGCGTGTACCGGCGTCAACCGCGGTCAAAATAAACAAGGCTTCAAACAGCAAGGCAAAGTGATACCAGAACGCCATCATGGCTTCGCCCGGAATCAGACGGCTCATGATATGTGCCATACCGACTGCAAGAGTTGGCGCACCGCCTGCACGAGACAGAATGGTGTTTTCGCCCACTTCTTTAGCAGTGTGCAACAAGGTTGCGGCATCGATAGAGAAGTTCAGTTTAGTGGTAATGACTTCGGCAGCAGTGTTGGCATCTGTACCAATCAGCGCAGCCGGGCTGTTCATCGCGAAGTACACGCCTGGCTCAAGCGAAGCGGCGGCAGCCAGCGCCATAATGGCCACAAAGCTTTCCATAATCATGCCGCCGTAACCGATCATGCGGACGTGAGTTTCGTTTTCCACCATTTTTGGGGTGGTACCGGAAGAAATCAGCGCATGGAAGCCTGAAACCGCACCACAAGCAATGGTAATAAACAAGAATGGGAACAATGCACCGGAGAATACCGGGCCTGAACCATCGATAAAGTGGGTAACTGCAGGCATTTGCAGAGTCGGGTTAACAATAACAATACCCAAAGCCAAAGCTGCAATCGTACCGATTTTCAGGAAGGTAGACAGATAGTCGCGCGGAGTCAGCAAGAGCCAAACCGGCAATACGGAAGCCACGAAACCGTAAATCATAATCGCCCAAGTCAGCTGAATGCCGTCAAGGTCGAACCAGTGACCAAAGGAGCTGTGAGCAACATCTTCACCGTAAATCACGGCCAACATCAGCAAAATGAAGCCGACGATGGAAATCTCGCCAATTTTGCCCGGACGGATATAACGAGTGTAGATACCCATAAACAGGGCAATCGGCATAGTCGCTGCAATGGTGAACGTACCCCAAGGGCTGTGAACCAATGCTTTCACAACAATCAACGCCAACACCGCCATAATGATGACCATAATCATCAAAATACCGATGGATGCAATCACGCCGGGGACGGTACCGAGTTCTTGTTTCACGATATCGCCCAAAGACTTACCGTCACGGCGCATAGAAACAAACAGTACCATCATATCCTGTACGGCACCGGCAAATACCACGCCGAAGATAATCCACAAAGTACCGGGCAGATAACCCATTTGCGCTGCCAATACAGGACCAACCAGAGGGCCTGCGCCGGCAATAGCGGCAAAGTGGTGGCCGAACAGTACGCCTTTATGTGTGGGAACATAGTCCAAGCCGTCATTGTGGCGTTCTGCCGGAGTCAGACGGTTAGGATCAAGCTGCATCACACGGTTGGCAATGTAAAGACTGTAGAAACGGTAGGCAATGCAGTATACCGAAATGGCGGCCGTAACCATCCAAATCGCACTGACTTGCTCGCCACGGCTGAGAGCTAAAGTAGTAAAGGAGGCCAAGCCTACCAAAACCACAATGCCCCAGATCAAAAATGATTTGAGCGATTTCATTGATTTATCCTTAAAACGTGATGCACCAAGGCTTGCTTTAGCGACAAACTGCCTTAATGCGCTTCAGAAAGACCAGTCATTATAGTCTTCATGATTTCATGAGTGAAATGTCATTTCAACCCCAATTCGACTGAAAACAAAATGATTAGTTCGTCCGTAAGGTTAACACAAACAGACAATATACCCTTCATTTTTTACTTCAAAACTAAATATTCCTTAACATATAACAAACGAAAGGCCGTCTGAAAAACCAAATATTCAGTTTTCAGACGGCCTGACAAACGGTCAATGCTATAATCCGACATTCCTATTTCTCTATATTGCCGTACCATGCAAAACAACGATTCCGAAACCATGCGCCTCTCCAAACGCATGGCGCAATTAGGCTTATGCTCGCGCCGCGAGGCAGACAGCTATATCGAGCAAGGCTGGGTCAAAGTCAACGGCCAAACCGCCGTACTCGGTCAAAAAGTCACCGATCGCGACCGTATCGACCTCAACAAACAAGCCCATGAAAAACAAGCCGCGCGCGTAACCATCCTTCTGAACAAACCCGTCGGCTACGTCAGCGCGCAGGCAGAAAAAGGCTATAAATCCGCCGCCGAACTCATTACCGCCGAAAACCACTGGGAAGGCGACGACAGTCGTATCCCTTTCAGCGAAAAGCACAAATTCGGCTTAGCCCCTGCCGGCCGCTTGGACATTGACTCCGTCGGATTGTTGGTGCTCACCCAGGACGGCCGCATTGCCAAACAGCTGATTGGCGAAAACAGCAGCAGCGAAAAAGAATACCTCGTCCGCGTCCGTGGCAAACTGGACGACAAAGGCCTTGCCCTGCTCAACCACGGCTTGAGTTTGGACGGAGAAAAATTGCGCCCCGCCAAAGTCGAATGGCAAAACGAAGACCAGTTACGCTTTATTTTGCGACAAGGCAAAAAACGCCAAATCCGCCGCATGTGCGAACTGGTCGGCCTGCGCGTCGTCGGTTTGAAACGCATCCGCATGGGCAAAGTCAAACTCGGTAGACTGCCGCCGGGCAAATGGCGTTATTTACGCGCTGACGAATCGTTTTAATTGCAGATAACAAAAAGGCCGTCTGAAAACACATTTCAGACGGCCTGATCTTTGACTGCTTACTCGATATAAGTGAACTTCGCACGTTTGATATTGCAAAGGATTTCGTACGGAATCATACCGGCAACTTCGGAAACTTCATTGATATTAATCACATCGCCCCAAAGCTCGACTTCCGCGCCCAAGCCCTCTTTCGAGGCTTCCAGCTCAACCGTAATCATATCCATAGATACCCTGCCGATAATACGGCTGCGTTTGCCATCCACCGCCACAGGGGAATTAGTGGAAGCGCGACGCGGATAGCCGTCGGCATAGCCGCAGGCAATCAAACCGACACGGGTAGATTTGCTGGTGTAGAACGTTGCGCCGTAACCAATCGGAGAATGCGGTTGCAACACACGCTCGCCGAAAACGCGGGAAGTCAGACGCATAACAGGTTTCAAACGCTCATCCACACCGCCGAAAGGCGAAATACCATATAAGGCCAGACCGGCACGACCCCAATCGCGGCGCGCTTCAGGCACGTTCAAAATCGCGGCGGAATTGGCCAAGCTCTCTTCGCCTTCCAAACCCTCACACGCCAAATCAAACGCTTCAAGCTGCATTTCGGTCATACCGTTTTCCGGCTCGTCCGCGCAGGCAAAATGGCTGAATTTCACAATGTTTTCAACCGATTCGGATTGTTTCAATGCAGTATAGGCGGCGGCATAATTGTGAGGAAAGAAACCGGCACGGTGCATACCTGAGTCCATTTTCAGCCATACGGTTGTCGGACGTTGCCACTCATGATGCACAAATGTCTCCAACTGCCATTGGCTACCGATTGCCGGCCACAAATCATAACGGTCAACATCCGCATATTCCGCAGCCTCAAACACGCCTTCCAACAAAACAATCGGATTTTTAATGCCGTTTTGACGCAATTCCACGCCTTCATCTACCGTTGCCACCGCAAAGCCGTCGGCAATATCCGCCAACGCGTGTGCACATCTGACCGCACCATGCCCGTAAGCATCGGCCTTAATCACAGCCAGTAATTTATTGCCATGCAACTCTTTGAGAAAACGATAATTTTGACGTAAATTATCCAAACGGATTTGCGCATTGAGCGGACGCATAATGTATTCCTCTTATTGGCATTCCGTTTCAGACGGCCTGCCCTATTACTTTGAAGTAAATATTATAGGTCAAAAACTACACAGGATTCCATGAAATACACAAGATTAATCTATTCATAATCTAGAAATCATGCGCGCCTTTAGGCATTTATGCTTCTTCTCAGCCTGTTTTAAGGTTATGATTCAATCCAAATGAAAACGACAGACATCAAGGCCATGAAAGAACTCGACAAAACCGACTTAAAAATTCTCAAGCTCCTACAACAAAACGCACGTATCCCCATGACCGAATTGGCTGAAAAAGTCGGCCTCTCCACCACGCCGGTAACCGAACGCGTCCGCCGCTTGGAACGCGACAACCTTATTACCGGCTATCACGCCCATCTGAATCCTCATGCTTTAGGCCAAAGCCTCCTGGTCTTTGTCGAGCTAAAACTGCGTTCCAAATCCGGCAATATTTTTGAAGACTTCAAACGCGAAGTGCTGAAGATTCCGCAAATTCTGGAATGCCACTTAGTCTCCGGCGAATACGACTACCTTATCAAAGTCCGCCTGCCCAATATGTCCGCCTATCGCGATATGCTCGGCAATATCCTGCTGCAACTGCCGGCTGCGTCCGAAAGCCGCAGCTATGTTGTCATGGAAGAAGTCAAAGAAGAAGTAGTATTAGACATCTAATTCTATTCAACACACAAAGGCCGTCTGAAAGATTACAACATTCAGACGGCCTTTATTTTAAATGAGCAAAAAAATGCACACATCCGACAGAATGTGTGCCAAGTCTACAAAGGAGAAATAGAGGAGAAACTATTAACTGACTACTCGAACCAGCTAACGAAACGAATTATGCAACAAGATATTCAACCGCGCAAGTATTTTTCTTGTAAAGTTTCTTAATTATTCAATTAACAGATTTTAAATGTAATCATGTTTCAATGCAGATAAAAAAATGCGCATACCGTTTCGATATGCGCCAAGTCTACAAAGGAGAAATAGAGGAGAAAAATCAAGCTGCATCAAGCAACTCAACGGCGCGAATTATCCTTGTCTTCTACCCTCCTGTCAACTGTTTCCCCATCTATTTTCAAGTATTTTGCTAAAAAACAACAAAGTCGCTATCCCCCTATTTTTCTTGCTATTTTCGCCCATATATAAAAAGAATTTAGGGCCGTCTGAAACATATATTGCCACTAAAGATAAACGGCTCCATACTCACACATTCATAGTCCATATCAACCCAACCCAAAGACCATGACCACCCCACTTTCCCTTGCCGTCGTCGGCCATACCAACACAGGCAAAACCTCGCTCTTACGTACGCTTTTGCGCGACAGCACCTTCGGTGAAGTAAAAAACGCGCCCTCTACCACACGCCATGTCGAAGAAGCCCTCATCAACGACGGCGACGACAGCTTGGTTTATCTCTACGACACCCCCGGCCTTGAAGATGCCGGCGGCGTGTTGGACTGGCTGGAAACCCACACATCCGCACGCGATGACGGTATTGAGCGCATTCAGCAATTCCTCAGCAATCATGAAGCGCATCACGAATTCAACCAAGAGGCCAAAGTGCTGCGCCAAGTCATGCAAAGCGATATGGCCATGTACGTCATCGATGCGCGGGAACCCGTCCTCGACAAATACAAAGACGAGCTGACTATTTTGTCTTGGTGCGCCAAGCCCATCATGCCCGTGTTCAACTTCACCCAAAATCAAGACCTGACCGCTTGGACCAATATGCTCGCCCGCAGAAACCTGCATGTTTACGCCGGTTTCGATACCGTTGCCTTCGACTTTGAAGGCGAAATCCGATTGTGGGACAACCTTGCCACCATGTTACCTAAGCGCGACATCCTCGACCGCCTCATCAATATGCGCCGTCGCGAGTGGCAACGGCTGGATACGGAAGCGCGCCGTGAAATTGCTGATTTTCTGCTGGATGCCGCCGCATTCACCCAAGAAATTGCCGAAAACGACGACCCTGCCCCGACTTTGGAAGTCATGCAATCGGAAATCCGCCAACTTGAGCGGCAAATGCAACAACGCCTGTTCACACTTTACCGCTTCTATCACGACGAAGTCGGCAGCGACAGCACATGGATGCCCAAAGCCTTCAAACAAGATCCGTTTGACAGCGAGTTGCTCAAACATTACGGCATCCGTACCGGTACCGGCGCAACCGCAGGCGCGCTCATCGGCTTAGGCTTAGACATTGCCACGCTTGGCGGCTCGCTTGGTTTGGGTACCGCCATCGGCGGACTGTTGGGCGGCATTTTGCCCAATGCCCAAGACATCACCGACAAAATCAACGGCCGACAAACCCTGCATACCGATCCGGAAACCCTTACCCTGCTCGCCGCACGCGCACTGGATTTGTTGCACGTCTTGCAAACGCGCGGCCATGCGGCTCAATCTCATATCGAGCTAAAAGAACGCAAAGCGCCATGGAATGCAGCCAAACTGCCAAGCGAACTCAACAAAGCGCGCAGCAACCGCAAATGGTCTTCGCTCAATACACACCAGCCCGAAGCCAGCCGTAACGAACGCGCAGCCTATGTCGCCACTTTAAGCGAGAAATTAAAAGCTTAGAATTGCCGCATAACAAAAAGGCCGTCTGAAACCCAAATGTTTCAGACGGCCTTTTAAGCTTAGCAGGCAAATATTTATTCAGAAGCTTTGGTTTCGCGTTTCAAACCGCCGCCAAGTGCTTTATACAAGTCGGCAAGGTTTTCCAAACGGGTCAGCTGATTAGCCAAAAGAGCAGTTTCTGCGCCGTAACTGCTGCGCTCGGCGTCCAGCAAATCCAATGCACTGGATACGCCATGTTTGTAGCGCAGGCTGATGAGGCGCAGGCTGTCGTTGTAGGCACGGCTTTGTTTGCTCAAAGCGGCATAGCTTTTATCCAGCTGTTCGCGGGCAACCAAAGCATTAGAAACGTCTTTGAATGCAGATTGAACGGCGGCTTCATAAGCAACGATTTGTGCCTGTTGGCGCAGTTTGGCTACGTCAAGATTGGCTTTGTTTGTGCCCCAGTCAAAGATAGGAAGAGTGATTGACGGTGCAAAAGCCCAAATACCCGTGCCGCTCTTAAACAGGCCGCTCAACTCGCCGGAAGCGGTACCGACCGAACCGGTCAGGCTGATGCGTGGGAAAAACGCCGCACGTGCCGCACCGATATTGGCATTGGCTTGTTTGAGCGCGTGTTCGGCCGCACGGATATCCGGACGGTTGAGCAACACGTCCGAACTCAAACCGGCAGGCAGTTTGGTCAATTTGAACTGCTTGCTCAAAGGTAGACCGGCAGGCAAATCTTCAGGCAAAGGTTGATTAATCAGCATGGCCAAAGAATTGCGCGCTTGCTCGCGGTTTTTCACCGCGGATGCGTAATCGGCTTTGGCTGATTCAATCAGGGCTTCCTGTTGGCGCAAATCAACGGCGGAAATCACACCGGCCTTATGGCGTAATTGCGAAAGCTTGTAAGTCGCTTCACGGGTTTGCAATACGCGTTGTGCCAATGCCATGGTTTCTTCGGCGTAGCGTTCGTTAAAGTAGGCTTTGGCAACGGTAGAAATCAAGGTCAGATGCGCTGCATCGCGGTTGGCGGCCACATTGAAATAACCTTGCAACGCGGCTTCGCTGGTGCTGCGGACACGACCGAAAAGGTCGAGTTCATAAGAGGCCGCGCCCAAACCCACGCTGTATTGGCTGCTGACGCTTCCGCCGCTCAAGCTGCCTTGACGCGAACCTGTACCGCTGGCATTGACGGTTGGCAACAAATTATTACGCGCAATCATATATTGCTTGCGGTAGATTTCCGCATTCAGCGCGGCCGTACGCAAATCGGTATTGCGTTCCAATGCGATGTCGATCAGGCGGTGAAGGCGCGGATCGGCAAAGTAATCTTGCCAACCCAATTCAGCGGCACGGATACCGTCGTCAACAGTGTCGTATTTAAACGTATCGGCAACGGCAACTTGAGGCTGCTCATATTTCGGCATCATGGTACAGGCCGACAAAGCCACAGCTGCGGCAACAGCGGTCAGTACAGGTTTGAATGTAATCTTCTTCATTTTAGAATCCTTTAGCATTTTGAGGCCGTCTGAAAATTTTTCAGACGGCCTTTGCTTTAGTGCTTGTCTGAATCGTGTTTACCGTCTTCAATCATGCCGGCTTCAGCGGCGTGTTTGGCGGCCATCTCATGCTCGTGTGCAGTTTCTTTAAAGAATTTGCGCACAACCACATAGAACAAAGGCACAAGGAACACAGACAGAATCGTACCGATCAACATACCCCAGAACACGGTCGTACCAATCGCACGTTGGCTGGCGGAGCTGGCACCGCTGGCAACATAGAGCGGTACCACGCCCAAGATGAAGGCGAACGAAGTCATGATAATCGGACGGAAACGCAGGTGTGCGGCGGCAAGCGCAGCTTCAAGCGCGCTCTTACCTTGCGCTTGCAGGTCTTTGGCAAACTCGATAATCAAAATCGCGTTTTTCGCACTCAAACCCATCACCGTAACGAAACCGACTTGGAAGTAGATATCGTTGGCGTATGCCGGAATACTGCCCAGCAGTGCTTCAAACATGTTGCGGCCGGTTACGCCCAATGCAGCACCAATCAAGCCCAACGGAATCACGAGGATAACCGCCAACGGGATAGACCAGCTTTCGTACAAAGCAGCCAATACCAAGAATACAGCAGCAGCGGCCAATGCGTACAATACGACAGTTTGCGAGCCGCCTTTAGCCTCTTCACGAGACTGACCGCCCCATTCCAGACTGTAACCGCCGCCCATTTCATCAACCATTTGCTGCACCGCAGCCATGGCCTGACCGGAAGATACGCCATTAACAGGCGAGCCGGAAAGCTCCATTGCCGGATAACCATTGAAGCGGACGCTTTGTTCCATACCGTTTTCCCAAGAAACAGTAGCAATGGTAGAAAGCGGTACGGCAACGCCGGATTTGTTCGGTACAGTCAGGTTCAGAATATCGGCAGGCTGCATACGGGCACTCGCATCAGCTTGTACCATTACACGTTGCAGACGGCCTTGATTCGGAAAGTCGTTGACATAAGACGAACCCAAAGAAGAAGCCAAAGCAGTACGGATATCAGAGAACGAAATACCTTGTGCGGCTGCGGCGGAACGATTGATGTCGATTTTCAACTGCGGCGCATCTTCCAAACCGCTCGCACGGACGGTACTTGGGTTAAACAAACCGCTTTTGCGCATTTTGTCAATCAACTCATTGCGCTTGGCCAATAATGCGGCATGGCCGCTGTTGTTACGGTCTTGCAGGTAAATCGTCAAGCCGGAGCCTGTACCCAATTCCATAATGGCAGGAGGCACAATCGCCAAACCAAAACCGTCTTTCAGCGTAGCCATCATCATGCCGGTCAACTTACCGGAAATAGAAGTCGCATCGCTGCCCGGAGCAGTACGTTCGCTCCAGTCTTTCAGAATGACAAAGCCCAAAGCCATGTTTTGGCCGGAACCGCTAAAACTAAAGCCGGAAACGGTAATAATGTTCTCGATCTCAGGTACAGATTTCGCCAGTTGAGTGATTTGAGCCAAAGTTGCATCGGTACGCTCTTTGGTCGCGCCGGCAGGCAGCTGTACGCTCAACATCAAGTTACCTTGGTCTTCAGACGGCAAGAAGGAAGTCGGCAGACGCATAAACAAGAATACGCCCACAACAGTCAGACCAATATAGACAACCATCATGCGCAAAGTCTTACGCAAGACTTTGGCAACCCAACCTTCGTAGCCGTGCGTCCAGCTGTCGAATTTTTTGTTAAACCAACCGAAGAAACCTTTTTTCTCTTCGTGATGACCCTTCTGAATCGGTTTGAGCATGGTGGCACACAATGCCGGAGTCAGCGTCAAGGCAAGGAATGCGGAGAATGCAATCGATGCCGCCATGGTCAAGGCAAACTGTTTGTAAATGTTACCGGTTGCACCGCTAAACATTGCCAGCGGAACAAATACGGACATCAACACGGCAGTAATACCGATAACCGCGCCGGAAATCTGACCCATCGCTTTTTTGGTGGCAGCCTTAGGCGACAAACCTTCGCTCGCCATAATACGCTCAACGTTTTCAACGACCACAATTGCGTCATCGACCACAATACCGATCACCAGCACCATCGCAAACATGGTCAATACGTTAATCGACATACCCATGTATGAGATAAAGGCAAAACCGCCCAACAGGGAAATCGGTACAACAATGGTCGGAATCAGCGTATAGCGGATGTTTTGCAGGAAGAGATACATCACCAAGAATACCAAAACAATGGCTTCCAAAAGCGTATGGATCACTTTCTCAATCGAAATTTCCACAAATTTGGAAGTATCGTAAGGAACTTTCCAGCTCATACCGTCTGGGAAATACTTCTGCAAAACCGCCATTTTTTCTTTTACGGCAGTCGCCGTTGCCAAAGCGTTACCGCTGTTGGACAGCATCACTGCCATACCGGTAGTGTTGACGCCGTTCAAACGGGTGGAAGAGGAATAGTCTTCCATACCCAAGCCGACTTTTGCCACATCTTTCAGATAGACATTAGAGCCGTCGGTATTTGATACCAAAATGATGTTGCCGAACTCTTCAGCCGTTCTTAATTGCCCTTCCGCAGTAACGGTCGCCGAAATGGTCTGACCTGCAGCCGCCGGCAAAGAACCGATAGAGCCTGCAGAAATTTGGATATTTTGAGTAGCCAGTGCGTTGGTTACCGTTGCAAAAGACAGGTTGTAGTTTTGCAGTTTTTTCGGATCAACCCAAATACGCATGGCGCGTTGCGCACCAAACAATTGTACCTGCCCTACCCCGTCGATACGCTGCAGTTCAGGAATGATATTGCGCTGGGCGTAATCGTTCATTTCCTCAATGGATTGCTTTTCAGAAGAAAGCATGACCACTTGCAAGAAGTTGGAACGCGCTTTAGATACGGTTACACCATATTGCTGTACGGTAGAGGGCAATGTGGACAATACTTCAGACAGTTTGTTCTGTACGTCTACTTGTGCCAAATCTTCATTGGTTTCCGGTGTAAACGTCAGACTGACGCTGCCGCTGCCGCTGGAGTCGGCAGAAGTCGTCATATAGTCCAAACCTTCCACACCGTACATATTACGTTCGATAACGGCTAGTACGCTGTCTTCCATTACTTGGGCAGAAGCGCCTGGATAAGTAGCGCGCAAAGTAATGGTCGGCGCTCCAACGGACGGATATTGGGAAATCGGCAGTTTTTGAATGCCGAAAATACCCGCTGCGATGATAAAAATCGCAATAACCCATGCAAAAATGGGGCGGTCAATAAAAAACTTAGACATTCATGCGTTCCTTATTTGGCTTCAGATGCAGCTTTAGCTTCAGGCTTGGCATCGGATGCAGCTTGGCCGTCTGAAACTGCCGGTGTTGCTGCCGCAGCGCTTGCAGGCGGTGTCCATTCTTTCGGCGTTACCTTTTTAGCACCCGACATACCGGCAATGCTGATGCCTTCAACAATCACTTTGTCGCCGTCTTTCAGGCCGTCTGTAATCACCCAATTGCTACCTTGCTGTTGGGCAACGGTCACGACACGCGCTTCCATTTCGCTCTTGTCATTCACCACCATCACCGTATCTTGCGAACCGCGGGTAACTGCTTGTTGCGGCACTACAAATGCATTATCCACAGCAACTTGTTCCATCAATACGCGCACATACAAGCCCGGCATCAAGATATTTCTGTCATTAGGAATGGCAGCGCGCAAAGTAATTTGACCGGTCGTTTCGTTAACAGACGGATCGGAGAACAGCAAACGGCCTTTATGCGGATAAACTTCGCCGTTGTCGAACTTGATGCCCACTTCAATCGCGCCGTCCACGCCCGACAATTTGCCCTCGGCAACCTGTTGGCGCAGCTTCATTACTTCGGTCGCAGATTGAGTGATGTTCACATACATAGGATTGGTTTGGCGGATGGTTGCCAGAACGGTCGTATCACCCGCGTTCAACAGCGTACCTTCGGATACTTTAGACTGACCGATAAAACCTGAAATCGGCGCGGTAATACGCGCCCTGTTCAGATTGATACCGGCAGATTTAATTGCCGCCTGAGCCGCTTTGACGCTTGCTTCGGCAGAGCGTTTCGCCGTTACCGCCGCATCGTAATCCTGCTTACTGATGGCATCGGCGGCAACCAGCGGCTTGTAACGCGCCAAGTCGGCATTGGCTTTGGCAAGGGTCGCCTGCGCACTTGCCAACTGGGCGCGCGAGCTTTCCAGATTTGCTTCATAGGTGGAGCTGTCGATTTGGTAAAGCGGCTGCCCGGCGCGGACATAGCTGCCCTCTTGGAACAGGCGTTTTTGGATGATGCCGCCTACTTGGGCGCGGACATCCGCCGTACGCAGCGACTCCAAACGGCCCGGCAGCTCGGTCGTCAGCGCGACGGTTTCAGGATGGACGGTAACGACACCGACCACAGGGGGCGGAGCTTCTTTTTGTGCAGCTGCCTGCTGCCCTTTTCCATCTTTTGCACCTTGCGTCGCATCGGTGCCTTTGTTACACGCTGAAAGAGCCAACGCAGTAGCGGCAGCGATTGCCGCCATGCGCATCACCTTAGAAGCATAAGAAGCCATTACTTTTCCTATCTATATAATTGTTATGAGGTTTTACCCTATACTTTGTCATCAGAGCCGATTTTTGGTTCCGAAACAACAATAACCTGCCTCAATATCCGGAGCAGGTCGTCTGAAAATTTATTTTATACTTGAGAGCCAATCTCAATTACGAGTGCCATTATACATACATGATTGCATGGATACAAAGTATTTTTTATAATCCCCAACATTCCACTTAACTTGAAACAGGCATCATGCGGAAAACCAAAACCGAAGCCCTTAAAACCAAAGAACATCTCATGCTCGCCGCGCTGGAAACCTTCTACCAAAAAGGCATCGCGCGCACTTCGCTCAACGAAATCGCCCAGGCCGCCGGCGTGACGCGCGGCGCGTTGTACTGGCATTTCAAAAACAAAGAAGACTTGTTCGACGCCCTCTTCCAGCGCATTTGCGACGACATCGAAAACTGTATGCATCAGGACGCGGCCGATAGCGATGAACAAGAATGGTCGCTTTTCCGCCGCACCTTGATGCACTTTTTCACGCGCCTGCAAACCAACGACATCCACTATAAATTCCACAGCATTCTGTTTTTAAAATGCGAACACACCGAGCAGAACGCTGCCGTCATCGACATTGCGGATAAACATCAAGCGATTTGGCGCGAGAAAATTACCGAAGTCCTGACCAAATCCATTGCCCAACATGCCTTATCCGAAGATTTGGATACCGACATGGCGGTTATCTTCATCAAATCGATGCTGGACGGTCTGATTTGGCGTTGGCTCTCGTCCGACAAAAGTTTCGATCTTGCCCAAACCGCACCGCGCATGATTGACATCCTCTTGGACAATCTGAAAAACCACCCGCAACTGCGTAAGCAAAAATAACGGACCGTACACAAAAGGTCGTCTGAAAACAAGCACCACACGTTTTCAGACGACCCATTCCTTGTTTCAACAGGCGTTATATATTATGAATCAACCCGATAGACAAGCAACGTCCGAACAATCCCTGCTTAACAAAAACGTCGTCTGAAACCCATTTTTCAAGTTTTCAGACGACGTTTTCTTCTTATTTTCCTATCATTTTCCTATCAACGCGTTACCGGTTTATATTTAATCCGTTTCGGTTTCGCACCCTCTTCACCCAAACGGCGTTTCTTATCGGCTTCGTATTCCTGATAGTTGCCGTCGAAGAACACCCATTTCGAATCGCCTTCGCAAGCCAAGATATGCGTGGCGATGCGGTCGAGGAACCAGCGGTCGTGCGAAATCACCATCACGCTGCCGGCAAATTCCAGCAATGCGTCTTCCAGCGCGCGCAGGGTTTCTACGTCGAGGTCGTTGGACGGTTCGTCCAGCAGCAACACATTGCCGCCGCTCAACAAGGTTTTTGCCAAGTGTAAACGTCCGCGTTCGCCGCCGGAAAGCTGCCCCGCAATTTTGCTTTGGTCGCTGCCTTTGAAGTTGAAGCGACCCAAATATTGGCGGGCGGGGATTTCAAACTGTCCGACCTGCAAAATGTCGCGACCTTCGGCAATGTTGTCAAACACAGTTTTGTCGTTTTGCAAACCTTCGCGGCTTTGGTCAATCAGGCTCATTTTCACGGTTTGCCCGATTTTCACTTCGCCGGAATCGGGCTGCTCTTTGCCTGAAATCATTTTAAACAGCGTAGATTTACCCGCGCCGTTCGGACCAATGATGCCGACAATCGCGCCCGCAGGCACTTTGAAGCTCAAATCGTCAATCAGCACTTTATCGCCGAACGATTTGGAAACGTTCACAAATTCAATCACTTCATTACCCAAACGCTCGGCAACAGGGATAAAGATTTCCTGCGTTTCATTGCGTTTTTGGTATTCGTAGTTGCTCATTTCTTCAAAACGCGCCAAACGCGCTTTAGACTTGGCTTGGCGGCCTTTGGCATTTTGGCGCACCCATTCCAACTCCTGCTTCATCGCTTTCACGCGCGCAGCTTCGGATTTCGCCTCGTTTTCCAAGCGTTTTTCTTTCTGCTCCAGCCAAGACGAGTAATTGCCTTTCCACGGAATGCCGTGTCCGCGGTCAAGTTCCAAAATCCATTCGGCGGCGTTGTCCAAGAAGTAGCGGTCGTGTGTTACGGCAACGACTGTACCGGGGAAGCGGACCAAGAATTGCTCCAGCCATTCGACAGATTCCGCGTCCAAGTGGTTGGTCGGCTCGTCAAGCAAAAGCATATCGGGCTTGCTCAACAAGAGTTTGCACAAAGCCACACGGCGTTTTTCACCGCCGGACAAATTGCCGATTTTTGCATCCCAATCAGGCAGGCGCAGCGCGTCGGCAGCGATTTCCAATTCATGCTCTGCACCGCCGCCGGTAGACGAACCCGCCGCAATAATCGCTTCCAAGCGGCCCTGCTCTTCTGCCAGCGCGTCAAAATCCGCATCGGGATTGGCGTACTCGGCATACACTTCTTCCAAACGTTTTTGTGCGGCAGCCACTTCGCCCAAACCGCTTTCCACTTCCTCACGCACGGTTTTCTCAGGATCAAGCTCAGGCTCTTGCGGCAGATAGCCGATTTTGATGCCGCCCATTGGCACGGCTTCGCCCTCAAATTCCTTATCCACGCCCGCCATAATCCGCAGTACAGTAGATTTACCCGCACCGTTCAAACCGAGCAAACCGATTTTCGCGCCGGGGAAGAAGGAAAGGGAAATATCTTTAATGATGGTTTTTTGCGGCGGCACAACCTTGCTCACGCGCAGCATAGAATAGACGTATTGTTGGGACATAGTTTTCTCGTTTCCGTCAAACAAATTTCAGACGGCCCATTTTAACCTATTGCCCCAATACTTGCTTGTTCAAATGCCGTCTGAAAATAGAAATAAGCATCAAAATATACACCGAGCCGAACCAATACCCTCATTGCCCGACGGTATCAATGCCAAACCGCAAAAAATTTGATTTAAGCCAGTTTATCCTTGAACTGGCATTGCCAATATCCGGCGCGCTTCATAAAATGCACCTATATCCTTGAAAGTACGCACACAAACAATAACGACAGAGAACACCACACCAAGGAACCTTTCAGATTTCTCAATAAAAATACTTTTTAAAAAAAGGATTTACCTCATGTCGGAAAATACGCAAAAAACAGCAAAACAAGGTTTGCCGTCACTGGCAAAAAGTACGATTTGGATGCTGAGCTTCGGCTATCTCGGCGTTCAGACGGCCTTTACCCTGCAAAGCTCACAAATGAGCCGAATTTTTCAAACTTTAGGCGCCGACCCGCATAATTTGGGCTGGTTTTTCATTCTGCCGCCGCTAGCCGGTATGTTGGTTCAGCCGATTGTGGGCTACTACTCAGACCGCACTTGGATGCCGCGCCTGGGCGGTCGTCGTCTGCCCTATCTGCTTTACGGCACACTGATTGCGGTCATCGTGATGATTCTGATGCCGAACTCGGGCAGCTTCGGTTTTGGCTACGCTTCTTTGGCGGCTTTGTCGTTTGGCGCGCTGATGATTGCGCTGTTGGACGTATCCTCCAATATGGCAATGCAGCCGTTTAAAATGATGGTCGGCGACATGGTCAACGAGGAGCAGAAAAGCTACGCCTACGGGATTCAAAGTTTCTTAGCGAATACGGGCGCGGTTGTGGCGGCGATTCTGCCGTTTGTGTTTGCGTATATCGGTTTGGCGAACACGGCCGAAAAAGGCGTCGTGCCGCAGACCGTGGTCGTAGCATTCTATGTGGGCGCAGCCTTACTGATTATTACCAGTGCGTTCACCATCTTCAAAGTCAAAGAGTATGATCCGGAAACCTACGCCCGCTACCACGGCATCGATGTCGCCGCGAATCAGGAAAAAGCCAACTGGTTCGAACTCTTAAAAACTGCACCTAAAGCGTTTTGGACGGTCACTTTAGTGCAATTCTTCTGCTGGTTCGCTTTCCAATATATGTGGACTTACTCGGCAGGCGCGATTGCAGAAAACGTTTGGCAGACAACCGATGCCTCCTCCGTGGGCTACCAAGAAGCAGGCAACTGGTACGGCGTTTTGGCGGCGGTACAATCCATTGCTGCCGTTATCTGCTCGTTTATTCTGGCAAAAGTACCGAATAAATACCATAAAGCCGGTTATTTCGGTTGCTTGGCTTTGGGTGCACTTGGTTTCTTCTCCGTTTTCTTCATCAGCAATCAATACGCGCTAGTGTTGTCTTATACCTTAATCGGTATTGCGTGGGCCGGTATCATTACCTATCCTTTGACGATTGTGACCAATGCCCTCTCAGGCAAACACATGGGTACTTATTTAGGCCTGTTTAACGGCTCTATCTGTATGCCTCAAATCGTCGCTTCGCTGCTGAGCTTTATCCTCTTCCCTATGCTGGGCAGCCATCAGGCAACCATGTTCTTGGTTGCAGGCGCAGTCTTGCTGCTGGGAGCCTTCTCAGTATGTCTGATTAAAGAGACCCACGGCGAATAATCCATCCATACCATCGGCAAAGGCCGTCTGAAACCTTTGCCGAACTTACAATTTTAATAACAGGAGCTTTACGATGTACACAAGAATCATGGAAATCAGCCCTTGGACGCTGCGTTCGGCAAAACTGGAAAAAGAACACAAACGGCTGCAAGAGAGCCTGACCAGCTTGGGCAACGGCTATATGGGTATGCGCGGCAACTTTGAAGAAACCTACTCCTCCGACAGCCACTTGGGTACCTACATCGCCGGCGTGTGGTTCCCCGACAAAACCCGCGTCGGCTGGTGGAAAAACGGTTACCCAAAATATTTCGGCAAAGCCATCAACGCGCTCAATTTCAGCAAAGTCAAAATCTTTGTTGATGGACAAGAGGTGGACTTGGCGAAAAACGACGTTGCCGGCTTCTCCGTCGAACTCGATATGCAGCACGGCGTATTGCGCCGCTCGTTCACCGTATTCGGCGTGCGTTTCAATGTGTGCAAATTCCTGTCCGTCGCGCAAAAAGAGCTGGCGCTCATCCGCTGGGAAGCCGTATCCGTTGACGGCAAAACCCACCAAGTCCGCATCGATTCCATCATCGATGCCGACGTGAAAAACGAAGACTCCAACTACGAAGAAAAATTCTGGCAGGTATTAGACAAAGGCGTTTCAGACGACCACTCCTACATTGCCACCCAAACCGTTGCCAATCCCTTCGGCGTGGAACAATTCATCGTCAACGCCGAGCAAATCTTCGCCGGCAGCTTCAAAGCCCTCGGCGGCAGCCAAACCGACTGGCAGGTCTCCAATTCTTTCGAAGCCGAAGTCGGCGGTACGCCCGAAACCTTTGAAAAACGTGTGATTATTACCACCAGCCGCGATTATCAGGGCTTGGAAGCAGTGAAAGCCGCCGGCCACGCCTTGTCGGAAAAAATCGCAGGCGTTGCGTTTGAAACCTTGCTGGACGCGCACAAAGTAGGCTGGCTGCACCGTTGGGAAATCGCCGACGTGGTCATTGAAGGCAGCGACGAAGCGCAGCAAGGCATCCGTTTCAACCTGTTCCAACTGTTCTCCACCTACTACGGCGAAGACGCGCGCCTGAACATCGGTCCGAAAGGCTTTACCGGCGAAAAATACGGCGGCGCGACCTATTGGGACACCGAAGCCTACGCCGTGCCGCTCTACCTCGCACTAGCGGAACCCGAAGTTACCCGCAACCTGCTGCAATACCGCCGCAACCAACTGCCGCATGCGCAGCACAACGCGCGCGAACAGGGCTTGGCGGGCGCGCTCTATCCGATGGTAACGTTTACGGGCATCGAGTGCCACAACGAATGGGAAATCACCTTCGAGGAAATCCACCGCAACGGCGCAATTCCTTACGCCATCTACAACTACACCAACTACACCGGCGATGAAAGCTATCTTGCCAAAGAAGGCTTGGAAGTCTTGGTCGAAGTGTCCCGCTTCTGGGCGGACCGTGTCCACTTCTCCAAACGCAACGGCAAATACATGATTCACGGCGTAACCGGCCCGAACGAATACGAAAACAACATCAACAACAACTGGTACACCAATACCCTCGCCGCATGGGTATTGGATTACACCCGTGAAGCCCTGGCGAAATACCCGCGTCCGGATTTGAACGTGAGCGCCGCCGAGTTGGAAAAATGGGCGGACATCAGCGCGAATATGTACCGTCCGCATGACGGAGAACTCGGCGTATTCGTGCAGCACGACGGCTTCCTCGACAAAGACATCCGCCCCGTGTCCGCGCTTTCACCCGACGATTTGCCGCTCAACCAGAAATGGTCGTGGGACAAAATCCTGCGTTCGCCCTTCATCAAACAGGCGGACGTCTTGCAAGGCATCTACTTCTTCGGCGACCGTTTCAACATGGACGAAAAACGCCGCAACTTCGACTTCTACGAACCGATGACCGTGCATGAAAGCTCGTTGTCGCCTTGTATCCACGCTATTCTCGCCGCCGAACTGGGCAAAGAAGAAAAAGCCGTGGAAATGTACCAGCGCACCGCCCGTCTGGACTTGGACAACTACAACAACGACACCGAAGATGGCCTGCACATCACCTCCATGACCGGCTCGTGGCTCGCCATCGTCCAAGGTTTCGCCCAAATGAAAACTTGGGGCGGCAAACTCAGCTTCGCACCGTTCCTGCCGAATGCGTGGACAGGCTACGCCTTCCACATCAACTACCGCGGCCGTCTGATTAAAGTCGCCGTCGGTAAAGAAAACGTCGTCTTCACCCTACTCAAAGGCGAACCGCTCGATTTGCAGGTGTACGGCAAAGACATCACGCTCAACGGCAGCCACACCGTTGCATTGGAAAAATAAGGAGGGCGCAAAATGACTTTTACCGCAGTGCTCTTTGACCTCGACGGCGTCATCACCGACACCGCCGAATACCACTACCGCGCATGGAAAAAGCTCGCCGAAGAACTGGGCATCAGTATTGACCGCAAGTTTAACGAGCAGCTCAAAGGCGTGTCGCGCGACGATTCGCTCAAACGCATCCTCGCACACGGCGGCAAAACCGTCAGCGAAGCCGAGTTCGCCGAACTGACCCGCCGTAAAAACAACAACTACGTCGAGATGATTCAGGCAGTCAAACCCGAAGACGTGTATCCCGGCATTTTGCCCCTGCTGGAAGCATTGAAAGTAAACGGCAAAAAAATCGCCCTCGCGTCCGCCAGTAAAAACGGCCCCTTCCTGCTAGAACGCATGGGACTGACCCACTTCTTCGACGCCATTGCCGACCCTGCCGCCGTCGCGCATTCCAAACCCGCCCCCGACATCTTCCTCGCCGCAGCCGAGGGCGTGGGCACGGACATCCGCCACTGCATCGGTATCGAAGACGCCGCCGCCGGCATCGCCGCCATCAAAGCCGCCGGTGCCTTGCCCATCGGCGTGGGCAAAGCCGAAGACTTGGGCAGCGACATCGAGCTGGTCTCCGGCACCGCCGAGCTGACCTACGCCTACTTGCAAAACGTGTGGGAACAGTCGGGCAGATAAAATTCTAAGGAAGTAAAAAGGCCGTCTGAAAACCTGAATCAGGTTTTCAGACGGCCTTTAATATCACCCATCAACCCAATGTTACCATCTCAATCTGTTCCATACTTCTACCCAAAAAGCGTTCGCCTATGGTGCGGAAACGCAGTGGGATGTCGCTGACGTAGAAGCGGTAATCCGGGTTGTCGTTTTCTGTATTCAGCAAACCTGCTTGCGCTAAGGCTTTGGCGGTGGCTTCGGCGGTGGTGATGGCGGAATCGACCAAGGTGACGTTTTGCGCTTCGCGGCCGATAAGCGGTTTGAGCAGTGGGAAATGGGTACAACCCAACACCAGCGTGTCGATGTCGTCGGCCAAGAGCGGCTTCAGGTATTCACGCACGGTCAGGCGGGTGACTTCGTGATCGAGCCAGCCCTCTTCTACCAATGGCACAAGCAGGGGCGCGGCTTGTGTGCGCACCAGCGTGTCGTTGTTTTTCGAATGGATAGCGCGCGCGTAGGCATTGCTGTTGACGGTGGTATTGGTCGCGATAATGCCGATTCGGTTGTTTTTGGTGGTTTGCAAAGCGGCTTCCGCACCGGCTGAGATAACGTCCAATACGGGCATATTGCCTGCTTTTTGGCGGATTTTTTGTCCGGCAACGGCGGCGATGGTGTTGCACGCGATGACGAGTGCTTTGACATCGTTTTCCAGCAGGAAATCGACAATCTGCATGGCGAAAGTTTCGATGGTAGCGCGGGATTTGGTGCCGTAGGGAACGCGTGCGGTATCGCCGAAATAGATGATGTTTTCCATCGGCAGGCGTTCCATCAGGGCGCGGACGTTGGTCAAGCCGCCGACGCCGGAATCGAATACGCCGATGGGGCGTTGTTTGCTGGTACTCATGGTTAATTTCTTCAATATAGTGTTGAGGCCGTCTGAAACCGTTTTCAGACGGCCTGAAGGTTAAACATATTCTTTTTTATCGTTTTCCATCCAAGCCTGATGCGAGCAAATCCACAACAGCACGATACCGCACACGGTCGAGCTCAACATCATACCGGCCATCACCAAGGCGGAACCATTGTGCAGCCAAGTCGTTGCCATGCCGACCGATGCGCCGATAAGGGATTGGAACACGCCTAAAACGGCATTTGCACTGCCGCCCTCTGCACTGAAATAGCTCATAAAACAGGCCTGAGTGTTCGCTCCGACCAAACCTTGCGTACCGACTGAAAACATCACGCACAGCACCAAAGCCCACAAAGGCGGCAGAGACAGCGACAATATCAAAACCGTCATCAGCAGATTGGCGGCAAATTGGACGATAATGCCCCATTTGAGGATGTTTTGCGGATGCGTACCGGTTTTCAAACGCCATGCGGTAACGCGGTTAAACGACATCATGGTAATGATATTGAGCGCAAATATCCAAGCATATTGGTTTGGTGAAACATGATACAGGTGTTGGTACACAAACGACGATTCGGTCAAAAAGGCAAACATCGAACCAAAACTGAAAGCTTGAAAAAACAAATAGCCCATCGCGGCACGCGTTCTCAAAACGCGTTTAAACCTGCCTGCCACCACACCGAACACGTCCATGCTGATTTTGCCTTTTTGATGCGGCTTGGGCAGGAAATACCACATCAAACCCCAAAGCAGCAGCGAATAGCAGGCCAGAAAGCCGAAAATCATGCGCCAGCCGCCCAAATTCTGCAAGCCTGCACCAATCATCGGTGCCATCAGCGGCACAATCATCAGAATGATGCCGATTAAGGCAAACATCTGCGCGGCTTTGCGTCCGGAATAATAATCACGCACCATCGCGCCGGAAATCACCACGGTCATCCCCGCGCCAAACGCCTGCACGGCACGCAAGTTCAGCAGCTGCTCGACATTATTCACCATCGTCAAACCGATAACGGCGGCGAAGTAAATGCTCAAGCCCACCAAGGCGACAGGTTTGCGGCCTTTAATATCCGAAATCGAACCGCCGACCACCTGACCAAACGCCACACCAAACATAAAAAAGCTCAGGCTTTGCTCGATGCGGTGAATGTCCGAACCCAGCGACTTCGCCATTTCGGGAATCGCAGGCAGATAGGCATCGACAGAAAACGGCATCAGCGCGACCAACATCGCCATCAGCACGGCCATGGTTTTTTCGCCCAAAGGGGCTTGTTGTGCAGTCATTCCGACTTTCGCTTTCGTAAAGAATATTCAAAAAACAAAGAAAACAACCGCCTTGTCAGACGGTTGCGGATTGGATGGAATTATAGCAGATTTCAACCTTGTCCAATCACTGCAAAAAAACCTTTGCAAAACTTAAGGCCGTCTGAAACTTTGCTTGGTTGAATCCCCTCGCCGCAAACGTTAAAATGCTTGTTTTTTAAGACAACAAATTGTTTCACATCACGGATTCTAAGGAATAATCATGACTACATTTCAAATTGCGCGTGCCGACGGGAAAACGCTCGAAATCCAAGGCAAAATGGCCAACCGCCACGGCTTGATCGCCGGCGCGACCGGTACGGGTAAAACCGTTACCCTGCGCCGCATGGCGGAAGCCTTCAGCAGCGAAGGCGTCCCTGTATTCTTGGTCGATGTCAAAGGCGATTTGTCGGGCATCGCGCAGGCCGGTGCAAACAGCGGCAAAGTGGGCGAACGCATCGCCGAGTTTGGTTTGGGCGAACAATGGCTGCAAAATTTCC
Organism: Neisseria subflava; assembly: GCF_003044935.1. Lineage (NCBI taxonomy): Bacteria > Pseudomonadati > Pseudomonadota > Betaproteobacteria > Neisseriales > Neisseriaceae > Neisseria > Neisseria subflava. The sequence goes on along the minus strand of NZ_POXP01000001.1, from coordinate 70,428 downwards.
CCGTGCGCTTTTGGGATGTTTACGGCGAAACCGGTATTCCCGTACGCGTAACCGTTTCAGAAATGGGCCCTATGCTTTTGGCGCGCCTGATGAATCTGAACGACACGCAAGAAGGTCTGCTCAACCTCGTGTTCAAAGTTGCTGATGACAGAGGCTGGCACATTCTGGACTTGAAAGACCTGCGCAGCATGTTGAAACACGTTTCCGACCATGCTTCGGAATACCGCACGCAATACGGCAACGTTTCTGCCGCCAGTATCGGCGCGATTCAACGCCAACTGCTGACTTTGGAAAACGAAGGTGCAGAAAAATTCTTCGGCGAACCTTCCCTCAATCTGCAAGACTGGATGCAAACCGACAACGGCAAAGGCATCATCAACATCCTTAATTCCGAAAAACTGATGCGCTCGCCGCGTATGTACAGCGCGTTTTTGCTGTGGATGCTGGCAGAGTTGTTTGAAACCCTGCCCGAAGTCGGCGACTTGGACAAACCAAAATTCGTGATGTTCTTCGACGAAGCACATTTAATGTTCGACAATGCCGCCAATGCGTTGGTCGAACAAATCGAACAAGTCGTGCGCCTGATCCGTTCCAAAGGCGTGGGCGTATATTTTGTTACCCAAAACCCGCTCGACTTGCCCGATACCATTCTCGGCCAACTGGGTAACCGCGTACAACACGCCCTGCGTGCCTTTACACCGCGCGACCAAAAAGCAGTCAAAGCCGCTGCCGAAACCTTCCGTAGCAACCCCAACATCAAAGTTGCCGAAGCGATTGCCGAACTCGGCGTCGGCGAAGCCCTCGTTTCCTTCCTTGATGAAAAAGGTATGCCCGAGCCGGTAGAACGCGCCCTCATCCTGCCGCCGCAATCTTCCTTGACCCCGCTTGCCGCAGAAGAGCGCAACCGCCTGTTCCAAAAAGACGATTTGTATCCAACCTACAAAGACATGGTGGACAACTACTCCGCTTTTGAAGCACTGACAGAAGCAGACAGCCAAGCAGCCGCTGAGAAAGAAGCAGCTGCTGCGGCAAAAGAGCAGGAAAAAGCACAAAAAACCGCAGAAAAAGAAGCTGCCAATGCCGATCCCGGCATTCTCGGCGGACTGATCGGCGGCTTGAGCGGCGGACGTAAAAAATCCGGCCAAGGTTTGGGCTACAACGTTGCCGACGCCATCGGCAGCCAAATCAACCGCCAAGTTACCAACGCCATTTCTCGCAGCGTAATGGGCATTATTAAAAATATGTTTAAATAATCAGCCTGCAAACATAAAAGGCCGTCTGAAATTTCAGACGGCCTTTTGTTGTTTATATAAAGCTAAACTTTGAATTACCTTAATATATAAGCATAATAAATTGAAAGAAAAGTAAAAATGATTGATAATTCGATTTGCTTAAACTTAAGCATTTTATCAATTAAAAAAGAGAACTTTTTACCATGAAAAAACTACTCACACTAACGGCATTAGCCTTTGCTTTATCTGCTTGTTCAACAACCAGCACTGTTGATTTCGGACAAAAAGAAAAAAGCTACCATAGCTACACTATTCGTGATCTTTCTCAAGATCATATCCCATCCGAAACACGCGCACTTTTTATCCAATACTTGAACAATGAATTAACCGCTCTCGGTTATACCGTAGGTGACGACTTAGATATTAATATCAATATCGAAAACTTTAATGAAGGAAACCGTGCTCTGCGTTATTGGGTGGGCTTTGGCGCAGGCAAAGCAACGTCAAAAATCGTTACAACACTGGTTGATAAAGAAAGCGGAAAAATTGTCGGTAATATTCAAACTGACGGTATGTTGGCAATGGGAGTATTTGGAGGAAATAGCAAAGATGTTCTGAAAAGATCAGCTAAAGACATTGCCAAAAAAATTGCAGAATCCGGTATTTTGAAAAAAGGGAAATAATCAAGATATTATTTTCTAAAAACGTTTTACCAAATAGCTATAAATAAAAGGCCGTCTGAAAATCAATTTCAGACGGCCTTTTTATTCATCAATCCAATCAGTTTTTCATCGATTGAACCGGAGCCGGGATTCTGCCGCCTCGGTTGACGAACACTTCGCACGAACCTTCTTTGACCGGCATAACAGGCGCGTAGCCCAACAAGCCGCCGAACTCGACGCTGTCGCCGACGGTTTTGCCGGTTACCGGAATAATGCGCACGGCAGTGGTTTTGCTGTTGATCATGCCGATGGCGGCTTCGTCAGCAATGATGCCGGAAATGGTATGAGCAGGCGTATCGCCGGGAACGGCAATCATGTCCAAACCAACGGAGCAGACAGCGGTCATGGCTTCGAGTTTGTCCAGTGTCAGCACACCGGCTTCAGCAGCCGCAATCATGCCCTCGTCTTCCGAAACAGGGATAAACGCACCGCTCAAACCGCCGACCGCACTGGAAGCCATCATGCCGCCTTTTTTCACGGCATCATTCAGCAAGGCCAATGCCGCTGTCGTACCGTGCGTACCGCAGACGCTCAAACCCATCTCTTCAAGAATGCGTGCCACCGAGTCGCCGACGGCGGGGGTTGGTGCCAACGATAAATCGAGAATACCAAACGGGATATTCAGCATTTTTGAGGCTTCGCGGCCGATAAGTTCGCCCACGCGGGTAATTTTGAAAGCAGTTTTCTTCACTACTTCCGCAACTTCGGTCAACGTCGTTGCATCTGAATTTTCCAACGCGGCTTTTACGACACCCGGGCCGGAAACGCCGACATTGATAACGGCATCCGCTTCGCCCGAACCGTGAAACGCGCCCGCCATAAATGGGTTGTCTTCCACTGCATTGCAGAACACGACGATTTTGGCGCAGCCGAAACCTTCGGGCGTGATTTCAGCCGTGCGTTTGATGGTTTCGCCTGCCAGCTTAACTGCATCCATATTGATACCGGCACGCGTGCTGCCGATATTGATGGAGCTGCACACGATATCGGTAGTCTTCATCGCTTCGGGAATGGAACGAATCAACACCTCATCCGAAGGCGACATACCTTTTTGCACCAACGCGGAAAAGCCGCCAATAAAAGACACGCCTATCGCTTTGGCAGCCTTATCCAAAGTTTGCGCCACGCTGACGTAAGAATCAGCATGGGTGGCCGCGGCGATTTGGGCAATCGGCGTAACGGAAATGCGCTGATTCACAATCGGTACACCGTATTTGGCAGACAGATATTTTGCCGTTGCCACCAAGTCTTTGCCGACTGTGGTAATTTTGTTGTAAATGTTTTGGTTCAATACATTGATATCGCTGCTGATGCAGTCGTGCAAATCAATGCCGATGGTAATGGTGCGCACGTCAAAATTCTGGTCGGCCACCATTTTGACGGTTTCTAAAATCTCGCCGGATTGAATACTCATGGCTCTTCCTCCGACTTAAATACGGTGCATGGCTTGGAAAATTTCTTCGTTTTGCATACGGATATCAAGCGCAAGTTTTTTGCTCTCTTCCGCAAACAAATCCAAAACCTCTTGACGCGATTTGGTGCATTTTGAAGTATCCACCAAAATAATCATGGTAAAAAAATCATCCATCAGCTGTTGGCTGATGTTGAGAATATTGATTTGGTTTTCCGCTAAAATTTTGGAAACGTCGTACACAATGCCCACACGGTCTTTACCGATGACGGTGATGACTGAATTGTTCATAACGCTGTTTCTCCTCATAGGATATTTGAAAAGTGTTGACAATTATAACACTCAGGCCGTCTGAAAAACTGTTTCAGACGGCCTGAGTATTCAAATTTCAATTTTAATTATCGCCCTGCTTTTAAAGCCTGCCACAGGCGAACGCTGAGTTTGCTCGCATCGGTTGATTTGGGAGAGACAATGAAACTTTTTTCCATCAATTCTTTACTTGGGAAAATCGATTCGTCAGAGGTATATTTTTCATCCATCAAATCACGCGCCGGACGGCTGGCCGGAGCATAAGTCACATAGTTGCCGTTTTTGGCCGCTGTTTCCGGATTGAGCGTGTGATTGATGTATTTGTGTGCATTGGCCACATTTTGCGCATCACGCGGAATCATCAGCGAATCCACCCAAATACCGACGCCGCTTTTCGGCGCCAATACTTCGACTTCGACGCCGTTTCCGGCTTCTTTGGCACGGGTTTTGGCAATATTGAGGTCGCCGCCGTAGCCTACCGATACACAAAGATTACCGGCAGCCATATCGTCGATATAGCCCGACGAGGTAAAGCGTTTGATGTCGGGACGCACTTTTTTCATCATATCGACGGCGGCTTTGATGTCGTCAGGGTTTTCGCTGTTCGGATCTTTGCCCAAATAATGCAAAGCCAAAGGAATCTGCTCGATGGCGCTGTCGAAATAGCTGATGCCGCAGGATTTCAATTTTTGGGTGTATTCAGGGTTAAACACCAAATCCCATTCGTTTTCAGGCAGCTTATCCGTACCCAAAGCCTTTTGAACCTGCTGTTTGTTGATCGCCAGCGTATTGATGCCCCAGAAATAAGGGACGGCATATTCGTTGCCCGGATCGACGGTTTCCATCATTTTCAACAAATCGGGATCGATATTGGCGTAATTGGGAATTTGCGATTTGTCGATTTTTTGATACGCGCCGGCTTTAATCTGACGACCGACATTGGCAATAGAAGGCGCAACCAGGTCATAACCCGACTTGCCGGTCAGCAGCTTGGCTTCCAGCGCTTCGTTGCTATCGTAGTAATCGTAGCGGACGTTGATATTCGTATTTTTTTCAAACGCAGACAACGTGGCAGGATCGACATAATCCGACCAGTTGTAGATATTGAGTTTATCGGTTTGGGAAGAGGAAGTTTGAGATGCGGAAGATTCTGCGGCGGTTCCTTGTCCGCCGCTACACGCAGTCAAGACGAGGCTCAAGATTGCCGCCGCCATCAAAGATTTTTTCATGGTTTCAGACCTTTTGTTCGGGGGGTAAAAATATTGCAGCGGTGGCAGATGCCACTTACAAAAGGGAAACTGTGGGGGCGGCCGGCATGTGTCCTTTGCCCTTGATTCAGCAAGGTTTGCATTAAACGGCAAAAAGCTTTTGAATGCAAGACCTTAAAGCAGAAAAAATTCTCCCTTTTCAGACGGCCTGAAGCTATGGTTTTATTCATAAACAACATTTTTTCAGAAACGGTTTCATGCCGTCTGGAAAAAACTGTGGGCTTATTCAGACGGCCTCAAGATTTGTCAAAACCGCCCAATTTGTGGGAAAATTGCACGATTGAATTTAATGAAGGGCGACACCGTGTTAGACAGAGAAGGCTATCGCCCCAATGTCGGTATTATCCTGATTAACGAGCGTAACGAAGTCTTTTGGGGCAAACGCGTACGCGAACATTCATGGCAGTTTCCGCAAGGCGGCATCAAGCCGGGCGAAAGCCCTGAGACCGCCATGTACCGCGAATTGTACGAAGAAGTCGGCCTGTTGCCGCAACACATCAAAATCGTTGGCCGTACGCGCGACTGGTTGCGTTATGACGTTCCCAGCCACTGGGTGCGCCGCGAATGGCGCGGTTCGTATCGCGGACAAAAACAGATTTGGTATCTTTTGCGTTTGGTCGGCCGCGACAGCGACGTCAACCTCCGCGCCTGCCATCATCCTGAATTTGACGGCTGGCGCTGGCACCAATACTGGGCTCCGGTTGACGAAGTCATCGATTTCAAGCGCGGCGTGTATTTGGATGCATTGACCGAACTCTCCCGTTTCTTGCGCGGCATAGAAAGCTATGAAGACTTTATCCGGCGCAATCCAATAGAAAACCTATAACCCAAACGCTTTCAGGCCGTCTGAAAGCGTTGTTTTTCATCCTTTCAGACGGCCTTTACATTATTCCTATGGCTAAAAACAATCAATACAGCGAATCCAGCATTACCGTCCTCAAAGGCTTGGAGCCGGTCAAAGAACGTCCCGGCATGTACACCCGTACCGACAGCCCGACCCATATCTGTCAGGAAGTGATTGATAACGCGGCGGACGAGGCGTTGGGTGGTTTCGCTACTGAAATTGACGTACAAATTCATGAAGACGGTTCGCTTTCCGTCCGTGATAACGGCCGCGGCATTCCCGTCGGCCTGCACCCCGAAGAAGGCGTACCCGTAGTCGAACTCGTGTTTACCCGTCTGCACGCAGGCGGCAAGTTCAACAAAAAAGACGGCGGCAGCGCCTATGCCTTTTCAGGTGGTCTGCACGGTGTCGGCGTATCTGTTACTAACGCCCTTTCCACCCGCCTTGAAGTAACGGTCAAACGCGAAGGCAAAGTCCACCGCATCGTCTTTTCCGGTGGCGACGTCATTGAGCCATTGACTGAAGTGGGCAAATGCGCCGTCAAAGACAGCGGCACCGAAGTGCGCGTATGGCCGGACGGCAAATATTTTGAAAGTCCGAATTACAGCATTCCCGAACTCGAACGCCTGCTGCGCGCCAAAGCCGTCTTATTGCCAGGTGTACGCGTTTCCCTAACCCGTCCGGTTAAAGGCGAAGACGAAGCATACACCCAAACTTGGCACTACCCGGACGGCCTGAAAAGCTATCTGACCGACCTGATTGCCGATGCGCAAGAAGCTGTGCCTATCTTCTCTTGCGAAAACTACATTTCAGACGGCCACAACGGCGATTTCAGTATCGGCGAAGGTGCTGCGTTTGCCCTGACTTGGCTGGAAGAAGGCTCGTGTGCCAACGAAAGCTATGTCAACCTCATTCCCACCCCGCTAGGCGGCACGCACGAAGCAGGCTTGAAACAAGCCGTGTTCAACGCCGTCAACAATTTCATCAATCTGCACAACCTCCTACCGCGCGGCGTAAAAATACAAAGCGACGACGTGTTCGGCAAAACCGCCTTCGTCCTCTCCGCCCGTGTCCTCGACCCGCAGTTCCAAGGTCAGACCAAAGACAAACTGACCAACCGCGACGCGTTGAAACTCGTTGCCGCCGTATCGGGCGACCCTTTGGAATTGTGGCTGAACCAAAACGTGGACTTCGGCAAAAAAATCGCCGAACTCGCCATCCGTCAGGCACAGGCGCGGATGCGTTCGGTTAAGAAAATCGAAAAGAAAAAAGGCAGCGGCGTCGCCGTCCTGCCCGGCAAACTGACCGACTGCGAAAGCGAAGACATCCGCGAAAACGAACTCTTCCTCGTTGAAGGCGATTCCGCCGGCGGCTCCGCCAAACTCGCCCGCGACAAAGCCACGCAGGCCATCCTGCCCCTGCGTGGCAAAGTGCTCAACAGCTTCGAAGTCCACCCCGACCAGCTTTTCGGCAACGCCGAAATCCACGACATTTCCGTCGCCATCGGCGTCGATCCGCACGGCATCAACGACAATCCCGATTTAAGCGGCCTGCGCTACGGCAAAATCGCCATCTTGTCCGATGCCGACGTGGACGGCTCTCATATTCAAGTTTTGCTGCTGACCCTGTTCTACCGCCACTTCCCGAAACTGGTCGACGACGGACACATCTACGTCGCCCAGCCGCCGCTGTTCCGCGTCGATGTCAACGCACAAGGCAAAAGCAAACCTGCCCGCAAATTCTACGCCCTCGACCAAAACGAACTCGACAGCATTTTGGAGCGATTACAAAAAGAAGGTGTTAAAGAAACTGCTTATTCCATCAGCCGTTTCAAAGGCTTGGGCGAGATGAACCCCGACCAGCTCAAAGACACCACCATGCACCCCGACACCCGCCGCCTGTTGCAGGTACAAATCCCCGAAGGCGCGGATGACGAAACACGCGACATCTTCGTCAAACTGATGGGCAAAGGCGAAGCCGCCGCCCGCCGCGCATGGATGGAAAAAGAGGGCGATACGGCAGAATTGGATATCTAATCTATTGTTTCAATAGACTAAAGGCCGTCTGAAACTTTAAAAATTTCAAACGGCCTTTTTTAAAATCATCAGAAATTAAGATTAAACAGTATTTCAATATCCTGTTACTTACCTGTTTCTATTTTCACAACTTAATTGTGTCTTTAAGACAAATAAAAAAGCACTGATATAATCAGCGCTTTTTAAATAATGGCGCGGCGGACGGGGCTCGAACCCGCGACCCCCGGCGTGACAGGCCGGTACTCTAACCAACTGAGCTACCACCGCGCATCCACTGTCAAAGACAATGAAAAAGAAACTTGGTGGGTGATGACGGAGTCGAACCGCCGACATTCTGCTTGTAAGGCAGACGCTCTACCAACTGAGCTAATCACCCGATAAGCCGTCATTAAATCAAAAAATTAGGCCATGCGCAAGGTTTTTATTTAAATAAAAATATATCCCATTGAAAGAATATAGAATATTTTATTTAACCGCAAAAATTACCGTTATGCCTATCCATCAATCGAAAATCAAATGTCCCAATTTATCCGCTTTAGTATGCAGATAACGCTCATTTTCCACATTTTCGCCGACATGCAATGCAATCCGTTCGACCACATTAATACCGGAATCTTTCAACGTTTGGATTTTTTCAGGATTATTGGTCAACAATCTGACCTCACGAATATGCAGATAATCATAAATCTGCTTGGCTAAAGTGAAGTCGCGCGCATCAACAGGAAGGCCGAGCGCTACATTGGCTTCAACCGTATCCAAGCCCTGATCTTGCAGACGATAAGCACGGATTTTGTTTATCAAACCAATGCCCCTGCCTTCTTGGCGCAAATATACGATAACGCCACGCCCTTCTTTCTGAATGGCTTGCATCGCTGCTTGAAGCTGAGGACCGCAATCACATTTTACCGAAAATAAAGCATCGCCGGTTAAGCACTCGGAATGAATACGCGACAACACAGGCAGGCCGTCTGAAACATTGCCCATCGTCAATGCGACATGCTCCTGACCACTCTCTTCTTCAAAACCGTGCATGGTAAATTCGCCCCATTCCGTAGGCAAACGGCATGACGCGACAAACTTCAACGCGTTACTCATTTTCCGCTTCCTCGTTTTCAGCCACGCCCAAGAGGTTTTTCAAAGGTTCCGCCAAGGCTAATGCAAGGGCAATCCAAGACACCAATACTTCATCAGGCGCACCGTCTTTGACATCAAACTCGGCATGCACTACACCCAAAACCGCACCGCTGGGCATACAGACAGGAACTGAAATCTGGCTCAAGCCGGGATGATTGCGTTCGGCCGACAATTCACCAATTTCCTGCCAATACTCCACATTCTGACAAACATTCATCCAACCGCTTTGCGCCGTACGCACAGCCAAAAAAGCCTGTCCGGCCTGCTCGTCGATTGGAATCACATTTTCCAACGGTACGCCCCAACGGCTCAGTCGAACCAGCGACAACGCGCCATCTTTCGGAAACGCTGTATAAACCGCTGCACTTTTCAAATGCTCGGTGCGCTCGGCAACCGAATCCAAAGCCATAAAAATCTGTTTCAGCAACAATTCATGTTCGGCATCAACATAATCTGCCAACTGCCAACCGTCTTCAGACGGCCACAAAATCGAACGCTCAACAGAAGCATTGCCCATTTTAATCACAGCCTGGGCAGTCAAATAAGCAACATGTATCTCATCCGCAGGCAACTTCAAACCTTGCGTCTGCAAAAAATCTTTAATCAATAAAGCAGGCATCTGCCCTTCCTCACCAATAGTAAAGTTGAGGCCGTCTGAAAACAAACCCTGCTTTCAGACGGCCGGAATAAATCATTATATAAGGGATAAACCGAAAAATTCAAGCAAACAAGACTTTGCGCCCCCATTAATCTTGTGTATAATCCACGGTTCAAATTAGTGCGGACGTGGCGAAATTGGTAGACGCACCAGATTTAGGTTCTGGCGCCGCGAGGTGTGAGAGTTCGAGTCTCTCCGTCCGCACCACCCAACCCCTTTTAGGGGCTTTTTTTTCGTCTAATCAAATCTAACATAGTAATCAAGATTCAATACTGGCAAGGCTTTCAGGCCAATATACCCCTTGCCAAGTGTCTAAATACCCCCAATACCATTTAATTGAGTAAAGCACAAAATGTGGGTATGATTCAGGGGACAGCCAAAACCACTGTAAAGCATACCCACAAATGCCACTAAACGACCGCCAAATCAAAGCCGCCAAACCGGCTGACACTGGAAAGAAAATCAAGTTATTTGACGGAAATAGCCTGTATCTTGAAGTTACACCAGCGGGCGGAAAAATATTCCGCATGAGATACCGTATAGATGGCAAAGAGAAAGATTTAACTATCGGGAAATATCCTACCGTTTCACTGGTAGAAGCCCGCCAAGCCGCCGAAAACGCCCGCCGCATGATTGCACAAGGGCAAGACCCCAACAAAGCCAAGCAAGAAGCCAAAGCAGCCCGACAAGCCGCCTTGCTAAATACTTTTGAGCATTTAGCCAAGCAATGGTACGAGGACAATTTGCCCCGCTGGAAAGAACATCACGCCGAGCGGATCATGCGTTATTTGAAAAATGACGTTTTCCCAGTCATTGGAGAAATCCCCGTTAATGAAATCAAGGTAACCCATATCAAAAACTTGCTTGATGACATTATGGCAAGGGGCGTTACTGATACCGCCGACAAAATCAGGGGCTGGATAGGAGCAGTTTTTGACTATTCCGCCATGCTGGAAATATCAGAAAACAACCCCGCCCGCCTGTTGAAAAATCACATTCCCAACTTACCCACCAAACACAAACCCGCCCTGCCCCGTGAAGAATTGCCGGAGTTTTACCGCCGCCTGATACTGGCAAACAATATAGAGCGGCAAAACAAAATTGCCATCATGCTGATCATGCTGGTGTTTGTGAGAAATAACGAATTACGCGGCGGCCAGTGGGAAGAAGTGGACTTTAAAAACAAGCGTTGGATTATTCCCGCCGAAAGAATGAAGCACGAAAAGATGAAGCCAAAGCCCGCTTTATGTGTGCCTCTTTCTGATTGGGCAATAGAGCTACTTCAAGAGTTACACACGCTGACAGGGCATAGCCGGTTTATGTTTCCAAGTAGAACCAACGTAAACCGCCATATCAGTGAGAACACACTAGGAAAAATCATTAACGAGAAACTAGGCTATAAAGGCAAGGCCACGCCACACGGCTTCAGAGCAGTAGCAAGTAGTTTGCTTTATGAAAACAACTTCAACGGCGGCGCGATTGAAACACAGCTTGCCCACGTTGAAGAAAACAAGATAAAGGATTCATACGCCTACCAAGCCGATTATATGCCCCAGCGTATCGAGTTTATGCAATGGTATAGCGACTATTTACGGGAGCGATACAACCAGGCATTACAGATGATTCAAAAAGACAAGACGGGTTAAAAATTCCCTATGCGCGTGAGTAAATATACTGGTTACTCTGGTTACCACAAAACTTTACAAATATAACTATATGAATATAAATATAAATACAAAGAAAAAGCGGTAACCAGTTAACGTAAATTTACTGGTTACCAACTGGTTACCACTGGTTACCAATATTTGTATTTATGCAGGAGACCGTAAAAATGGCATGGCGAGCATATTACACCTTAAAAGATGCAGCTAATGAATTAAGTAAACAGCTTAATGATAGCTTTGAAGTTAATGATATTATCCATTATGGGGCTATCGGATTAACTGAATTTTGCATACAAGCATCTACAATGAGATTTTTTAAAAGGAGCTTGGCAGAACGTTATTTCCCAAATATTGATAATCCCTTAATTATTGAATGTTATTTATTTAAAGGTTATTTCGCACCAATTCACAGCACCACAATGCAAGAAATTGAAATTAAAAAATCAGCTAAAGTTAGCGTATGCCCATATCTATTAGACATTAATGGGGAGCATATTGAGGCAGCCCCAGAGGGTTTACAGCATCTTGGCATTAATCCGGCTTTTGAAAACTATACTGTAAGAATCCCCAAACTAGCTTCTGGAACAAAACTGATAGAATGTAAAACACCACAGGAAGTAATTGATGTAGAAAATGAAAATTACGGACAAATAGCAGGGTTACCATACATTACAGACTTGAAAACTGAGGGCTGGTTTTTTCAATACATTCCAAATGAGGCATTAGCCGATTTTACTAGAGTAGAAGACTATCGGTTTCGACCTAGATACCCAGATAGAGATTTTTTAGAGAGTAATAAATGGAGTATAACGGTTACTACTGATACCTTACGCCTTACAAGTAAGAGTTTTAATGAGCTAAAAGAAGTATTGAGCGAAAAAATGAAGATACAAAAATCTATCAGCAAACGCACTGAAAATAAACAAGCTGAAATTATTGTGGCACTTTCCGCTATCTATACAAAAACCGATTGCAGTAAACCATACGAGGCAGCAGAAACTATTATCCAAGAGTGGGAAAGACAAGCCGATAAACTAGGCAAGCCCCCCACTGGAGACACATTAGCAAAATATATTAAGCAAGGTATCGACCGTCTTTCACAATAACCTAATTAGGTTTTATGCAATCCTATATAGGACAAGCCGCCCACAGAGGCGGCTATTCTTTTGCTTGTCATCTAACCCGTTATAAGAAAGGCAACCAATGAATAACACTGTATTACGAGTAAACGATACCGCCCGCGTTATGGGCGTTTCACGAGCGACTGTTTGGAATTGGGTAAACCCTAAGAGCCGCCATCACCGCCCTGATTTTCCTAAGCCTATCAAACTTTCAGACAATATTACCGGCTGGCTTTCCAGTGAGATTGAAGAGTATCTCAACAAACTGGCCGCCAAACGCGAAGAGTAGGAGTTTTCTGAACAATACGCGCGCGCGCGAAGAATCAACGGGAATCTATCCCTTTAGACAAAATCAGCAGGGTAGCGCTGATTTTTTATCGCCATTTTCTCTTATGGCGTTTGAAGCCTATTTACAGGCTTTGGACGGCATATCAAAGTTTATGGCGGTGTGTGGTAACGGCAACGTCCACGCCTGACTAGTTACAGGAGAGAGCACCGCCCCCTTATTTCGGGCATTTCTCAAATCTCAATTTAACTAGGAGCATTTCAAATGCAATCTTGCACTTCTACCCAAATCCAAACCATTCAAAATCAATCCCAAACGGTAACCATCCCTTTAGAGCTGGCAAACCGCATCATGGACGCGCTGTATTACGGCGGCGAATTTATCGCCAATACGGGCGCAATCATCGACACCATTTGCGACAACATGGCCGCCCATCCCGTCCACAACGCCCCCATAAGTGCGATCAGAAGCACGGCACGCCTTGCCACAGTCATTCAAACCCTAGTCCCCCATGCGGAAAACTTGGAATCTTTCGATTTGTCATCCGAGCTTGAGGGATATATTCAAAACCGACCCCATCCCGCGCCCTGACGATTCAGACGACCTGAAAGAATGGGCTGTTTACAGCGTAACCCACGCCGGTTAAGCCCACCTATTCCCTGAAATTTACCCGCCTTTATGCCGCCTATTTCAGACGGCATAGGGCAAACTTCGCCCTAGTGTTTTCATAACTAATTGATTTTATTAGATTCATGTTTTGAAACACTGGAGGCAGAGCAAAGGATAAAACCATGAAACAGACCAATAAATCCGACCGTTTCCGCCGGTATCTTAACCGCGCCTTGCTGGTGTTTTGGGTGTTGCTTTTGGCTTTGGTAGTCCGAGCCTGTAACCAGCCCGCCCACGCCGACACGGAGCAACTAGAGCAGGAAACGCCCGCAATATGGGAAACCGACCCGACCGCCGGAATTGTTTTAGAACCAGTATCAGAGGAGGCAGAGCAATGAAACCAACATACCAAGACATTAAAGCCGTCGCGCAATACCGCTGGCCGGAAATACACGCCGCATTAGGCATAGACCCGCGATACCTGAAAAACAAACACCAGCCCTGCCCCGCGTGTGGAGGGAAAGACCGTTTCAGATATGACGACAAGGACGGAAACGGCACATTCATTTGCAGCCATTACAACAACGGCGCGGGCGATGGTTTCGGCTTGGTAATGCACTTTTTCGGGTGTGATTTTCAGACGGCCTTAAAGCAGGTTTCAGGCATTTTAGGCATGGACAATGCAAACCCTTTGCCGATACCGCCAACACGCCCACAAGCGCAACCACGCCCCGAAAAAGACCAAATCGAGGAACTGGCCGCATTGTGGAGAAGCACAGAACCTATCCGCCCCGATTCCCCTGTTATCCAGTATTTGAAATCACGCGGTTTGGACATGGCGCATTTACCCGAAAACGTCCGTTTCCTACCTGAAAAAGACTATTGGACAACAGGCGAAGATAAGCCGCTGTTGCTTGGTAGTTTCCCCTGTATGGTTTGCGCTATCCGCGATATGGACGAAGAGCTACAAGGCTTACACCTAACCTATTTACAGCCTAGCTATGACAAGCCATGCGGAGAGGACGGACTACACGCCCCGCGCTACCAGAAACTGGCAATCAAAGGCCCTGTAACAGGCGAAACATTACCGGCCAAGAAAATGAGAAGCCGCAAGAAAGGCAGTATATCGGGGCAAGCCGTCCACCTGTTCCCGATTCCTGAAAATGGCCGTCTTGTCATTGCAGAGGGCATAGAAACCGCCCTTGCCGCCCGTGAATTGTACAAGGCTTACGATTGGGGCTTATGCGCGGCCTTGAGCGCAAACAGCTTGGCAAATTTTCACTTTTTGAACGGTATAAAAGAGATTGTGATTATTGCCGATAACGACACGCCCCGCCCCGTTGGTTACAGAGCCGCTTATGACTTGGCAATGCGAGCCATTAAGCAGGGAATCAAGGCGAGTATATGGCAAAGCAAAACGCCGGGCTATGACGCACTGGACGAACTGAACGAGAAAAAGCAATCAGACAATCATTCCGGAGGACAGACAGCATGAAAAATACCGAAACAGCGAAGCAGGAAAGCCCTAACGATTACAACCTTGAGAATATCGAGCTATTCCGCCCGCGCCCTCACTTTGAAATCGATAATCAGGGCGTATGGTGGGTAAACGTTAGAACCGATAAAGACGGCGATATTATCGAATCAGAGCCGCAATTCCTTTCCGACCCTATCGACATCATAGGCACGGGGCAAGACAATGACGGCGCGTATTATCGGATTATCAAGTTTAAAGACAAAATCACACGCCAACAAAAGACCGCCGCCCTACCACAAGCAGAAATCGGCACAGTTCAAGGCTGGCAGCGTTTGCAGAATTTCGGCCTAGTCATCATGAGCGGACGGGCAAAAAGGGAAAGACTGGCAGACTATTTGCAGAAAGAGGGAAGCCCGATAGCCTTTACCATTACCGACCGCGCCGGTTGGAACGGGGACGCCTACATACTGGCAGGCGGGGAAGCCGTTAATGCAGACGGCACAAACATTCTATACAACGGAGACACCAGCCAAAAAGACGGTTACACAGAAAAAGGCAGCCTCAAGGAATGGCAGGAGCAGGCAGCGCGATACGCAGAGAACAATAGCCGCCTATGCCTTGCTTTAGGTTTAAGCATGGCCGCGCCATTCTTGGCACTTTTGAACGAAGAAGGAGGCGGTTTCCATTTGGCGGGCGATTCCTCAAAAGGCAAAACAACCGCCGCGCGGCTTGCCTTGAGCGTATGGGGCGACCCTGAAACCACTAAAGGAAATTGGGATACTACCCCGCTTGGCTTGCAGAATTTAGCTTTAGCCCGCAATGATGGCTTGCTGGTGTTAGATGAAATCGGGCAATCAGCCGACCCGCGAAAAATCCCGCAAATGGTTTATAGCGTTATCAACGGCGTGTCAAAAACACAAGGCGCAAAAGATGGCGGCAACCGCCGGCAGAAAACATGGCGCAATCTGATACTTTCGACCGGCGAAATAAACCCAGAGAGCCTAATAGGAGACCGCGCCCAATGGAAAGCGGGTAATCATGTTAGGTTACCTGACATACAGGCAGAGGCAAGATATGGCATTTACGACACGTTGCACGGCTTTGCAGATGGCGCGAAACTGTCGGAGCATATCAACCAAGCCACAGCCAAGCAGCGAGGAACAGCAGGCCGCGCCCTTATCCGCCAAATCCTTAAAGACGGAAAAGAAGCCGCCGCCCAAGCCGTAGAAGCCAGCCGCACCCAATTCCTTGAGACCTTGCCACCAATGGAGGGACAGGCGCGAAGAATCGCCCGCCGCTTCGCCCTTTTGGCCGCCGTCTTGGAATATGCCGCCCCTATTACCGGCATAAGACAAGGAGCAGGAGAGGCAGGAGTAAGGCAGTGTTTCAACGAATGGCTTGAAGAAAACGGCACAGGAAACCGCGAAGACCGCCGAATCATTGAACAAGTGATCGCCTTTATGGACGTTAACGCACTGTCAATGCGCTTTTCAGACTGGAACGCCCAAACAACAAACCAAAATCACGCAGGTTATCGGAAACAGGAGGGGAGCATAAATGAGTATTGGATAGTCCCCGTAACCTTTGAAAATGAAGTATGTAAGGGATATAGTCCGCGCAAAGCGTGTGAAGTCCTACATAATCACGAATGGTTAAAAAAAGCCGACAACGGCAGATGGCAACACCAGCGCAAACGTAACGGCAGTGCAAGCCGATTCTATGTTTTGATGGGAGAAGCCCCGCCCGACTTTGACGAATAACCAAGAGCAAGCCCGCTATTACCGACAATGGCGGGCTTTTTTACGTCCAAACATTCAGACAGACCAACCAAGAAAGCATAAAATCAACAGGAAGCCCCTAAATTTCAAAAATTAGGACTGTTTGCCCCTTTCCTTATACCAACCCTTGTGTATCGAAATAAATATTGACTTTAACCCTAGGTCAAAGTGTATGATTTGTGTTCCTTTAGTTATCACATAGGCGAAAAACATGAAAAAACTTATGACTTTTATCACACTTAGCGCTATTGCAATTTCAAATTATGCCCAAGCTAATGAACAACCGCATCAAGCACACATGAATATGCAAATGTCGACAGGTTCTGCAATGCAACAAGAATTAATGCAAGGTATGAATCAAATGAATCAAGACATGATGGCTGCTGCGCAATATAAAGACCCTGATGTTGCTTTTGCAGCAGGTATGCTGCCACACCATATTGGCGCAGTAAAAATGGCGGAAGTTGAATTAAAATACGGAAAAGATCCTGAGATGCGTAAGCTTGCTGAGGATATTATTAACGCACAACAAGCGGAAATTGAACAAATGCAAAAATGGCTTAAAGCACACAACAAAAAAAAGTAAGCCGTAGCCTGCATCCTCGCTAACCGCGTTCTTTAAAACCAAGGTGTAGCAACTGTATTTTTCACCCCGTCTGGCAAAAATACAGTTGCTACCCAATCAATGAAACACGCTTACAGCGCAATTTTAGCCTATTTACGCCATATCTACCCAAAAAGCAGGCAGTGGAATAAATAATTTCGACACCAATACGCGCGCGCGCGTAATAACGCAGTCCCTAGATTTTTGCAAGTCCATGAAAAGAAAGCAAAAGGCGGCGGGTAACCACTTAACCGGCACTGGTAACCAATGACAAGGGCATAACTGGTTACCGCATTATCGTTGATTTATAAAGGTTTTTAGGGGCTGGTAACCAGGTAACCAGAGTAACCAGTGCATTTTGTATATATATAGCGGTTTAAATTTGAGAGAGAAGCCGCCGGCCTAATCACTCAAATAACAACACGCCCCAAAAAAAGTTATAATGACCGGCCTAAACTGCTAAATTATTTTTTTGACCTTTGCAAAATGTGGGAATATTTGTGGGTATATTTAGATTGCTTTATTATTTTTATAATATAAAACAATGAATTATGCCTTTAGTTTGTGTCCCTCCGTCACACTCAAAATAAGCAGCTTTCGGGCTGCTTTTTTTACATCTATTCCACTATATACCCAAAATCAAAACTGCTTTTAATTTTTTGACCTTTGCAAAAAAAGGGTTTATTTGGGGGTATAACAGACGTTTCCATTTTATCTTTCAGACGGCCTATCATTTATGTTGAATCCATCGCAAAAACTTGTCGAATTGGTCCGTATCCTTGAAGAGCGTGCCTATATTTTTCCGGGAGATCCTGTGCAGGCGACGGAAGCGTTGCAACATATTGACGGCGGCAATGAGGAAAAACTGATACGCCGCGCTCAAATTATCGACCGCGACAAGCATTTAAAATATGTGTTGCAACAGGTGGAGACGGGCTCGTTTTGGCTTTGGATTGTTGCGGCGACGTTGTTGTTTACGGTCGGTTTTTCCAGTACTTATCTATTGATGGACCATCAGGGACTGAACTTTTTTCTGGTGTTGGCCGGGATTCTGGGCATGAATACGGTCATGCTGCTGGTGTGGCTGGCGACTTTATTCCTGCGTTTGAAAAATGTGCACTTTATCAGCAGTCCGGCAACTTGGTTCCGTGGAAAAGACCCGGTCAATCAGGCTATTTTGCGGCTTTATGTGGACGAATGGCGCAAGCCGCAAACGCGTTGGCTGATTGGTGCAACTTCACACGGCCTGTGGCTTTGTACGCTGTCGGGGATGTTGGTTTCTGTTTTGCTGCTGCTTTTGGTGCGTCAATATACGTTCAACTGGGAAAGTACGCTGTTAAGCAATACGGCATTGGTGAAAACGGTTGAGGCTTTGTCATGGCTGCCGGAACGTTTGGGCTTTCCTGTTCCCGACAGTCAGGCCGTAATTGCAGGCCGTCTGAACAATCACATCGAAGATGCGCGCGCTTGGGCGGGTTTACTCATCGGCAGCATTATCTGCTATGGTATTCTGCCGCGCTTGCTTGCTTGGCTGGCTTGCAAGATTACTTTAAAAACCCTTCGCGAACGTTTGGATTTGAATCAGTCCTACTATCAAAACATCCTCCGCACATGGCAAACGAAGATTGTTGATGCCGATGATTTTCAGGAAACCATCGTTCCCGTTTCATCTAAAATTACGCTGAATAATGCGCCCAAATGGGCAGTTACACTGGAAACGGAATGGCCTGAGCCGCTTTGGTTTTCCGGCGTTTTGGCGCAAGAATGGATAGACAAAGGCGTGGCCGCCAGCAGAAAAGATTTGGAACAATTAGAAGCCGAATTGAAACAAACTCCGGCGCAACTTCTCATCGGCGTACGCACGCAAACTGTTCCCGATCGCGGCATTTTGCGTCAAATCAGCCGTTTGGCCGAAGCTACGGACGGCGGCGTTATCATTCAGCTTTTGAATCAAGACAGTTTCTCTGAAGATTTGGATACCAAACTGGATTATTGGCGCGATGCGCTGGCAGAAAGAAACATTGCCTGGCTGGAGCCGACCCGTTTGGCACAAGAAAAACGGCAAAGCTCTATTTGACAGATAAACCGAAGGCCGTCTGAAACCTGATGTTTGGGTTTCAGACGGCCTTATTTATTGTTGAGGATTCATCTTAATGATGTTCGTGGCGATGCTCTTGATGATGTTTGGGCTTGGCTGCATGGTGTTTGGCTTTAGGTACAGGTTTTTTCATTTTTTGCGGTTTGGCTTTTTTGTGCATACGCTCTTGTTTCGGATGCATTTCATGTTTGCCGTGTGCAGAAGCGACCGGAGCCAATACCAAACCGGCAGCTGCAACCATCAAAGAGGTCATTTGAATCAGTTTTTTCATATTTATCTTCTTTCAAGGGATTGATTTGAGGTAAGAACTAAGAACTTATTCGCACTCAAGCGATGGACAAAATATTAATGGCTTTGACTGTCAGCATTCGGAGAAATCTGTTCAAAATTTGGCAATAGAATTATGGCAACACGATGATGTAGCAAGGTTTTGAAAGTTTACCGTCAATTTTGACAAAGCGTCTTTACACGTTCCCCAAACGACAAAAAGCGCGAACCTTTCGATTCGCGCTTTTTTTCAGACGGCATCAATTATTTTTTGTCGTCTTTTACTTCTTCAAAGTCGGCATCTACAACGTCGTCGTCTTTCTTAGCAGAAGACTCGGCTTGTGCACCCTCGCCTGCTTGTGCTTCGGCTTGCGCTTGAGCGTAAACCATTTCGCCCAGTTTTTGGCTGGCTGTACCCAAAGCTTCGGCTTTAGCATCGATGGCGGCTTTGTCGTCGCCTTTCACGGCTTCTTCAGCTTCTTTCAACGCAGCTTCGATTTTTTCTTTCTCTGCAGCGTCGAGTTTATCACCGTAGTCGGCCAAAGATTTTTTCACGGAGTGAATCAGAGCTTCGGCTTGGTTGCGAGAAGCGACCAATTCAGTCAGTTTTTTATCTTCTTCAGCGTTGGCTTCGGCATCTTTCACCATGCGTTCGATTTCTTCTTCGCTCAAACCTGAAGAACCTTGGATGGTGATGTTGGCGGCTTTGCCGGTGCCTTTGTCTTTGGCAGAAACGTGCAGGATACCGTTGGCATCGATGTCGAAAGTAACTTCAATTTGTGGCATACCGCGTGGTGCAGGTGCGATGTCGCCCAAGTTGAACTGACCCAAAGATTTGTTGGCAGAAGCGCGTTCGCGTTCGCCTTGCAGTACGTGGATGGTTACTGCGCTTTGGTTGTCTTCGGCAGTTGAGAACACTTGAGACGCTTTAGTCGGAATAGTAGTGTTCTTTTGAATCAGCTTGGTCATCACGCCGCCCATGGTTTCGATACCCAAAGACAGAGGAGTTACGTCCAACAGCAATACGTCGCTACGGCCGCCGCTCAATACTTCGCCTTGAATCGCTGCGCCTACGGCAACGGCTTCATCAGGGTTCACGTCTTTACGAGGCTCTTTACCGAAGAAGGCTTTAACGGCTTCTTGTACTTTCGGCATACGGCTTTGACCACCAACCAAAATCACGTCGTCGATATCGCTGGTGCTCAAGCCGGCATCTTTCAATGCGATTTTGCAAGGCTCGATAGAACGTTGGATCAAGTCTTCAACTAGGCTTTCAAATTTGGCACGGGTAATTTTCATGGCCAAGTGTTTAGGACCGGTTGCGTCCATAGTGATGTATGGCAGGTTGATTTCAGTTTGCTGACTGCTGGACAATTCGATTTTAGCTTTCTCAGCAGCTTCTTTCAGACGTTGTAGAGCCATTACGTCTTGTTTCAAATCAATGCCTTGTTCTTTTTTGAACTCGTCAATGATGTAGTCGATCAAGCGTTGGTCGAAGTCTTCACCGCCCAAGAAGGTATCGCCGTTGGTAGCCAATACTTCGAATTGTTTGTCGCCGTCGAGGTTGGCAATTTCGATGATGGAAATATCGAAAGTACCGCCACCCAAGTCATATACGGCTACTTTGCGGTCTTTGTTGTCGCCTTTGTCCATACCGAATGCCAAAGCGGCTGCGGTTGGTTCGTTGATGATACGTTTTACTTCCAAACCTGCGATACGGCCTGCGTCTTTAGTCGCTTGACGTTGACTGTCGTTGAAGTAGGCCGGAACGGTAATCACGGCTTCGGTGACTTTCTCGCCCAAGTAAGCTTCAGCGGCTTCTTTCATTTTACGCAAAACTTCTGCGGAAATTTGAGGAGGAGACAGCTCTTTACCTTGCGCTTTCACCCATGCGTCGCCGTTGCTGGCTTTGATGATTTCGAAAGGCATAGATTCGATGTCGCGTTGAACTTCTTTGTCTTCAAATTTGTGGCCGATCAAACGTTTGGCGGCGTAAATAGTATTTTTAGCGTTGGTTACCGCTTGGCGTTTTGCAGGTGCGCCGACGAGGATTTCGCCACCGTCCAAATAAGCGATAACGGAAGGAGTGGTGCGTGCACCTTCTGCATTTTCGATCACTTTGGTTTGACCATTTTCAGAAATGGCCAAACAAGAGTTGGTTGTACCTAAGTCAATACCGATTACTTTTGCCATATTATGTTGCTCCTAATAAATAAACTTTTCTAAATTAATAATCCTGTGGAACATTTCGTTCCGATGGCTTGTAAATAAGGTTGCTTCATTTTTTTTCAAGGCTTAATTTGAATTTTTTTTTAAATTAAATTCAAGTACTTGATTTATTTATCCACAAGCCGTTTATTCTTTTTTCAGACGGCCGGCTTTAATTTTCCGATTCCGGTTTATCGGAATGATTTTCCAATAGCGGAACATCGGGCTTTGAAACCGGATAAGGCCGTCTGAAGATCTTATGCTTGATAAACTTTATCAAGCGGTGCCTTCAATCTTCTTTTTTCGCCACGACAACCATCGCAGGACGCAGCACGCGGTCGGATAATGTGTAGCCTTTTTTCATCACGCTGACGATGGTATTCGGCTCTTGCTCGCTGACGACTGCCTGCATCGCTTGATGTTGGTGCGGATCGAGTTTGTCACCCGGCTGTGGGTTGATTTCTTTAATATGTGTGGCATCAAATGCTTTTTGCAGCTCGTTCAAAGTCATTTGCACACCCATTTTCAGCGCATCGAAATTGCCGCTTTGGTCCAGCAGCGCCATTTCGAGATAATCTTTAACCGGCAACATTTCTGCTGCAAATTTTTGTCCGGCGAATTTATGGGTATCGGCGATTTCCTGCTGATGGCGGCGGCGCAGGTTTTGCTCGTTTGCCAAACCGCGCAGCTCACTGTCTTTGAGTTGGCCTTCCAACTCGGTGACACGCGCCTGAAGCTCTTCGTAAGTCGGTTCTGCTTGTTCGGTTTCAACGGTTTCGGCAGTCTCTACGGCTGCCGCTTCTTCTGCTTCGTGTTGATGTTGTTCGTTATGCTCCGTCATTTCTGACATCCTTTTAGCGTGTTGATATTCGATGTTTCATATATAAGGCCGTCTGAAAAAACTTCAAGCATTTGAATGCCGATTATCAAATGCCTTGTTAAAAGACGTTGGAAAACGGTAAGATAGCCATCTGATTTTATTCTTCAGACGGCCTCAAACATGAAAAAAGACCATTTGAATTCAACCGATTTTAATCTGTGGCACACCATCCGCGAAGAAACCGAAGCGGCCGCCGCGGCCGAACCGATGCTGGCAAGCTTCCTGCACCAAACCGTGTTGCGCCACGATTCGCTCGATTCGGTACTTGCCTACCATCTTTCCAGCAAGCTCGGCAGTCCGATTATGGACGTGCGTGCGCTGTTTGAAATTTATCAGCAGGCTTTAAGTGCGGACACCCGCATCAGCAAATGTGTCGAGGCCGACTTGAAAGCCATTTACGAGCGCGACCCGGCTTGTGATGAATATTCGCTGCCGCTGTTGTATTTCAAAGGTTTCCACGCCGTACAGGCACACCGCATCAACCACTGGCTTTATCAAAACGGCCGCAAAACGCTGGCGTATTTCCTGCAAAACCGCATGTCGGAAGTGTTCGGCGTCGATATCCACCCTGCCGCCCGTTTCGGTCATGGTTTGATGCTCGACCATGCCACCGGTTTTGTCGCCGGCGAAACCGCCGTCTTGGGCAACAATATTTCCATCCTCCACGGCGTAACGCTGGGCGGTTCGGGCAAAGAAAGCGGCGACCGACACCCGAAAATCGGCGACGGCGTGATGATTGGTGCGAACGCTTCGATTTTGGGCAACATCCGCATCGGCAAGAATGCCAAAATCGGCGCAGGCAGTGTGGTCGTTGCCGACGTACCGTCTTCGATTACCGTCGTCGGCGTACCAGCTAAACCGGTCGGCCGCTCTTCCAAAACCCCGTCTGCCGATATGGATCAAAGCATTCAATTATCATCTACGGATTTTGTGATTTAAACCGTCTGCCATTCAAAAGGCCGTCTGAAAAAACAAATCTTTCAGACGGCCTTTTTATGTTTTGAATCTTGGCGTCAACCGCGTTTGCGCAAGGCTTCCAAATGCATTTTAACCTGCTTGACTTTCTCTTCGGTAAACAGCTTGGCAATGTTTTTCCAAATGCTGTGATAACCGTAAGGCCCGTGTTGCATTTCGGCTTTTGCCTCTTCCACCGGCCAGCCTTGATAGATGATGCGGTACATTCCGGCAATCAAACCGGTACGGTCCGCGCCGTGATAACAATGGATAAGTACCGCGCCGTTTTGCTGTTGTTTTTCAATCAGGTATAGGATTTCCGCAATCTCTTTCGGCTTAATGCTCCATGACAGCAACGGACGGTTTAGCAAGGTTAAACCATACGCCTTCAAATGGTCGTCATCGTTGCGGTCGAAAAAGCGCAGGTTGATCACGCTTTGAATGCCCAGCTTGACAATGGCTTCGCCATCTTCGGCAACGGGCTGCTCGCTGCGGTAAAGCTTGTCATCGATGCGATAAAAGTTGGCATCGTGTTTAATGGGTGTTGCCCACCGTTCGGGCTGAAAGGCTTGGCCGCCGTTATCCGGCGGCGCAGATAAACAGGCAACGGGCAAGCCGGAAGCGAGAAGGCACAATAAAAGACGGCGCATAAAATTCCTGTATGAAAATCAATGGGAAAACAAATATCGAAAGATTTTATCAAAACCCGTCCGGATATTCTATCCGCGCAAACCGCGTTACAATAAAGCCTCTTTTTTCAGACGGCCTTTCATCATGACCTGCCTTGCTTGGAACACCACACCTTCCCTTGCTACCCTTTGCCGCGCCATCGAACAACATACCGCGCCGCTTTATTTGATTGTCTGCCTGCCTGAAAACCATATTCCCGATTTTCCATTATCGAATCATCCCTCCGAGCTTGAAGGCCGTCTGAACAACCGCCTCGTTCAAGCCATGAAATGCCTTCAGTTCAACAGCGTCAATGTTTTGGAAGACCTATTGCTTGACGTGCACCTTTGGCTGGTGCCGCCACACCGCACCGACCGCTTACACGAACATTTCCATCATATCGAATGGCAAACCGAAGCCATACCCCAATCCGCCCCTATTCCCCTAAAACCTTGGTTCAGACGGCCTGAACATCAAGCCGCGCCCGAACACGTCCTGATTATCGGCGCAGGCATTGCCGGCGCAGCGACCGCACGCAAACTGGCGGAACACGGCGTACGCGTTACGGTTTTGGAGGCCGGAAAAGCAGCGCAGGCAGGCAGCGGCAACCGCCAAGGCTTGCTCTACGCCAAAATCTCGCCACACGATACCGAACAAACCGAGCTGCTGCTGACAGGCTACGGCTACACGCGCCGATTGTTGGAAGACTTGCTGCCTGATTCTGACGTATGGGGCGGCGACGGCGTATTGCATTTGAATTTTGACGAAAGCGAACGCAAACGCAATCAAGCCTTGGGTTTGCAACACCAGCATAAACACCTCTACCGCAGCGTATCTGCCGAAGAGGCTGCGCACATTGCAGGCATAGACGTATTTTCAGACGGCCTTTATTGGCCGCAAGGTGTATGGCTGAATCCACCCACTGTCGTGCATACCTTATTGAATCATCCGCTGATTGAGTTGCACGAACACTCGCCGCTGACCGCAGTATCGCATGACTGCACACAATGGACGGCACATACGCCGGACGCGCATTTCAGCGCCAGCCATATCGTTTACTGCATGGGCGCGCACAGCCCGACTGCCTCCGACACCAACATCTCAGCGCTGCCTTTCCGCCAAATCCGCGGCCAAACCGGCGTTGTGTCCGCCAGCCCGTTTTCACAAAAACTGCGTTGTGCCATTTCCGGCGAAAGCTACATCAGCCCGAGCTGGCAAGGCCGCCACTGCTACGGCGCGACATTTATCCTCAACAGCAACGATGAAACTTGGTATCCAAACGAAGAAGCCGAAAACCGCGCCGCCCTGCAACAGCTCAATCCGCCATTGGCACAATCCCTGTTTGAGCAAGATTCGTTTTCAGACGGCCTTCAAGACACGCAAGGCCATGCCGCCCTACGTTGCGACAGCCTCGACCACTTGCCCGTTGTCGGTGCACTCGGCGACATCGCCGCCATGCAGTCCGCCTACGCCAAACTGGCATTGGACAAAAACTACCGCCTCGACAATATCCCCTGCCCTTACCTGCCCAATGCCTACGTCAATACGGCACACGGCACGCGCGGACTGGCGACAGCCCCCATCTGCGCCGCCGCCATTGCGGCCGAAATACTCGGTTTGCCGCATCCGCTATCACAAAGGCTGAGAACCGCACTACACCCCAACCGCGCCATCATCCGCGCGATTGTTCGGCAGCAGCCGTTGTTATCCGTTTAAAGATTTCGTTTTAAATAAAAAAGGCCGTCTGAAAGTCATCAAAACTTTCAGACGGCCTTTAGCTATCCGTTAACTGCTTAGAATTTCCATTCCAGCGATACAGCGTAATTGCGGCCTGGGGCGCGATAGCGGTCTAAGCCTTTGCCATCTTTTTCTACTGCGTTGGTGGTACTGTAGCTGTACAGGCCGCGCAGGGAATCCCAAGTGGTGTATTTGCGATTGAACACATTATACACGCCGGCGCGCAGGGTTAGGTTTTTCACCGGTTTGTAGAAACCGTACATATCGAACACATAAGCCGATTTGTTCAGCCATGGGTAATCTTTTACCTTTTTCTGCAAAGGCGTACCCCAGCCGTTGTCTTCATAAACGGTATATTGTGCGTCTTTGGCCTTTTTCGCTCCCAGATAGGTCAGGCGGGAGAACACGCCCCATTTTTCGCTCGGGCTTTCGTAGTCGATGCCGGCAATCACTTTCAGCGGTTGGGTGGACAGAAGGCTGTTGTCGCCCGACAGTTTGCTTTTCGCGTAGCCCAGCGAGCCGAACAGTTTCCAGCCTTCAGGTACGAAAGAGACTACTTTGTCCAGATTCAGACGGCCTGTCAGCTCAAGACCCCGGATTCGGGCCTTGTCAATGTTTTGCATCTGCCAATCCAGTTTTTCGGAATAAGGATTGCTACAAATACCATAGTAGTAATTCATCTGAGTACAGCCGACATCGCCACTGGTGGTCAGCTTCTGCTCTTCAGACAGGAAGTTGCGGTAATTGCTTTGATACAGGTTGGCATCCAAAGTACCTTTTTCGCTGCGGCCTTGCAGAGAAAGGGTATGGGTGGTGCTGCGCTCGGCTTTCAGGTTCGGATTAGGCAACCAGTTACCTGAGCGGTGTTTGTAAGTGAAATACACTTCAGACGCATTCGGCACGCGGAAACCGGAAGTTACATCGTAACCCAAACGCCATGTCTGACTCAGCTGTGCAGCCAATCCGACAAAACCGCTCCAGCCTTTATAAGTGTTGGCTGCAGGTGGTGTTTTGTCACAAGCATGACACTCGGCATTCAGTTGCTGCGGCGTCATTTTGGTGTAGTCGTAACGGATACCTGCGCGGCTGCTGAACACGTCGTTCCATTGGATTTGGTCAGACAGCGAGAAACCGTAGTTGTTGGTTTTCACTGGATGCTGAATCGTGCTGGACGTGCGTAAAATACGGCCGCTGAAGTAGTAGTCGTCGCGGTTTAAGTTTTCAAACTCACGCTGGCTGGCGAAAGTTTTAAACGACAAGCGATGTTGGCCGCCTATTTGCAATGGTTGGCTGTCCATACGCAATGTAATGCGTTTGAAGGTTGTATCCATGCTGCGGTTGTAGATTTCGTCCAAATCCTTCTGATTGTAGTTGCGCGCCCAGGTAGAATAATCCATCGGGAACGAGCCTTTGTTGTTAACCGCCGCTACTTTGGTTTTCTGATAATCGAAGTCCGCTTTCAACAACGACAACCAATTCGAATCGGGCGTCCACTCGTAAAACAGGTTAGCATTGCGCCGTCTGTTTACGTCATCGGCTTCGCGCCAAGAAGAAGCGGTCAGGTTATAAGACTCTTCGATCGTGTAATTGTGGCCCTGCTGACCGTTGAGAGATGCGCCGATACGATGGTTGTCGTTGATTTGATAAGCAATCTTACCCAAGAAGCTATGGTATTTGTGTTTGGACGGATCAGGAATACCACGCGCAGAACCACGGATATTCGCTCCGCTGCCGGCGCCCTCTACCGGATAACCACGCTCGCCCGCGCTTTCAGTCTCATGACCGCGACGTTGCGAATACAGCAAAGCGGCATCCACGCGGTCGTTGCTCACGCCGAACCCAAGTGTATTTGTCCATTCGCGGTTGCGGCTGCTGTAACCGTTTTTCATCATCACGCCGAACTGACGCTCAGGCAACAGCAAATCATGACCTTGCAGGGTTTGGTAATTCACGCCGCCACCCAATGCACCGCTACCGGTATTGAAAGAGTCTGCGCCCTTCACAATTTCGATGTTGCGCACGAGTTCGGGGTCGATAGACAGACGCGAGCTGTTGAAGTTGCCATAACGGGCATACAGCGAGTTTTCTTCAGAATCAGGCAGGTTTACGCCGTCGATGCTGACGCCGACACGGTTGCCTTCCACGCCGCGCACGGCAAAGCCTTTTTGATGGCGGCCGCTGTCGCTCAAGCCAACGTCGGTGGAATAACGTACCAAGTCTTTGTTGTCGCGTACCATTTCTTGTTGGATACGGCCAAGGTTGACACGTTCCACGGCTGCAGGCGCATTGCGCTGACCTTTAACGCGGACTTCTTTTATCTCTGCTTTAACGGGTGTGGTTTCGGTTGCAGCTTCATCTGCTGCCAAGACTGGATTGCCGAAAATACTGCCGACCAGCGCGGCAATGGGGAGCATTTGTAATGGTTTCATATTATCAACTCAAGATGTAATGGATTGTTCATCCATCAGTTAATACATAAAAATTTCTGATAATCATTAATGATTAATAAGACAGCAACCCGTTCAAACAAAACTTTGTTGTGTAATTAAAGGCCCCTGCAAACATCTACGCCGAGACCTTGTCTGTTTGATTTAATTATTTTTTAGAGTCTGTGCGGCGTCATACCTTCAGGCGCTTCCGCACCTTCCGGCAAACCGAAGGTTTCACGCAGAATCACTTTATAGAATTCAAAAGCTTCGCGCGCGCCTTGAATGGCTTCCGCTTCAGCTTCCGGAGTCAAGTTCAAAGCATTCAGATGCTCGACAAAAGCGCGCCAGTGTTTGCCGCGGCCGTTCGGATGAGGAGCCAGGTGGCGTGCGCCGAATTCGCCGGTGTATTCGAGCTTTTGAGCGTGTTTGAACAAAAATGCCGCGCCCAAATTAGAACCTTCGGCGCAATACAGCCAGCCGATGGCTTTATTGCCGGTTTCGTATGGCAATTCTTTGTCAAATTTGTAAGGCTCTTCGCCCAAGTCTTTCAAGTCTTGAGTCACGGCATCGTAACGCGCCATGTATTCAAGCTCTGGAATGGCTTTGTTTAATTCGGCATCTTTATAGATATGATCGACAGCCTTGTGGAAAACAGATTGAAGTTTCAAGAATTTGATGTAGTTTTCTTTGCTGGAAAAAGGCTGAACGGACATAACCAAGTTATCAACGCTGTCGTGCGTTGTCGTGGTTTGCTCTTTCAAGCGTTTGGCGAAAGTCAGCTCTTGTGTTTCACTCATGATGTTTCCTTTGAATTAAGAGACTAATGGTTTCAGACGGCCTTTATGGTTAAAAATACCGTCTAATTTGAAAAGAATCGTTTTAAAAACAAAGAAGATAATTTTTAACCTGCTTCAGATTCGTTGACCGCATACCTTCCACAGATCTACAAGGCTCATCGTGTTTTTAATTAATGAGAATATATATTATTTTTAATATAATAACAATAAACCAAACTAAGACCTATTAATAAAATTTAACAGCCCATAGCAATAACCTTCTAAACCCTTTTCAAACTTTTCAGACGGCCCAAACCTTATTAAGCAGCCGCCATTCAATCAAATATCGACCTAAATTTGAGCTATCCTTCTGTTTTCCTTTATAATGCGACACTCTTTGCACCTTCTTTATCCCCTGCCGAACCATGAAACGGATTCCTGCCTACCATCGTTGGTGGCGCTACAAGTCTTATCTTCCTGATGCGACACTGCCTGCACATACGGTGGAATGCCCGGATTGCGGCTGCCGTATGGATATTCCGCGCCTGCGTCAGGGACAGGAAGCCCATTGTCCGGTATGCAACCATGAAATTGTGGAAGTAGAAAACAATCCGTATATCGCGCCGATTGCCTATGCGCTGACAACCTTGATTCTGATGGCTTTCGCCTACAATATGGTGTATATCCGTGTGGATTTGTTCGGCGTGACATCGATTTTGTCGTTGCCGCAAATGATGCGGCTTTTGATTTCGCTGGATTATGGTTTTCTGGCGGAAGTGATGTTTATCCTCACCTTCGGCGCGCCTTTACTGTTTTTACTGCTCTGCCTTTATGTTTATACGGCTTTGATACGCGAAAAGGCCTACCCTGCACTGCGCTTTGCGACGCGTGTATTGGTGCGGTTGCGTCATTGGATTATGGTGGATGTGTTTTTTATTTCCACTTTGGTGGCGTATATCAAGCTCTCGTCCGTTGCTACAGTAGAGTTCGGCTCGGCGTTTTACCTGATGTTTCCGTTGTCGGTCATGCTGATTCGGACTTCGGTATCGATTCCGCAGCATTGGGTTTATTATAAGATTCACCGTTTAACCGGCGGCCATGCGGTTCAGACGGCCACTGAAGACAAAATCTGTTGCAGCCGCTGCCTGTATTTCCGCAATAAAGACGAGCAACCTTGCGGCGTATGCGGTGCAGACTTATACCGCCGCCGCCCGAAAAGTCTGAGCATTTCGCTGGCGTTTTTAATGGCAGCGTTTATCCTGTATTTCCCTGCCAACATCCTGCCGATTATGATTTCGTCCAATCCGACGGCTTTGGAGATCAACACGATTTTTAACGGCATTGTTTATATGTGGAACGACGGCGACCGATTGATTGCCGTGATTATCTTCAGTGCCAGTATTATGGTGCCGGTTTTGAAGATTATTGCGATGGCGGTTTTGATTTATTCCGCATACTTCAAGCCTGTGATGAGCGCGGACAAGATGTCGGTTTTGTATCGGATTACCGAATCCATCGGCCGCTGGTCGATGATTGATATTTTTGTGATTATTATTTTGATGAGTTCGTTCCACACCAATATGGCGCGCGTCGTGCCGGGTGGCGCGGCGATTTACTTCTGCCTGGTCGTTATTTTGACCATGCTTTCGGCCTATTATTTCGATCCCCGTCTGATTTGGGACAAGCAACAGCAGCTTTCAGACGGCCTTGATTCTGACCAGACCTTAACACAATGAAAAAACACGATTCTTCACCCAATTACCACGCCCCGGCGCGTGTCAAGAAAACCAATGTCTTCACGTCTATCGTGTGGCTGATTCCGCTGATTGCGCTGATTGCCGGCGGCTGGCTTTTGATTAAAGACATCCGCAACCGCGGCCCTGTCGTTACGCTGTTGATGGACAGCGCTGAAGGCATCGAAGTCAACAACACCGTTATTAAGGTGTTGAACGTCGATGTCGGACGCGTTACCCGCATCAAATTGCGCGACGACCAAAAAGGCGTGGAAGTTACTGCCCAACTCAGTGCCGACGCCAAAGACCTTATCCGCAGCGATACCCAATTTTGGGTGGTCAAACCGCGTATCGACCAAAGCGGCGTTACCGGCTTGGGAACCTTGCTTTCCGGCTCATATATTGCATTTACACCGGGTAAAAGCCAAGAAACCAAAGATGTATTTGTCGTCCAAGACATTCCGCCGATTGCCGCCATCGGTCAAAGCGGCCTGCGCCTGAATTTGATCGGCAAAAACGACCGCATCCTCAACGTCAGCAGCCCGGTTTTATATGAAAACTTTATGGTCGGCCAAGTAGAAAGCGCGCATTTCGACCCGTCCGACCAAAGCGTGCATTACACCATCTTCATCCAAAGCCCCAACGACAAACTGATTAATTCCGCCAGCCGTTTCTGGCTAGAAAGCGGCATTAATATCGAAACCACAGGCAGCGGTGTCAAACTTAACTCCGCCCCTCTGCCTGCCCTGCTGTCCGGCGCAATTTCCTTTGACTCGCCCAAAACAAGCGACAGCAAAAACGTCAAAAGCGAAGACAGCTTCACGCTTTACGACAGTCGGAGCGAAGTCGCCAACCTGCCTGACGACCGCTCGCTGTATTACACCGCATTTTTCAAACAATCCGTACGCGGCCTGACTGCTGGTTCGCCTGTTGAATACAAAGGCCTGAATGTCGGCGTGGTTTCCGACGTCCCTTATTTCGACCGCAACGATAGCCTGCATTTGTTTGAAAACGGTTGGATTCCCGTACGCATCCGCATCGAGCCTTCCCGTTTGGAAATCAATGCCGACGAACAAAGCAAAGAACATTGGAAACAACAATTTCAGACGGCCTTAAACAAAGGCCTGACCGCCACCATCTCCAGCAACAACCTGCTGACTGGCAGCAAAATGATTGAGTTGAACGATCAGCCTTCCTCCTCGCCTAAGCTGCGACCGCATACCGTTTATGCAGGCGATACCGTTATTGCAACCCAAGGCGGCGGTTTGGACGATTTGCAGGCAAAAGTGGCCGACTTGTTAGACAAGTTCAATAACCTGCCATTGGATAAAACCGTTGCCGGCTTGAACGGTTCGCTTGCTGAACTCAAGTCCACACTCAAATCTGCCAATGCAGCCCTAAGCTCTATCGACAAACTGGTCGGCAAACCGCAGACACAAAACATTCCGAACGAGTTGAACCAAACCCTGAAAGAGTTGCGTCAAACCCTGCAAGGCGTATCGCCTCAATCGCCTATCTACGGCGACGTACAAAATACGCTGCAAAGTTTGGACAAAACCTTAAAAGACGTTCAACCCGTGATTAATACTTTGAAAGAAAAACCCAATGCGCTGATTTTCAACAGCAGCAGCAAAGACCCTATCCCGAAAGGAAGCCGATAATGCGCCTCTTCCCGATTGCCATCGCCCTGACGCTTGCCGCCTGCGGCACTGCGCAAAGCACACAATATTTCGTCCTGCCCGACAGCCAGTACATCCGTCCGACAGCACAAGGCAACGAAATCGCGGTCAAAGTCAACCTTTCCGAACCGCTTGCCAACGGCGGCCTCGTTTACCAAATCGATGCCTATCATGTGAATCTGGCGAAAAACCACCTTTGGGCGGCACCGCTCGATGGCGCATTGGCGGCAAACCTCAGCAACAAGCTCAACCGCCTCAATCCGCATCGCACCTTTGTGCCTGCTTCACGCAGCCAAAGCAGCCAAACCCTGAAAGTCTATATCGAAGCCTTCCAAGGCAGCTATCAGGGGCAGACCACCATCAGCGGTTATGCACAATGGCCGGACGGACGCAGCAAACCGTTTAACGCCGTCACGCCGCAACAAGGCGACGGCTATACCGCCATGCTCGAATCGTTGGAAAACGGTTTGTCACAGGTTGCCGATACGATTGCCTATTAGACCAAAAGGCCGTCTGAAAAACTTTCAGACGGCCTTTTTCATATTTCAAACATTCATTACAACGCGCGGTCAAAATACAAAGCTACGCCGGAACGCTCGCTCATCGCCAACAAATAATCCATCAATTTTTGCGGCCATTGAATACCGCGCACAACAGTCAGGTTGCGCAAAATAGGGAACGTCAGGATATCTTCCAAACTGATTTCACCGCCCAAGCCCTTGCCTTCGCACACCAGCGCTTCCAGCTCTGCCAAATCTTGATGCAGACGCTCCAGATATTGCGCCGTTTTGTTCAGATTAGTCTCGAAATTGCCGATACTTTTCTCTTTTTTGTCGATAAAATATTTTTTCGCTTCATCGGTCTCAAATTCAGGCAGGCCGATTTTGACCATGCGCGGCTGTACCAGTTTGTTATTGTATTCACCCACTTTATCCAACCAAGCCTGCACTTCTGGACGAACTTCTTCTTTCAGACGGCCTTGATCGATGTAACGGACAATATCCAAACTCTCGCCCATAAACGAACCGTCTTCTTTTTGCAAAATCGGTACTTGTTTTGAGCCAATCATGCCAATCGGCGTAGCTTCGTCATCGTTTGCTAAAACGACCTCTTCCACCGCCACATCGCGCAAGCCAAAAATCATCCGCGCACGGACGCAAAACGGGCAATGGTCGTAAATATACAGTTTCATCGAAATGCTCCTTAAAATTTCAAAACGGTTAACCATAACACCCAAGGCCGTCTGAAACAAGGCTTCCTGAAACATAGTGCCACATTCGCATACAAATCTAGGGCTATCGGCAATAAACTGTTACAATGGCAACGTTTTTATCAAAAAGAAAAAAACGCACGCCATGACCACTATTCGCCAAACGCCCCAAACATCGAGTGCAACGCTGGAAGGCCTCCTCGCTTGGTTCGACGGCTATGTTGCCGCGCTGCCCGATTCCGATAAAAACCTGATTCAGACGGCCTTTGACTTAGCTAAAGAACATTACCCCGCCGATGCACTAACGACTTACGGCGAGCCATTGCTGGAACATTTCCTCGGCTCGATGCAAATCGTCAGCGAACTTGACTTATTGCCCGATGCCGTGGCGGCTACGATTTTGTCCGACATCGGCAAATACGTTCCCACTTGGCAAGAATTGGTTGCCGAACGCTGCAACAGCACCGTTTGCGAGCTGGTCAAAGGCGTAGACGAAGTACAAAAACTGACCCAATTCGCACGCGTGGACAGCCTCGCCACGCCGGAAGAACGCGCCCAACAAGCCGAAACCATGCGTAAAATGCTGTTGGCAATGGTTACCGACATCCGCGTCGTCCTGATCAAACTGGCGATGCGCACGCGCACCCTCCAATTCTTAAGCAACGTTCCCGATAATCCTGAAAAGCGCGCCGTTGCCAAAGAAACCCTCGACATTTTTGCCCCGCTCGCCAACCGCTTGGGCGTGTGGCAACTCAAATGGCAGCTCGAAGATTTGGGCTTCCGCCATCAAGAGCCGGAAAAATACCGCGAAATCGCCCTGCTTTTGGACGAAAAACGCACCGAACGCCTCGAATACATCGAAAACTTCCTCAATATCCTGCGTACGGAACTGACAAAATACAATATTCATTTTGAAGTTGCCGGAAGACCGAAGCACATCTACTCCATTTACAAAAAAATGGTGAAGAAAAAGCTCACTTTCGACGGCCTGTTCGACATCCGTGCCGTACGGATTTTGGTGGACACCATTCCCGAGTGTTACACCACGCTGGGCATTGTCCACAGCCTCTGGCAGCCGATTCCGGGCGAGTTCGACGACTATATTGCCAACCCGAAAGGCAACGGCTATAAAAGTTTGCACACCGTCATCGTCGGCCCGGAAGACAAAGGCGTGGAAGTCCAAATCCGCACCTTCGACATGCACCAATTCAACGAATTCGGTGTTGCCGCCCACTGGCGTTATAAAGAAGGTGGCAAGGGTGATTCCGCCTATGAACAGAAAATCGCTTGGTTGCGCCAACTCCTAGACTGGCGCGAAAACATGGCCGAAAGCGGCAAAGAAGACCTTGCCGCCGCCTTCAAAACCGAACTTTTCAACGACACGATTTACGTTTTGACCCCGCACGGCAAAGTCCTCTCCCTGCCTACGGGCGCCACCCCGATTGACTTTGCCTACGCCCTGCACAGCAGCGTGGGCGACCGTTGCCGCGGTGCAAAAGTTGAAGGACAAATCGTACCGCTGTCAACGCCGTTGGAAAACGGTCAACGCGTTGAAATCATTACCGCCAAAGAGGGGAACCCTTCCGTCAACTGGCTCTATGAAGGCTGGGTCAAATCCAACCGCGCCATCAGTAAAATCCGTGCCTACATCCGCCAGCAAAATGCGGATACCGTGCGCGAAGAAGGCCGCGCCCAGTTGGACAAACAGTTGTCAAAAATCTTCCCCAAACCCAATCTGCAAGCATTGGCGGAAAAACTCGGCTTCAAAAAAACCGATGAACTTTATACAGCCATCGGTCAGGGCGAAGTTTCCAACCGCGCCATCCACAAAGCCTGCGGCGCTCTGAATGAGCCGCCTCCTGTACCGATTGATGAAACCAATATCGTCAAACAGTCTAAAATCAAAAAAGGTGGCAAAAACGGCATTTTGATTGACGGCGAAGACGGCCTGATGACCACGCTTGCCAAATGCTGCAAACCGGCACCTCCGGACGATATTGTGGGCTTTGTTACCCGCGACCGCGGCATTTCCGTTCACCGCTGCACCTGCCCTTCTTTCCGCCACCTTGCCGAGCAGGCGCCGGAAAAAGTGTTGAACGCAAGCTGGGCAGCCCTGCAAGAAGGACAAGTGTTTGCCGTCGATGTTGAAATCCGCGCCCAAGACCGCTCCGGTTTGCTTCGCGACGTTTCGGATGCGCTGGCGCGTCATAAACTTAACGTTACCGCGGTGCAAACCCAATCGCGCGATTTGGAAGCCAGCATGCGCTTTACCCTTGAAGTCCGCCAAGTCAACGACCTGCCGCGCGTATTAGCCAGTCTGGGCGACATCAAAGGCGTTTTAAGCGTAACGCGCTTATAATTCCCATTCCCCCATCTAAAGGCCGTCTGAAAGTATTGCTTTCAGACGGCCTTTCACACATCAACTGCCAATATATAACCTACGCTTCTATCCTTACAATCAGCCGTTATTTCCTGTCCGCCATATTCTCAGGCAAACTCGCCATCCGTATGATAAAGAAAGATATTTTTATTCTTATATTAACCTTAAGGAAACTTCATGGACACACGAGACCTGTTCCCTCATGAAATTTTGCAGGACGCCATCGGCAAAAGTTGCGCCAAATCTGAATTCAGCATCAAGATGTTGGTGATTTTGAGTTTTTTAGGCGGCGGCTATGTCGGCTTCGGCTATCTTGCCTGCCTGCGCGTCATCAGCGGCATTCCGGCTGAATGGAACGGCCTGGCCGCCCTTTTGGGCGCGTCCGTATTCCCGATTGCGCTGATTTGTATCTTAATCGGCGGCGGCGAGCTGGCAACAGGCAATATGATGATTATGGCTTTGGGCAG
The DNA here is from genome assembly GCF_003044935.1 of Neisseria subflava. Classification (NCBI taxonomy): domain Bacteria; kingdom Pseudomonadati; phylum Pseudomonadota; class Betaproteobacteria; order Neisseriales; family Neisseriaceae; genus Neisseria; species Neisseria subflava. Next base: position 33,788 of record NZ_POXP01000001.1, on the reverse strand, counting down.
ATTGACCGGCCGCGTCAGCACCTACAAACTGGTACGCAACTGGCTCATCGTCAGCTTGGGCAATCTGGCAGGCGCCGTTGCCATGGCCTATTTCCTCGGCCACTACGTCGGCCTGGCAGAAGGAGCGGCTACGGCTAAAACCATTGCCATCGCCGAAGCCAAAGTTAATATGGACTTTGGCCGTGCATTCGTTTCCGCTATCGCATGTAACTGGATGGTGTGCATGGGTATTTGGTTCTATTTCGGCTCACGCCATACTTCAGGCCGCATTTTGGCAACTTGGTTTCCGGTAATGATCTTCGTGTTAATCGGCTTTCAACATTTTGTTGCCAATATGTTCATCATTCCGGCCGGCATTTGGGCGGGCGCAAACGTCAGCTGGGGTCAATTTTTCTACAACATGATTCCCGTTTTCTTAGGCAACGTCCTGGGCGGATCATCCTTTGTCGCAGCCTCTTATCTCTTTGCTTACAAACACTTACTAAAAGACGATTTTTCTATTTAATGTAGTCTTTTTTCTAAAAACCCCGTATCTGCCCGACACAGATACGGGGGTTCTACACAGGGCCGTCTGAAAGTCCAAGTCGTTTAATTACTTTTTCTCTTTAATCCCCCAAAAACATCAGGAAAGATAGTTTCACACACTTTCCTTCGTCATCATCAGTAAAAATTTATATATTTTTATGTTTTTAAATGACTTAGCCAAAAAGCGGCATCAATTTCGAATAAAGGCTGAGTTCTTCGCTTTGCAAAAGCAACTTTTTGCGGTATGCTGGTTTAAATTATTTACAATTTAATGCATTAAGATTTCGTATTTTATTGTATTTGAAAATAATTTATCCTGTCTCTCTCGCAAAAAACAGGATTTTTAAGCTGTATTTTTATTAGAAAAAAGTTTGGGTATGAATTGCTTGCAATTTCAAACCCGTTTTAAAAGTTAGATGAGGAATAAGTACATGAATCCCATGTATATCACTTTCGCGATCTATTTGGTCGCCGTATTACTGATCGGCCTCGCCGCCTATTTTTCAACACGAAACTTCGACGACTACATTCTCGGCGGCCGCAGCTTAGGTCCGTTCGTGACCGCGATGTCTGCCGGTGCTTCCGATATGTCAGGTTGGCTTTTGATGGGCTTGCCAGGTGCCATTTACCTGAGCGGTTTGAATGAAGCTTGGATTGCCATTGGTCTGATTGTGGGTGCATACCTCAACTGGCTGTTGGTTGCAGGCCGTCTGCGCGTACATACCGAATACGCCAACAACGCGCTGACGCTTCCTGATTACTTCTTCCACCGCTTCGGTGCCGGCGGTCACTTGATGAAAGTGGTTTCTGCACTGATTATCTTGTTCTTCTTCACTATTTACTGTGCTTCAGGCATCGTAGCCGGTGCTACCCTATTCCAAAGCCTGTTCCACGGTATGTCTTACACTCAAGCTATGTGGTTGGGTGCCGGCGCGACCATCGCCTACACTTTCTTGGGCGGTTTCTTGGCCGTAAGCTGGACCGATACCCTGCAAGCTTCTTTGATGATTTTTGCATTAGTACTGACTCCTGTAATGGTGTACTTGGGTTTGGGCGGTGCAGATCAAATGAACGCTGCCATCCAACAAGTTGCCGCTTCTACCGGTAAGGAATACGGCAGCCTGTTTGCCGGTACTACTTTTATCGGCATTATCTCTACCGCCGCTTGGGGCTTAGGCTATTTCGGCCAACCACACATTTTGGCCCGTTTCATGGCTGCTGAAAGCGCTAAATCTCTGGTTTCAGCACGCCGTATCGGTATGACTTGGATGATTCTGTGTATGGCCGGTGCCGTGGCTGTCGGCTACTTCGGTATCGCTTACTTCGGTGCCAACCCTGCCCACGTTGATGAAATGAACGGCAACCACGAACGTATCTTCATCGCTTTGGCCACCCTGCTCTTCAACCCTTGGATTGCCGGTATCATCTTGAGCGCGATTCTCGCCGCCGTAATGTCCACCCTGTCTTGCCAATTGTTGGTTTGCTCCAGCGCGATTACCGAAGACTTCTACAAAGGCTTCCTGCGTAAAAAAGCACAACAAGCCGAGTTGGTATGGATTGGCCGTCTGATGGTTTTGGCGATTGCCGTGATTTCCATCCTGATTGCTTCTGATCCTAACAGCAAAGTATTGGGCTTGGTGGCTTACGCATGGGCAGGTTTTGGTGCCGCATTCGGTCCGGTTGTTATCCTGTCTGTACTGTGGAAACGCATTACTGCCTACGGCGCACTCTCCGGCATGATTGCAGGTGCACTGACTGTAGTAGTTTGGGCCGAGTGGATCAAAAAACCTGCTTTGGCCGCACAAGAAACAGGTTTCGCTACTGTCTATGAAATCGTTCCTGGCTTTATCATTTGCACACTCGTGATTGTTTTGGTGTCCCTGATCGACAAAAAACCTTCACGCGAATTACAAGAACGCTTTGAAAAAGCAGACGCGGAATACCGCGCCTCTAAATAAGACGTTTTCAGACGGCCTGCATGATTCCGTGCAGGCCGTCTTTACGACATAAACTGTTTCAAAATAATCTGAGCCTTATCAGAAAAAACAGCAATTTATGCGGATGCATCTTGTATCCGCATCATAATTTTATTACGATATTACTATCCTTCAGAATGCTTGTTTTGTCAGTCTTAATTCAGGCCGTCTGAAACCATGAAAAAACCTTTGGAGAACATAAATAATGTTTAACTTCGCTTTTCCAACACAAACTCCTCTGCGTCAAGCTGTAACTGATGCCTACCGCCGCGATGAAATCGAGGCTGTTCAGGATATGTTGCAACGTGCACAGATGACCGACGAAGAGCGCAATGCCGCCTCCGAGCTTGCCCGTCGTTTGGTTACCCAAGTCCGCTCCAGCCGCACCAAAGCAAGCGGCGTAGATGCCTTGATGCACGAATTCTCTCTCTCCAGTGAAGAAGGTGTTGCACTGATGTGTCTGGCCGAAGCCTTGCTGCGTATTCCGGACAATGCAACCCGCGACCGCCTGATTGCCGACAAAATCTCCGAAGGCAACTGGAAAAGCCACTTGAACAACAGCCCTTCCCTCTTCGTTAACGCGGCCGCATGGGGTCTGCTGATTACCGGCAAACTGACCGCGACAAACGACAAACAGATGAGTTCCGCATTGAGCCGTCTGATCAGCAAAGGCGGCGCGCCTCTGATCCGTCAAGGTGTGAACTACGCCATGCGCCTGTTGGGCAAACAGTTCGTAACCGGCCAAACCATTGAAGAAGCGCTGCAAAACGGTAAAGAGCGCGAGAAAATGGGTTACCGCTTCTCTTTCGATATGTTGGGTGAAGCCGCATACACCGAAGAAGATGCCAACCGCTACTACAACGACTACGTTCAAGCCATTCACGCCATCGGTAAAGATGCCGCAGGCCAAGGCGTTTACGAAGGCAACGGTATCTCCGTTAAACTTTCCGCCATCCACCCACGCTACTCACGCGCCCAACACGAACGCGTTATGAGCGAATTGTTGCCACGCCTGAAAGAATTGTTCCTTTTGGGTAAAAAATACGATATCGGTATCAACATCGATGCCGAAGAAGCTAACCGTCTCGAATTGTCTTTGGACTTGATGGAAGCTTTGGTTTCCGATCCTGACTTGGCCGGCTACAAAGGTATCGGTTTCGTTGTTCAAGCCTACCAAAAACGTTGCCCGTTCGTTATCGACTATCTGATCGACCTGGCACGCCGCAACAACCAAAAACTGATGATCCGTTTGGTGAAAGGCGCATACTGGGACAGCGAAGTGAAATGGGCTCAAGTAGACGGCATGGAAGGCTATCCGACTTACACCCGTAAAGTCCACACCGACATCTCCTACCTCGCCTGCGCACGCAAACTCTTGGATGCGCAAGATGCCGTGTTCCCACAATTTGCCACCCACAACGCCTATACTTTGGGCGCAATCTACCAAATGGGTAAAGGCAAAGACTTCGAACACCAATGTCTGCACGGCATGGGCGAAACCCTGTACGACCAAGTGGTCGGCCCGCAAAACTTAGGCCGCCGCGTACGCGTGTATGCCCCGGTCGGCACACACGAAACCCTGCTTGCCTACTTGGTACGCCGTCTGTTGGAAAACGGTGCGAACTCTTCTTTCGTGAACCAAATCGTTGACGAAAACATCAGCATCGACCGCCTGATTAAGAGCCCGTTCGACACCATCGCCGAACAAGGCATCCACCTGCATCCGGCATTGCCTCTGCCGCGCGATTTGTATGGCAAAAACCGTCTGAACTCCCAAGGCGTCGATTTCAGCAACGAAAACGTATTGCAAAACCTGCAAGAAAAACTCAACCAAGCTTCTTCCGAAGACTTCCACGCCGCTTCTATCGTCAATGGCGAAGCGCGTAACGTGGGCGAAGCTCAACCCGTCCGCAACCCTGCAGACCACAACGATGTTGTCGGCACTGTCAGCTTTGCCGATGCAGCCTTGGCTCAAGAAGCTATTGGTGCAGCCGTTGCCGCCCTGCCGGAGTGGAGCGCCAAACCTGCTTCAGAACGCGCCGACTGCCTGCGCCGTTTTGCCGATTTGTTGGAACAACACACGCCTGCATTGATGATGCTGGCCGTCCGCGAAGCCGGTAAAACCCTGAACAACGCCGTTGCCGAAGTACGCGAAGCCGTTGACTTCTGCCGCTACTATGCCAACGAAGCTGAGAACACCCTGCCTAAAGATGCCAAAGCTGTCGGCGCAATCGTTGCCATCAGCCCATGGAACTTCCCATTGGCCATCTTTACCGGCGAAGTGGTTTCTGCATTGGCAGCCGGTAACACCGTTATCGCCAAACCTGCCGAACAAACCAGCCTGATTGCTACTTACGCAGTTTCCCTGATGCATCAAGCTGGTATTCCGACTTCTGCGCTGCAACTCGTACTCGGCGCAGGCGATGTCGGCTCTGCCCTGACCGGCGATGCCCGCATCGGCGGCGTGATCTTTACCGGTTCTACCGAAGTAGCGCGCCTGATCAACAAAGCCCTGTCCAAACGCGACGACAGCCCTGTCCTGATTGCCGAGACCGGCGGTCAAAACGCGATGATCGTGGACTCTACCGCCCTGCCGGAACAAGTCTGCCTCGACGTATTGAACTCTGCCTTCGACAGCGCGGGCCAACGTTGTTCCGCCCTGCGTATCTTGTGTGTTCAAGAAGATGTTGCCGATAAAATGATCAACATCATCAAAGGCGCAATGGACGAGCTGGTTGTCGGCAAACCGACCCAACTGACCACAGACATCGGCCCTGTCATCGATGCTGAAGCCCAACAAAACCTGTTGGCCCACATCAACAAAATGAAAGGCGTAGCAAAGGCTTACCACGAAATCAAAACTGCCGCCGACGTTGATGACAACAACTCTACCTTCGTTCGTCCAATCCTGTTTGAATTGAATAACCTGAACGAGTTGCAACGCGAAGTGTTCGGTCCTGTACTGCACGTTGTCCGCTACCGCGCCAGCGAATTGGATCAACTCATCGACCAAATCAACGCCAAAGGCTATGCTCTGACCAGCGGTGTACACAGCCGTATCGAAGGCACTGTCGACCATATCCGCGACCGCATCGAAGCCGGTAACATCTACGTTAACCGCAACATCGTTGGTGCTGTTGTCGGCGTACAACCTTTCGGCGGTCACGGCTTGTCCGGTACCGGTCCAAAAGCAGGCGGTTCATTCTATCTGCAACGCCTGGTTCGTACTCCTGAATGGGTTGCCCCAACCCTCAGCCGAATCGGTCAAGCAGACGAAGACGCACTCAAACGTTTGGAAACCCTGGTTCACAAACTGCCGTTTAACGCAGAAGAGAAAAAAGCCGCAGCCGCAGCTTTGGGTCACGCCCGCGTCCGTACCCTGCGCAAAGCCGAAACCGTATTGGTCGGTCCGACCGGCGAACGCAACTCATTGAGCTGGCGCTCTCCAAAACGTGTTTGGGTACATGGCGGCAATCTGCTGCAAGCCTTCTCTGCCCTGACCGAGCTGGCAGCCGCAGGCATCCAAACCGTTGTTGAGCCTAACAGCCCGTTGGCTTCCTACTCAGCCGATTTGGACGGTTTGTTGCAAGTCAACAGCAAACCTGAAAACGCAGGCATCAGCCATGTTGCCGCTATCGAGCCTTTGAGCAGCGAGCGCAAACAAGAGTTGGCCGGCCGCGACGGTGCGCTCATCCGCATCCTGCCTTCCGAACAAGGTCTGGACATCCTGCAAGTATTTGAAGAAATTTCTTGCAGTATCAATACTACCGCTGCCGGTGGTAACGCCAGCCTGATGGCAGTTGCCGACTAATCGTAGCCAAATCAAAGGCCGTCTGAAATTCAGACGGCCTTTTTTTATCTGTTTTTATTTACATTTTTGCCGGATATTCGCACAAATCATTAATCAAACATTTGCTGCATTGCGGTTTCAAAGCCTTACATGTATAACGGCCGTGCAAAATCAACCAATGATGGGCATCCATCAAAAATTCTTTGGGAATAAAGCGCATCAGCTTGTCTTCAACTTCGCGCACATCCTTGCCGGGCGCGATTTTGGTGCGGTTGGCCACACGGAAAATATGGGTATCGACCGCCATAACAGGTTGCCCGAATGCAGTGTTCAACACCACATTGGCGGTTTTTCGGCCAACACCGGGCAAAGATTCCAAAGCCTCTCGGTCAGCAGGTACTTCGCCGTTGTATTTCTCCAGCAAAATACGGCATGTCTGCATGATGTGTTTGGATTTGGTTTTGTAGAGGCCTATGGTTTTGGTGTATTCCATCACGCCGTCCAACCCCAAATCCAACATAGCTTGCGGCGTATTGGCAACGGGAAAAAGTTTGGCAGTCGCTTTGTTCACGCCGACATCAGTTGCTTGCGCAGACAATAAAACGGCGATAAGCAGCTCAAACGGCGAGCTGAAATTCAACTCGGTAGTCGGATGAGGATTGGCAGCGCGGAAACGCTCGAAAATTTCTTGGCGGATTTGTTTGTTCATTGTTTGGATTATTTTTTTATTGGCGCAGCAATTATAGTGAAATCATGTTGATACGGCTACTTCAAGTAAAACAAGGCCGTCTGAAATTGTTTTCAGACGGCCTGATTATCAAACAGCCTACTGTTTATTTTTTACTCAAAGTCAACCCTGTCCAGCCAAACACCAGCGTCAGAGCCAAACTCAAGTAGCAGAAGAAGGCATAAGGCAGATATTCCCAAACAGGCACACCCAAGGCATGGCTGATGAATACGCCGCAGACGCTCCAAGGCACCAACGGGTTGATGACCGTACCCGCATCTTCCAGCGTACGGGCAAGGTTGCGCGAATGCAGGCCGAGTTTGTCATATACCGGCTTAAAGGTTTCGCCGGAAAGCAGGATACTTAAATATTGTTCGCCAATCAGGAAGTTGACGCCGACCGATGTCATGGCCACGCTGAAAGTAGCGCGTCCGGCATTGGTCAGGAACGCACGAATGGCTTCCAGCAAAGACGGAATCACACCAATGCTGAACAACAGGCCGCCCAAGCTCATGCCGAGTATCACGATGGTTTGCGTAAAGAACATGCTTTCTAAGCCACCGCGCGAAATCAAGCGGGCAATGTCTTTGAATGCTTCGCCTTCAAGTTTGTATCCGCTGTAAAACCACGCGCCCAGCTGTTTCAAATCAGGCGTACTGTGGAAGTAAGTCACAATCAGCGCCACCACAACGGTAAACAACATGGCCACAATGGCATTGACGCGCATCAGGGCGAGGACAACCAATAAAGCAAACGGAATCAGCGAGTAGGCATGCACCAAACCGGTTGCTTCCAATTGCGCGCGGAAAGCCTCGACGCTATTCATGTCATGCGCGGCAACATTGGGCAAGAGCCACAACATCAATGCCGCACTGATCAACCACGCAGGCACAGTGGTGTACATCATATTTTTGATGTGTTCGAACAAATCAATGCCAACAATCGAAGCGGAAATACCGGTCGTATCGGAAAGTGGCGACATTTTATCGCCAAAGAACGCACCCGACACAATCGCACCTGCCGTCATCGCCATATCGGCATGAAACGCAGCAGCCATACCCATAAATGCCACGCCGACAGTCGCACAAGTCGTCAAACTACTGCCGATGGAAATACCGATGATCGAGCAAAGCGCAAACGCCGAGAAATAAAAATAAGTCGGCGAAATCAATCCGAAACCGTAATACATCAGCGTCGGAATCGCACCACTCATCATCAGCGCGCTGACCATCAGGCCGATAAAGAAAAACAGATAAATCGCGCCCATGCCCTGCCCGACCGCGCCGATCATACCGTTTTGCATGTCTTGATATTTCAAGCCACGCATCAAACCGTACAAAAGCAAGACCACGATCGCCGTCACAATCGACATATGCGGCAGCCATTCAAGCGAAATAATCGTATAACCCATTGCCGCCACCAAAGCCAAGGCCACAGCGATGGCCTCAAAGCGCGGCATATTAAGTAAGGATTTGAAAGCAAACATTGTTCTTTGCCTTTTTAATAAGTATTTAACAGATTTTAGCATAACAGGCCGTCTGAAAAACCGGTTTCAGACGGCCTGTTGATTATTTTACGAAAACAACGCTCACAAATCCTTGCCATTTTCTTTAAAATAAACGAATTATTTAAAATAAAATATTTTTTAATTAAAATAAATGGAATTTTATTGCTTTTTAAAACGTCCATCATGTAAAAATGCCACTACTTGTTCGACCGTTTTACGGTTGAACAGCATACCGCTATGGCTGACAGGTAAAACGACATGATCGCGCATATTCGGACAATGCGTTTCGCTGACCAAAACCGTACCATCATGTTCGCCATGCAAACCTAAAACACGGCCCAGACCATACGGTTTGTTACCGGCGATACTGCCCAGCTCAACACCCTCTGGCAACTCAGGCATACTGCCGTCCAATGCCCCTTTGTAAGAGCCGCCCAATACCGGCTTTTGCAAACCCAAATTGAGCACACGTTGCGCGGCACGGCTGCCTTGATGCGGCGTACCCATGGTAACGATACGGCCGCTGACTTTATCCGGATATGCCGCTGCAAAATTGCGTAAGACCAACCCGCCCAAACTATGGCCGACAAAGTGCAGCGTTTCATCAGCATGGTTCTCATCAATCCATCGCGCCAAGTCCTCAACATGCCGATTCATTGAGTGCAACACACTGCAATAATCGAACAGCACAACTTCAAAACCTTCTTGTTCCAGCAAATACGCCAGCGGTCTCATGACCCACGAATGCATGTGCAAGCCATGCAGCAAAATGATTTTGGCCATTTTTTCCTCCTGTCATTTAAATCATTATGCCACAAAGTAAAAAGGCCGTCTGAAATCCCATAAGGTTTCAGACGGCCTGTTATCAGGATAGATTATTCATCAGCTTTGTAGCCTTTTATAGCAAAGAAGACGATATAGACATAACAAATCGCTGATACAACGAAAGAAATCATCAAACCGTAAGTATCCGCTGCCCAACCTTGTACCACAGGCACAACCGCACCGCCGACAATCGCAGTACACAATACGCCGGAAGCGCTGCTGGTAAATCGACCCAGACCTTTGGTTGCCAAAGAGAAAATGGTTGGGAACATGATCGAATTGAAGAAGCCGATGGCCAACAATGCCCACATTGCAACATCTGCACTGGCTTTACCTGCCAACATAGCAACGCCCAACAAGGCAACAGCAGCAGTAGCGTTAAATGCCAAATAGCGGTTAGGCGCAATTTTTGCCATGATAGCAGAGCCTAAGAAGCGACCGACCATTGCACCGCCCCAGTAGAACGACAAATATTTCGCGGCAGATGCGTGATCCAAACCTTTCAGATAGCCCAACACGCTGACCAATAAAGAACCGATGGATACTTCCGCACCGACATAACAGAAAATACCGGCCGCACCAAAAACCAAATGACGGTATTGCCATACGCTGTGTTTGCCATCATGGTTGTGTTCGCTCTCTTCTTCAGCAATTTTGTTTGCGTTAGGCAGACGAATCATTTTGACGAATACAGCCAAAATAATCAGCAGACCGGCCAAACCTAAATATGGAATTTGAACAGAAGAAATTTGCTCGGCTTTGCTGACAGTTTGTGTTGCATCAGCCAAAATCAGGAATGCGCCGATTTGCGGAGCAATGGTCGTACCCAAAGAGTTAAATGCCTGAACCAAAGTCAGTGTTGCAGATTCTTTACCCGGTTTGGACAGCAAAGTCACATAAGGGTTACCCGCTACTTGCAACAGGGTTACACCTGAAGCCAAAATAAACAATGCACCCAAAAAAGTTGCATAAGAATGACTACCGGCTGCAGGATAGAAGAGCAGACAGCCGATGGCGGTCAATACGAAGCCGCTAATCACGCCGTTTTTATAGCCGATTTTGCCGACCAAATAGCCCATCGGAATCGACATAATCGCATAAGCGGTAAAGAAACAGAATTGAATCAGCATCGCCTGAACATAAGTTAGGTCGAAAATATCTTTCAAATGCGGAATCAAAATATCGTTCATGCAGGTAATGAAACCCATCATGAAAAAGAGTGTGGTTAGGACAACCAGTGCAGGAGTATGATTTTGTTGTGAATGCGCAGACATGATTTGCCTTTCGTTTTGTTAAGATTTGCTGGAAAAATGAGCTTGAATCAGTTCATTAAACTTAACACCCATTAACAGCCGCCCGTATCATACTGATAATCCGTCACTTTGAAAACTATTTTCTAACAGCCGACTACATTATCCTTCAGTCGTTTAATTTTAAAAATTTCAATAATATTGGATTTATCTTTTATTAGATTAAAAAATAAAGGCATAATCCTCTTATTAAACCTATTATTTCTTTTTTACAATATCACTTGATGCAACTCAAAACATGCCCCCTCTTTACGCTTACCTTGCCCTGATTGCTTCTGCTTTCACTTCAGCCACACTACTTCCGGGTACATCCGAGGCGGCATACGCCGCATTTGTGTACCAATATCCGCAACATGCCCTCGGCGCATGTTTGTGTGCCGGTTTGGCGAATGGCTTGGGCAGTATGGTTTCGTATTACATGGGCAGAATGTTTCCGGCCAAGAAAAGGCCGTCTGAAAAAGTATTGGCGCGTATACAAAGATGGGGGATTTGGCCGCTATTGTTCGCATGGTTGCCGATTATCGGCGATGCACTCCCCCTTGCCGCAGGCTGGCTCAGGCTCAATGCTTTGCATTGCGCCATCATTCTGATTACAGGCAAACTGCTGCGCTATGCCATGATTTATTGGGGAATGAACGCAGTTGCCGGATAAGCTTACAAGTCAAAAATAAAGGCCGTCTGAATGATTCAGACGGCCTTTGCCTTTAATTCGACAATTACAAGACTTTCACAATGCTTTCGCACAGGTAGTCGATGTTGTCATCGGTAATACCTGCAACATTAATGCGGCCGGAGCGGACGGCATAAATGGCAAACTCGTTTTTCAAACGGTCAACTTGTTCGGGAGTCAAGCCGCTGAAAGAGAACATACCGTTTTGTTCGATAATGAAATCAAAGTCTTGGCTAGCACCTTTAGCCTTGAGCAACTCGACAAATTTTTGACGCATGGCTTTGATGCGGCCGCGCATTTCATCGAGTTCGGCAATCCATTGTGCTTTCAAATCATCATTTTTCAACACCAGCGCAATGGTGTTCGCGCCGTGTGAAGCCGGGTTGGAATACAAGGTACGGATGATGGTTTTGACTTGGCTGTGGGCGCGGGCTGCTGTTTCTTCATCTTCGGCTACCAAAGTGAACGCACCGACGCGCTCGTTGTACATACCGAAGTTTTTAGAATAAGAACTGGCAATCAGCAATTCTGTATTGTGTTTCAAGAACACGCGCAAGCCGTAGGCATCTTCTTCCAAGCCATTGCCGAAGCCTTGGTAGGCAAAATCAAACAGTGGCAACCAGCCTTTTTCGGCAGAAAGTTTTGCCAAAGTTTCCCATTGTTCGGGCGTAGGGTCAATGCCGGTAGGGTTGTGGCAACAGCCGTGCAGCAGGACGATGTCGCCTTTTTGCGCTTGGCTCAAATCTTCAATCATACCGTCCCAATCCAAACCGTGTTTGGCGGCATCATAGTAACGATAAGGTTTATCTTGGATACCGACCGCTTTGGCGATGGCGTTGTGGTTTGGCCAAGTCGGATTGGAAATCCAGATGGTTTGCGCGTTCAACTGGCGTTTGACAAATTCGGCCGCAATACGTAATGCGCCTGTACCGCCAAGGCTTTGCGCTGTTCTGGCGCGACGGCTGGCGATAATTTCGTGGTCTTTGCCAAACAGCAGAATTTGGGTTTGCTCGTTATAGTCAGTAACTCCGTCGATGGTCAGGTAGTTTTTGGTTGTTTCGCTTTCCAACAGGCGTTTTTCAGCCTCTTTGACGGCTTTGACAATAGGCGTCGCGCCGGATGCGTCTTTGTACACGCCGATGCCGAGATTGACTTTTTCGGGACGGGTTTCGGCTTTAAACGCTTCACCCAAACCTAAAATCGGATCAGCAGGAGCTGCTTCGATATGCTTGAAGAACATGATTTTTCTCTTTACAAGTAGTAAAACGGTTAAAAAAATACAAACTTAGTACGATTTTACGCCGTTTCAGGCCGTCTGAAAACGGATTATTACAGGGTTTTAACGCAAGATTGCCAACAAATCCAAAGGCGTGGAAATACGGAAATCGGCAAGCCAGTTTTCAGTTTGGTCTTCGGCAGAAATATAGCCCCAATCGGCAAGCACGGTTGTCATGTCTGCATTTTTGCCTGCCTGCATATCGCGCTCTGCATCGCCGACATAAAAGCATCGCTGCGCCTCAACACCAATCTGTTCGCATGCATAAAACATAGGCTTCACGCTGGGTTTGGGTTCATCGCAAGTATCGCCGCTGACAATCACGGCGGGAGGCACGGCAAACCCGAGCTTAGGCACGAGGACATCGGTAAAGCGCATAGGCTTGTTGGTGATAATGCCCCATTGGATACCGCGTTGAACTAAGGCTTCCAGCATTTCGTTTACGCCGTCGAACAAGATGGTTTGGTCGGCATAGCAGCGGCTGTATTCGTCCAAAAACTCTTTGCGCCATTGCATATAGTCCTGATGGTCGGGCGTAATGTCTGCACCAAGTTTGAGCAAACCGCTCGCACCGTGGCTGGCCTGCGGACGGATTTCATCCATGCTTTTTTCTGGCAATCCGTGTCGACGCAATACCGTGTTGAGCACCCCTCCCAAATCAAGTGCTGTATCGGCAAGCGTGCCGTCAAGGTCGAATAATACGGCTTGAGTCATAAGTATTCCTTTGATGATTTTAGAAGGCCGTCTGAACAATTCAACAAGTTTCAGACGGCCTGAATATGGTTAATGGTGATGGTGTTCGTGCATTTCCTGCGAACACAAAACTTCATCTTTATGCGGATGCTGTTCGCTTTCAATCTGAATCGTACAATGCCCGATGTTGTGATGCCCCAATTCATGTTCAATGCGGTAGACAATTTGTTCGGACTCTGCAACCTTCATGTTGCCATCTACAACAATATGACAGGATAAAACGTGGATATTGCTGGTAATTGTCCAAACATGCAAGTCGTGAACGGATTTTACGCCTTCCGTATTGCGGATAACGCTGAGCAACTCATCGGTATGGATGTTTTCCGGCGCGCCTTCCATCAAAATGTGCAAAGTCTGTTTAAACAGCTTCCAGCCGCTGCGCCCTACCAAAGCCGCCACCAATACGCTGGCAACCGTATCCGCCCATTGCCAGCCATACGCCATCATCAGTACCGCTGCTACAATCGCCCCTATCGAGCCGAACAAATCGCTGATTACATGCAGATACGCGCCGCGCATATTGACGTTTTCTTCGGTATCGCCATTCTTCAATATATAAACGGCGACGCCGATGTTGACCAGCAAACCGATGATACTGACCACCAACATGCCGCCTGTCAAAATTTCCGGCGGATAAAACAATCGTTTAACTGCTTCATAAAAAATCATCGCCGCAATCAACACCAGCGACAATCCGTTAAACATCGCCGTCAAAATTTCAAAACGCTTGTAACCGAATGTCTTTTGCAGCGTAGTCTGTTTCTCGCCAAGTTTGAATGCCCACAATGCCACGCCCAGCGAAAACGCATCGCTGAACATATGCCCCGCATCAGAAAGCAGGGCCAAAGAGTTGGTCAGCCAGCCGCCAACCGCCTCAACCAGCATAAATCCGGCAATGACGAAAAATGAAATGCGCAATACCTGCTTGTTGGCGGTATGCGTGTGCGCGTGCGAATGATTGTGATGATGTGCCATGATGATTTTACCGTTTCAGACGGCCTTTTTATCCTGTTTCAAACTTTTCTCAAAATCTTCCAACATATCCAGCTCGAAACGGCTGAATCCTGCACGTTCCCGTGCTTCGATATTGACGTAGCCGCGGAAGATAAACATATCGTAACGCGCAATCAGGCTGCGGAACAGTGCAACCGGTTCCAGACCGCGCTCACGGCAAAGATGCTGATACCAATGATTGCCGATGGCGACATGCCCCACTTCATCGCGATAAATAATATCCAACACATCGCAGGTTTCCACATCGCCGCGCTGTGCCACTTTTGCACGAATACCCGGCGTGACATCCAAACCGCGCGCTTCCAACACCCGCGGCACCAAAGCCATGCGCAATAAGGGATCGTAAGCAGTTTTATACGCCATATCCCACAAATGCCCGTGCGCTTCAAAATCGCCGTAATCGTAGCCCAAACTGTTCAGACGGCCACGCATCAAGCCGAAGTGAAACACTTCTTCTTTCGCCACCCTTACCCAATCGCGTACAAACTGAAACGGCATATTGCGAAAACGATACGCCGCATCCAAAGCCAGATTAATCGCATTAAATTCAATGTGCGCAATCGCATGCAACATGGCCGCATAGCCTTCGACCGTATTCATCTTGCGCGGCGTAACTTCCGAAGGCGCAACCAAACACGGACGTAACGGATGACCGGCAAAACGGCAATCCACGGGTTGCGACTCATCAACCGTCAAACCTTCCGCCTTGCCCAAATGCGCAAACAAGGCCTGCGTCAACCTTCCCTTTTCATCCGGATTGTCCGACAGCAAAGCCTGTTCCAATAAAGGATAAGGATTCAGATACATACAAAACCATTGTTTTAAAAAGATAAATATTATAACCGTTTTAAAAAGCAAACAGAAAGACTATAATTTCACGCTTTCCGTAAAATGACATTAAATACCACACCAAACCATCGTGTGCTTCATTAAAAAAACGTCAAAACCAAATGCAGGCCGTCTGAAGAAATGAAATTATTTCAGTCACTTGATTGGATTTTTCATATTTACACAAATTAAACCCTCCATTCAGCCCCTTGCCTGTTACACCATAACGTCTATACTGAACCCATCTCTCCGAACAAGGAACCAAAACATGAAAACTACCCGACTGTTCACCCTGACCGCTGCCGCGCTGCTTTCTTCAGCCATCGGCTTTGCACAAGCCGGCGCAGTGGATGCCCTGAAAAAATTCAATAATGACGCTGACGGTATCAGCGGCAACTTCAGCCAAACCGTTCACAGCAAAAAGAAAACCCAAACCACACACGGTACATTCAAAATCCTGCGCCCTGGCTTGTTCAAATGGGAATACACCAAACCCTACAAACAAACCATCGTTGGCGACGGCAAAACCATTTGGCTCTATGACGTAGATTTGGCGCAAGTAACCAAGTCCTCACAAGACCAAACCATCGGTGATAGCCCTGCCGCCATCCTTTCCAACAAAACAGCATTGGACAGCAGCTACACGCTGAAAGAAGACGGTTCTGCCAACGGTATCGACTACGTTTTGGCTACGCCTAAGAAAAACAACGCCGGCTACCAATACATCCGCATCGGCTTCAAAGGCGACAACCTCGCCGCCATGCAGCTGAAAGACAGCTTCGGCAACCAAACCAGCATCAGCTTCAGCGGTTTGAACACCAAGCCTAACCTTTCCAGCGGTATGTTCAAATTTACGCCTCCTAAAGGCGTTGATGTCTTGAGCAACTAAGCTTCCAATAAAACACAAAGGCCGTCTGAACAACAGACGGCCTTTTATTTAGTTCAATTCAATATCAAACACACTGTTACTTTTGACCTTGAATGGCAGCGGCAATTTTTTCTGCGCCTTTTTTCGCCCAGTCTGCCTGCTTGGCTTCCACCATCACGCGCACGACAGGCTCAGTACCGGATGCACGCAAGACCACGCGGCCTTTACCTTCGAGTTCTTTTTCCACTTCAGCCAAAGCCTCTTTGGAAGCGTCCTGCCAGTTTTGACCTTTTTTGATGCGGACGTTGATCATGGTTTGCGGATACGGCTGCCAATCGGCGCAAACGGTGGCAAGGTCTTGATTCAAGGTTTGCAGTGCAGCCAAAACTTGCAGCGCAGAAATGATGCCGTCGCCGGTATTGTGTTTGTCCATACACAAAATATGGCCGCTGGCTTCGCCGCCAATCAGCCAACCGCGTTGATGAAGCTGTTCCAACACATAGCGGTCGCCCACTTTGGCGCGGCAGAAGTCAACGCCCTGCTCTTTTAAAGCAACTTCCATCGCCATATTGGTCATCACTGTACCCACTACGCCGCCGATTTCCACGCCTTCGTGCGCACGTGCTTTGGCAATCACATAAATCAGGCTGTCGCCGTCATACACTTTGCCATTGCGGTCAACCATCATCAAACGGTCGCCATCGCCATCCAAGGCAATGCCGTAATCGGCTTCATTTTGCAACACAGCCGCTTGCAAAGCTTTCGGATGGGTCGCACCACATTTCTCATTGATGTTGTAGCCGTTTGGCTCATCACCGATGCTTACTACTTGCGCACCCAATTCGTGGAATACTTTAGGCGCAACTGCATAGCCCGCACCATTGGCGGTATCGACCACCAATTTCAGACCGCGCAAGTCCAAATGGCTTGGGAAAGTGGATTTACAGAACTCGATATAGCGATCATCCGCACCATTAATCCGGCGCGCACGGCCAAGACGGCTGGACGGCTGGGTTTTCATTTCCTCATCGATTTTGGCTTCGATTTCCAACTCGATTTCATCGCTCAGCTTCACACCGCCTTCGGCAAAAAATTTAATGCCGTTGTCGGAATAAACATTGTGGGAAGCAGAAATCATCACACCGGCAGACAAACGCAAAGCGCGGGTCAAATACGCTACACCCGGAGTCGGCAGAGGGCCGGTTTGAATAACATTGACACCGGCGGCGGTAAAACCGGCAATCAGCGCAGCTTCCAGCATATAGCCTGAAATACGCGTGTCTTTACCGATCAAGACGGTTGGTTTGATTTCGCCTTCGTGCTGCACCAAAACCTGACCTGCCGCATAGCCTAATTTCAGGACAAAATCAGGATTGATAGGAAACTGACCGACTTCGCCGCGTACACCGTCAGTACCGAAATATTTTTTTGCCATGAGATAACTCCGTGATTGTTTTGTCGTATGTGAATATTGTTGAACTTCTTTAAAAGAATCTTGATTGTATTCGAAGGCCGTCTGAATCTTTCAGACGCCCCTTGATCATGAGAATAATTTACTACTTCAGTATTATAGCAAGATCCGGATTTCCTGCACGAAAAAAGCGCATCCTTTTGCAGAATGCGCCTTCTATTCGAGATTCAAAATCAAATCTTAGAATTTAGCACCAGACTGATTAGCCATGTAATCAACTGCAGCTTTCACTTCATCATCGCTCAGGCTACCGTTACCGCCTTTGGCAGGCATTGCGTTAAAGCCTTCGATTGCATGTTTGTGCAGGGTGTCTTTACCTTGTTTGATACGAGGAGCCCAGTCTTCTTTTTTACCTACATGAGGAACACCGGGAACCGCACCGCCGTGACATGCTTGGCAGTTGGCTTCGTAAACTTTTTTGCCGTCCGCGCCACCGGCTGCTGGAGCTGCCGCACCTTTGTCATCTGCTTTGGCCGCATCTGCTTTAGGGGCTTCTGCAGGAGCCGCACCCTCAGCCGCCGGAGCTGAAGCGGCTTCACCGGAAGCGGCTGCATCGGCAGGAGCTGCGGCATCAGGATCAGGGAAAGTACCGCCGGCTTTGTTGGCCATGTAAGTAATGACGCGCTTCAATTCTTGATCGGTCAAATCAGCTGCACCGCCTTTGGCAGGCATTGCGTTGAAACCGTTCAGAGCGTGTTGGAACAAGGTATCGAAACCTTGGGCAATGCGAGGTGCCCAATCGCCTTTGTTTTCAAATTTAGGCGCTTTGGGGACGATGCTGTCCGCCGCGTGACATTGAATACAGATTTTGTTGAAAATCTGATCGCCTTGACGCTCGCCGACTGGAATACCATCGCCCAATTTCAGTTGGCCGACTGGCTGGATACGGGTTTGAGTCGCAGCTTCGGTTGTTTCGGCAACATCGCCGAATGAACCGCTTCCCGCCAGTTTGATCAGGAAGTAAATCACTGCAATAACAATAACGATACCGCTCACAAGGGTGAACAATGCAGAGCCTTGGGCTTTGTGGTCGCGGAGTTGTTTCATTTGGTAGGCCTCGCCGTTAGGTTAGGTTGTGCTGTAAGTTATAGTTTATGTGTTAAACGCAGTTAACAATATTTTGCTGGATTATACTGAATTCGCAAAGGCTTTCCAATCCATCTTGAGAAAAAGATACGCAAAAATCCTCAAAAGGCCATCTAAATTCTGCTAAGCCTTTGTAGTTAATTGATTATTCCAGCTATGCAAAAAAGTGACCGCCAATGCCACTTTCAGACACTTTCAAGATAAACTTTGCCAATAAAGCCAATATGCGTTAACCTTACGGCTTTCGCACCCATAGCTCAGTTGGAAGAGTGTCAGTTTCCGAAGCTGGAGGTCACAGGTTCGATCCCTGTTGGGTGCGCCAATTATAAATAGGCCGTCTGAAAGATGAAAATTTTTCAGACGGCCTTTTGATTTACTTCAAATAAAACTACATTCAATTTCAGATTGAACGGCTATTGCAACACTTTGGCAAATGCTTCCGCCACATAATCGATATTCGATGCATTCAATCCTGCCACACACATCCTGCCTGAATCCAGCAGATAAACGGCAAACTCGTCACGCAGGCGGTGTACCTGCTCTATGGTCAGGCCTGTATAGCTGAACATGCCGCGCTGTTTGATGAAATAGCTGAAATCGCGATTGGGGATTTTGGTCGTCAAAACATCATAAAGTTTCTGACGCATGGCACGGATGCGGTCGCGCATGGCGTAAACCTCGTTTTCCCATAAAGCACGCAAATCATTGCTGTTCATCACATCAGAAGCGATGTATGCACCATGCGCGGCAGGGCTGGAATAAATGCGGCGGACGGTAAATTTCAACTGTCCGAACACCAGCTCTGCTTCTTCCTTATTAGGACACACTACGCTCAAACCGCCGACGCGCTCGCCGTACAGCGACAGGTTTTTCGAGAAAGAGTTGCTGACAAACAAAGGCAGTCCCATTTCGACGGCTTTACGAATCGCATAAGCATCGCTGTCCAAATCCTCGCCGAAACCTTGATAGGCAATATCCATAAACAGAATCAGCTTGTGCGTTTTGATAATATCCAACACTTCATCCCATTGCGCTTGCGACATATCGACGCCAGTCGGGTTTTGACAGCAAGGGTGCAAAATCAAGATACTGTTTTCCGGCAATGTTTTGAAAAACGCAGTCATTTCTTCAAATTTCACGCCGACGGTTTCAGGGTTGTAATAAGGATACGTCCCCACTTCAAAACCTGCGCCTTCAAAAATGCCTTTATGGTTGTCCCAAGTCGGATCGCTGACATAGGCTTTTGCATCGGGGAACCAACGGTGCAAAAAGTCGGCACCGACTTTCAACGCCCCCGAACCGCCCAAAGTCTGTATGGTTGCAACGCGCCCTTCTGCCAGCGCCTGATTATCCTGCCCAAACAGCAAACGCTGAACAGCACTCCGATAAGTGTCCAAACCTTCCATCGGCAGATAAGGCGATGGTCGCGGTACGGCCGCACGCTCTGCTTCTGCCCGGCGGACAGATTCCAAAACCGGCATTCTGCCTTCGTCATCAAAATAAATGCCTATGCTCAAATTGACTTTTTCAGAACGCTCGTCGCGCTTGAAGGTTTCAACCAAACTCAAAATCGGGTCACCCGGATAATACTCGACATGACGGTACATGGTGCTTCCTTTGTTTTTAGACAGAATGAGGAAGATTGTGTCACTAAAAGGTCTTATTTGCAAAATCAGGCCGTCTGAAAAATTCAGACGGCCTGATTATTTTTAAACGCTACCAATCCACCCGTTTCAAATCATTTTGCGCCAATACGTCCGCATGCTCGCTGCGGCTTTGATATTCCCTGTCCTGCAAAATGCGGCGGGCGACATAATTTAAATGCAGTTTGGCCGCTTCAGCAGCCTCGGCCGGTTTAGCCTGGGCAATGGCTTCAAAAATAGCGCGGTGCTGGGCAATCAGTGTCGGGCGCGGGTCTTCGGTTTGATGGATATAGATAATGCCGCTGCGTGTTTGCTGATAAAGCATTTTCAACAGGCTGCTGGAAAGGTGGCTGAACAGGATATTGTGTGCGGCATCGGCAATGGTTTGATGGAAGCTGACGTCTGCTTCGGCTTGATGCTCCAAATTTCCGCTTTCACAGGCCGTTTCAAACTTCTGCCGCCAGAAATCAATGCGTTTCAAATCGGTGTCAGTCCGTCTTTCGGCAGCTAGTGCCGCCATACAGCCCTCAACGTGACAGCTGAAATCGAAAACGTCTGTTTCCCAATTGGTATGTTTGCCGAGCAACTCCTGCCAGCTTTGTAAAAAATCCTGCTGCGGCTTGACGGAAACATAATAGCCATCGCCCTGCCGCGCTTCCAAAACCTGCTTGGCAATCAAGATATTCAATGCCACCCTGACTGACGGACGCGATACGCCGAATTCTTCCGCAAGCGTACGTTCGGGAGGCAATTTACTGCCTTCTTCATAAATGCCGGTCGCGATACGTTCTTCCAAAACGGCTAAGACCTGATCGCTGATTTTTTGCGGACGAACCAATTTCGTCATGTTGTATTCCTGATGATTGAAGGACAGTTGTATTCAAATGGCCATAAATTGGATTGACCAATTGGCCGCCCATTCTAATCAATCCCCTATTTTTTCGTCAAGAAATGCCATTCTCTCCATCGCAAGCAGTTTAATTCAAACACATTCATTTTTATCAAGTAACCTCACCAATGCCTTCAAATCAATATTTTGGTATGACCAATCTTAATAAACAACCTATGCGCCCAAAATCTGAAAATATTGATTTAGATTAAAATCCCACTGCTTCTATTTAACTAGACTTTATATATAATACTTAGGTATTAGTTAACATAATTCCTAATAATAGAGAGAAACGATATGAAATACCCACCATTACTTATCTTACCCATTGCCTTAGCCGTATCCCAAGCATGGGCAGATACCGATCCTACACCTGAAGAAACGGTTACCCTTTCCCCTGTCACCGTCACCGGCACACAACAAGAAAAAGCCAATCGCGTTACTTTCAACCCCAAAGCTGCTTTGCAACCCCTCCCTGCCGGAGACGGGGCAGACCTTTTACAATCCGTGCCCAACATGAGCATCATCCGCAAAGGCGGCAGCTCGGGCGATCCGCTGTTCCGTGGTTTGGGCGGCTCGCGCCTCTCCGTCAATGCCGACGACCAGTTTATTTATGGCGGTTGCGGTATGCGCATGGCCCCGCCGACCGCCTATATCCACCCAAATTCATTTGATAAAGTCGTGGTCACCAAAGGCCCACAAACCGTTACCCAAGGCATGGGTTTGGTCAGCGGCTCAGTGCAATTTATCCGTAAAGATCCTGATTTCACTGAAAAACCTTACAACATCAATGCCACTCTGACAGCAGGCAGCAACGACCGCCTTGACGGCTCGCTGGAAGCCGAGTTTGGCGGCAAATACGGCTATGTCCGTACCAATATCTCCCATAACGAAGCCGACGATTACAAAGACGGCGACGGCAACCGCATTCACTCCAACTTCAAACGCGACAGCCAAATGTTACAACTGGGTGTTACTCCGACAGAAAACACCACCATTGCCGGCACATACGAACGCAGCAGAGCCAAGGTTGCCTACGCCGACCGTATGATGGACGGTAGCAAATTCGACCGTGATGCGTGGAACATACGTTTTACCCAACGCAACCTCACACCATGGTTCAGCGAATTGGAACTGCGCTACGGTAAAAGCGAAATCGACCACGTGATGGACACATACAGCCTGCGTACCATCTACAATCCTGCCGGCAAGCAGATTAAAAATGCCAACAACCCTAAACGCAATACCGATACAGGCCGTCTGAAAGCCACTTTCGACTGGGACAAGCTCAACCTGCAAACCGGTTTGGATTATTTGGATGACGTCCACGTCGCGCGTCATGAGCGTGGCGGCGACGGTTACAGCCACAAGCCTTATATGCCCAACCAAAGTTTCAAACAATGGGGTATTTTCACCGAAGCCTCTTGGCAGCAAACCGACAATCAACGCTGGGTAGCAGGTTTGCGCCATGACCAAGTCAAAGCGCATTACGATACCGCGCGCGTGACCGACCCCGTTTTGAAACATCAAAAATTCAATTTGAACTCAGGCTTCCTGCGCTGGGAAAGAAATACGGACAACGGCCTGAAATACTATGCCGGCTTCGGTATTGCCGAACGTGCGCCTGACTACTGGGAACGCCTGCGCTCTGAAAACAAAGCCATCCGCGCAGAGCAAAACCGCCAAATCGATGCTGGTGTAATCTGGAAACGTCCTAACCTCCACGCGTCTGTATCCGTATTCGGCAGCGACATCAAAGACTTCATCATGATGGAGCGCCAAGGCATGAATTTCAACGTACGCAACATCAACGCTTCACGCTTTGGCGGCGAAGCCGAAGTCAAATGGACATTTGCGCCTAACTGGGAAGTCGGCACCAGCCTCGCCTACACCCACGGCAAAAACCGTACCGACGGCAAACCTTTGGCACAAACGCCGCCGCTCGAGTGGAACAACACCCTCGCCTTTGACAACGGCAAATTCAGCGCGGGCGCATTATGGCGCGTCGTAGCCAAACAAAACCGTTACAGCAAAGGCCAAGGCAATATCGTCGGCCAAGACATCGGCGCTTCTTCGGGCTTTGGCGTACTCTCGCTCAATGCCGGTTGGAAATTCAGTAAATACGCCACATTGCAAGGCGGCGTGGACAACGTGTTCAACAAAACCTATGCTGAATTCGTCAGCCGCGGCGGCGACCCTTCTGCCGGTACACAAACCATGCGCGTGAACGAACCCGGCCGTACTGCATGGCTGAGACTGCAAGCGAAGTTCTAATCAGCCTCGCGCATCTATAAAAAGGCCGTCTGAAAAATTTTCAGACGGCCTTAATATTTTTAATGATGTTTTTAAACAAACAGTCCGGCGAAGCAATGCAACGCCGGACTGTTTGCTCACTATCGGATTAAATCAAACCCAAAGAGTTGATGAACACCACAATAATCGCAATCGGCGCAAGATAGCGAAGCGCACCCAGCCACAGATAAAGCAGCTGTTTCGGAATGGTACTGCCCATGCCTGCATCGCGCAAGACAGACTGTTTGTCCTGAACCCATGATGTAAACACGGCAACGCTCAATGCGCCAATCGGCATGATGACGGCGGAAATAATAAAATCCCACAAATCAAAAATGGTTTTGCCGAAAATTTTAAACTCGCTCCATACACCGAAAGACAGCGCTGAAGGAATACCGACTATAAAAATCGCAATGCCGGTTACCCAAGCATGGCTGCTGCGCTTTTTCTCGTCTTGGCGGATGGTTGCCGCGATAACGGTTTCCAGCATGGAAAACGCGGAAGTCAGCGTGGCAAAGACAACCAACAGCATAAACACGGCAAACAAATATGTACCCATCGGCATTTTCATGAAAACCGCAGGCAGCACGACAAAAATCAAACCAGGGCCTTGGCCGGGTTCAAAACCGAAGGCAAATACCGCAGGGAAAATCACCAAACCGGCCAGCAGCGATACAAACAGGTTCATCCACATAATCATATGGCCGGAACGGAACATATCCTGATCTTTACCCAAATACGAAGCATAGGTAATCATCGCGGACACGCCGATACTCAAGGCAAAAAATGCCTGTCCCAAAGCAGTCAGCATCGTGCCGGGTTTCAAATACGACCAATCCGGTTTCAACAAAAATGCCACGCCGTCCATTGCACCGGGCAAGGTCAGTGAACGAATAGCCAGCGCGATAAAGAGGATAAACAAACCCGGCATCAACACGCGGTTTGCCTTTTCAATGCCGTCTGAAACGCCGCCTTTGACCACCCAAATAGTAATCAGCATGAACAAGCCTTGGTAAAATAGCGAGCCAAATGGTGACGAAATCGTATTTTCAAACAGTGCCTTAAAGTCTGCGCCAACGTGAATTTCGCCGGTAAAGCTGTGCACGACGTAGTTCAATACCCAGCCGCCGACCACGCTGTAAAACGACAGCAAAATAAAACATGCGGCCACGCCCATGCGGCCAACCCACGGCCACTGCGAACCCGGACGTAATACTTTAAAGGAATCAATGGCGTTTTTACCGCCCGTACGGCCGATGTAAAACTCGGCCAATTGAACCGGCAAGGCTACCAAAATAGTGAAAATCAAAAATAAAAGAAAGAATACGGCGCCGCCGTTGGTACCGGCTGTATAAGGGAATTTCCAAATTGCACCCAAACCGATGGCCGAGCCTGCCGCCGCAAGCACAAAGCCGATTTTGGATGACCAAGACGAATGGTTGCTCATGATGTAATATTAAGAAACGTGAAGATGCCGAATTGTAACAGGGTGAAGTCAAGCCGTGAGTGGCTGACGGACAGCCGATAAGCAATTCGCACGGATGGTGCGTACTTACCAGGCAAATTAGCATGAATTTTTGATAATTAAACTTTCAATAGCACAAATTTTATTTTTATATTCTAAATTTGACGGTTTATTTCAAAAATAAGCATATAAAAGGCCGTCTGAAACCTTGTTTTTAAGGTTTCAGACGGCCTTTATCCTTAAGCCGCTTTATTTTTTCATGGCATCGGTCATAACTTTGACATTGTAGCGGTACATGCCGATGTAGCTGTTTGCCGGTGCGCCACCCAATGCATCGGAATACAAACGTCCGCTGACATTAACGCCGGTTTCTTTGGCAATACGGTCAATCATGCGCGTGTCTTTGATATTTTCAGTAAAGACGGCTTTAATGCCCTCGCGTTTGATTTGGCGGATAATGGAAGCCACTTGTTTGGCAGACGGCTCGGCTTCGCTGCTCACGCCTTGAGGGGCGATGAATTCAATATTGTAGCGTTTGCCCATGTAAGAAAACGCATCGTGTCCGGTCAAGACTTTACGCTTGGCGGCAGGTACGGCATTAAAGGCAGCCTGCGCATCGCTGTGCAGTTTTTTCAGCTGCATTTGATAGTTACCCAAACGTTGCTGATAGTAGGTTTTGCCTTCAGGGTCGGCTTGAATCAGCGCATTGGCAACGTTTTGCGCATAAGTACCCATCAGGACGGGGTCGGTCCAAACGTGCGGGTCAAACTCGCCGTGATCGTGATGATGGCCTTCATGATCGTGGTCATGATGATGGCCGCCCTCTTCTGCTTTCAAAGCCTGAATGCCTTTGGTCGCTTCGGCGAAAGGAACTTTGCTCTGTTTGACTGCACGCTGTACATCGGCGGCTTCCAAGCCCAAACCGTTGAGCAATACCAATTTGGCACTGCGGATTTTTTTGATGTCGCCACTGGTCATGTGGTAGGCATGGCTGTCTTGGTTGGGGCCCACCAAGCTTTGAACGGCCACACGGTCGCCACCAATCTGTTTGGCCACGTCGCCCAAAATGCTGAAGCTGGTAACAACAGGCAGCGGAGCGGCATAAGCGGCACCGGTCAATAATGCGGCAACGATGCCGAGTTTCCAATGTTTCATATTCTCTCCAGTGATATAACGTAACATTAACATCATCATAAAACAGACCGCCTGATTATTCAAGCGGCCGTCTGAAAAATCATGCCGTGCGGTGTTTCTTGCGGCGCAGCCATTTTGCCAAAATGCCGCCTTCCCAACCGAACACGACGGAAATCAGGTAAAGCGTGCCGCAGCATAAAATAATCGCCGGGCCGGACGGGATTTCGATATGGTAGGAAAACAACAGTCCTGCCAAGCCGCAAAGCAAAGCCAATGCGACCGACAAAATCATCAGCCAACCCATGCTTTTTGCCCACAGTCTGGCGGTAATCGCCGGCAACATCATCAAACCGACCGACATCAGCGTACCCAATGCCTGAAAACCCGCAACCAGATTCATCACGACCAGCACCAAAAACAGCACATGCCAAAAGCCGCCCTTGCCGCCGACAGCCTTGAGGAACAAAGGGTCTATGCTTTCCAACACCAGCGGGCGGAACATGACCGCCATCAGCAAAATAGTGACACTCGCAGAAACGGCAATCAGCTGCAAAGCCGGAATATCCACCGCCAACACCGAGCCAAACAGCAAATGCAGCAAATCGACGCTGCTGCCGTTTTTGCTGACCAAAACCACACCGATGGCGAGGCTGCTCAAATAAAATGCGGCAAAGTTTGCATCTTCTTTCAATGAAGTAAACCGGCTGACCAAACCGGCCAACAAAGCCATCAGCAAACCGGCTGCAAAACCGCCGACGCTCATTGCAGGCAAACTCAAGCCGGCAAACATATAACCAATGGCCGCACCGGGCAAAACCGCATGGCTCAAGGCATCACCCACCAAACTCATGCGACGCATCACCAAAAACACACCGACAGGCGCCGCGCTCAATGCCAGGCAGAAAATCGATGCCAGGGCATAGCGCATAAAGTCAAATTCGGCGAACGGCGCGACGACCAACTCATATAAATCCATGTTTTATCGCTTTTTTATTAATCTCTGAAAGCCTTAGGCCGTCTGAAAAATACTTACTTTCAGACGGCCTTGTCCATTAAACCGCGCACCAATCGGCCGCTTCCTGTTTCTGCATCATTCGGTTTGCCTGTGCCAAAAACTCATCGGTCAACACATTTTCAGTCGCACCGGCAGTCACTTTTTCACGCGCCAAAAGCAGCGTGTTGGCAAAATATGCCCTCACCTGCTCGTAATCATGCAACACGGCAATCACAGCCTGACCGTCCTGATGGCACTGGCGCAAAACTTCCAACAGCGCATAAGTCGTCCGCGCATCTACCGCGTTAAACGGTTCGTCCAGCAGCAAAAATTTGGCATCCTGCACCAGCATCCGCGCAAACAATACGCGTTGGAACTGGCCATTGGACAAATGCGCAATTTGGCGCGTGGCAAAATCCTGCATTTCGACGCGTTCCAACGCCGCCATCACGCGCTTTTTCTGCTCCGCGTTTACGCGTCCAAAAAATCCGATTTCATACCACAGCCCCATCGCCGCCAGTTCAAACACCGTCATCGGCTGGCTGCGGTCAATATCCGACTGCTGCGGCAAATAGGCAATGTTCTTGCGCGCCATATTTTCATAGCGCACGCTGCCCGTGTCCGTCTTCTGCAAGCCCATAATGGCTTTGAGCAGGGTCGATTTGCCCGCGCCGTTCGGCCCGAAAATCGTCCACATCTTGCCATCTTCAAACACCATATCCACATGGTGCACCACCGGCCTGCGCTGATAGCTGACCGTCAGATTTTCCACCACGATACTCATGGCGACACCGCCCAAAAATATACAGCCCACAACGCCGCCAATGCGGCAAGCGCAATCAGCAGCCTTTGCAGCAATCCGGTCAACAATACAGAATTCATAAGCCTAAAACCGCCCTTGCCCGAATACGGACAACAGGCCGTCTGAAAGAAAATTAAAACATTAAAATGATACTGTATAACGTTAACCCTGTAAATTTCTTTCGTTTTCAGACGGCATCGGGCAAAAGGCCGAATATCGGTTACAATCCATTTTTTATTTGATGATTGCCCTATGTCTATTCCACTCTCAAACGAAAAACTCAATACCGAAACTGCCCGCATTTCATGGGAAGAGCTGCAACCCCACTTCGCACGCGGTGCCGCCGTCTATGTAGCACCTGATTTGGATTTGATTGCCGTCGCCCGCCATGTTGCCGAAGATGAAGCCGCGCCATTGAAACATTGGATGGAACAAGGCAAATTCGGTGCCATCAGCGATGATATGGCGCGCACATTTTTATCGGATAAGCAGGAAATGTGGGCGGTTGTCGTGGCGCCGTGGGTATTGGTACAGCCTTGCAAAGACTGATAAGGCCGTCTGAAAAAACAAAACCGGAACATTTCGCATGTTCCGGTTTTTCATTTTTCAGACGGTCTATTGCAAAGTAAAGCCTGCTTTGAATTCAAGCTTCGGCACCCCGATAACGAAACGTTTGCCGATGCTGTCTTCAAACTCATACGCGCCTTCGATGCTGCCCCAAGGCGTGCTGATTTGCGAACCGCTGTTGTACTCATAGGCTTCGCCCGGGTACAAAACAGGTTGCTCTTCAATCAGGCCGGCATGACCGACCTGCTCTGTCTCACCGTGTCCGTCGGTGATTTCCCAAAAACGCTGACGCAAAGTAATGATTTCATCACTGCGGTTGCAGATGGTAATCAGATAATTGAAGGCATAGCGATCGCGATAGACGTCGCTCTGACCGGCCATATAACGCGGCTCCACGTTAATCTCGATTTCATTCATAATTGTTTACCCCGTATGGTATTTATTTTATTTCAATCCGGATAATTCCGGCGTGTCCGCCCTATTTTTGCAAAGGGTCGAAACACTTAAAACGTATCACGCGATCCAATAAAACAGGCCTAAGACCATCAAGGTCATCGCAGCCGCAATCAAATCATCAAGCATAATGCCTAAACCTCCATGAATCCGCCGGTCAAACCATTTGATCGGCCATGGTTTCAACGCATCAAACAAGCGGAAAATAACAAAAGCGGCCAGCCACCAGCTCCACTTAAACGGAATCAGCGACAGCACCAACAGCATCGCAACAATTTCATCCCAAACGATACCGCCGTAATCCTGAATGCCCAGTTCCCTCTCGGTATAACCGCAAATGCGGATACCCCAGAAAAACAGGGCGACACACAATAAAAGCAATATCCAGCCGTCTATGCCCAACAGGCACAATACAAAAGCCAGAGGTAATGCTGCCAGCGTTCCGGCCGTACCCGGCGCAACCGGCGATAAGCCGCTGCCGAAACCGAATCCTAAAAAACACAATGGTTTGTGCAACAGCCAAGAAAAAGTAGGTTTACGTTCAGCCAAAATGATCAAATCCTAAAGAAGTCAGTTCCAATACGCCGCCTTCGGCATCCAAAATATTCAGACGGCCTGAGTCAGTAATTTTACCAATTCGGGCGACCGGTACGCCACTTTGTTCCGCTGCCTGACAAACGCGTTCCCTGTCTTCTGGAGCAGCAGTAAAAATCAGTTCGTAATCATCGCCGCCGGCCAATACTGCCGACAACCATTGTTCGCGCGACAAAACGTTTTTCAATTCAGGCAACGACGGCACACAATCGGCAAATATTTCCGCCCCGACAGCAGAGGCTTTTAAAATATGCCCCACATCTTGAGCCAGGCCGTCTGAAACATCTTGCGCGGCATGGGCAAACGGCAACAATGCCTGACCCAATGAAACGCGCGGTTCCGGACGGAGCAATTTATCATCGCAAACTGCCATGATTTCAGACGGCAATTGATAATGCCCAAGATGTTTGTTCAACGCAGCGGCAGCCAAACCCAACCGACCCGATACCCAAATATCGTCGCCGACTTCGGCCGCATCACGCCGCAGGGCACACCCTGTCGGAACTTCACCTACTATCGTTACATTAAAGACCAAATCGCCTTTGGTGGTATCGCCACCAATCAACACCGTATCAAAACGCGCGGCCAAAGCAAAAAAGCTATCGCAAAACCGTTTGAGCCAGTCTTGATTCAATTCAGGCAACGCAGCACTGAGCAACACCCAACGCGGCTTGGCACCCATAGCGGCCATATCGGATAAATTTACTGCAAGCATTTTCCATGCCAAATCTTCAGGCGAAACATCTTCAAAAAAATGTCTGCCTTTGACCAACATATCAGCGCTAAAACATAAATCAAATCCGTTACTTGGGCGAATAATAGCGGCATCGTCCCCTATGCCTAAAATTAGACCTTCCGATTTTTGTCGCTGCAAATATTGTCTGATAAAGTCAAATTCCGTCATATTTATCCAATATAACTATAACTTAGATTACTATATCTAATTTTGTGCCAGCCTGATGTTTGCCTGCTAACATGTCCAAACATCAAACTTTCATATTATTTAGATATAAAACTCAATAAGTTAAAGGCCGTCTGAAAATATAGATTTCAGACGGCCTCATGTTTTCAAACCACTCTGAGCAGGTAGATTTACAGATAGACGATTTCGCCTGTCCGCCCCCTGCTCTCTTGGCTTGCCCACCAAATAAATTGCGGCAGGACATCTTCGTAGTTTTTACGTTCGCTTTTCGATTCGCCCGGATGAGATTTGATACGTTGTGGCGAATTGATGGCACCCGGCACCAAAACATTGGCACGCAGGTTGTCAAAACGTTCCCACTCATCCGCGGCCACTTTACACAAATAATTGAGCGCGGCTTTGGAGGCACCGAAACCGCCCCAATAGGCTTGCGGTTTTTCGCCGTGGCTTTCGCCGACAAAAATCACAGAAGCGTCTTCGGATTGCTTCAACAATGGGAACAGCGCACGGGTCAAGCCCATAGGCGCAACGGTGTTGATACGGTATTGGTTGACCCATTCCGATACAGTTTGGAAATCCAATGGCGACAAGGCATAGAAATAGCTGGCACAATGCACCACGCCATCCAATTTTCCGCCGGTTGCTTCATCAATAGTTTCCGCGAATTGCTTAAACTCTTTCTCCTCTGCACTCATCAAATCAAAGCAGATGGCAAACGGCTCAGGGCTGCCCGCAGCCACAATGGCATCATATACTTTTTCCAAACGCTTTTGATGACGCGCCACCAAAATGACAGTCGCTCCGGCAGCCGCATAGGCTTTGGCAACCTGCTCGCCCAAACCTTGGGATGCGCCGGTAATCAAGATGGTTTTGTTCGCTAATGTCGTCATGACTTTTCCTTGAACTTTATGGTTTCAGATATTGTATCGGCTTGGTAAGTTTTGTAAAGTCAAAAAGGCCGTCTGAACATTTAGACGGCCTCAGTTTATTCAACCCGCAAATCCAGCATAAGCTTTTCAGCCGCGGCAAAGCCTGACTGAACTGCAGCTTCCAATGTTGCCGGATAGCGAGGATGGAGATAGTCGCCGGCCGGATAAATACGGCGATGGTGCAGCCATGAGAAATCAGGTTGTACAAAATCAACCGTTGTCGCCGTAGTCGCGCGTTTTTCCGTAATAATGCGTACGGCTTCAGGCTTACCCAAATCCGGACAAACCCGCTTAATGTCCGCATGAACTTTCTCGGCCAAATCTTTATCCTTCCAAGCCTCAGTGCAATCGGAAACGCTGATAACAACCGCAACTTCATTATCCAGTAAACCCAATGCCCCCCGACGCAGCACCCATTGCGCCGTACCATCGGCAAATCCGGTTAAAGGTGCAGGCAGTTTGACTGCTTGGGCATAACGCAAATAAACCGTGGTAATCGCATGGTAATGCAACGATTGATAGGCCGTCTGAATATAGTCAGGCGTATCTTCAGGCAAAAGCGCGTCAACATGATATGGAGCAACAGCCAAAACTACCGCATCAAATACTTCGCCATTGATTTCAATTCGGCCATCGATATGATGGTTTAAATGTGTAATACGGGTTTCAAGATGTATTTTTGCACCATGCGTGAGTAAGAAATCCAAAGCCGGTTCGGCTACGATCCGCCCTAAATCCTGCTTAGGCAAAAGATAATCGCTGTTCGCCTTTTCAGACCACACGCCATCATTCAATACATTACATAAAATGCGCAACGATGCCTGTTCTAATGGCGTATTTAAAGCACCCCAGACCAAAGGTTGCCAAAATTGGCCAAGCAGGCTGCGGGGAATATTTCGTGTTCTCAACCACTTCGCAACCGTCAAATCGGTTTTATGATGAGCAGCCCAACGTTGCAATGCCGACATATCCGACAGCAATTTGATTCTCAATGAAAAAGAAAGATTTTTCGCACGCAGGATACCGACAAGCAAATGCCAAGGCGCAGGCAGAGAGGCCGTCTGAAATTGTAATCCTTCATGGATATACCATCGCAAAGGCTGGCGTAAAAAGGCTGATTCAGGTTGAACGCCAATATGTTGCATCAAAGTTTGAACACCATGATACGCACCCAACAAGATATGCTGCCCATTATCCAAAAAGCTGAATCCATCATCTTTCCCAGACAAGGCACGCGCCCTACCGCCTGCCTGTCTCCCAGCCTCAAACAAAGAAATATCAGCTCGATGAATCAGGGAAACCGCCGCAGACAAACCTGCCCAACCGGCACCAATCACGGCAATTTTTGGACGCTTAGTATTCATGGTTTAAATCCAAACAGCCAAGTTTTCAAAGCAATACGTTTTTTACGGGGAGAAGGAATCGCAATTTTATAAGTCAACACATTTTGCGCACCATCACGGTCAATTTCATTCAACAACGCATAATAAATAGCCGCCATAATCAGGCCGACTTTCTGCGATTTCTTATCCTCAGCCGGCAAAAGCAACATCGCTTCACGATAAGTTTCACGCGCCCTATTCACTTGAAACTGCATCAATTTTGCAAAATTTTCTGTCGGTTTGCACTGCATAATTACGTTGGCAGGAACATCAAACTTCTGCATTTCCTCTATCGGCAGATAAATTCTTCCCTGTCGCACATCTTCGCCCACATCACGAATAATGTTCGTCAACTGCAAAGCCAAGCCCATTTTGTCCGCATATTCCAAAGTTTTTGGATTGGAAAAACCTAAAATCCGCGCAATAAGGCACCCCACTACCCCTGCAACACAGTGGCAATACAGCTTTAATTCATCAAAACTACCATAACGAGCCTGCTCCAAATCCATCTGCATGCCATCAATCAAAGCTTCAAATTCATTCTTCGGCAAATCAAAATTTGCCCGAATATCTTTTAAAGCTTGATGAACGGGATGCTCAGGCATCTCATTATTAAACACTTTCTCCAAATCACTGCGCCACCAGTTCAACGTTATCTGAGCTACATTTGGATCGGTACAGCCATCAACTACATCGTCTAGTTCGCGACAAAAAGCGTATAAAACAGTGATCGCATTCCGTTTTTCTACCGATAAAAAACG
Organism: Neisseria subflava; assembly: GCF_003044935.1. Lineage (NCBI taxonomy): Bacteria > Pseudomonadati > Pseudomonadota > Betaproteobacteria > Neisseriales > Neisseriaceae > Neisseria > Neisseria subflava. Next base: position 335 of record NZ_POXP01000001.1, on the reverse strand, counting down.
AAAGCCGGATAAAAAACTGGAATGGCTTTCGGCAACCTTTTGATGACAATAATCCAAAGCAAGCACTGTGTATCCTAAAATATTGTTATAAATAATTAGCAGGGATTTTATCTGTATTTAAAAAAGTACGCCAATATCAAAAATTCATCTTATAACAAGGCCGTCTGAAAGCTAATCTTAAGTATCTTTCAGACGGCCTAATATCTTACGTCGCCAATATCGAAACCAACAGCATCACCACCAACAGCTGTATCAAAGAATACCCCCTCTGCACAGTTGCCCTATTCCGTTTTCCGTTAAATGCCTTTGAGTACATATCTTTATTCCCTTTATCT